>NC_016946.1:4201868-4802135 GCF_000277125.1 Mycobacterium intracellulare ATCC 13950
AATCCTGGGCAATCGGTTGCGGCAGGTGAATCCCGACTGCCGATGTTGAGAGCCAAGGATTCCATTCCACATCGATCAAATCGGGGAGATTGCGTGAGCACTTCAAACAAGGGCATTTTCGCTCGACGCCACGACGACGCGCGTGGACGCCCTGTGAACGGGCATCAGCGGCTGCTCGGCCAAACCGGGTTCCGGATGGTCCGGAAAGCCGACACTCCAACGGATTTCAGCGTCGTCGAAGCGCGCGTCAGATGACTTCGACACCAATGCCGGCACCCGAGGTTGCCGCGCGCTACGACTTCGTGATCTGTGGGTCAGGGTCTTCTGGATCGGTCGTCGCCGGTCGGCTTTCGGAGAATCCGGACGTTACGGTGCTTTTGCTCGAGGCCGGTGAAACCGATGATGTTTCGGCAGTCCACGATCCCACGCAGTGGCCGCTGAACTTGGGTAGCGAGCGTGACTGGTGTTTCGTTTCGCAGCCGAGCGCCCATCTCAAGGGCAGATCGGTGCTGCTGTCGATGGGGAAGGTGCTCGGCGGGGGGTCGAGCATCAACGTGATGGTGTGGGCTCGGGGACATCGAAGCGACTGGGACTACTTCGCAACCCAGGCGGGTGACGAAGCCTGGGGCTATGAATCGGTGCTTGACATCTACCGTCGCATTGAGGATTGGCACGGGCCGGCAGTCTCCGCCCGCGGCACCGGAGGCCCCATGTCCGTGACGTCCCCGCCCGACCCCAATCCGATCGCTCCGGCCATCGTCGAGGCTGCTCGCTCGCTGGGGATCCCGAGCTATCCGAGCAACAACGGCGCCATGATGGACCGCGGCGGCGGCGCAGCGCTCTTGGACGTGACATTGCGAAACGGGCTGCGGCAGTCCGTGTATCGCTCCTACGTTCATCCGCACCTGCACCGCCCGAACATGACAGTCCTCACCGGTGCGACGGTGACTCGGTTGGTCGTCGGCCGAAACCGGGCTACGGCGGTCGAGTTCTCGCACAACGATCGGACGCACCAGGTCGTCGCAGCACACGAGGTAGTTGTCTCGCTTGGGGCGATCAACACGCCAAAAGTCCTCATGCACTCCGGTATCGGCGACGCTGACGAGCTGCGCCGCTTCGGAATTCCCGTCGTGGCGCATCTTCCGGGCGTTGGCAGAAACTATCAGAGCCATCCACGGATCGACTGCGTGTGGGAATTCCGCGAGCCACTCGAGCCACGGAACAACGCCGGGGGCGCCGGGGTGTTCTGGAAGAGCGACCAGAACCTGGAGGCACCCGACCTGCAGATCTGCTTCGGCGAAGTTCCGTTGTCCAGCAGCGCGAACGCCGCCGCTTATGGCCTGCCGGAGCACGGGTGGACGGCGTGCGCCGGGGTGCTGCGCCCGAAAAGCTCTGGCCGAGTCCGGCTTACCGGAGCAAGGCCGTGCGACCCAGTGTCGGTCGAAGACAACATGCTGGCACACCACGACGACCTCGCGGCCGCCATCGCCTGCGTGGATCTCGCCCGTGAGATCGGAAACTCGACAGTACTTCGGCGTTTCAACAAGCGCGAGGTCATGCCGGGCGATCTCACACGTGCCGAGCTCGAACAGTTCATCCGCTATGGGGCCGAATGCTATTTCCACCAAAGCTGCACGGCGAAGATGGGACGCGACAGCATGTCTGTGGTCGACTCGAACCTCAAAGTTCATGGCATAGAAGGGCTTCGGATTGCAGATGCCTCGATCATGCCTCGGATCACCACCGGCAACACCATGGCGCCCTGTGTCGTCATCGGTGAGCGCGCCAGCGACATCCTCAAAACGGCGCACGGACTCTGACGCCGGCGCTTGGACATCGGTTTGTCACCCTGAACCTGGACGATCTGTCGGCAAGACCCGGTCAAGTTGACTGCGCGAGCTGATATCGAGCTTGGTGAACACCTTGCGAAGGTGGTACTGGACGGTTCTGGGGCTGATGAACAACCGGGCGCCGATCTCCGGATTCGACAAGCCGTCCCGAGCCAGCCGCGCGACCTGAGTTTCCTGCGCCGTCAGCTTTTCACCGTCGACGCCGGCAGTGCGCTTTCGTGCGGTCTCACCGGTGGCCTGCAGCTCACGTCGGGCCCGTTCAGCGAATGCCTCCATCCCCATCGCGTCGAGCATTTCGTGCGCGATACGCAGCTGCGTCCGAGCCTCCGTGCGCCGGCGCCCCCGCCGCAGCCATTCACCGTAGAGCAGATGCGTGCGGGCGAGCTCGGCGCGGACACGACTGTGCCCATAGTGTGCGATCGACTCTCGGTACAGCAGCTCGGCCGCCTCACCGTCGGCCAGCAGCGCACGGCAGCGCGTCTCCACACCGAGCGCCCATCCGGTGCGGGAAGCGCTGGTCATCTCGGTGATCCACTCCATCGCTTGGGTTGCCTCTTCGCGCATTCCGCTTCGCACGGCGGCCTCGACGAACTCTGCCGCGGCCCAGTTGGCCACCCCCGGGTAACGAAGGCTGGGATACTCCTGTTGCTCGAGCCCGCGGCGGGCGGCCGCCAGTGCTTCCGCGTAGTTGCCGAGGCCGTTATGAAGCAGGGCTTTCGTCCACTCGGCCACGGCGGTCGAGATGCCTTCTCCCCGTTGAGGGGCTTCTGCAACGGTCCGCGAGATGAGCGCCTCCGCGTCTGCTTGATGGCCGCGGATCGAGGCCAGGGTCATGGCGGCGTACGGCGCGAGGTTGCTTCCCGTGGCCTCGGTCACCGTGTGCTGCTCTTCGACCAGCACGCTCACAGCCGTCAGATCGCCAACGAACGTCAGCAACATCGCCCGTGTGCTCAGGGCGAGCGGAAGCGCGTTCATCGCGCCCGTCTTGCGTGCCAACGTGAGGTAACGTTGCGAGAGCCTGTCCCAGTGTGCGTCATCCCAAAGGTGCAGTGCCGCTTGGCTAGTCAGCCACATCCAGCGAAGCTCGTCATCAGCCGACATACCGGTTCCCGTGGCGTCCAGCGCCGCACGCAGGTATGGCACCGCGGCCGAATACCCCTCGATGAAATTCGCCGCCAGCCCGTTAAGCACGAGATCGGGAGCGCGTGGCAGCTCCGTCGATCGGGGGGCCGCGGTCGCAGCCCTTGCTACCTCGAGTACGTGGCCCCCCGGACTGGCGAGACGGCCTGCGAACTCAGCGGCGGAAATCGCGTCCAGGTACGTCTCCCGGGCCAGTCTGGCGTCAATCGGCTCGAGCCGCCGCGCGGCCCGAAGCAGCAGGAGCGGAGCATCGCCGCCCCGGTTCGTGGCGTATGCCAACTGGGCACGAATGAGGTCCGCCCGAGCATGCTGCAGTTCGCTGAGCGGTCCGCGCTCGGCCATGGCAAGCAGATCCAGCGTCGAGTCGAACGCGCCGGCGTCGGCTTTCGATGCCGCGGCAACCAGAGCGCGCTCGACGCGAAGGGCCGGATCGAGGGTCAACATCGTCGCCCGCTCGTGAAACGCGGCCGCGGCCGCCATGCCGCCACGGGCCCGCGCCCGCCCTGCCGAACGCTCCAACTCGGCGGCGACGTCCTCGTCCGGACCTGGCGCAGCATGTGCGCGATGCCATGCGCGCCGGTCAGGATCGGAGTCCGGGTCGGTCACCTCGGCCAGCGCGGCGTGTACCTGCTGTCTGATGTGCAACGGGGCCGCCCGGTAGGCGGCTGAGCGTGCCAGCGGATGGCGGAAACGCACCCGCGCACCGAATTCCGCCAAGCCCGCCTCGATCGCCGGGGTGGCGGCCTGCGCACCGATCTCCAAACGTGCGGCGGCGCGCCACAGCAGCCCCGGGTCGCCGAGCGGCTCCGCCGCCGCCAACACCAACAATCGACGGCTCTGGTCGGGCAAGGCCTCCACCCCGCGGCGGAAACTTTGCTCCATCGCCGCTGACAGCCGCGGCGCCCCTGGTAACCCGAACCCCCCGGCCAGTTCTCGCCCCGCGAGACTACGGGGCAATTCGAGCAGCGCCAGTGGATTGCCGCGAGTCTCGGCGATGATCTGGTCGCGCACCCGCGCATCCAGCGGCGTGGCCAAAACCGTCTCCAATAAAGCTCGCGCGTCCGTTTCCGTGAGCCCGTTGACCTCCAGCGTCGGGAGCTTTTTCAGCTCGGGGTTCACAACCCGCGTCGTGAGGACCAAACCCACAGATTCAGCGGCCAACCGCCGGGCGACAAATACGAGCGTCTGCGACGAGGCCTGGTCGAGCCACTGCAGATCGTCGACCAAACAAACGAGCGGCTCGACCTCAGCCATGCTGGAGAACATGTTCAACACCGCCAACCCTACGAGAAGGCGGTCCGGTGCGGGACCTGTCGTTTGACCCAATGCCGTGCTCAAAGCGTCGCGTTGCGGCACCGGCAGAAAGTCGAGACGATCGAGCATCGCCGCGCACAACTGGTGCACCGCGGCGTAGGCCAGCTCCATCTCCGACTCGACCCCGCTGGCACGGATGACGCGACAGCCGGCGGCCCGTTCACCGACGTAGTCCAGCAAGGCCGTCTTGCCGACACCCGGCTCTCCATGAAGTACCAGAACACGACTCTCACCGGCGCGCACGCGGGTGAGAAGCTGTTCCAGCGCAACACATTCCGCGTGCCGGCCTATCAGGGCACCACCATTCCGTGGCGGCGACACCGGGTCCACGGTGTCGAGAATAGTCGCGTGGTCAGCCACCCGCTGGCCAAAGGATGCTGTTCGGGCGCCAGGCGTCGTTCACGATGATGTCACGCGCTGACAAGAGCTTGAGCCCCCAGGTTCCGCCCCCGGTGAATTTCTTTGTCGCAGTGTGAGTCCAACGTCGCGCGCGCCGCCACTTATCCGGCAGAGTTCCTCAGGTGATCGCCGTTCGTGTCGCCGATCCACACGTTGTGACACCCTCCGGCTTGTACTCGTCGTCGCCGGCGCGACACGATGGCGGTATGGCGGAGGCCAACGCAACAACTCGTGTGGTGGTGATCGTCGTCTTCGACGGCGTGAAACTGTTGGACGTTGCGGGTCCCGCCGAGGTGTTCGCCGAAGCCAATCGGTTCGGCGCACGCTATTCGCTCGAAATCGCATCGGTAGACGGACGCGATGTGACCACGTCGATCGGCACCCGATTCGCTGTGACGTGTCCCCTCTCGGCCCTCGAATCCGTCGACACCGTCATGGTCGCGGGCGGTGACACACTGATCGGGCGGCCGATCGATCCCGCTCTCATCGAAGCACTCAAGGCCGTCCCGGGCCGGACCCGGCGCTTGGCATCCGTTTGCACGGGTTCGTTCATCCTGGCGCAGGCGGGCCTGCTCAACGGCAAGCGGGCGACCACGCACTGGCGGCATACCGGGCGGTTGGCCCGCATCTTCCCCGCGGTGCGCGTCGAACCGGATGCGATCTTTGTCCGCGACGGAGATGTATTCACCTCGGCGGGAGTGTCGTCGGGCATTGATCTCGCGTTGACGTTGGTGGAGGCGGATTATGGAGCCGAGTTGGTCCGTAAGGTCGCCCGGTCGTTGGTGGTATATCTCAAACGCGCTGGCGGACAATCGCAATTCTCCGTCATGGTGGAGGCCGACCCTCCGCCGGATTCTCCACTCAGGGCGGTTACCGATGCCGTCAACGCGGATCCAGGTGCCGACCACAGCGTGAAAAAGCTTGCGGCTCAGGCATCTTTGAGTACGCGCCAATTGTCCAGACTGTTTCAGTCCGAGTTGGGTTTGACGCCGGCACGTTATGTCGAGTTGGTTCGCGTCGATTTCGCTCGTGCCGCACTCGAAGCCGGCCGGACCGTTGCCGAGACCGCACGGGTAGCGGGCTTTGGGAGCACAGAAACACTCAGACGGGTTTTTCTCAGCCGCCTGGGCATCACCCCCAGCGCCTATCGGGATCGTTTCCGCACCTCCTACGACTGAAACAACCGGGCCGGCTGCAACAGGTCGTGCATCCCGATGCGGTGGAGCATCTCGGCCCTGAGCCTGTCGAGCACGGCGAAGCCGACCTCCGCGCCATCATCGGCGGGGTCGATATGGACCCGAAAAGGACGCTGCCCAAAGGGTTCTTGCACCACGTTGACGACGGCTTCGGCCACTGTGGATGCATCGGCATCCGGAGGCACGATCGCTGCAAAGGCCTCACGAATGCGGGCGGCGAACCCCGCGTACGGTCCGCCCTCATACTCGTCGACCACCGCCTCATCAGCGGGTGAGCCGGCACGTGCGAAGTGGTTGGTGCCGCTGGTGAACGCGCCGGGAACGATGATGGTCGTCTCGATGCCCCACCGCGCGAGCTCCCGGGCGTAAGCCACGGCCAACGCATCCATCGCGGCCTTCGCCGCAAAGTAGGGGGCGAGATAGGGTGGCGTGCCGCCGGCCGCACTGCTGCTCGATACCCACACCAGGAGGCCTTGCCGTTGCCGTCGCATGTGCGGCAGGATCACGCGGTTGACGCGCTGCGTGCTCAGCACGTTCACGTCATACAGCTCTGCCAACTGTTGCGGTTGAAACGCCTCGGCCGGGCCGAACACCATCTGCCCCGCGTTGTGAACCACCACATCGATCCGCCCGTTGGCCTCGAAGATCCTTTCAATCGCGGCATCCACCGAAGTCTGCGACTGCACGTCCATTTCCACAGCCCGCAGCTCGACGCCATTGTCCTTCGCGAAGTAGCCGATCGCCTCAACCTGAGACGCGTTGCGGCCGTCCGTGTCCCGCATCGACGCATAAACCCTGTGGCCGGCTAACGCCAGCGCTTCCGCGCTGAGGCGGCCGAACCCGCTTGATGCACCGGTGACCACGATGACGTCGCGACCCATGTGGAAAGCTTGACTCGCCCATCGGGTGATCGCATCCGCCGATGGCTAGTTCTCGTCCCTCTGGACTTCCCGGACGCCGCGTTGGCCCGCACGGCCGATTCATCCTGCCGCGGGCAGGCTCGCCGTGTCCTGCGGCGGCCAAAGCGGTTGCGGCACTTCGACACCGAACGGCGTGTTCCAGCCGTTTCGGGATGAAACCTCGTGCACGGGATGCCGATTGGCCGCGACACCCCATTTGCCCCGCGGGTAGCCGAGGGCCAGCATGGCCGACATCGTCCAGCCCTCCTCGACGGGGACGCCCAGTAACTCGTTGACCCTGTCCTCGAAGTTGCGGAGCACCATCGTCATGACGCCGCCGACGCCCTCGGCGCGGGCGGCCAGCAGCACGCTCCAGATCGCCGGGAAGATGTTGGCTCCACCGAGGTCGTCGATCGCGAAGACGAAGAGCAGCAAGGGAATCTCTTCGAAATGGTCGGCCAGGTAATCCCCCGACCCCTTGATTCGGCGCATCGTCTCGGCGTGGGCGGCCGCGTCGGCACCGGGCGCGGGCGCCACCATCGGTCCCGTCCCCGCCCCGAACTTCTCATATTCGAGGGCGCGGGCCCGCCGGAACAGTTGGGCGAACTCACCGATGAGCGCCGGATCGTCGACGGCGACAAAGTGCCAGCGTTGGGTGTTGGCCCCGTTGGGGGCGCGAATGGCCGCGTCGAGGATGCGGGCCTGCGTGTCCAGCGGAACCGGATCCGGCCGCAGCCGCCGCATCATCCTGGTGGTGTACAGCGCCTCGTGGATGTCCATCTGTCTACTCCCTTCCGGGCTATTCCGGCCAGCTGTTGTGCAGGATCTTGTCGACGAAGTCGACGCGCTCGAACTTGGGATCGAAGTGCGCCAGGACGTCGGCGTTCATGGTGCCGGCCGTGGAGTGCGGGCGGTGCTTCATGCCGTCGTTGAACGCCGCCAGGATGCGGTTCTTGAAATCGGGGCGCGGGTGGGCGGCGGTCACCGCGGCGAGCGCCTCGGGAGCCAGCTGCTCGCGCCCGACGCCGACCACGTCGACCTCCACACCGGCCTGCAGCAGCGCGACTTCGGGCGCCAGGAACTCGGGCACGCCGGGCGTCGTGTGCAGGGCGATGCCGAGCCACACGATGTCGGCGTCGGCCTTGTCGGCGCCGGCGTCCATCAGGAAGTCCCGCGCCGCGTTGGCGCCGTCGACCTCGAAGCGGACGGTCGAGTTGCGGTAGTGGTCGGTCAGACCGACGTCGTGAAACATCGCGGCGGCGTAGAGCAGTTCCAGGTTGGGGTGGATCCCGCGGCGCAGGCCCTGCAGGGCGCCGAAGAAGAACACCCGCCGGGAATGGTTGAACAGCAACTCGTCTTCGGTGTCGCGAATGAAGTCGGTGACCTCGCGCGCCAGCGCGGTGTCGGGCACGTGGATGCCGGCGATGGCGTCGATCGAGCTGGTGGTCATGGTCTTGTCTCCTTCTGCGGTGACGGTTGTGCCCAGTGTGCGACGGTCCGGTCGATCCGACGCCGCTCGTTTGAGCCGTCAACTCCTCAAAAAGCGACACAATGGCTGACGTGGCGCACGAGGGAAAGCATTCGCGGGTGGTGGTCATCGTCGTCTTCGACGGGGTGACGCTGCTCGACGTCGCGGGGGCGGGTGAGGTCTTCGTCGAGGCCAACCGCTTCGGCGCCGACTACCGGCTCAAGATCGCGTCGGTGGACGGCCGCGACGTGACGAGCTCGATCGGGACCCGGTTGGGGGTCACCGATCGCCTGTCGGCCATCGACTCCGCCGATATCGTCCTGGTGGCCGGCAGCGACCACCTGCCCGGGCGACCGATCGATCCGGCGCTGGTCGAGGCCGTCAGGTCGGTCGCCGCGCGGACCGGGCGGATGGCGTCCATCTGCACGGGATCGTTCATCCTCGCGCAGGCCGGCCTGCTCGACGGCCGGCGCGCCACCACGCACTGGCACGACGCCCGGTTGTTGGCCCGCGCCTTCCGGGACGTCACCGTCGAGCCCGACGCGATCTTCGTGCGCGACGGCGACGTGTTCACCTCGGCGGGGATTTCCTCGGGTATCGACCTGGCGCTGGCACTGGTCGAAATGGATCACGGGACCGAACTGGTGCGCGACGTCGCCCGGTGGCTGGTCGTCTATCTGAAACGGGCCGGCGGCCAATCACAGTTCTCGGTGCTGGTCGAGGCCGATCCCCCGCCGCAGTCGCCGCTGCGCGCGGTCACCGAGGCGGTCGCGGCGGACCCCGGCGCCGACTACAGCGTGAAAAAGCTTGCGGCCCTGGCATCGTTGAGCACCCGCCAGCTGACCCGGCTCTTTCAATCCGAGCTGGGGATGACGCCGGCGCGCTACGTCGAACTGGTTCGCGTCGACTTCGCCCGTAACGCGCTCGAGGCCGGCCGATCGGTCACCGAGACCGCGGGCATGGCCGGCTTCGGCAGCATCGAGACGCTGCGACGCGCGTTCGTCAATCACCTGGGCATCAGCCCGAAGGCCTATCGGGACAGGTTCCGAACCGCCTACGCCTGAACGCTATTTGGTGTTGTTGTACTTGGTGATCGCGTCGTCCAATCGCTGCAGCGCCGCGCCGTAACCGGCGAAATCGCCCTTCTTCTGCGCGTCCTTGGCCGCGCCGATCGCAGCCTGGATCTCTTGCAGCACAGCCGCTTTGGCCGGTGACAGCGCCACCGACCCGTCCGGCGCCGGCGGGACGGCCGCGGGCGGCGGCGATCCCGGCGTCGCGGCGGGCGCCGGCGCGCTGGGCGGCGGATTCGCCGGGGTCCCCGCCTCGGTGGGCTGAATGCCCGTCGCCGCCGCCCCCGCGCCGGGGCCGAACAGCCCGGTGAGCGCGTCGCGCACGGTCGGGCCGTACCCGATCTTGTCGTTGTACATCATCGCCACCCGGATCAGCCGCGGGTAGGACGACGCGGCGTCGCTGGCCCCCGGGGAGGCGTACACGGGTTCGACGTAGAGCAGCCCGCCCTGCCCCACGGGCAACGTGAGCAGGTTGCCCCACCGGATCCGGTTCTGGTTGTCGCGCCCGATCACCCCGAGGTCCTGGGACACCGCCGGGTCGGTGGTGATCGCGTTGTTGGCCAGCTTGGGCCCGTTGACCTGGCCCGGGATGGTCAGCACGGTGATCCGCCCGTACGTCGCCGGGTCGGAGCTGGCGCTGATGTAGGCGGCGAGATAGTCGCGCTTGAACCTGTTCATCGCGCTGGTCAACTGATACGACGACGAATTGTCGTTCTTCGCAATGTTTTTCGCGACGATGTAATACGGCGGCTGATAGCTGCTGGCGGTCGGGTTCGGGTCCAGCGGCACGTCCCAGAAGTCCGACGTGGAGAAGAACGTCACCGGGTCGTTGACGTGATACTTCGCCAGCAGCATCCGCTGCACCTTGAACAGGTCCTCGGGATAGCGCAGGTGCTCGGCCAGCTCGGGGGTGATGTCGCTCTTGGGCTTGACGGTTCCGGGGAACACCCGCATCCACGCCTTGAGCACCGGATCCTGCTCGTCTTGCTGATACAGGCTGACGGTGCCGTCGTAGGCGTCGACGGTCGCCTTCACCGAGTTGCGGATGTAGGAGACCCGCTTGTCGGGTGCGAGCCTGTTGAACGCCACCTCGTTGGAGTCCGCGGTCGCCGACTCCAGCGACGTGAGTTCGGAATACGGGTAGTTGTCCAGTGTGGTGTAGCCGTCGATGATCCACACCAGTCGCTTGTTGACGATCGCCGGGTAGACGGCGCTGTCGGTGGTCAGCCACGGCGCCACCGCCTCCACCCGACGCGCCGGGTCACGGTTGAACAGGATCTTGCTGTTCGAGCCGATCACGTTGGAGAACAAGAAGTTCCGCTCGGCGAACTTGGCGGCGAACACGCTGCGCGACAGCCAGTCGCCGAGGGGTACGCCGCCGAGTCCGGTGTAGGTGTAGTTCTTAGTTTCGTTGCTGGTCTCGTAGTCGTATTCGCGGTCGGCGCCGTTGCGCCCGACGATCGCGTAGTCCGCGGCCGTGTTGGAGATGACCGGCCCGTAGTAGACGCGCGGCTGGTCGAGCGGCGCGGGCCCGTCGGAGACGACGTTGCCGTTGGCGCCGACGACGTTGACCAGGAATTCGGGGTAGCCGCCGTTTTGGTTGGGGTCGTTGGCGATTCCGCGCACGGTGTTGGCCGGCGACGCGATGAACCCGTTGCCGTGGGTGTAGACCGAGTGCCGGTTGATCCAGTCGCGCTGGTTGTCGATGAGGCGGTCGGGGTTGAGTTCGCGAGCCGCCACGACGTAGTCGCGCAGCGACCCGTTGCGGTCCAGGTAGCGGTCGATGGAGAGCTGGTCGGGGAAGTAGTAGAAGTTCTTGCCCTGCTGGAACTGGGTGAACGCCGGGCTGACGATCGTCGGGTCGAGCAGCCGGATGTTGGAGGTGGTGGCGCGGTCGTCGGCGACCTGCTGGGCGGTGGCCTGCGCGTCGCCGGTGTAGTTGCGGTAGGTGACCACGTCGGCGGTCAGGCCGTAGGCTTGCCGTGTCGCGGCGATGCTGCGGCTGATGTATTCGCTTTCCTTTTGCGCGGCATTGGGTTTGACGCTGATCTGCTCGACGATCAACGGCCAGCCGGCGCCCACGATCAACGACGACAGCAGCAACAGGACCAGGCCGATCGCGGGAATCCTCAAGTCCCGCAGGACGACCGCGGAGAACACCGCGCCCGCGCAGATGAGCGCGATCGCCATGAGGATCAGCTTCGCCGGCAGCACGGCGTTGATGTCGGTGTAGCCGGCGCCGGTGAAGGGCTTGCCGCCGCGGGTGTGCGACAGCAGCTCGTAGCGGTCCAGCCAGTAGGCGACCGCCTTGAGCAACACCAACAGACCGACCAGGGTGACCAGCTGGATCCGCGCCGACCGGCTCAGCGCGCCGGTGCGTCCGGAAAGCCGAATGCCGCCAAAGATGTAGTGGGCCAACAGGTTGGCCACGAACGCCAGGAACACCGCCACGAACAGGTAGCTGAGCAGCAGCCGGTAGAACGGCAACTCGAACGCGTAGAAGCCGAGGTCCTTGCCGAACTGCGGGTCTTTGATGCCGAAGTCGCCGCCGTGCAGGAACAACTGGATCCGCACCCAATAGCTTTGGGCGATGATGCCGGCCAGCAGGCCGATCGCCACCGGGACGCCGGCGCTTACCAGCCGCAGCCGGGAAAGGACCAGGGCGCGGTAGCGCGCCACGGGATCGTTGTCGTTGCTCGGCACGAACACCGGCCGGGTGCGGTAGGCCACCGCGAGCCCGGCGAACACGATGCCGCCCACCAGCAGGCCCGCGATCAGAAAGACCACGAATCGGGTGACGAGCACGGTGGAAAACACCGAGCGGTAGCCGAGCTCGCCGAACCACAGCCAGTCGACGTAGGCGTCGATCAGCCGCGGGCCCGCGAGCAGCAGAGCGATCACACCCAGTGCGATCAGGATCAGAATCCGGCTACGCCGAGTCAGCTTCGGCATTCTTGCGGTGGGCCGCATCCCCACTGGCTACGCTCCCTGATCGATTGCTAGACGGTGACAACTCTACGCACTGCACAACCGGCGATCCCGCGCTCGCCTAGCAACTCGGCGGCTGCCCACCGGACGTGATCGCGTGCAGCGCATCTACCGCCTGGCTGAGCGTCTCGACCTTGACCAGCCGCAGGCCGGACGGATTGTCCGAACTGGCCTCGTAGCAGTTCTTCGCCGGCACCAGGAACACCGTCGCCCCGGCCGCGTGCGCGGCGACCATCTTGTGGGTGATGCCGCCGATCTGGCCGACCTTGCCGTCGGCGGTGATGGTCCCGGTTCCCGCGATGAAATTCGACCCCGCCAGGCCACCGGTGGTCAGCTTGTCGACCACGGCCAGGCTGAACATCAGTCCGGCGGACGGGCCGCCGATGTTGGCGAGATTGAAGTCCACGACGAACGGCGCCCACGGCGCGTCGAGCACCGCGACGCCCAGGTAGCCGTAGTCGCGGTCCTTGTTGGAGCCCAGCGTGATCTGCGCCACACCGGCGGGTTCGTTCTTGCGGCGGTAGTCGATCGTCACGGTCTGACCGGGTTTGGTGTTCTTCAGCAGCCCGGTGAAGGCGTCGACGGTCGCGACCGGGGTGCCGTTGACCGCGTCGATGGCGTCGCCGGCCTTCAGCTTGCCCGCCGAGGGACCGGGTTCGGGGACCTTCGCCACCGTGACCGCCGACGGGTACTTCAGATAGCCCAATGCCGCGTATTCGGCGCTGTCCTCGGATTGCTTGAAGTCGGCGCTGTTGGCCTTGTCCACTTCCTCCCGCGACTTGCCGGGCGGATAGATGATGTCGCGCGGCACCAGCTGTTCGGTGTCCGAAAGCCAGAGCGTCAGCGCCTCGCCCAGCGTCAGATCGTCGCGCTGCGAGACGGTCGTCATGTTCAGGTGACCGGTGGTCGGATGCGTCAGGGTGCCCTGGATCGCCACCACCTGCTTGCCGTCGACCTCGCCGAGCGTGTCGAAGGTGGGGCCGGGACCCAGCGACACGAACGGCACCGTCACCACCGCCAGCAACACACCGAACACCACGATCGGCACCAGCGCGACCATCAGGGTCAGGATGCGCCTGTTCACGCCGAATACACTAGACGGAGCGCGTCGCCGGTCATTCGGCTGCAAGGCCCCCCGTACGAGGTTCAGCTACAAGCTGACCCGCCGTCGCGCGCCTTCCGATCCCACGGTGAGTACCGTTGGGGTCATGGCTGACCTGCCGTTCGGCTTCTCCCCCGGGGAGGACCCCGACAAACACGGGAAGAAAGATCCCGATTCGGGGTCGAACCCCTCCGACCCGTTCGCCGCGTTCGGAATGAGCGGTGATTTCGGCATGGGTGACCTGGGCCAGATCTTCACCCAGCTGGGTCAGATGTTCAGCAGCGCCGGCACCGTCGGACCCGGCGGAACGGCTTCGGGGCCGGTCAATTACGAATTGGCGCGGCGCGTCGCCTCGAACTCGATCGGCTTCGTGGCGCCGGTGCCGGATACGACGAATTCGGCGATCGCCGACGCGGTGCACCTCGCCGAAACCTGGCTGGACGGGGCGACGGCGCTGCCCGCGGGCACCGCCAAGGCGGTGGGTTGGACTCCCGCCGACTGGGTCGACAACACGTTGGCGACGTGGAAGCGGCTGTGTGACCCGATGGCCCAACAGATCTCGACGGTGTGGGCGGCGTCGCTCCCCGAGGAAGCCAAGAGCATGGCCGGCCCGCTACTGCAGATGATGTCGCAGATGGGCGGCATGGCGTTCGGCTCGCAGCTCGGGCAGGCGCTGGGCCGGTTGTCCCGGGAGGTGCTGACGTCGACCGATATCGGTTTACCGTTGGGGCCCAAGGGAATTGCGGCGATCATGCCCGACGCCGTCGAGTCGTTCACCACCGGGCTCGAGCGTCCGCGCAGCGAGATCCTGACCTTTTTGGCCGCGCGCGAGGCCGCCCACCACCGGCTGTTCAGCCACGTCCCGTGGCTGTCGAGCCAATTGCTGGGAGCGGTCGAGGCCTACGCGATGGGCATGCAGATCGACATGTCGGGAATCGAGGAGCTGGCCCGCGACTTCAATCCGGCGTCGCTGTCGGATCCGGCGGCGATCGAAAACCTGTTGGGGCAAGGCGTATTCGAGCCCAAGGCCACGCCCGCGCAGACGCAGGCGCTCGAGCGCCTCGAGACGTTGCTCGCCCTGATCGAAGGGTGGGTGCAGGTGGTGGTGGCCGCCGCGCTGGGCGACCGGATTCCCGGCGCGGGCGCGCTCGGCGAGACGCTGCGCCGGCGCCGGGCCAGCGGCGGCCCGGCCGAGCAGACCTTCGCGACGCTGGTCGGGCTGGAGCTGCGGCCGCGGAAGATGCGTGAAGCGGCCGCGTTCTGGGAGCGCCTGACGCAGGCCGCCGGGGTCGACACGCGCGACGGCATCTGGCAGCACCCCGACCTACTGCCCAACGCCGAGGACCTCGATGAGCCCGCCGGTTTCATCGACCGTGTCATCGGTGGTGACACCAGCGGCATCGACGAGGCGATCGCCAAACTCGAACGCGAGGACCCCGACTCCGACGGCCCTGTGGACAACTGAACGGGCCGTCGCCCCCGCCGTGACACAGTGGCGCGGTGACTCAGCAGTGCCAGGCCGCGCTGTCCACCTACGCGCTGGACCCGGCGATGCCGGTGCTGCTGCGCCCCGACGGCGCGGTGCAGGTCGGCTGGGATCCCCGTCGCGCGGTGCTGGTACGTCCTCCGGGCGGTTTGGCCGCCGCCGAGCTGGCCACGCTGTTGCGGACCATGTCGTCGCCGACCCCGCTGCCGGAGTTGCAGCGACGGGCGCTTGACCGTGGCCTGACCGACACCGAGGGCCTGAGAAGCCTGGTGGCGCAACTGGTTCGGGCCGGGGTGGCGACCGAATGCGGGCGACCGCGCGGCCGGGCGCCGTCGGTGCGGGTGCACGGCCGCGGGCCGCTCTCGGAGTTGCTCGTGGAATCGTTGCGCTGCTCGGGCGCCCGGATCGCGCACAGCAGCCAACCGCACGCGGCGGTGTCGGCCGGCGACGTCGACCTGGTGGTGTTGTCGGACTACCTCGTCGCCGACCCGCGCATGGTGCGCGATCTGCACGACCAGGGCGTCGCGCATCTGTTGGTGCGGGTGCGCGACGGCATCGGGCTGGTGGGTCCGCTGGTGATCCCCGGGGTGACGAGCTGCCTGGGCTGCGCGGACCTGCACCGCAGCGACCGCGACGCGGCGTGGCCGGCGATCTGTGCGCAGCTGCGGGAAACCGTCGGCGTCGCCGACCGGGCCACCGTGCTGGCGACCGCGGCGCTGGCGCTGTCTCAGGTGAACCGGGTGATCGCGGCCGTGCGCGGCCAGGGCGCGGCGTCCGAGCCCGAACCGCCCCAGACGCTGAACGCGACGCTGGAATTCGATCTGCACGCCGGCGCGATCGTCGCGCGGCAGTGGGTCAAGCACCCGTTGTGCGCCTGCTGAGGGCGGTCCCGTGCGCTGACCTGCGGCGACGCGAGTTGACAACAAGCGTTGTCGGCTTCTCTCCACATCGCGTGGGCCATCATGGATGATGGTTACGTGGCAGACATCAAACGGGGCCGGGCTGCGCGTAACGCCAAGCTGGCCAGCATTCCGGTCGGATTCGCCGGTCGGGCAGCGCTCGGATTCGGTAAGCGGCTGACCGGCAAGTCCAGGGACGAGGTCCAGGCCGAGCTTCTGGAAAAGGCCGCCCACCAGTTGTTCACCGTCCTGGGTGAGCTCAAGGGCGGCGCGATGAAGGTGGGCCAGGCCCTGTCGGTGCTCGAGGCCGCGATTCCCGAGGAGTTCGGCGAGCCCTACCGCGAAGCGTTGACCAAGCTGCAAAAGGACGCCCCGCCGCTGCCGGCGGCCAAGGTGCACCGGGTGCTCGACGCCCAACTGGGCACCAAGTGGCGCGAGCGGTTCAGTTCGTTCGACGACACCCCGGTGGCCTCGGCGAGTATCGGCCAGGTGCACAAGGGCGTGTGGTCCGACGGCCGCGAGGTGGCGGTCAAGATCCAGTACCCCGGGGCCGACGAGGCGCTGCGGGCCGACCTCAAGACCATGCAGCGGCTGGTCGGGGTGTTCAAGCAGCTCGCGCCGGGCGCCGACATCCAGGGCGTGGTCGACGAGTTGATCGAGCGCACCGAGATGGAACTGGACTACCGGCTCGAGGCCGAGAACCAGCGCGCGTTCGCCAAGGCGTATCACGACCACCCGCACTTCGCGGTGCCGCGCATCGTGGCCAGCGCACCGAAAGTGGTGATCCAGGAGTGGATGCAGGGCATCCCGATGGCCGAGATCATCCGCCACGGCACCACCGAGCAGCGCGATCTGGTCGGCACCCGCCTGCTCGAGCTCACGTTCGACGCGCCGCGCCGGCTGGAGATGCTGCACGGCGACGCCCACCCGGGCAATTTCATGCTGCTCGACGACGGCCGCATGGGCGTCATCGACTTCGGCGCCGTCGCGCCGCTGCCCGGCGGCCTGCCGATCGAGCTCGGGATGAGCATCCGGCTGGCCCGCGACAAGAACTACGACCTGCTGTTGCCGACGATGGAGAAGGCCGGGTTCATCCAGAAGGGCCAGCAGGTGTCGGTGCGCGACATCGATGACATGCTGCGCCAGTATGTCGAACCGGTCGAGGTCGAGGTCTTCCACTACACCCGCAAGTGGCTGCAGAAGATGTCGGCCATCGAGATCGACCGGTCCGTGTCGCAGATCCGCACGGCCCGGCAGATGGACCTGCCGCCCAAGCTGGTGATCCCGATGCGGGTGATCATGTCGGTGGCCGCGATCCTGTGTCAGCTGGACGCCCACGTGCCGATCAAGGCGCTGTCCGAAGAGCTGGTGCCCGGGTTCGCCGAACCCGACAACGCGGTCGTCTAGTCTCGCGCGCTAGGCCGCCTTGCGGGGGCGGCCGCGGGGTCGTTTGAAGCTCAACACCGAACCGCGGTCGAAGATCTCGCCGCCCCACACGCCCCAGGGCTCGGCCCGTTCCAGCGCGGCCGCCAGGCACTGGCGGCGCACCGGGCAGTCGACGCACAGCGACTTGGCGCGTTCGAGATCGGCCGGCGCTTCGGCGAACCAGAGATCGGGATCGCCGGCGTGACACGGCAGGTCCGGCCTGGGGGCTATCCGTGCCGACATGTCCTACCACCTACTTCCTGGTCTGGGTTGCTGTCCTTGAGCGGTGATCCGGACCAGGTCGCTTCGTTGCCGACCGATAACTATGGCCACGGATCCTTGACTTCGGGTCCGTGGCCATCTGGGTGAAAACCGGGGCTGCTGCTTACGTTGCCTTCGGTGGGCCCCCGACTCCTACGGACGCGTCGGTCGCGGCGGCGGCGCGATGCTTACGCGCGGCCGCCGACACGGCGGAGGGTGCGGCATGGGAGGTACCCGCGGACAGCTCCGCGCGGGCCACGCCTACACCGAACGCGTCGCTGAGCATCGCGGCCACCCTCCTTCGTCCGTAGTGCCGAGTCGCGGTATCGAGGGTAAACGGTCACGGTCGTCGTCACAACCGATTTTCTGACCTGCGCGTTTGCCGGTCAGCGACCGCGAACCAGCTCCAGCACGTCGGGGCCGTACTGTTCCAGCTTGCGCGCGCCGATGCCGGGAATCGCGATCAGCGCCTCGTCGTCGTCGGGCCGCAGCTCGGCGATGGCGATCAGCGTGTTGTCGGTGAAGACGACGTAGGCGGGCACCTTCTGTTCCTTGGCGACGTCCAGCCGCCACGCCTTGAGCCGGAGCAGCAGGTCCTCGTCGATGTCGGCCGCGCAGGTCTCGCAGCGGCGCAGCATGACGGCCGCCGGGGTCGTGAGGTTGTTATTGCAGATCCGGCAGCGGGTCGCGGTGGCCCGGTTGCGCCGAGACTTGTTCGGCCCCGGCTCGGCCCGTGCCTGGGGTGCGATGCCGTTGAGGAACCGCGACGGCTTGCGGCCCTGGCGCCCGCCCGGGCTGCGGGCCAGCGCCCAGGTGAGCGCCAAATGCGTTCGGGCCCTGGTGATTCCGACGTAAAGCAGGCGGCGCTCCTCCTCGACCGCCTCGCTCTCGGCGCCGTGGGCGAGCGCGTGTGAGATGGGAAGCGTGCCGTCGGCCAACCCGACCAAGAACACCGCGTCCCACTCGAGCCCCTTGGCGGCGTGCAGCGATGCCAGCGCGACGCCCTGCACCACCGGCGGGTGCCGGGCGTCGGCGCGCATCCTAAGCTCGGCCAGCAGCCCCGGAAAGTCCAGCTGCGGGCGTTGCGCGACTTCGTCGTCCACCAGTTCGGCCAGCGCGCTCAGGGCCTCCCAGCGCTCGCGGGCGCGGGTACCGACCGGCTCCTGGGCCGTCAGGCCCAGCGGTTCCAGCACCGCGCGGACGACGTCGGGCAGGGGACCCTCCGCACCGCGCTCGGCGGCCCGATGCAGCGCCAGCAGGGCCTGCTTGATCTCCTGGCGATTGAAGAATCCCTCGCCGCCGCGGACCTGGTAGGCGATGCCCGCCTCGGTCAGCGCCTCCTCGTAGATCTCCGACTGCGCGTTGACCCGGTACAGCACGGCGATCTCGGACGGCGGGGTGCCGGATTCGATGAGCCGCGCGATCGACGCCGCGACCGCGGCGGCCTCGGCCGGCTCGTCGGGATGCTCGTGGAACGTCGGCGCGGGACCCGGCGGGCGCTGACCCACCAGGTGCAGCTTGCTGCCGGCGACCCGCCCGCGGGCCGCGGCGATCACCTGGTTGGCCAGCGAGACCACCTGGGGGGTGGACCGGTAATCGCGCTCGAGGCGCACGACGGTGGCGTCGGGGAAGCGGCGGGAGAAGTCGAGCAGGAACCGCGGCGAGGCCCCGGTGAACGAGTAGATGGTCTGGTTGGCGTCGCCCACCACCGTCAGGTCGTCGCGGTCGCCCAACCAGGCGGTCAGCACCCGCTGCTGCAAGGGCGTGACATCCTGGTATTCGTCGACCACGAAGCAGCGGTAGCGGTCGCGGAACTCCTCGGCCACCGCCGGGTCGTTTTCGATCGCGGCCGCGGTGTGCAGCAGCAGGTCGTCGAAATCGAGCAGGGTGACGTGTTCGCCGCGCGCTTTGAGGGCCTCGTAGGCGGCGTAGACGCCGGCGATCTGGGCGGCGTCCAGGGGGATGTCCCGCCCGGCGGCGGCCACCGCGGCGGGGTATTCCTCGGGGCCGATCAGCGACGCCTTGGCCCACTCGATCTCGCCGGCCAGGTCGCGCACGTCGTCGGTGCTGGCGTTGAGCCGGGTGCGGCTGGCCGCCCGGGCCACGACCGCGAACTTGCTGTCCAGCAGCTGCCACCCGGTGTCACCGACCACCCGCGGCCAGAAGTACCGCAGCTGCCGGTGGGCGGCGGCGTGAAAGGTCAGGGCCGAGACCGCGCCGACGGCCGGCCCCGTGCCCGCCGCGGCGTCGATCGCCCGCAACCGGGAGCGCATCTCCCCCGCCGCCCGCTGGGTGAACGTGACCGCCAGCACCTGGCCGGCGGCGACATGACCGCCGGCGACCAGCTGGGCGATCCGGTGAGTGATGGTGCGGGTCTTGCCCGTTCCGGCGCCGGCCAGCACGCAGACCGGGCCGCGCGGAGCCAGCACGGCCTCGCGCTGCTCGTCGTCCAGCCCGGCTGTCAGTGGATCGGCGACCGTCGGCATGGCGTCCATAGTGGCTTCCCATACTGACAAGTCGCCGTGCGAGCTGAGGCATCGCCACGCCCGAATCGGATGGCCTGGCGTGTCGCTGCGCGGAATGCATCGTCGCCGGGCTACCCCGAGCGCCCACTCCTCCGCATCCCGCTGCGCGGAATGCATCGTCGCCGGGCTACGTTATCGGGCTATGACCACTGCCCCGCTCACCGTCTACACGACCTCCTGGTGTGGCTACTGCCATCGGCTCATGACGGTGCTCAAGTCCAACGGAATACCGTATGAGACGGTCGACATCGAGCACGACGCGGCGGCCGCTGACTTCGTCAGCTCGGTCAACGGCGGCAACAGGACGGTCCCGACGGTGAAGTTCGCCGACGGGTCGACGCTGACCAACCCGAGCGCGGCCCAGGTGAAGGCGAAGCTGGCCGAGACCGGTAGCTGAGCAGGCCCAGTCAGTCGATCGCGGCCCAGGATTCGATGATCACCCGCGCGATCGAAATCGACCCGGGCAGCAGGAGTTTCGACTCCGAGGAACTCGACCAGTCCCCGGCCGCCAGCGCCTCGCGCACCTCGTCGCGCGTGAACCACGCCGCCTCGGCGATCTCGCCGTCGTTGAACGAAAAGTCCTGCGCCGGGTCGCCGACGGCGTGGAAGCCGACCATCAGCGAGCGCGGGAACGGCCACGGCTGACTGCCCAAATAGCGCACGTCACGCACGGTCAGCCCGATCTCCTCACGGATCTCCCGAGCCACACACCCCTCGAAAGACTCACCGGCCTCGACGAATCCGGCCAACAGCGAGAACATCCGCTCCGGCCACACCGCCTGGCGCGCCAGCACCGCGCGGTCGCCGCCGTCGTGCACCAGACAAATCACCGCCGGGTCGATGCGCGGGAACTCCTCGTGCCCGGTGACCGGGTTCACGCGTGACCAACCCGCCCGGGCCGGACGTGTGGGTGAACCGTCCACCGAGCTGAATCGAGACTTCTCATGCCAATTCAACAGTGCGACAGCCGATGACATCAGCTGGCCGCTGGTGTCGTCGAAGATCGGGCCGAGGCTGCGCAAGTTCACCACCTCGGTGCGCGCGTCGGGGTCCTCCGGGGCCTGCAGCGCGCCGCGGATCGCCCACACGTGGCGGCCACCCTCGAGGCGCCCCAGAAACACCGCCTCCGACGGCGGCTTGTCGCCGAGTTCGGCGGCGGCACCCAGCACCACCCGGCCGTCGGAAACCAGCACCTGATTGCGCGAGTCCACCCGCAGCAGCGCCGCCTCGGCCCAGCCCGCGGTGGCCGCCTCGACGTCGGTGCGCAGCTGATCGGCTCGGTCGGCTCCGACGCGCGACAGCAACGGGACGCTGCGCAGCTGAAAATCCGCGATCGCCATCAATGCCCCACGCTTCGGATGTAGAGCAGGCGGTCGTTGGCCTCGACGGCGTCCACCTCCGGGGCGTCGATGCGCCACAGGTGCCCGTCGCGCACCACACCGAGCACGATGTCGCGCAAATGCCGCGGCGAGCCGCCCACTTCGCTCTGCTCGACCTCACGCTCGGCGATGGCGAGCCCGGCGTCGGGCGTCAGCAGGTCCTCGATCATCTCCACGACGCTGGGCGTCGTGGTGGCAAGCCCGAGGAGCCGGCCCGCGGTCGCCGACGAGACCACGACCGAGTCCGCCCCCGACTGCTGCAGCAGGTGCTGGTTCTCGGCCTCCCGGATCGAGGCGACGATCTTGGCGTTGGGCGCGATCTCGCGCGCGGTCAGCGTCGCCAGCACCGCGGTGTCGTCGCGGCTGGTGGCGACGATGATGGACGCGGCGTGCTGGGCCCCGGCCAGCCGCAACACATCGGCCTTGGTGGCGTCACCGTGGACGGTGACCAGGCCCGCGCTCTCGGCGTGCTCGAGCGTGCTGCGATCGGTGTCGACGACGACCACCTCCGCCTGGATGGTTTCGTCGCCGAGGATCGCGGCCACCGCCGTTTTGCCCTTGGTGCCATAACCGATCACGATGGTGTGATTGCGCACTCTGCTCCTCCAACGCTGAATCTTCCACCCTTGGCGAGACCGCTCGGAAAGCACTTCGAGCGTGGTGCCGACCAGCACGGCCAGGAACGCGATCCGCAGCGCGGTGAAGATCAGGGTGTGCACCAGGCGCGCGGTTTCGGTGTACGGCGTGATGTCGCCATAGCCGGTGGTCGACAGCGAAACCGCCGAGAAATACAGGCAGTCCAAAAATGTCAGCGGCTCGTTGCGCACATCGCGGAACCCGTCGCGGTCCAGGTAGACGATGACGGCCGCGCCGAACAGCACCACCAGGGCGATGGCCAGGCGGCGGGTGATGACCCGAATGGGGCTGGCGTGCTCTTCGGGGATGCGCACCACGCCGATCAGCTGGTGACCGCGCTGGGCGGTCAGCGTTTCGTCCAGACCGCTCAGCTTTCGGGACCTACCGTTGCCCACGGCGGCCCGTCATCGGTTTGATTTCCGCGCACGAGACACGCACGCGTCTTATGTAACCACGGGCACCGCCTCCCCAATACTCGGGCGGCGCGGGTCACACCGCGTACCGTCCGGATCGATCAGCAACCCGGCCAGCTCGGCGGCGCTCGGCAGTTCGTCGGGGACCACGGTGGTACCGGCGCGCACGTAGTAGAAGGCGGTGCGCACCGACGATTCCGCGACCCCGGCCAGCGCCGCCCAGGCCATCCGGTACACCGCGAGCTGGACGGCGGCCTGGCGCAGCGCCTCCGCGCCGTGCGGCGGTTCGCCCGTTTTCCAGTCCACGACGGTCGCGCCGCCGTCGGGATCGGCGAACACCGCGTCGATGCGCCCGCGGACCAGGGTCTCACCGATCGGCATCTCGAACGGCACCTCGACGGCGACGGGAGTCCTTGCGGCCCAAGGAGATTCGGTGAATGCGGCCTGCAGCGCGGCCAATTCGGCGCTGTCGCCGACGTCGGAGTCCGCCGCACCCGGCAGATCGCCGAGATCGAACAGGCATTCTGCGCCGTAGAACTTCTGGACCCAGGAGTGAAACGCATTGCCCAGCAACGCATGCGGATCCGGCCGCGACGGTAGCCGATGCCTCAACCGCTGCGCGGTGCCCGCCGGGTCGCGCGCCAGGCCGACCAGGGAGCTGACCGACAGCTGGCCGGGCAGTTCCCGGACCGGTGGCTCGATCAACCGCGCCCGTTCGGCCAGCAACGCATCGACGTCGGCGGCCCAGCCGTCGACATCGGCGCACGGCCGACCGGGCCCGGCGGCGAGCGCCCGCCTCACCAGCGTCGCACCGCGCTCGACCTCCTCGCGCCGCACGGCCAGCGGGTCTGCCGGCCACACCGCTTCGATAACGTTGTCGCGAAGCGGGTTTCGCTCGCCGTCGGCGGGCGACGGCGCCCAGTGCTCCACGGTTCCGCAGGGGTCGCCCGCCGCGGCCGCACGGTCGATGACGTCCTTGATCTCCACCAGGAAATCCGACGGGCCGCGCGGCTTGACCCCGGTGGCGCCCCAGTGGTGCCCGGACACCAGCAGGGTGTCCTCGGCCCGGGTGATCGCGACATACAACAATCGGCGCTCCTCGTCCACGCGCCGCTGATCGAGCTGGCGGCGATGCTCGGAGATCTTGTCCGACAGTTGTTTTCGGTTGGTGACGTCCGAGGTGTCGAGCACCGGGATGCCCAGCGCCCCGGCGGCGGCGCGGTCGCCGCGAAGCAGCGGGGGCAGCTCCGCGGCGTCGGTGAGCCAGGTGCTCCTGGACGCGGTCGACGGGAACGTCCCACCCGAGAGGTGCGCGACCGCCACCACCTCCCATTCGAGTCCCTTCGCCGAATGCACGGTGAGCACCTGGACGCGGTCGCGCGCGACCGCCAAAGGTGCCGGCGCCAAACCGTTCTCGACCGCCTCGGCGGCATCCAAAAACCCCAGCAAGCCGGCCACCGAGGCGGTTGCAGACGCATCCAACCGCGTGGCGGCGCCGTCGGCGCGCTCGGCGTAACCGGCGACGACGTCGGCGAACGCGTCCAGGTGCTCGGTGCCGGCCCAACCCGCCGCCACCCCCGCCGCGGCCCGGACCTCGCAGTCGACGCCCAGCACGCGGCGCACCTCGGCCACCAGGTCGGCAAGGGGATGGCCGAGGTGGGCGCGCAGGGCGCTCAGCTCGGCGCCCAAGGCGGTGATCCGCTGATACCCCGCCGCCGAATACGAGCCGGCCGGACCCGGGTCGGCGATCGCGTCGGCCAGGCAGACGGTGTCGGCGTCGACGTGCGAGGGGTCGGCGGCGCGCGCAATCGCCTCGGGCGAGGGCGGCGCGGGGTCCCCCGCGGTCCCGCCGAGCGCGCGCGCACGCTGCCACAGCGCGGCGATGTCGCGGGCGCCGAGGCGCCAGCGCGCGCCGGTGAGCACCCGCATCGCCGCCGCGCCGGCCGTCGGGTCGGCGACCAGCCGCAGCATGGCCACCACCTCGGCGACCTCGGGCACCGATAGGAGCCCTGCCAGCCCGACCACCTCGACGGGGATGCCGCGCGCCCGCAGCGCGTCGGCGATGGGCGCGGCGTCGGCGTTGCGGCGCACCAGGACCGCGGCCGTCGGGGGGCTGACACCCTCCACCCGGGCCCGCCGGTAGTGGGCGTCGAGGTGATCGGCGATCCACTCGCGCTCGGCCACCACGTCGGGCAGCAGGGCGCAGCGGACCGTGCCGGGCGGGGCGTCCGGGCGAGGGCGCAGCGCGTGCACGGCCACCGATCGCCGCCGCGCCTCGGCGGACACGGCGTTGGCGACCCGCAGGGTTCGCGGCGGATTGCGCCAGCTGGTCCGCAATTCCAGGACGGGCGCGGGTGTGCCGTCGGAGCGGGGAAAGTCGGTGGTGAACCGGGGCAGGTTGGTCGCCGAGGCCCCGCGCCAGCCGTAGATGGACTGGATGGGGTCGCCCACGGCCGTCAGCGCCAGCCCGTCGTCGACCCCACCGCCGAACAGGGCCGACAACGCGATGCGCTGGGCGTGGCCGGTGTCCTGATACTCGTCGAGCAGCACCACCCGGTAGCGGGCGCGCAGGTCCTCACCGACCTGGGGGAAGCCCGCGGCCAACCGCGCAGCCGAGGCCATCTGCATGCCGAAATCCATCACCTTCTCGGCGCGCATGCGCTCGTCGAGCGCGTCCAGCAGCGGCACCAACTCCGCGCGCTCGGTCTGGGTGCCCAGCAGGCGCAGTAACCATTGGCTGGGACCGCGCTCCCGCTGATAGGGCCCGGCGGGCAGGCCATGGACGAGCCGCTCTAGCTCAACGTGGGTATCGCGCAGCTGTCCGGTGTCGACGAGGTGTTCGGCCAACTGTCCCCACAGGCGCAACACCATCGAGGTGACGGCGGCCGGGGTCTTGTCGGTGTGCAGCTCGCCGCGGTACCCGTTGACCACGTCGAAAGCCAGCTGCCACAGCTCGGTTTCGCTGAGCAACCGGGTGTCGGGCTCGACGGGCAGCAGCAGCCCGTAGTCGCGCAGCAACGAACCCGCGAACGCGTGGTAGGTGCTGATCACCGGGGCGCCCTCGGGCTCGGCGGCGGCATCGCCGACCGGGCCCAGGCCGACGCCGGCCAACCGGGCCAGCCGGGACCGGACGCGGCGCAGCAGCTGGCCGGCGGCCTTGCGGGTGAACGTCAGTCCCAGCACCTGGGCGGGTTCGGCGTAGCCGTTGGCGATCAGCCACACCACCCGTGCGGCCATGGTCTCGGTCTTACCGGCTCCGGCCCCCGCGATGACGACCAGCGGGCCCGGCGGCGCGGCGATGACCGCGGACTGCTCCTCGGTCGGCGGGAAAAGGCCGAGCGCGCAAGCCAATTCGCTCGGATTGTAGCGGGCGTTCATCGGGCCGCCCCGTCGGTGTGCGCCGGGCAGCACGGCCGGATGGGGCAGTGCGTGCAACCGTCGTTGCGCCGCGCCACGAACTGCGGGCCGGCCGTGGCGGCGGCGGCACGCCGGATGACCTGTCGCCATTCGTCGCCGGCGTCCGCGGTGAGCGGGTCCTGTTCGCGTTCGACGGCCCCGGCCGCCCCGGCCTTGCCGACGTAAACCAGCCGCGCCCCACCGGGTTCCACGGTGTCGCCTCCGGGGGCCACCAGGCCTTCGGATACCGCCAGCTGATACATCGCCAGTTGGGCGTGTTGTTGGGCGTCGTCCTTGCTGACCGGGGACTTGCCGGTCTTGACGTCGACGATCACCAGCCGGCCGGCGGCGTCGCGCTCCAGCCGGTCGACGCGGCCGCGCAGCCGAACCTGTTCCCCGTCACCGGTTTGAAGGGTTCCGTCGATCTCGACCTCGACGCCGACCTCGGTGAGCGCGCCGCGGCTCTGGCTTCGCCACTCGACGAACGCCTCGAGCATCGCGCGGTGACGGGCCAGCTCGTTGTCCGAATGCCATTGCGCCGCAAAGGGTAGGTGCTGCCAGGCGCGCTCCAGCTCGGCCAGCAGTCCGGATTCGCTTCGATGCGGTTCGGCGATCAGCGCGTGCACCACCGAACCGATGGTGGAGCGCAGGTCGCGCGGATTGGTCCCGCCGTGGCGTTCGGCGAGCCAGCGCAGCGGGCAGTCGGTCAGTGTCTGCAGGGTCGACGGGGTCAGCGTCACGACGTCGCCGCCACCCCGCAGCGGCTCACCGGTGCTGACAGGGGTCAAGCCGTGCCAGCCGGCCGGGTCGGCGCCGGGCACCCCGGCTTTGGCCAGGCGGGCCAATTGCGTTGCCGCGCAGTCCCGGGCGAGCTCGTCCACCGCCCCGTCGGGGGCGCAGACCACGCCCCGCAGCCGTCCCACCAGCGCAGCCGCCGACAGCACCCGGGGCGCCGCAACAGGTTGCAGCGCAGTCGTTTCCACGTCTTCGTCGGCCCATTGCGCGATGTCGAAGAAGAACGGCGACGGCAGCGCGGCCGCGTGGTCCGCCCCACCGGTGTCGCTGTCGACCGCCGTCACCAACAGCCGCCGGCGGGCACGGCCCATCGCCGCCACCAGCAACCGGCGCTCCTCGGCCACCAGGGGTGCGCGCATCGAGGCGTCCGCGGTGACCCCGTCCAGCTCGTCGAGCAGCCGCTGGGTGCCCAGCACACCGCCCCGCGGAACGGTGTTGGGCCACAAACCATCCTGCAATCCGGCGATGACCACGAAATCCCATTCGTGTCCCAGCGCGGCGTGCGCGCTGAGCACCCTGACCTGCCCCGCCGTGGCGGCCGGCTCGGGGTTGGCGTTCGGCAGGTGCAGCGCGGCGACGTGCTCGACCAGGCCGCGCAACGACGCGCCGGAAGTGCGCGACACGTAGTCGTCGGTGATGTCGAACAACGCGGTGACCGACTCGAGATCCCGGGTGGCCTGGGCCGTGGCGGGGCCGCCGCGCTCGCTGACCGACAGCCAGCGGCGCTGCAGCCCGGACCGGTGCCAGGCGGCCCACAGGGTGTAGCGCGGGTCCTCACCGGCTTCGTGGCACCGAGCGGCCGCATCCAGCACCGCGCGGACCTTGCGCAACGAACGGAACTGTGGACCCGGCGGCACGGCGCCCGACAGCGTCTCGGCCAACAGCTCGGCGAAGTCGCCCGGCGGGCGATCGGGGTTGGCGCGCTGCAGGGTTCGGCGCAGTTGCCGCAGCGAAACCGGGTCGACGCGGCCGATGGGGCCGGTCAGCAACGCCAGTGCCTGCTGCCCGTCCAGCCCGTCGGCGGCGGCCAGCAGCACGGTCAGCAGCGCGCGCACCGCCGGCTCCTCGGCCAGCGGCCCGGTGGCGGCGGCCGCGGCCACCGGCACCCCGGCGGCGGCGAGCGCGCGCGGCAACCGCGCGCCGGCCCGCGGTACCGACCGGACGATGACCGCCATCTGCGACCAGGGCACGCCGTCGACCAGGTGCGCCCGCCGCAGCGCGTCGGCGATCGCCGCCGCCTCGGCGTGCGCCGAGGCGGCGAGGCGCACCGTGACCGATCCCTCCCCCGCCCCGGCGCCGTCGATCCGGCGGCCGGCGCCGCCGCCGGGCAACCGGGCGGCGATGCCGCTGACGGCGCGGGCCACGGCGGGCGCGCAGCGATGCGACGTCGTCAACGTCACCGCCGGGCCGTCGCCGTCGAGCAGCCCGGCCGGTTCGCCGCCCCGGAAGCCGAACACCGCCTGATTGGGGTCCCCGGCGATCAGCGCCAGCTCGGCGCCCGCCGCGAGCACCCGCACCAGGCGGGCCGCCTGAGAGTCGAGCTGTTGGACGTCGTCGACCAGCAGGACCCGGATCCGGCCGCGTTCGGCCGCCAGCAGCTCGGGGTCGACGGCGAACGCCTCCAGCGCCGCGCCCACCAATTCGGCGGCGCCCAGCGCGGGTGTCGTCGCCTCCGGCGCGGCCGTGCCGACCGCCGCGCGCAGCAACATCACCTGCTCGTACTGGCGTGCGAATTGCCCCGCGGCGATCCATTCCGGCCGGCGGCAACGACGGCCAAGCCGCTCCAGTTCCCCTGGGTCGATACCGCGTTCGGCGCAGCGGGCCAACAGGTTTCGCAGTTCCGTGGCGAACCCCGCAGTGCTCAGCGCCGCCCGCAGCTGCGCCGGCCACGCGGACGTCGCGCGGGGGCCGTCGTCGAGGTCTCCGGCCAGCAGCTCCCGGATGATGGCGTCCTGCTCGGCGCTGGTGACCAGCCGCGGGGGCGCATCGCCGGCCCGTTCGGCGGCGCGCCGCAAGACCGCGTAGGCATACCCGTGCACGGTCCGCACCAGCGGTTCGCTGACGACGACCCGGCCCGGTCGGGAGCGCAGCAACGCCGTCGTCAACGCGCTGCGCTCGGCCATCCCGAGCCGGCCCGAACCGGTCAGCAGCAGAACCGATTCCGGGTCGATCCCGGCGTCGATCCGGGTGACCGCGGCGTCGATCAGCAGGCTGCTCTTTCCGGTTCCGGGCCCGCCGAGCACGCGAACGATCCCGCGCGCGCCGGGCGCCAGCACAGCGCTCGCGTCGGCCTCCCAGGTGTGTGCCATGGCTGCATGCAATCACCAGGGTGTGACAAGTGGACCCGGCCAGCGCCGACGCGAGCTCTTACCCTGGAAGTCGCAGCAGCGCGAAGAATGGTCTCAAGGCTGCAAAAGGAGGGGTTGACGACCATGACGGACGAGCACGGCTTTCCCATCGACGAGGCGCCCGAGGGCGACGCGGTGGAGCAACTGCGGCCCGCCGATTCCGAGGACGACGCCGGCCTGGACACCGATTACGTGAGCGCCCGGGACCGCGAGGCCAACGAAGCCGACGTGATCGAGCAGGCCTACGTCGTGTCCGCGGACGACGATCGGGACGACGATCGCTGAGGACCGCCCGCGACGCCCGGTGACGGCGGCTGGCACCATCGACGGGTGACCGCGAAGTTGTACGTCCACCGCTACGGTCCGTCCGGTCCGGCGCGGATCCTCGCGCTGCACGGGCTGACCGGGCACGGGCAGCGGTGGCAACACCTGTCCGGCCTGCTGCCCGAGATCGGCCTGGCCGCACCGGATCTGCTCGGCCACGGCCGGTCCTCGTGGGCGGCGCCGTGGACCATCGACGCCAACGTCTCGGCTCTGGCCGCGCTGCTCGACGCGCAGCCCGGCACGCCGGTGGTGGTGGTCGGCCACTCGTTCGGCGCAGGGCTCGCCATGCACCTGGCCGCAGCCCGGCCGAACCAGGTTTCGGGGCTGCTGCTGCTCGATCCGGCGATCGGGTTGGACGGCGCGTGGATGCGCGAAATCGCCGAGGCCATGTTGTCCTCGCCCGACTATCCCGACGCCGAGGAAGCGCGCCTGGAAAAGGTGCACGGCTCGTGGTCGGATGTCGAGCCCGCGCTGCTCGAGGCCGAGCTCGACGAGCATCTGGTCGCCCTCCCCAACGGCCGCTACGGCTGGCGCATCAGCCTGCCGGCGATGATGGCGTACTGGAGCGAGCTCGCCCGCGACGCGGTGCTGCCGCCGGCGCAAACGCCGACGATCCTGGTGCGCGCCAAGCGAACATCGCCGCCGTATGTCACCGACGAACTCATCGCGGGCCTTGCGGCGCAGCGGCTGGGATCGCGTTTCCGGCTGCTGGATTTCGACTGCAACCACATGGTGCCCTACGCCAAGCCCGACGACGTCGCCGCGCTGGCCCGCGAGCTACTGGAAGCCCGCTGACCGTGGCGCCGGTGACCGACGATCAGGTCGAGCGGGTGCGGGCGCTGGTCGCCGCCATCCCGTCCGGCAGGGTGGCCACCTACGGCGACATCGCCTCGGTCGCAGGGCTTTCCAGCCCACGGATCGTCGGCTGGATCATGCGGACCGACTCCTCGGACCTGCCGTGGCACCGCGTCATCACCGCCTCCGGGCGCCCGGCGCGCCACCTGACCACCCGGCAGCTGGAGCTGCTGCGCGCCGAAGGCGTGCTTGCCCGCGACGGCCGGATCGCGCTGGGCGAGGTTCGCTACGAATTCCCGGACGGGGCCTAGTGGCGATCGCCAGCGCGGCCGTGGCGATCGCAAGCGCGGTGCAGCCGGGCGCAGCGGGTCGCCACGCAACTAACCTAGAGCACCAACCGGACCAGCGCCGCGGTGCGGGCCAGACCGGGGAACGCCTCGGCGGTGGACCGCGGGTGCAGCGCATGGACCGCCAGGCGAAACATCAACGCCCGCAACAACATCTGCGGCCATTCCGGTAGGGCGTTCCAGCGCTCGATGAGTCCGTCGTCGGCCTCACCCCAGGACAACGCGTCGATGACGGCCACGCCCGCCGCCCACGACGCGGGCCGCCAGTACGGGGTGATGTCGGTGATGCCCGGCGCCGCGGTGCCCACGAAAAGCACTGTGCCGTAAAGGTCCCCGTGGACCAGCTGGTTCGGACTCTTGGTCGGCTTGCGCAACGTGGCGAGCTGGTTGAGCAACTCCACCGAGCGCTCGGCGTCCGCGGTGGCCGGGGCCACCCGCGCGCCGGGCGGCACCGAGGCCAGGGGCCGTTCCTCCCACGCCGCGCGGTCGGCGGCGATGAAAATGTCGACGTCCCCCCAGGGCGCCGCGGGGCCCTGGGTCAAAAAGCGGGGGCGTTCCAGTTTGCCCGTCGCCTCGTGCAGGCGCACCGCCGCCGAGACGACCTCGTCGTGGCGAGGCTCCGGCGTCCCCGCGACGAAGGTGTCCGCCCGCCACCCAGAAACGACGTAGCGCCCGTCGGTGGACCGGACCGGGCGGGCCAGCCGGACGCCGTCGACGAACAACGTCTCGCGGACCCGGGCGGACCACGCCGCGCGGGCGTTGTCGGCCACCAGCGACAGGACGACCTCGCCGCACCGCCAGCCGCCCTCCCAGCTGGCGCCCAGATAGACGGGTTTGACGCCGGCCAAACCGAACGCCGACAGCACATGGTCCGGCGGTGGCTCGACTGTCACACCGGTACTCTAAACGAGTCCAACAGCGGCGAAGCTCAGTACAGGATCATGTCGGGTTGCATCTGCTGCGCCCAGGCCACAATTCCGCCCTCCAGGTGCACCGCATCGGCGAACCCCGCCTGCTTCAGCACCGCCAGCGCCTGCGCCGAGCGCACGCCCGTTTTGCAATACAGCACCGGCATGCGGTCCCGCGGCAGCTTTGCCAGACCCTCACCCGAGTTGATCGACGACTGCGGGACCAGCTGCGCGCCCTCGATGTGCACGATGTCGAACTCCACGGGCTCGCGGACGTCGATCAGGGCCAGCTCCTTGCCGGAATCCAGCAGCTCGCGCAGCTCCCGCGGGGTGATGGCCGTCGCGTCGCCGGCCGGGGTGTCGGCGGTCGCGCCGCACAGCTGCTCATAGTCGACGAGCTCGGTGATCTTCGGCCTCGACGCGTCGGACGGGTCCCGGCGAATCGCGATCGTGCGGTAGGTCATCTGCAGCGCGTCGTAGATCATCAACCGGCCCAGCAACGAATCGCCGATGCCGGTGATGAGTTTGATCACTTCGGTGCTCATCACCGAGGCGATGGACGCGCAGACGATGCCCAGCACGCCGCCTTCGGCGCACGACGGAACGGTGCCGGGCGGCGGCGGCTCCGGGTACAGGTCGCGATAGTTAAGGCCGCGTCCGTCCGGCGCGTCCTCCCAGCACACCGAGATCTGGCCCTCGAATTGGTAGATCGAGCCCCACACGTACGGCTTTTTCGCCAGCACCGCCGCGTCGTTGATCAGGTACCGGGTCGCGAAGTTGTCGGTGCCGTCCACGATCAGGTCGTAGCAACTGAACAACTCGACGGCGTTGGTGGAGTCCAGGCGCACCTCGTGCAGGCGCACGTCCACCAGCGGGTTGATCGCGAGCATCGACTCCCGCGCCGACACGGCCTTGGGACGCCCGACGTCGGCCACGCCGTGAATGATCTGGCGGTGCAGGTTCGATTCCTCGACGACGTCGAATTCAACGATGCCGATCGTGCCCACGCCGGCCGCGGCAAGGTACAGCAAGGTCGGCGCCCCCAGGCCACCGGCGCCGATCACCAGCACCCGGGCGTTCTTGAGTCGCTTCTGCCCGTCGACCCCCAGGCCGGGAATGATCAGGTGACGGCTGTAGCGGGCCACCTCGTCGCCGGTCAGGTGGTCTGCGGGTGCCACCAGCGGCGGCAACGACGACACGGACAACATCTCCTCGGTCAGCTTCGTGGTTCTGCTTATGAATCCATCACAGCAGCCCGCCGGGGCGACGGCAACGAAGGCAGTCGGCCGCTAGGCGATCGGGTACGGCCAGGGGTTGAAGCGGCAGGTCTTCCCGTCGGCCTTGACGGTGTCGGGGTCGAACTGCGCGGCGTCGTTGTTGGACGTGGAGAACGTCTGCTGCATCATCACCGGCGCCAGGGCGCCCTGCTGTTCGCAGGCCTCGTGGTGCAGGTATCCGATGGCGTGGCCGACCTCGTGGTTGATCACGTATTGCCGGTACGAACCGATGTCCCCTTCGAACGGCACGGCGCCGCGCACCCAACGCGCCTCGTTGATGAAAACCCGCGCCTCGCGGTTGGCGCCGAAAACCGGGTTGTAGCAGGACGTCTCCAGCCGGAATTCGTAGCCGCACCCCTCCCGCACCGTCACCGGCGACACCAGCGAGATCCGAAAGTCGGGCTTTGCCCCACTGGCGCCGTCGATCCGGATGAAAGCGAACTGCGGGTTGTGCGTCCAGCCCTTCGGATTGGCCAACGTCTGGTCGACCATCTGCGCGAACGCTTCGTCGTCGCCGAACATCGTCGGGTCGATGGCGTTCTCCACCTCGACGGTGTACCGGAACACCTTGGCGGTGCCCTGGCCGAACTGGGGCGTCGCGCCCGGCACCGCGTGCCACGTCTTGTCACCGGCTTCGGTGAAGGGGCCGCCGTCGGGCAACGTCCCGGCCGGCAGGTTGGCGTCGAACGCGGCGAGCCCACGCGGCGGCGCGTCGATGATCGTGGTGCCCACCGCGCCGATCGCGGGCGGACTCTCGATGGGCTGGCTGTTCGTGGGCTTCGACGCGCCGGCGCCGGTCACCGTCTGGTACATGACCACGGCCGTCAGCACCGCCAGGACCGGCAGCGCGTACGCGCGCCAGCCGTAGGTGGAGACGAACCGCCCGAGCCACGTTTGTTTGCGCCACTGCCGCTGCCGCTCACGGTCGGCCCGCGCCCGCCCGGCTTCCGGGGCGGCCAGGGGGTCACGCAGCGCCCGCAGCGGCTCGCGCCACTCGTCGCACAACACCGGCACGCGACCGCTGCTGCGCGGGGGTCGCTGCGACGTCATTTTCCCAGGATTACACAGCGGACCACCCACGCCGACCGTGGCGCGCCCGAATCCGGCGCCCGACACCGCTTCTGCCAGGTACGACGACGCCGACGGCGGGAGCTCCAACCCCACGGGTAGTAAGGTCTTTTCAACGAGCTGCGAGCGGCTGGCCCCGGTGGACCGACGGCCGGCCGTCGACAATCAGATGAGGACTCGATGAGCGAACTCGCCAAGATGCCGGCACGGCGTGCCGTCAGATCGGCTGACCGCGGCCGGCCGGCGGACGGCGCCGCGGCCCCCAACCGGCGGGGCAACCGGCTGCCCCGCGATGAGCGCCGCGGCCAGTTGCTCATCGTCGCCAGCGACGTCTTCGTCGACCGCGGCTATCACGCGGCCGGCATGGACGAGATCGCCGATCGCGCCGGGGTTAGCAAACCCGTTCTGTACCAACACTTTACGAGCAAGCTCGAGCTGTACCTCGCCGTGCTGGCGCGGCACGTGGAAAACCTGGTCTCCGGCGTCCAGCAGGCGTTGAGCACCACCAAGGACAACCGCCGGCGGTTGCACGCCGCGGTGCAGGCGTTCTTCGATTTCATCGAGCACGACAGCCAGGGCTACCGGCTGATCTTCGAAAACGACTACGTCACCGAGCCCGAGGTGGCCGCCCAGGTGCGCGTGGCCACCGAATCCTGCATCGACGCGGTGTTCGCGTTGATCAGCGAGGATTCCGGGCTGGACCCGCACCGCGCGCGGATGATCGCCGTCGGGCTGGTCGGCATCAGCGTCGACTGCGCCAGGTACTGGCTCGACTCCGACCGCCCGATCTCGAAAGCGGACGCCGTCGAGGGCACCGTCCAGTTCGCCTGGGGCGGACTGTCACACGTGCCGCTGACCCGCTCCTAGCGTCCCTTGCCGGCATGTTTGCCGGCTTCGATTTCGGCACCGATCCCGAAGCCGACCCGCCGCGCGTCGGCGACGCCGATCTCGACGTAGGCGATCTTGCTGGTGTGGATCAGGAAGCGACGGCCCCGCTCGTCGCTCAGTCGCAGCAGCCCCGACCCCTCGCCGAGCGCGGCGCTGACCAGGTCTTCGACTTCGGCGGGTGTCTGGTCGCTGGCAAGGACCAACTCGCGCGGACTATCCGTGATCCCGATCTTGACCTCCACGGTCACCCCTTCCGTAGGCATTGAAGTCGTGCGCGGGCGGCGAAGTCCCAGCCCCGTCAGCAGCAGGCTAGTTGACGCGGCCGACCCCCACCTCGTCGCGTCCCCACACTTCGCGGTCAGCGAAACTTCGGTCGCGCGCCGATAACGATTCGCTTGCAGGTTGTCTCACACACCCGCGCGATACCCGATCCGCGCTTTCGCATGGCTAACTTCGGCCCCATGGGTACCACATTGCCGCACCTCGACGACCGGATCCGGAGCTACCCGGACGACGACGCTGACGACTGCGACACCGACCCCTACCTGAACGCCGACTACAACTGGACGGGCTGGCCGGCCGATTCACGCTGGCGACCCGCGACGGCGATCCTCGGCGCGGTGGTGGCCGTCGGCGCCATCGCCACCGCCGTCATCATCAACAGCGGCGACAGCGCGTCAACCAAGGCCACGGTGGGAGCGCCTGCCCCCCACCCGGTGACCTCGGCACCCGCGACCACCAAGGCGTCCGCGCCACCGAGCCCCTCGCGCGTGGCCCAGCTGCCGCCGGAGACCGTGACGACCGTCACCACCCCGAGCGCCGCGCCCAGCACCCCGGCGGTCCAAACTCCCACGGCCGCACCGCCTCTCGCGCCCGCGCCGCCGACGGCCGCGCTGAACCCGCGCACCGTCGTCTACAGCGTGAGCGGGACCAAGCAGCTACTGGACCTGGTGAACGTGGTCTACACCGACGCGCGGGGCGTCCCGCAGAGCGAGTTCAACGTGTCGCTGCCGTGGTCGAAGGTGGTGGTCCTCAATCCCGGCGTGCAGACCGAATCCGTGGTCGCGACCAGCTTCTACGGCCAGCTCAGCTGCTCGGTCTTCAACGCCGCCGGTCAGCGGATCATGGCGTCGGGCAGCCCGTCGAACATGGCGACCTGCTCGCGCTGAGTTTGACGGTCGTCAGCTCAGGCCCAACTCGTGCATGCGGCGGTCGTGCGTCTGCTGCAACCGATCGAAGAACGCGTTGAGCTGGCCCAGCCCACCGGCGCCCGACATCACCAGGTCGACGAGCTCGTCGTGGTCGGCCAGCAGGTACTGGGCCTGGGTGATCGCCTCGCCGAACAACCGGCGCGACCACAGCGCGAGCCGGCTGCGTTGCTTGCCGCTGGACGTGACGGCGGCGCGCACCTCGGCGACGACGAACTGCGAGTGCCCGGTCTCGGCCAGCGCCCCCCGCACCACGTCGGCAACCTCGTCGGGCAGCCCGTCGGCGATCTCCAGGTACAAATCGGCGGCCAGGGCGTCACCGACATACGTCTTCACCAAAGCTTCCAGCCACGTGCTGGGCATCGTCAGGCGGTGGTAGTTCTCCAGCGCCGACACGTACTTCGACATTGCCGACACGACGTCGACGCCGCGGCTTTCCAGCGCGTCGCGCAGCTGCTCGTAGTGCTGCATCTCCGCGGCGGCCATGCTCGCCATCGAGATCCGTCCGCGCAGGTCAGGGGCCATCCGCGCCTCGTCGGTGAGCCGGTAGAACGCGGCAATCTCGCCGTAGGCCAAGACCGCGAACAACTCGTTGACCCCGGGGTGATCGGCCGACAATCGCGGGGCAGCCGACTCCTCCACTTGGTCGGTGGAAGAGGGCTGGTAAGAGGGCCGGGTCATGGCAACACTGTAGTCGGCGGAGTTGGCGCGAAACGGGTGCCGGAGCTCGACCAGCTATCATGTAGGTAGATGGCGGTGTTATTTGTGCCAAATGTTCTTCCCACGCCGCTATCGGCGAAATGTGCGTGCACAGCAGGCCCGCCCGGGCTGGGACCCCCAGACTGAGCCGGAGCCCGCGACTCGGCGACGTATTCGGAGTCGGAACTCGTGCGCGCGTGACCGCGACAGAGAAACACCCGACACAATCCGATACGTCTTCGAGAGGCTACCTACCCACGCATGACCACACTGACCAGCACAACTGAACTGACCTTTGCTCAACTCGGTGTCCGCGACGAAATCGTGCGCGCACTCGCCGAAAAGGGGATCGAAAGCCCTTTCGCCATCCAGGAACTAACCCTGCCGCTCGCGCTCGCCGGCGACGACCTGATCGGGCAGGCCCGCACCGGCATGGGGAAGACCTTCGCCTTCGGGGTGCCGCTGCTGCAGCGCATCACCTCAGGCACCGCCGCGCGGCCGCTCAACGGAACACCCCGCGCGCTGATCGTGGTGCCCACCCGCGAGCTCTGCCTGCAGGTAACCGATGACCTGGCGCTGGCGGCCAAGCATTTGACCGCCGACGAAGGCCGCCGGCTCTCCGTCGTCCCCATTTACGGCGGCCGCCCCTACGAGGCGCAGATCGAGGCGCTGCGCGCCGGCGCCGACGTCGTGGTGGGCACCCCGGGCCGGCTGCTCGACCTGAGCCAGCAGGGCCACCTGCAGCTCGGTGGGCTCTCGGTGCTGGTGCTCGACGAGGCCGACGAGATGCTCGACCTCGGCTTTTTGCCCGACATCGAGCGCATCCTGCGGCAGATCCCCGTCGACCGGCAGTCGATGCTGTTCTCGGCGACCATGCCGGACCCGATCATCACGCTGGCCCGCACCTTCATGAACCAGCCCACCCACATCCGGGCCGAAGCGCCGCACTCGGCGGCCACCCACGACACCACCGTCCAGTACGCCTACCGGGCGCACGCCCTGGACAAGGTGGAGCTGGTCAGCCGGATCCTGCAGGCCGAGGGCCGCGGCGCCACGATGATCTTCACCCGCACCAAGCGCACCGCCCAGAAGGTCGCCGACGAGTTGGCCGAGCGCGGTTTCGCGGTGGGCGCCGTCCACGGCGACCTCGGACAGGTGGCACGCGAGAAGGCGCTCAAGGCTTTCCGGACCGGCGACATCGACGTGCTGGTGGCCACCGACGTGGCCGCGCGCGGCATCGATATCGATGACGTCACCCACGTCATCAACTACCAGATCCCCGAGGACGAGCAGGCGTACGTGCACCGCATCGGGCGCACCGGCCGCGCCGGCAAGACCGGCGTCGCCGTCACCCTGGTGGACTGGGACGAGCTCACCCGCTGGGCGCTGATCGATAAGGCGTTGGGGCTGGACAACCCCGAACCCGCCGAGACCTACTCCAGCTCGCCGCACCTGTACGACGAGCTGAGCATCCCCGCCGATGCCGGAGGCACCGTCGGTGCGGCCCGCAAGGCGCAGGGCGCGCGCCGCACCGGTGAGCGCGCCACCCAGAAGCCGGGACAGAAATCGGAGAAGACCGCGCGGCGGTCCGGGACGCGGCGGCGCACCCGCGGCGGCCAGCCGGTCAGCGCGCACCCGTCGGGCAACGGCGCCGCGAGCAGCAACGGTGATGCCGCCGCGGAAACGCCGGCCGGCTCCCCGCCGGGAAACGCCGGCTCCAGCCGTCGCCGCCGTCGGCGCCGCAAGCCGGCGGAAGCCGCCGCGGCGGCCCCCACCGCGCAAAACAACTAATTTTCCGCGCCCACGCATGGTCAGACCCGAGCGCCGGACCAAGCGCGACATCCTGGCCGCCGCGACCATCGCGGTCGTCGTCGCGGTGACGGCGGCCCTCATCTGGTGGACCAGCGACGCGCGGGCGACCAGCAGCCGCCCGGCCGCCGTCCCGGCGCCCAACCCGAGCCCGGCCCGGCAGGTTCCCGCCGGCCTGAAACAACTGTGGACCGCCTCCAGTCCGGCCACCACCGAGCCGGTGGTGGTGGGCGGGGTGGTCGTCACCGGTGCGGGCGTGCGGATCGACGGGCGCGACGCCGGCACGGGCCAGTCCCGCTGGAGCTACGCCCGCGACACCAGCCTCTGCGGAGTCTCGTGGCTGTACCGCTACGCCGTCGGGGTCTACCGCGACGACCGCGGCTGCGGGCAGGTGAGCACCCTGGACGGCTCCACCGGTCACCGCGGCCCCGCCCGCAGTGGCTACGCCGACCCGCGGGTGCGGCTCTCCTCCGACGGCATGACCGTCTTGTCGGTCGGTGACACCCGCCTGGAGCTGTGGCGCTCGGACATGGTCCGGATGGTGGCCTACGGCGAGACCGACGCCCGGGTGAAGCCGTCGTCGCGAGGGCTGCACTCCGGCTGCAGGCTGATCTCGGCCGCGGCCAGCTCGTCCGCGGTCTCGGTGCTGGAGAGCTGCGCGAATCAGGCCGACCTGCGCCTGGTGCTGCTCCGGCCGGGCAAGGACGACGACGAACCCCAGCAACACGTCGTGGCCGAGCCGGGGATCGCGCCCGATTCGGGTGCCCGGGTGCTGGCAGTCCGGGACACCACCACCGCGGTGTACCTGCCGGCGCCCCAGCCCCGGGTGGACGTGATCGACGAAACCGGCGCCACCGTGGCGAGCACCCTGCTGCCCAAGCCGCCGTCGCGCTCGGCGGCGGTCTCGCACGCCGGCAGCCTGATGACCTGGTGGACCGGCGATTCGCTGATGGTTTTCGACGTGAACACCCTGGCGCTGCGCTACACCATCGCCGCGGGTGACAAGACGGCGCCGCTGGGGCCGGGGGTAATGATGGCGGGCCGGCTGCTGGTGCCCGTCACCGGCGCGATCGGCGTCTACGACCCGGTCAGCGGGACCGGCGAACGCTACATTCCGGTCGACCGTGCGGCCAATCCCCCGCCACCCGGGAGGGCGGTGGTCCCGGCCGTGTCGGGGTCGCGGGTGTTAGAGCAGCGCGGCGACACCGTGGTCGCCCTGGGCTGAGCGTTCGGGGCGGCGACGGCCGCCCGGGCGTCTTAGCCCATCGGGCCGCGACGGCCGTCGCCCGAGTTAGCCCGTCGGGCAGCCTAGGGCCCGTCGAGTGTGAATCGTTGGCTTTCGGTGTGAATCTGCGGCGGCGACACGCCGATCGGGCGCGCCGCCAGTTCACACTCAAAGCCGTCAGTTCACACTCAAGATTGCGGCTCGGCGCTGAGCGCCGGGCGGGCGATCGCCGCTAGACCTCGACCGCGAACGTCGGCAGCGGCTTGCCGTTCTTCCAATGCCTGAGCAGCGCCGTCGCCAACTCGCCGTACGCCGACGCGCCCTTGTTCTTGCGGCCCGCCATCACCGACGAACCCGAGGCGCTGGCCTCAGCGAAACGCACCGTGCGCGGAATCGGCGGGGCCAGCACCGGCAGGCTATAGCGGTCGGCGACATCGAGCAGCACGTCGCGGGTGTGGGTGGTGCGCGAGTCGTACAGCGTCGGCAACGCGCCGAGCAGGCGCAGCTCCGGATTGGTGATCTGCTGGACATCGGCGACCGTCCGCAGGAATTGGCCCACACCGCGATGCGCGAGCGTCTCGCACTGCAGCGGCACGATGACCTCGTCGGCGGCCGTCAGCCCGTTGAGGGTCAGCACACCCAGCGACGGCGGACAGTCGATGATCACCACGTCGAACCGGTCTGCGAGTTTGGCCAGCGCTCGCTTGAGCGCGTATTCGCGCCCCGCCCGCATCAGCAGCATCGCCTCGGCGCCCGCCAGGTCAATGTTGGCCGGTAGCAGCGTCATTCCCTCGGCCGTCTCAACCAGCGCGGCGTTGGGCTCGACCTCACCGAGCAATACCTCGTGCACGGAGACCGGGAGTTTGTCCGGGTCTTGGCCCAGCGAGAAGGTCAGGCAGCCCTGCGGGTCGAGGTCGACCAGCAGGACCCGCTTCTTCTCCTCCACCATCGCCGCCCCCAGCGAGGCAACGGTGGTCGTCTTGGCGACGCCACCCTTCTGGTTGGCCACCGCCAATACCCGGGTCCTACTCACTGGCCGCCCGCCCCTCCGCATCGCCGCGCGCTCACAGTGCCATCCTGGCATGTTCGTCCACCATGCGCTCGGGCCCGGCAGCCACCGCATGTCGTCCGGCAGAATCATTCTCTATGGGCTTGCATGATCACCGTTTGGTGCTGCTGCGCCACGGCGAGACCGAGTGGTCGAAGTCTGGCCAGCACACCGGCCGCACCGAGGTCGAGCTGACCGACGCCGGCCGTGAACAGGCCCAGCTGGCCGCCGGGGTGCTGGGCGAGCTCAAACTTGTTGACCCACTGGTGATCAGCAGCCCACGGCGACGCTCGCTGGTCACCGCCGAGCTGGCCGGGTTGTCCGTCGACGACGCGACCGAACAGCTCGCCGAGTGGGACTACGGCTCTTATGAGGGCCTGACCACCGAACAGATCCGGGAGTCGGTGCCCGACTGGCTGGTGTGGACGCACGGATGTCCGGGCGGCGAGAGCGTCGCGCAGGTCAGCGAGCGCGCCGACGCGGCGGTCACGACGGCGCTGCGGCACATGGAGTCGCGCGACGTGGTCTTCGTCAGCCACGGCCACTTCTCGCGCGCGGTGATCACCCGCTGGGTCGAACTGCCGCTGGTCGAGGGCAGTCGCTTCGGCATGATCACCGCGTCGGTCGCGGTCTGCGGGTTCGAGCACGGGGTGCGACAGCTGCGGGCGCTCGGGTTGACCGGCCAGTGAACCGCGAACCACCGTTCGCGCTGTGCGGGCCGACCCGAACCCTGATCGCCGACGGCGTGTCGCGGCGCTACTGCGACGTGGGCGCGGCGCAGGCGGCGCTGCGGTCGAATCAGGCGCCGATTGTGTTGGGCGCGTTGCCTTTTGACCTCAGCAGCCCGGCCGCGTTGCTGACGCCGCGCGCCGTCGACGTCACCCACGGGCTCCCGGACTGGCCGACGGGCCCGCTGCCGCCGGTGCGGGTGGCCGCGGCGCTTCCGCCGCCGGGTGACTACCGCGACCGGGTCCGCCGCGCCCGCGATCAGCTCGCCGCAGCCGACAACCCGCTGCACAAGGTGGTCTTGGCGCGCGCCTTGGAGCTGGTGGCCGACGCCCCCATGGATGCGCGGGCCGTCCTGCGCCGGCTCGTGGCCGCGGACCCGGCGGCTTACGGCTACCTCGTCGATCTGAGCGCCGCCGGCGACGGCTACGCGGGCGTGGCCTTGGTGGGCGCCAGCCCCGAACTCCTGGTGGCGCGCAGTGGCGACCGCGTCGAGTGCCGGCCGTTCGCGGGGTCGGCCCCGCGGGCCGCCGACCCGGATGCCGACGCCGCCAACGGCGCCGCGCTGGCCGCCTCGGCCAAGAACCGGCACGAGCATCAGCTGGTGATCGAGACCATCCGGGCGGCCCTGCAGCCGTTGTGCGACGACCTGTCGATCGCCGCCGAGCCGCAACTGAGCCGCACCGCCGCGCTCTGGCACCTGTGCACACCGATCAGCGGACGGCTTCGCGATACCTCAACGAGCGCAATCGATTTGGCGCTAGCGCTACACCCCACCCCGGCTGTCGGAGGCGTCCCGACCGAAGCGGCGGTCCAGCTGATCGCCGAGCTGGAGGGCGACCGCGGGTTTTATGCGGGGGCGGTCGGCTGGTGCGACGCCGCCGGCGACGGCCGCTGGGTGGTGTCGCTGCGCTGCGCGCAGCTGTCGGCGGACCGGCGCAGCGCGCTCGCTCGCGCCGGCGGTGGTATCGTCGCCGAGTCCGATCCCGACGACGAAGTCGCCGAGACCACAACCAAATTCGCCACGATACTCAACGCACTAGAAGTCCAACGATGACCACAGACATCCGTCGCGCCGCGCCCCACGACGTCGCCGCCATCACCGAAATGATCCACGCGCTGGCCGAATTCGAGCACGCCGCCGATCAGTGCACGGTCACCGAAACACAAATATCCGCAGCGCTTTTCGGCGACCGCCCGACGGTGTACGGACACGTGGCGGAGGTGGACGGCGAGGTCGCGGCGATGGCGCTGTGGTTCGTCAACTTCTCCACCTGGGACGGCGTGGCGGGCATCTATCTGGAAGATCTGTTCGTGCGCCCGGGATTTCGCCGCCGCGGGCTGGCCCGGGCGCTGCTGGCGGCGCTGGCCAACGAATGCGTGCAGCGGGGCTACACCCGGTTGTCCTGGGCGGTGCTGAACTGGAACACCGACGCCATCACGCTCTACGACGGGATCGGCGGGGAACCGCAGAACGAATGGACCACCTACCGGCTGTCGGGGTCGCGGTTGGCGGGGCTGGCGGAGTCGCCCTGACCGCCGGCGGCCCAGCGCACCGCGGCCGGGCTGAACAGCAACCCCAACACGACCAGCGCGACAAGCCCCGCCGGGATCCCGTAGCCGGGCTGGTGTGATCCGACCGCGAGGTACCAGGCCACCGGCAGCAGGAGCAGCTGGGTGATCACGGCCAGGCCGCGGCCCCAGCGCTTGCCCAGCATCAGCGCGCGGCCCGCGGCGATCACCCCGGCGCCGACGAGGACGAACCAGCCGGCGGTGGCCAGACCGTTGGCCACGTGCTGGTCGGCCCCGGCGATCCCGCGCACCACCAGGACCACGGCCACGATCAGCGCGGCCATCCCCTGCACGGCGACGACGACGCCGGCGCGGCGGACGGCGGTCGGGGCGGATGGCGGCGTCACAGCGCCAGCGTAGTCAGGGCGGCGGCGCTCCTCCTCACGCCGCGCTGCGGCGCGCATCGTCGCACCGCCTAACCCGATTGCGGCGCTCCTCCTCACGCCGCGCTGCGGCGCGCATCGTCGCACCGCCTAAGCTCGTGCTTCATGCGGGCCGTGCTGATCGTCAACCCCACAGCCACTTCCACCACACCGGCCGGTCGCGATCTGCTGGCCCACGCCCTCAAGAGCCGGCTACAGCTCAGCGTCGAACACACCAACCACCGCGGGCACGGCACCGAGCTCGCGCAGAAGGCCGTCGCCGACGGCGTCGACCTCGTGGTCGTGCACGGCGGCGATGGCACGGTGAGCGGGGTGGTCAACGGTCTGCTCGGCCGTCCCGGCACGCTTCCGAGCGGCCCGGTGCCCGCGGTGGCCGTGGTGCCCGGCGGTTCGGCGAACGTGCTGGCGCGATCGCTGGGCATCTCTGCGGATCCGGTCGCGGCCACCAACCAGCTCATCCAGTTGCTCGACGACTACCAGCGGCGCGGCACGTGGCGCCGGATCGGCCTGATCGACTGCGGCGAGCGGTGGGCCGTGTTCAACACCGGCATGGGTGTCGACGCCGAGGTGGTGGCCGCGGTCGAGGCCGAACGCAGCAAAGGCGGCAAGGTGACCGCGTGGCGCTACATCCGCGCATCGGTGCCGGCCGTGTGGGCCTACACCCGCCGCGAGCCGATGCTGACGCTCGAACTTCCCGGCCGCGAACCCATCACCGGGGTGAGCTTCGCGTTCGTTTCCAACTCCAGCCCGTGGACGTTCGCCAACGAGCGGCCGGTGTGGACCAACCCCGGCTGCAGCTTCGAGTCGGGACTCGGGGTGTTCGCGCCGACCAACCTGAAGACGATCCCGACGCTGCGGATCGTCCGGCAGATGTTCGCAAAACGGCCCACGTTCAACTTCAAGCACCTCGTCACCGAGGACGACCTGCCGTGCGTGCGAGTTACCTCGACCGGGGGCCCCGTCGCCTGCCAGTTCGACGGGGATTACCTCGGCGTGCGCGAAACCATGACGTTCAAGTCGGTGCCCGACGCGCTTGCGGTGGCCGCCCCTCCTCAGCAAAAACGACGCTGACCTGCGGCAACGCGTGGCCTGTGGCGCACGCGACACAAACACGGACGGGGAGAGGCCCGTCAGTGTAGTACAACGGAGTAAGGGCTTGACTACGAGATGATCAAAGTGAGATAGCCCACGAGCGAACTCACACTATTGACATCTGTTGAGCCTGTGAAACGATCAAAAGGTTGCATGCAGAAATTACGTAGGGGTGCGGCCCCTTTTCTTCTGCACGCGTTTAACAGCCGAAGAAAATAGCCGTGCGCCTTGCTGCGCACTCAGTAAGGAGTAAAGACGTATGGATTGGCGCCACAAGGCGGTCTGTCGCGACGAAGACCCGGAGCTGTTCTTCCCGGTGGGGAACAGTGGTCCGGCGCTCGCGCAGATCGCTGACGCGAAACTGGTCTGTAATCGGTGCCCGGTGACCACAGAGTGCCTCGGCTGGGCCCTGAACACGGGCCAGGACTCGGGCGTCTGGGGCGGCATGAGCGAAGACGAGCGGCGTGCGCTGAAGCGTCGCAACGCCCGGACGAAAGCCCGCAGCGGGGTTTAACCCAGATAACGCAAAACGGTGCGGCCTCGACGATTGTCGGGGCCGCACTCTTGCGTGTGCCTACAGCAGCATTCGGGTCCGGCGACCGATCGGGACGCGCAGCACCACGTCGGTGCCGCGGGCCGGGGCCTGGGTCATCCCCAGGGTGCCGTCGAGTTCCGCCGACACCAGCGTCCGCACGATCTGCAGCCCGAGGCTGTCGGAGGTCTCGAGGCTGAAGCCGTCAGGCAGCCCCCGGCCGTCGTCATGCACGACCACATCCAGCCAGCGCGCGGAGCGCTCGGCCCGAATCGTCACCGACCCTTCCTCGACCGCCGGGTCGAAGGCGTGCTCGATCGCGTTTTGCACCAGCTCGGTGATCACCATGATCAGCGCCGTCGCGCGGTCCGAGTCCAGCACGCCCAGATCGCCGACCCGGTTGATGCGGATCGGCCGGTCCACCGAGGCCACGTCGTTCATGATCGGCAGGATCCGGTCGATGACCTCGTCGAGGTTGACCTGCTCGTCCACCGACATCGACAGCGCGTCGTGCACCAACGCGATCGACGACACCCGGCGCACCGACTCGATGAGCGCCTCCCGCCCCTCCGCGTTGGCCGTGCGGCGGGCCTGCAGGCGCAGCAGCGCCGCGACGGTCTGCAGGTTGTTCTTCACCCGGTGGTGGATTTCGCGAATGGTGGCGTCCTTGGAGATCAGGGCCCGGTCGCGGCGCTTGACCTCGGTGACGTCGCGGATCAGCACCGCCGCGCCGGCGCTGGCGCCGTCGACCACCAGCGGCAGCGTGCGCAGCAGCACGGTGGCTCCCCCGGCGTCGACCTCCATGCGCATGCTGCGCCCGCCGGCGACCAGATCCCGCACATGCTCGGCCACTTCCTGCGCCTCGAACGGATCCGAGATCAGCGGGCGCGTGACCTCGATGAGGTTGTGTCCCTCCAGGTCGGCGGTCAGGCCCATGCGGTGATAGGCCGACAGCGCGTTGGGGCTGGCATAGTCGACGACGCCCTTGACATCGAGGCGGATGAAGCCGTCGCCGACCCGGGGGGTCGAGCGCGACATCACCACGTCCCCCGCGTCGGGAAAGGTGCCCTCGGCGAGCATGTGGACGAGGTCGCCGGCGCACTGCCGGTAGGCGATCTCCAGCTGCCCGGACGCGCGGTCGGCGGCCACCGCGGTCTGATGATGCGTGAGCACGGCGACCACCTGGCCGCCGTAGCGCACCGGGGACGCCTCGACGTGCGTGCCCGGCAACCACGAATTCTCTTGACCCGCAACGTCATCCCTCTTGGCGGTGCCCGACGCGAAGGTGTCGGCGACGAGGGCCAGCCGCTCGGAGGCGATGGCGGTGCCCACCGCATCGGTCTGTAGGACCGTGGGCGCGGTATTGGGGCGGCATTGCGCCACGCACACCAGCACGCCGTCGTCGCGACGCACCCACATCAGGTAGTCGGCGAACGACAGGTCGGCCAGCAGCTGCCACTCCCCTACCACCGCGTGCAGATGGTCGACCGCGTTGCCCGGCAGCATGGTGTGTTCGGCGAGCAGATCACCGAGAGTTGACATCGCTTACTCCCCGGGTCGTTCCCCGGCGGCTGGTCGAAGGGCCCGACCGGCTAGCTGATCACCGCGATGAGGTCGCCCGCCTGAATGACGTCGCCCACCGACACGCTCACCTTGCTGACGGTGCCGCCGACCTCCGCAAGGACGGGAATCTCCATCTTCATCGACTCCAGCAGCACCACGATGTCGCCTTTGCCGATCTGATCACCCTCGTTGACAACGACTTCGAGCACGCTGGCCACGATCTCGGCGCGCACATCCTCGGCCATCTTCACCCCACTCGTTTCGGCCTCTGCGCAGGCTGGCCGCTGGTCATCGCTGGTTGTTGGTCCATCGCTGGTTGGTCCATCAACGTTCTATCAGGTCGCCTACATCGAACCACAGGCCCCACCGCGACGACGGCGCCCGGCCCCTCCCGCGGGCCGCACCAGGGCGAAGACAGTGCGCGGCGCGTCTCATGAGAGACTGGACGACAAGCCAACCGGCGCCAGGCGCCTGGTTTGACAGCAATCAACGGAGGTTCGACCCATGGCCAAACGAGGCCGTAAGAAGCGCGACCGCAAGCACAGCAAGGCCAACCACGGCAAGCGGCCCAATTCCTGAGGACGCTACTGCGTACCCCGGATGATGGTGGTGCGCCGAATCTCGAGCCGTAGCCGCTCGCGCAGGCCCTCCGGGGCCCTCTCACCTTTGCACTTGGTGGCGATCAACGCCTTGATCCGCTCTTCGAGCCCGTAGTGCTTGAAGCAGCCGGGGCACGCCTCGAGATGCCTGCGCAGTTGTTCGCGGGTATCCGGGCCGCATTCACCGTCGAGCAGCAGCCATACCTGGCGGATGACCTCCGCGCAGCCGACGCTGCCGTGGGACTCGTCGTTGGGGCAGGCATCCGCCGAAGCACCGCCCTGGCCGGCGAACTCGCTCATGACGACACCTCCTCGTGCGCCTGCTGACCGCGGTTGAAGCCCCGCTCCTTGGCAACGTCGGCCAACAGGCCGCGCAGTTGCCGTCGACCGCGGTGCAGCCGTGACATTACCGTTCCGATGGGCGTGTCCATGATTTCCGCGATTTCCTTATACGGAAATCCCTCGACGTCGGCGTAATAGACCGCCATCCGGAATTCCTCCGGCAAGGCCTGCAGCGCGTCTTTGATCTCGGAGTCCGGCAGCGACTCCAGCGCCTCCACCTCGGCCGAACGCAGCCCGGTGGAGGAATGCTCGGCATTGGCGGCCAGCTGCCAGTCGGTGATTTCCTCGGTCGGGTACTCCGCGGGCTGGCGCTGCTTCTTGCGGTAGCTGTTGATGTAGGTGTTGGTCAGGATCCGGTACAGCCACGCCTTGAGATTGGTCCCGGCGCGAAACGAGCGGAAGCCCGCGTAGGCCTTCACCATCGTCTCTTGCAGCAAATCCTCGGCGTCGGCGGGATTCCGCGTCATGCGCAGTGCACCGCCATAAAGCTGGTCCAGCAGGGGAATCGCGTCGCGCTCGAACCGCGCCGTCAGTTCCGCGTCCGTCTCTTCGGGCGCCGCGGGTTCGGTGATGGACGGCCCCGCCGCGCTATCGCGGCCATCTAGAGAATCGGCCATATCGATTAACCCGGTCCCTTCTGCTGCGGTGTTACCGGAAAGCACCGAAAGTGCCACCGGACTCGCAAGGACGCCAGCCAACTGCTCCTCGCCTAACAGGCTCGTCGCCGTTGACACCACGCTGCTCCTCCCAATCTAAAGGCTCACCCCGACAGCTTTTGCCCGGGTGTGACCCACCGCATCGAAAACCAATTGGATCAACCGCGCGCGCGATCCGACTATTTCCGGGCGGAATTCGGCCCGCGATATCGGTGCCCGCTCCCCGGCGTAGACCCCGATCGGACCGATTCGGGCGTGGCGTTAGTGTGACGCCATGTCCCTGAATGGCAAGACCATGTTCATCTCCGGCGCCAGCCGCGGCATCGGCCTGGCGATCGCCAAGCGCGCCGCGCAGGACGGTGCCAACATCGCCCTGATCGCCAAGACCGCCGAGCCGCACCCGAAGCTGCCGGGAACGGTGTTCACCGCGGCGAAGGAGCTCGAAGAGGCGGGCGGGCAGGCCCTGCCGATCGTCGGGGACGTCCGCGATCCCGATTCGGTCGAGGCGGCCGTGGCCAAGACCGTCGAGCAGTTCGGCGGCATCGACATCTGCGTCAACAACGCGTCGGCGATCAACCTGGGTTCGGTCACCGAGGTGCCCATGAAGCGGTTCGACCTGATGAACGGCATCCAGGTGCGGGGCACGTACGCGGTGTCGCAGGCATGCATCCCGCATCTGAAGGGCCGCGAGAACCCGCACATCCTGACGCTGTCGCCGCCGGTGCTGCTGGGCCGCGAGTGGTTGAAGCCGACGGCGTACATGATGGCCAAGTTCGGGATGACGCTGTGCGCGCTGGGCATCGCCGAAGAAATGCGGGACGAGGGCATCGCGTCGAACACGCTGTGGCCGCGCACGCTGGTGGCGACGGCCGCGGTGCAGAACCTGCTCGGCGGCGACGAGGCGATGGGCCGGGCCCGCAAGCCCGAGGTGTACTCGGACGCCGCCTACGTCGTCCTCAACAAGCCGTCCAGGGAGTACACCGGCAACATGCTGCTGTGCGAGGACGTGCTGGTGGAATCCGGCGTCAAGGACCTCTCGACATACGACTGTGTGCCCGGTTCGAAGCTGGGCGTGGACTTCTGGGTCGACGGCGTCAACCCGCCGGGGTACTCGGGGCCTTAGTCGTGATCGCAAGCGCGGCGCAGCCGGGCGCCGCGGGTCACGACCGTCGGAGTTCGTCGTGATCGCAAGCGCGGCGCAGCCGGGCGCCGCGGGTCACGACCAGCGGAGGTAGCCGGTGGGCGGCGCGGCCACTCCGGGCATCGTCGCGTTGATGAAAGCCGGTGTGCCGCACCAGGTTCTGCACTTCGACGCGGTCACCGACCTGTCCGAGTCGTCCGACGTCGCGCCCGAACAGGTCTTCAAGACCCTGATCGTCGCCCTGCCGGGTGAGCTGGCCGTCGCGATCGTGCCGGTGCCGTGGCGGTTGTCGCTGAAGGCGGTCGCCGCGGCGCTGGGTGTGCCCAAGGCCGTCATGGCCGAGCCGGCCGCCGCCGAGCGGGCCACCGGCTATGTGGTGGGCGGCATTTCGCCGTTCGGTCAGCGCAAGCGGCTCCGCACGGTCCTGGACGGCTCCGCGCTGCGCTGGGATCGGATCCTGTGCAGCGCCGGCAAGCGGCATTACGACGTCGCGGTCGCGCCCCGGGACCTGATCCGCCTCACCGGCGCGATCACCGCCGACATCAGCCGAACGTGACGACGACCTTGTCCGCGGCGCCCGGAGTCTGGGCGAGCTCGAGCGCATCACCGACGCTGCCGAACGGGATGGTGTGGCTGACGATCAGCGCGTACTTCTCCCAGTTCGCGACGAGATCCTTGGTCACCTCGAAGATTTCGTCGGGGTAGCCCATGCTCCCGAGCAGGGTGATCTCGTTGCTCATCAGGTTGATGAGGTCGACGGGCACCGGCTCCTTGTGGACGCCGACGATGCCGACGGTGGCGCCCTTTTGCGCCGCGGCGAGCGCGGTGTTGACGACGGCGGGCACACCGGCCGCGTCGAGATAGATGTTCGTGCCGGCCTTTCCGGGGTACATGGAATCGCCCGCGCCGTGCAGTTCGATCAGCCGCGCCACCACGTCCTCGTCGGCGGAGTTGATGACGGCGTCGGCGCCGATCTGCAGCGCCTTGTCCAGCCGGCCGGGGAGCAGGTCCACGACGACGACGTGGCTCACGCCAAGGGATTTGAAGGCCAGCGTGGCGCCCAGGCCGATCGGTCCGGCGCCGAACACGGCGACCTTGTCCGTCGGCTTGGGTCGGCACCGGTTGGCGCCGTGGCGCGCGACGGCCATCGGCTCGTTGAGCGCCGCGACCTCCCACGGGACGTGGTCGGGGATGACCTCGAGACTCGTTCCGCGTACGACGTTTTCGATGAGCAGGTAGTCGGCGAGCGCGCCGCTGGGCCCGCCGTTGCCGATGATGCCGCTCGGGGCGGCCATCGGGTTGATGACGACGTGGTCGCCGACGGCCAGGCCGCTCACCTTCGCGCCGACCTCGGCGATCTCCCCGGCGGGCTCGTGTCCGAGCGGCGTGTGTCCCTGGCGCGGGGGCAGCCCGCCGATGGTGATGTAGAAGGCGTCCGAGCCGCAGATGCCGCAGGCGCGCATCCGGACCAGTACGTCGTTGGGGCCCACCGTGGGACGCTCGGCGTCGAGCACCTCGGCCTTGCCCGGGCCGGTGACCATTGACATCTTCATCGGTGACTCCTCGGTCTTACGGTCAAGCCGCCATGGATTGCAGAAACCCCGGCCAGTCGGGAAACAGTGCCCGGTCCACGATCTCGATGCGGACTCCAGCCGGGTCGACGTAGTAGGCGAACATCGACAGCGTCTCGCCGCTGGGTCGCGCCTCCAGCCGGTACCCGCTGCGTTCGAGTTGCGCTGCGGCACCGGCCATGTCGTCGACCCAGTAGCCGAGGTGGTGGGCGCCGCCCCTGGGCGGCGGGGTCCAGATCGTGCCGGGCACCGCCTGAATCACTTCCAGGTGCGGTGCGTCCACCGAGTACACAAAGCGGAACGGCACCTCGATGTCGCCGTCCGCGGTGGCCACGCTCAACGCGGCATCGACCGGTTTGGTCCACCGGTACCCCATCACCCTGGTGAGCCGTTCGGCGGCGGCGGCCATATCGTCAACCACCAGCCCGGTGTGATAGCAGTCCGCCGGGTTCATGCTGTGCCTTCCAGTTCGATGTCGAACGTATCGAGATATTCGGCGAAGATCGGTTCGAGCGCTTCGACGGTCAGGCCATACTGGTCGAGGGTGTAGGCATTGAGCGCGAACCGGTCCTGGGGGTGCCCGGCGAGCCAATTGCGCATCCGCGCTTCGGTTTCTGCGGTCAGCGGCTCGTCGGCCCATTCGTAGATGCGCCGCATGACGTCCATCGGGTCACGCATCATCTCGTGGTAGTACATATGGAAGAAGCGCTCGTCGCCGATGCGATCGCGGGCGCGCAGCGGCCGCTGGACGTGGTAGCGCATCTGCGCCATGGCGTTGCGCCCCATGGCATTCAGGTCGATGGCATCGGGATGCAGCACCATCCCCTTGGGCAGCTTCCACAGGTTGCACAGCGACCCCGTCGCCCTGTAGGGGTCCCGGTGCGCCCAGATCAGCCGGGCGTCGGGGAACACCTTGAGCAGCGCCTCGATGTGCACCGAATGCGACGGCATCTTGAGGCTCCAGTTGCCGGGCGCGGTGGACTGCAACACCTGCAGGTAACGCTTCTGATATTCGTACGTGCTGGTCATGTCGGCCTCGTGGAACAGCCATTCGGCGTAGCGCGAGGTCGACAGGAACGAGTCCCAGGACAGCCCCTTGAAATCCTGATTGTGGATGAACATGTCCTCGGTGGGCCCATCGGCGTCTTCCCAGTGCGGCAGCGGCACTTTGGCCTGCGTGACCATGTCCAAAATCTTGCGCTGTTCCTCCAGCAGGGCCAGGCAGCGCGCGTCGGTGCGCAGCGCCTCGGTGGTGGCCGGCGGGATCGGGTGCACGCACTGCCAGTGCAGCAGCGAGCGCCGGGCCGGATCCTGGTCGAGCAGGTAACTGATGACCGTGGTTCCAGTGCGGGGCATGCCCAGCACGATCAGCGGTCGCTCGACGGGCGCGTCGAGGACTTCGGGGTGCTCCTGGATGTAGGCGTGGACCTGCATGCGCCGCCCGAGCGCGTCGGTGGCGTCGGTGAGGACCCGTTCGCGGCCGGAGGGGGTGAACGCGGCCGAACTGTTGAGCTCGTCGAGCATGATGGCCAGGCCGTCTCGCCAAGAATCGGAATCGATTTCGGTGAGGCCGGTGCGCTGTGCGGCCAGCTTGAAGACGTCGTCGGTGGTCGAGACGTTGTCGAAGTTGTTGTCGCTCATCGTTTCAGACCGTCAGGTATCCGCCGTCGACGGCGATGGTGGTGCCGGTGATGTACGAGGCGGCGTCGGTACACAGGAACAGCGTCGCGCCGGCGCAGTCCTGGGGCGTGCCGGGCCTGCCCAGGGGCGTGTGGAAGCCGATCTCGACGTCCATCACCTCGGGAATGCCCATGGCCGGGTGGGTCATTCGGGTGTCGATGAGGCCGGGTGCGATGGCGTTGACCCGGATCCCGTCGTTGGCCCACCGCCGCGACAGGTTCATCGTGAGGGCGAGCAGGCCCATCTTCGACGAGGCGTAGCCGGGGACGAACACGGCGGAGCGGAACGCGGACATCGACACGACGCTGACGACGCTCGCCCCGCCGGGAGCCTGGCTGGACTTGAGCAGGTCATGGCAGCGCATGGTCAGCCGCATCGGGCCGAACATGTTCTGCGTCACCGACGCGACGTATCCGTCCGGGTCGTATTCGTCACCCGCCGGGTAGGGGCCGCCGGCGTTGTTGATTAAGATGTCCAGTTCACCCAGCGAATCCGCCAGGGCGTCAACCGATTTCGGGTCCTGTATCTGGCATTGGCGGTAGGTGTAGGCGCTCAGATCCGTCTCGGAATAGTCCGTGGCGGACCCGCGGGTGCCGGTGACGGTGACGGCCGCGCCCGCCCCGGCGAATGCGGCGGCGATGGCGTTGCCGATGCCGCTGGTGCCGCCGGTCACCAGCACGGTGGCGCCGGTGAAATCGAAGTTGACGGTGTTCATTCGGGTGACCTCAGTTCGTTGATGGATTTGGTGAGCCACGCTTTTTCCCAGAAGTTGTCGGCGTCGGCCAACAGTGCCTCGTGGGCTTCGGCGGCGACGGCACGTGCCGCCGCGTGCAACGGCTGGGCGGCCAGGATCAGGTCGGTGAGGTGGATGGCCTGCACCGGCCGCCCGACCGCCAGGTGCGCGCGGGCCGCGTCCACGAGCGCGTCGGCCCCGGCGGCGCTCACCACATCGGCCGCAACGGAATCCGGTGCGATCCCATACAGTTCGGTGGTGGAGCGATGCCGGAACCACCCGGTGTACATCTCCCAGATGGCGCGCACGTTCCACGAGGTCTTGCCGTACCCTTCACCGATGTCGAGGTGCTCGGGCACGGTGACCTCGCGCATCGCGGTATGGACGTCGGCGCCGGAATTCATCAGTTCGGCGGTGCGGTCGTGCACGGCCTGCATGGCGTCACGCATCGCGCTGACTTCCTCCGCGATGCGGTCGGCGCCCTCGATCGGGTCGAAGTGGCCGGTGATCAGCCGCTGCGGTCCGTAGTCGAGCACGGTGTTCAACGACTCGATGTAGAGAATGGGATCGCGATAGCGGTCGCCGCGGATGGTCATCAGATTCGGGACATGCCCGAATAGCGGGCCGAACAGGTTGCCGGTGAACAGGATTCGCTCCTGCGGCAGCCACACCACCAGTGCGTCGGTGGTCTCGCCGCCCGGCGTCCACGCCAGCTCGAAGGTACGCCCTCCGACGGTGATGTTGTGGCGCTGGTCGAAGGTCGTCGTCGGCTCGGGGAACGAGAAGTCGATGGTCGCGGGGTCGAGGGTCTTGAAGTGCTCGAGCACGGCGTCGGAGAACTTCTGGAAGGCGAACGACGTCTTGGGCACCCGGTAGCCCATGAGCAGTGTGTTGTCGTCGCGCCAGTACCGGTAGTTGCGGTGCATCACGACGTTGGTGCCCTCGTCGCGCAGCGCCTTCACCCCGCCCCAATGGTCGGCGTGCCCCTGGGTGACGATGATGGCCCGTGTCGGGCCCGGCACCTCGGCAAAAGCCTTGCGGTGCAGCGGCCCCTCGAAGACCAGCCCGCTGTTGACGATGACCCGCCCCTCGTCGGTGGCCACCGCGTAGGCATTGGAGACGCCCGGCGACATCCAGACGCCGTCGCCGAGGGCCAGCGCGGGCGTGTCCGTCGCCGCCGACAGGTCGCCGGCCCCGGGCCGCTCCCGATGAATCCCAGCCATGACTGGCGATCCTCTACAGTTCTAGAGGTAAAGTCAATATCCATGGGATTGCAGGGTCTGATCGACAAGGTGGCGGTCGTGGTCGGCGGCGCCACCGGCATCGGCGCGGCGACGGCCGCCCGTCTCGCCGGCGAAGGCTGCCGGGTAATCGTCGGCGACGTCGCCGACGACGGCGCGCGGCGGACGGCCGAACGCATCGCCGCGACCGGCGGCACGGCGACGCACGTGGCCTTCGACCTGGCGGATCCCGCGTCGGTCGCGGCGCTGATCGACACCGCCGCAACGACTTTCGGCGGCGTGGACCTGCTGTTCAACGTGGGCGCCGACATGAGCATCATCCTGGCCGACACCGACGTGGTGGACATCGATTTCGACGTCTGGGATCGGGTGATGGCGGTGAACCTGCGCGGGTATGTGGCCGCGATGAAATACGCCATCCCGAGAATGCTGGACCGCGGCGGCGGGGCCATCGTCAACATGTCGTCGGCGGCGGCGTTCCAAGGAGAGCCCGCGCGCCCGGCCTATGCCACCGCGAAGGCAGGCATCGGCGCGCTCACTCGCCACGTCGCGTCGCGGTGGGGGAAGGACAACATCCGGTGCAACGCGGTCGCGCCCGGCTTCACCGCGACCGAGACCATCCGCTCGGTGCCGCAGTGGCCGGACCTGGAGGCCGGCGCGCTCAAGCGCATTCGCGGACCGCGCGTCGGCGAGCCCGGCGACATCGCCGCGCTGGTCGCCTTCCTGCTGTCCAGGGAGGGCGAGTGGATCAACGGTCAGGTCGTCAACATCGACGGCGGCACCGTCCTTCGGTGACCCATGGCCGCCAGTACGAGATCCCGCAAGCGCGACGGCGATGAACGCCGCCGCGACCTGTGCGACGCGGCGATCCGGGTGCTGGCCGAGCACGGATCGCGTGGACTCACCCATGGGCAGGTCGACCGCTGCGCCGGCGTCCCCGAGGGCACCACGTCGTACTACTACCGCACCCGCGCGGCCCTGCTGCGCGGCGTCGGCAAGCGGGTGGCCGAGATCGACGTCGCCAATTTGCAGTCGGTGATCGATGAGCCGGTCGACCCGGTCTCGCCGTTCGCGCACCTGGCCCGGCTGACCATGATGCAGGCCGACGGGACCGGGCTGATGCTGAACCGGGCGCGCCACGAGTTGCTGCTGGGCGCCGCGCGCGATCCCGATCTGGCCGAGACGTCACAGGTGTTCGTCGCCCGGATCAACGCGATGGCCCGCGACGCCATCGCCCACCTGCAGCCGGACACCCGCGACCCCGAACTGCTGGCCGCGCAGACCACCGCCGTCACGACCTTCATCGCCGGCATCTTCACCCGGCTGGCCGCCGGCGACCGCACCGTCGGCGACGCCGAGCAACTCACCCGCCTGCTGGAGGCGGTGGCCACCGCCGTGGCGCTCGCGGCGCAGCGGGGTTAGGCGTCGCGGCGGGTCTGCTGGCCATGGCTGGGCCGTTGACGATTGGCGTGGGCGTCAGAGACGCCGACACGATTCAGACGGAGGGCAATTACCCGACGCGCGAGGCGTGCCAGAACGCCGGCCCAGGCGTGAAGGCCACGGCGCCGGGAAGCTGGAACAACTTCTGGTGCGTTCCGGACCGTAACGTCAACGGCAACTGGAAGTTGGTGCTCAGCAACTGATCCGGCCGTCAGGCGTTGCGCCCCTCGGGTGCACGTGTCATTCGGCGACGCTCCGAACGCGAACAACGACTCGCAGGAGCGTTTCGTCGTCAAGCCTGCACCTACACCTTCCACCACCCGGAAAAGCTGCTGCGCGACGGAGGCGACGATGAGGCGGTATAGCTCAACACGTCCCAATTGAGGGGAGACGAACCTATGGGAACTTGACGTTCATGCCGCCCATGGGCCCACGCCGCCGACTTTCTCGATCGTGATGTGAGTCAGGTATCCGGGGGGTGCGTCAGGCGGGGGGAACCCCGTGCCGGGGCCAAAGATAGTCGTTGCGATCTTGTCGAGCAGTTCGGGAGCACCGCCCTCCTCGACGCGCGCCGTGCCCCTGATCGACAGGTAGGGCGTCTGCGGCCCGCTGCGGTCGGTGGACGCGATGGTCACCGCCACACGGGGATCACGCCGGATGTTGCGGATCTTCTGATGCTCCTGCAGATGAGCGGTGACGAGCTCGTCACCGCCGTCGGCTGTACTCTGCACCGTCACCCAGACCAGGCTGACTTGCGGGCTTCCGTCGCGATTGATCGTGACAAGCGTGGCCGGGTCGGAACCGATGAGTTGGCGTGCGCTGTCGTTGAGTTTCGTGATGTTCATTGCGTTCTCCTGATTCGTCGTGGTCCCGGGCGTTTCGGCTGCCTATCCATACGACGAAGAAGCTGTGCGTGATCCGACAACCCGGCCGTCGCGCTGCTGGCGGCCGGCGAAGAACTACGGAAGCGCAAAAGACGACGCGAAATCGCGCTTGCCCTTAGGCAAATCGGTTATTCAGACGTCCACGCGGTCCCGAGCGCAGTAATAGCGGCCAGCCGAGCGCTACAGGATTTTCATCTGCTCGGGCTCCGGCTCGGCCGGCTCGAGTAGCTGCGGGCCGTTGTTGCGCACGTTGTTGACCAGCGTCGACACCTCACGCGTGCGGATGGCGCGCACGTCGGGCGTGCGGGCCAGCAGTTTTTCGTCGATCGGGGCGTCGGGGTCGAGCCATCGGTCCCAATCGCGTTCGGGCATCACCAACGGCATCCGATCGTGGATCTGCGCGAGCTCCCCGGGCGCGTCGGTGGTGATGATTGTGCAGCTCAGCAGGGGCGACGCGTCCTTGGCCGGCTTCCATACCGACCACAGGCCCGCCATGAACAGCGGCTCGCCGTCCTCCCGGTACATGAAAAACGGTGTCTTGCGAGACTTCTTGCCGGCCGCGGCGTCGGAATTGACCCGCCATTCGTAGTAGCCGTCCATCGGGATCAGGCAACGCTTGGACTTGGCGCTGGTCCGGAAGGCCGGCGAGCTGGTGACCTTGTCGGCGCGGGCGTTGATCAGCATCGGACCCTTGGTTTCGGGCGCGCCGTCGGCGCCCGCCTTGGCCCACGGCGGCACCAAGCCCCAGCGCATCAGCCGCACCCGCCGCGTCGGCTCGTCCTCGGGTTCGGAATGCCGGCTGACGACGGTCGCGATGGTCGAGGTCGGAGCCACGTTGTAGTTGGGCGCGCTCGAATCGGCGTCGGCGCCGGTGGTCTCGTCGATCGCCTTGATCTTCTGGGCCAACAGGGCCGGGTCGGTCGTGACCGCAAACCGTCCGCACATACCTCCATGGTGGCAGAAGCCACGGGACTCCTATGGGTGGCAGAAGCCACCGAACTCCTATGGGTGGCAGAAGCCACCGAACTCCTGTGGGTGGCAGAAGTCGCGAACTCCTATTGGTGGCAACAACCGGTGACAGGCGATGATGGACCGGTGACTACGTGGACGGCCCCCCGGGCACCGCAACCGGTGCACGCGACCGTGACCGTTCCCGGTTCGAAATCGCAGACCAACCGGACCCTGGTGCTGGCGGCGCTGGCGGCGGCGCAGGGCCAGGGCACCCCGACCATCAGCGGGGCACTGCGCAGCCGGGACACCGACTTGATGATCGGCGCGCTGCGCACGCTGGGCCTGCGCGTCGACGGCGACGGGACGGAGTTGACGGTCAGCGGCCGCGTGGTGCCGGAACCGATGGCACAGGTCGATTGCGGCCTGGCGGGCACGGTGCTGCGGTTCGTCCCGCCGCTGGCGGCGCTCGCCGAATCGATCGTCGAGTTCGACGGCGACGAGCAGGCCAGGGCGCGGCCCATCGCGCCGCTACTCGACGCGCTGCGCGGGTTGGGCGTGCGGATCGATGGCTCGGGTCTGCCGTTTCGGGTCCTGGGCACCGGCGCGGTCCCCGGGGGCACCGTCGAGATCGACGCCTCGGCCTCGTCACAGTTCGTCTCCGGGTTGCTGTTGTGCGCGGCCTCTTTCGCCGAGGGGCTGAGGGTGCGGCACACCGGTTCGGCGTTGCCGTCGGCGCCGCACATCGCGATGACGGTGACGATGCTGCGCCAGGCCGGCGTCGACGTCGACGACTCCGTCCCCAACCGCTGGCGGGTGCGACCCGGGCCGGTCGCGGCCCGGCACTGGGTGGTCGAGCCGGACCTGACGAACGCCGTCCCGTTCCTGGCGGCGGCCGTCGTCACTGGCGGCGCGGTGCGCATCACGGGATGGCCGGCGAACAGCGTGCAACCCGCCGAGCACATCTTGGCCGTGTTGGGCAAGTTGAATGCTGTTGTCACCCAACATGATTCGTATCTGGAGGCGCGCGGCTCCGGGAACTACGGCGGTTTTGACGTCGACCTGCGCGCGGTCGGCGAGCTGACACCGTCGGTGGCCGCCCTGGCGGCGCTGGCGGCCCCGGGCTCGGTGTCGCGCCTGTCCGGCATCGCCCACCTGCGCGGCCACGAGACCGATCGTCTCGCCGCGCTGAGCGCCGAAATCAACCGCCTGGGCGGCGATTGCACCGAAACGCCCGACGGCCTGGTGATCACCGCGACACCGCTGCGGCCGGGCGTCTGGCGCGCGTACGCCGACCACCGGATGGCGATGGCGGGCGCAATCGTCGGGCTTCGGGTAGCCGGCGTCGAGGTCGACGACATCGGCGCCACCACCAAGACGCTGCCCGACTTTCCGCGGCTGTGGGCCGACATGCTGACCGCCCAGGAAGACCGCGGCATGTGAAGCCCGGCGACTACGACGAGTCCGACGTCAAGATCCGCTCCGGCCGGGGTTCGCGGCCGCGGACGAAGACGCGTCCCGAGCACGCCGACGCCCAGGCCGCCATGGTGGTCAGTGTCGACCGGGGCCGGTGGGGGTGCGTGCTGGGCGGCGACGTCGACCGTCGGGTCACCGCCATGCGGGCCCGGGAACTGGGCCGCACGCCGATCGTCGTCGGCGACGAGGTCGATGTGGTCGGCGATCTGTCCGGGCGGACGGACACGCTGGCCCGCATCGTGCGCCGTGGTGAGCGCCGAACTGTGTTGCGGCGCACCGCCGATGACACCGATCCGACCGAACGGGTGGTCGTCGCCAACGCCGACCAGCTACTGATCGTGGTGGCGCTCGCCGACCCGCCTCCCCGCACCGGGCTGGTGGACCGGACGCTGATCGCCGCCTATGCCGGCGGACTCACCCCGATCCTGTGCCTGACCAAGACCGACCTCGCCCCGCCGGAGCCGTTCGCGGAGCAGTTCGTCGACCTGGATCTGACGGTGGTCGTCGCGGGCCGCGACGATCCCCTGCTCGCCGTGGCGGATTTGCTCGCCGGCAAGATCACCGTGCTGCTCGGGCATTCCGGCGTCGGCAAGTCGACGTTGGTGAACCGGCTGGTGCCCGACGCGGACCGCGCCGTCGGCGACGTGACCGACATCGGCCGGGGGCGGCACACCTCCACGCAATCGGTGGCGCTCCCACTGGCGACGTCGGGCTGGGTGATCGACACGCCGGGCATCCGCTCCTTCGGGCTGGCCCATATCCAGCCTGACGACGTCATGATGGCGTTCTCGGATTTGGCGGACGCCATCGAGGATTGTCCGCGCGGCTGCGGGCACATGGGCCCGCCGGCCGACCCCGAGTGCGCGCTGGACACGTTGACCGGGCCCGCCGCCCGCCGCGTCGCGGCCACCCGCCGACTGCTGGCCGCACTCAACCAGGCTTCTTAGCCAGCCGCATGCCGAGCTCATCCGGCGGCACCAAATGTCCCTCGGCGCACCGGATTTCGACGCTGACCTCGGCACCGCAGCCCACGTGTGTCAGCCGCAGCCGGTGACGCCCCGGCAGATGATGCCTCCCCCACTCGAACATCGCCCACACCACCGGCATGAAATCGATGCCCGCCTGGGTGAGCACATACTCGTCGCGGCTGCGCTGGCCGGGCTCCCGATAGGGCTGGCGCCGTAGCAGTCCGAGCTCGACGAGCTCGGCCAGCCGCGCCGAGGTGGCGGCCTTGGTGATGCCCACCCGGCGGGCGAAGTCGTCGAAACGAGTGGTGCCGTAGTACGCCTCGCGCATGATCAGCATCGCGGATTTGGTACCGACGACCCCCATCGTCTTTTCGATCGCGCACTCGCCCACCGCCGACCAGGCGTCGCGGTCGGCCAGCGGCCCCTGCAGCAGTGTCATCTAAATCACCTCCCCAGCTGGGTTGCTTTCAGCATACCGAGGTGTTTATCTGAGTATAGCTTGATATACCCAGATGGACTCGAGGAGGAGCCATGAACCAGGGTCGCGACGCCGTCATCGTCGGAGCAGTGCGCACGCCCATCGGCAAGGGCAAGGCCAGTGGCGCGCTGCACGATGTGCTGCCCGCCGACCTGCTCGCGCACAGCCTGCGCGAGCTGGTGACGCGCACCGGCGTCGATCCGGCACAGGTCGACGATGTCATCGCCGGCGCCGTCACCCAGGTCGGCGACCAGGCCGTCAACATCGCCCGCAATGCCCTGCTGGGCGCGGGATTCCCGGAGACGGTGCCCGGTGTCACCATCGACCGCCAGTGCGGCAGCAGCCAGCAGGCGATCAGCTTCGCGGCACAGGGTGTGATCGCCGGCGCCTACGACCTGGTGATCGCCGCCGGCGTGGAATCGATGGGACGCGTCCCGATGGGCAGCCAGGTGTCACCGGGCAGCAACCCGTTCGGCGAGGGGATGGACGCGCGCTATCCCGACGGTCTGGTGCCCCAAGGCATCAGCGCCGAACTGATCGCCGCGAAGTGGGGCTTTTCGCGCACCGAACTCGACGAGTTCTCCGCGGGCAGCCACGAGAAGGCGGCCCGCGCCACCAAGGACGGCCTGTTCGACAACGAGCTCATCCCGATTGCCGGGCTCGCCACCGACGAGATCATCCGCCCCGGTACGACGGTGCAGACCCTATCCGGATTGCAGCCGGCGTTCTACAGCGAGGCGGCCAAAGCCCGTTTCCCGCAGATCAATTGGGAGATCACCCCGGGCAACTCGTCGCCGCTGTCCGACGGCAGCGCCGCGGTCATGATCACCAGCAGCGAGGTCGCCCAGAAACTGGGCCTGCGCCCGCTGGCACGGATCCACACCACCACCGTGGTGGGCTCCGACCCGCTCTACATGCTGACCGGCGTCATTCCCGCCACCGAGAAGGTGTTGTCGAAAGCAGGGCTCACGCTGGCCGACATCGACCTGTTCGAGGTGAACGAGGCGTTCGCGCCCGTGGTGCTGGCCTGGGCGCACGACACCGGAGCCGATCTGGCCAAGACCAACGTCAACGGCGGAGCGATCGCGATTGGTCATCCGTTGGGCGCCAGCGGCGCTCGCATCATGACGACGCTGGTGAACGCTTTGGAGCAGCGCGGTGGCCGGTACGGGCTGCAGACGATGTGCGAGGGCGGCGGCATGGCCAACGCCACCATCATCGAGCGACTCGGCTAGGAGACGGGGCGATGGACGTAATCCGCGCCGCCGCAGTGCAGCTCAGCCCCGTCCTTTACAGTCGCGAGGGCACCGTGGAAAAGGTGGTCGGCAAGATCGCGCAGCTGGCACGCCGCGACGTGCAGTTCGCGACGTTCCCGGAAACGGTGATCCCCTACTACCCGTACTTCTCGTTCGTCCAGCGCCCCTTCGAGATGCGACCGGAGCACCTGCGGCTCCTCGACCAGGCCGTGGCGATCCCGTCGCCGGCGGTCGACGCGATCGCCGAGGCCGCCCGTGCGGCAGGCATGGTCGTATCGATCGGTGTCAACGAGCGCGACGGTGCTTCGCTGTACAACACGCAGTTGTTGTTCGACGCCGACGGCACCCTGCTGCAACGCCGCCGCAAGATCATGCCGACCTACCACGAACGGATGGTCTGGGGCCAGGGCGACGGTAGTGGGCTGCGCGCGGTCGACAGCGCAGTCGGGCGCGTCGGACAGTTGGCGTGCTACGAGCACTTCAATGCGTTGGCCCGCTACGCCTTGATCGCCGACGGCGAGCAGATCCACTCGAGCATGTTCCCCGGATCGTTCGGCGGCGACCTGTTCGCGCGTCAGATGGAGATCAGCGTGCGCAATCACGCGCTCGAGTCGGGCGCCTTCGTCGTCAACGCGACCGCGTGGCTCGAAGCGGATCAGCAGGCGCAGATCATGGCCGACACCGACTGTCCGATCGGACCTATCTCGGGCGGCCACTTCACCGCGATCATCACGCCCCAGGGCGAATACGTGGGTGAGCCGCTGCGCACGGGCGAGGGCGACGTCATCGCTGACCTCGACTTGTCGTTGATCAACACGCGGAAGGCGCTGATGGATGCCGGCGGCCACTACAGCCGGCCCGAAACGCTCAGCCTGCTCATCGATCGCACCCCACGTACCCAGGTACACGAGAGCATCGGACCAGAGGAGGTCGAAAGTGTCTGCGTCTGAAACCAAGTTCGAGGGCATTCGGGTGCGCTACGACAGCGCCAAGAGCTATGACGCGCTGGTCGCCGCGCTGCTCGCCGACATCGGAGAAAGCCCGGTGCCGGTCGACGACATTACGACGACGACCGGCGACTGGCAGGAATACGAGGGTCGGATCCAAAATTACGCCGGGCCAAGTGGATTCATGTTATTCGGCACGGTCGACCACGGCGCCTGGATCACCAGGGCCGGCATCGACCGCAAGGCGTTGCGGGTCATCCTCGGCAACCCGCTGATCGCCATCACCATGCTGCGCCACGACGTCAAGGCCGGATTGTTCGCCCCGGTCGAGCTGCTGGTCGCCGACGAGGGCGACGATGGCAGCAGCGTGACCTATGTCAAGCCGTCGTCACTGATGGTCGTCGAGCCCAATCCCGAGTTGCTCAGCGCCGCCGAGCAACTCGACGCCAAGCTGGCGGCACTGGCCGAAAAGGTGACCGGCGGCTCCTGACGACCAAATTCGCTGACGCCCGTCATTGACGGGCGTCAGCGATTGGCGTACCGTGCCTGCATGGCGTCGGCACGCGCAGCATCCCCGGCCAACTCTGCAGCCGCGAGCGTCCGGGAGGCCCGGCGGCTCGAGACGCGGGCGCGCCTGTTCGACGCGGCGTTGTCCGAGATCTCGCAACGCGGGTTCGCCGCCGCCGACGTCAGCGCCATCGCCGCCGCGGCGGGCGTGGTGAGGGGGACGTTCTACTTCCACTTCCCCACCAAGGAGCACGTCCTTATCGAGGTGGAGCGCAACGAGGAGACCCGGATCATCAGCGAACTCGGCGATGCCAAGGGCGATCTGGCCTCCGTGCTGTCACAAGTTGTACAGCACGTTCTGCGTGCCGAACGCCGGCTGGGCGACGCCGTTTTCCGCGACATGCTCGGGTTGCATTTCTCCTCGACCCGTCCGGTCGAAGACGAACTGACGCAGCATCCCCTCGCCCAGTTCCTGGTGGGCGTGATCGGCCGGGCCCAAGACGAGGGACAGGTGCCCGCCGACGCCGACGCGGCGGAACTCGGAACGTTCTTCCTCACCGGGCTTTTCGCGCTGCTGTCCACCGGAGCGCACGACGAAGCGCTGTTGAGCCGTTACGTGGCAACGATTGTCAAGGGGATGGAGAAACGATGAATCGCACGGGCATCGAGGGCTACCGGGACTTCCTGGCCCGCCGCGACGGCGAGGCCGACCTGCTCAACAGGCGGCTGGCGAACCGAGAGCGGTTCTTCGGCGAACTCGAAGCCAACCCCGTCCGGTCGGCCCATCCCGCCGACCGACAGACGTTCCTGCGCAACCTGCGCCGCCGGCGACCCGAACCCGGCCTGGACCCGAAAATGCTGTTCCTGCTGGCGACCGCCAAGCTGAATCAGGCCGAGCGGTTCGGCGTGGGACTCGGCGAAACCTATGGGCGTAACAGCGACGAGAGCCTGCCGCCCGAGAACGTCTACCTCGAACTCGAGGAGCACTACCACACGCGGCTGCTCGCCTACGCGCTGGACGTCTTCGATCTCACCTTCCAGGTTGTGCCCCCGCCTTTCGTGATGCGCCAGTTCGTCAAGACGAGCGTATTCCTGCCCGAACGGCTCGGCTTCCTGTTCGTCGGGGCCGCAGAGATGGCCGGCTGCATCATGTTTGACGAACTGCGCCGGGTGGGCGGAAGGCTCTTCGCCGACGAACCGGACGTCGCCCAGCGAATCGAATTGCTCTACAGCGAGATCCTCACCGACGAAATCGGCCACGTCGGCTACTGCGCGTCACGCTGCACGTCGGCCGAGCGGGCGATCATGCGCCGCATCTACCCGTTCATCGGTCGGCTTTTCGCGCGCCAGACCGCGGAGATCGGCCTGCTCGTCGACAAGGAGGCGTTGGCCGCGCGGCTCGACCGGCCCTTCGACGTCGACGAACTCACCGCCGACCTGGGCAACGAGACCTACCTCGTCGCGCACCCCTGACGACGCCCGCGGCGAGCGTGCACTCAGGGCGAAAAGCCAGCGAAATATTCGCCGCCAGAACACGTTCGGCGAGAACCTCTAGGTAGCAAGCGCCCTAGGCGGCGAGGCCGTCGTCGACACTGCGCGCGACGGCCGCGCGCTTCCCGCGCCGCCAACCGCGCACGGCGGCGATCGCGGACTTCAAACCGCGGCGGCGGCCGGTGGCCGGGTCGGTACCCAAGAAACCCGGCTCGAGTTCGTCGAACATCCGCTCGCTGCGGGTCTCCGGGGCGTTGTCGGCGTCGTCGCGCAAGTACTTGTTCGGCAGCGACAGCTTGGCCAGCGTGCGCCACGTCTTCGCGTACTGGAACAGGAAAGACCCTGTGGTGTAAGGCAAGTCGTACTTGTCGCAGACCTGGCGCACCCGCACCGAGATCTCGTGCAGCCGGTTGCTCGGCAGGTCCGGGTACAGGTGGTGCTCGATCTGGTGGCACAGGTTGCCGCTCATGAAGCGCAGGGCGGGGCCCGCCTCGAAGTTGGCGCTGCCCAGCATCTGGCGCAGGTACCACTGCCCCTTGGTCTCGCCGATCATGTCGGTCTTGGTGAATTTCTCTGCGCCGTCGGGGAAATGGCCGCAGAAGATCACCGCGTTGGCCCACACGTTTCGAATCACGTTGGCAAGTGCGTTGGCCTTCAGCGTGGACATGTAGGTGGCTCCGGGTGACAACGAGGTCAGCGCGGGGAACGCCACGTAGTCCTTGAACACCTGCCGCCCGGCCTTGGCCAGGAACTCGTCGACCCGCTCCCGGGCTTCGTCGTTGTCCATGCGTCGCTTGGCGATCTTGCCGAGCTCCACGTGCTGCAGGCCGACGCCCCACTCGAAGAGGAGGGCCAGCAGCGTGTTGTACACCAGGTTGAAGATGTTGAAGCGCTTCCAGCGCTGGTCGCGGGTGACGCGCAGCAGGCCGTAGCCGACGTCGTCGTCCATCCCGAGGATGTTGGTGTACTTGTGGTGCACGAAGTTGTGGGTGTAGCGCCAGTGCTTGGACGACCCGCTCATGTCCCACTCCCACGTCGAGGAGTGAATCTCCGGATCGTTCATCCAGTCCCACTGCCCGTGCATGACGTTGTGGCCGATCTCCATGTTCTCGACGATCTTGGCCACGCCCAGCGTCACCGTCCCCGCCCACCAGGCCGAGCGCCGCGAGCTGGCGGCCAGCAGCAGCCGGCCGGTTACCTCGAGCGCGCGCTGGGCCGCGATGGTGCGGCGGATGTAGCGAGCGTCCCGCTCGCCGCGCGAGTCTTCCACGTCCTGGCGGATGGCATCGAGCTCAACGGCCAGGTTTTCGATATCGGCGTCCGTCAGATGGGCGAATACGTCGACGTCACTGATCGCCATCGTCGTCATCTCCCTGCGGTCGTTTGTTCGGTACTAGACCTACGCTATCGTAACCTACGAATCCGTAGGTTACCTGTGAGTAGCCTTTAAATGTCGAGCACGCAATCGCCGGACGCGGCCGACACGCAGGTCTGCACCCGGGTCCCCGGGTCGTGCTCCTGGCCGGTCCGCAGGTCGCGGACGTGGCCCTCCACCAGGCCGACCACGCAGGACTGGCAGATACCCATGCGGCACCCGAACGGCATCTGCACGCCGACGCTCTCCCCCGCATCCATCAACGACGTCGCGGCGTCGGCGGCGACGGTGCGTCCGCTTTGCGCGAAGGTGACCGTCCCGCCCGCACCGGCGGGCGCCGCCTTGGACACCGCGAAGCGCTCGAGATGCAACCGCTCGGCGATGCCCGCGGCCGACCACACGCGCTCGGCCGCGGTGAGCAGGCCCTCCGGTCCGCAGGCCCAGGTTTGGCGCTCGCGCCAGTCCGGCACGTCGGCGTCCAGCGCGGACAGGTCGAGCCGGCCCTGGGTGCGCGTCTCGCGCAGCTGCAACCGATAGCCCGGGTGGTCGGCCTGCAGCGCGGCCAGCTCGCCGCGAAACATCACGTGCGATTCCGTGGGGGCCGAATGCAGGTGGGCGATGTCACCGATTTGGTTGCGGCGCACCAGAGTTCGCAACATCGACATCACGGGCGTGATCCCGGAGCCGGCGGTGAGGAACAGGATCGAGGCGGGCGCGGGGTCGGGCAGGACGAAGTTGCCCTGCGGCGCGGCCAGCCGGACGACGGTGCCCGGTTCCACGCCGGCCACCAGGTGCGACGAGAGGAAACCCTCCGGCATCGCCTTGACGGTGATGGTCACGGTGCGCGCCGAACCGGAGCGCGCGGGCGTCGCCGCCGGGGTCGAGGTCAGTGAATACGACCGCCAGCGCCAGCGCCCGTCCATCAGCAGTCCGATGCCGATGTACTGGCCCGGCTGGTAGTCGAAGTTGAAGCCCCAACCCGGCTTGATGACCAGGGTCGCGGAGTCCTCCGTCTCGCGACGCACCTGCACGACGCGTCCTCGCAGTTCGCGCGCCGACCAGAGCGGATTGGCCAGGTGCAGATAGTCGTCGGGCAGCAGCGGCGTCGTGATGCGCGCGGCGAGCTTGCGCAGGGCGTGCCAGCCGGGATGCCGGTCGGCACCGGCGACCACGGGCCGCTTGGTGTCGACGACGTTGCCCGCGATCGATGGGTTCCGTTTGCCCAGAGGAAGCTCCTGCTCACGACGTGGCGCTTTACTTACGCTCACATTGTGATCGATTCTGTGTGCTTCACGAAACCTACGGTACCGTAACCTACGGTGTCGTAGCTAGCGCCCGGGGCGGGAATGCCTCACAGCGTCACATCAGCTCCAGCAAAAACGGCAGCTCCTGGTTGGCGTACCAGGCCAAGTCGTGGTCTTGCGCGTCGCCGACGATCAGCTCGGCGTCCTCGTCGCCCAGGTCCGCGGCGTCGACGGCCTCGATGGCCCTGGCCACCGCCTCCTCGGCACCCGCGTTGTCGACGTACGCGGCGATCACGTCCTCGATCGGGACCGCGCCGGGCAGCCTGACGACGGCGTCGTCGAGGTCGGGACGGTAGGTGACCCCGGATGCGTCGAAGTCGACGTCGGCGGCCAGCACCGCGCGGCGCGGCGGCCGGGAATCCGAGGGCGCTTCGCCCGCCAGCAGGCGCAGAGAGGCCAGCGCCGCCTCACGCAGCGCCACGTCGGCGAGCTCGTCGTCGTCGCCCGCGGCGTAGGCCTCGCGCAACTTTGGCGTCAGGGCGAACGCCGTGCCGCTGACCGGACGCAGCGAGCCGTCGGCGACGAGCTGCTGCAGCATGGCCAGCGTGGCGGGGATGTAGACGACGGTCATGTTGGCTAGATCGGCGTGGAGGCGTCGGAGATCTTGGGCGCGGCTGGTTTCACAGCAACGAAGGATAGCCGCACGCAGGGGTTTTCACCGCCGGCTAGGACCGGGAAGCCTCCAGCAGCTCCTCGAGCGCCTGGCTCAGCAGTCCCGGCAGCAGGTCGACGTCGCTCATGGCCTCGCGGTCGGCATTGATGCCGTAATAGAGCATGCCGTTGTACGACGTCACCCCGATCGCCAGCGCCTGGTTCTGCAGCAGCGGCGGCACCGTGTAGGTCTCCAGCAACTTGGTGCCGGCGACGTACATCTGCGACTGGGCCCCCGGCGCGTTGGTGATCAGGAGGTTGAACGTGCGCTTGGAGAAGCTCGGGAAACTGGTCGCGACGCGGATTCCCATGGCGTGCAGCGTGGGCGGGGCGAACCCCGACAGCGTGACGATGGTCCTGGCGTCCACCAGCTGGGCGGCCGTCGGGTTGGACTCGGTGGCGTGCGCGATCTGCGAGAGCCGCACCACGGCGTTGGGCTCCCCCACCGGCAGGTCGACGAGGAACGGCATGACCTGGCTGATCGCCTGGCCGGGGCCGCTCGCGTCGAGGTCGCCGTCGTCGTACACCGACAGCGGCGCCATCGCCCGCACCGTCGCCGTCGGCGACACCGCCACCCCACGCGACATCAGCCAGTTGCCCAGCGCGCCGGCGATCACCGCGAGCACCACGTCGTTGACGTCGCAGTCATAGCGGGCGCGCACGGCGCGGTAGTCCTCGAGGCTGCCGGTGGCGACGGTGAACCGGCGATGACGCGAAACGGTGGCGTTGAGCGGGCTGCTGGGCGCGTCGCCCCGGGCCAGGTTGCGCACGAAATCGAACGCCCGGCGCCCGGCGCCGACGAGCTCGCCGTAGTTGGTCACCAGGCCGCCGATCGCGGACCCGACGGCCTGCAGCTGCGCGCTCGGACCGGTCAGCCACTCACCGATCGCACCCAGCACCAGCCGGGTGTTGCCCGGGTCGCGTTCCGGGATCCAGATGTCTTCGGGGGCCGGGGGCGGGCGTCTCGTCCGGTCGCTGATGACGTGGTTGATCTCCAGCGCCGCCATCCCGTTGATCAGGGCTTGATGCGATTTGGTGTAGAGGGCGAGCCGGTTCTTGGACAGGCCCTCGACCAGGTACATCTCCCAGAGCGGCCGCGACTTGTCCAGCGGCCGCGCGGCCAGCCGCGCGATCAGTTCGTGCAGTTGACCGTCGCTGCCCGGCGAGGGCAGCGCCGAGCGCCGCACGTGATAAGTGATGTCGAAGTCGGCGTCGTCGATCCACACCGGCCGGGCCGTGCCGACCGGCACCTCGCGGACCTTCTGCCGGTAGCGCGGGATCTGGGGCAGCCGCTGCTCGACGGTGGCCAGCAGCGTCTCATAACTCAGCCCGGCCCGCGGACGGCGCAGGATGGCCAGCGATCCGACGTACATGGGGGTGGCGGTGTTTTCCAGCCGATAGAACGACGCGTCCGGCGGGGACAACCGGGTCACCATACGGCGCAGTCCTCCTCGTCGATTCATCGCCCTGTCGCCTCAAACGATGTCTGGCCAACGGTAATCGTCCGGCCCGCGGCGCACGTCGGCATGGGGACGCGCGATGGCGACTTATGCCATGATGACGACTGTCTGCCCCTCTCCAGCAGGCTTCCGGTCCGGCCGAGAAGTTGGAGAGTGCGCGTTGAACACTAGCCCCGTTGCGAATCCATCCGGCGCTTTCACCGTCATGCCGGTCGTCGACTACGAACCGGAAACCCGGGATGTGCCGCGCACCGTCCCGTCGTGCCGGCCGTCCTCGCGCACACCGCTACGCCGCCGCGGCGGCCACGCCACGCCCCGGTCCTACACCGGGCAACTCAGCAGAGCGCCGGCGCCGGTCATGTCCGCGCGGATGCGCCAGGCGGCGACCTTCGCCGACGCGGCGCTGCGGCGCGTGCTGGAGGTCATCGACCGGCGCCGCCCGGCCGCCCAGCTGCATCCGTTGCTGTCGCCCAGCCTGGTGGATTCGGTTGTCGCGGTGGGGCGTTCGGTGGCCGGGCGGGCGCCCGGCCACGCGGGTGCCGCCGTGTTGCGGCGCATGCGACTGCAGCCGGCGGGCCACCGGGACCCGGACGCGGCCGCCGAGGTCTTCGGCTCCTACAGCCGCGGGAACCGAGTCCACGCCATCGCCTGCCGGGTGGAGCAGGTGGGCGCGGCGAGCGGCGCCCGGTGGATGGTCGTGGCCCTACACATCGGGTGACCGCACCGGTCACCTCGCAGCGAGCGGCCGTCCGCGGTGAACCGCTCGCCCGAAAGCTAATGCAGCTCCGCCGGTTGGGCCGGGTCGCGCCGCGGGCGGTGTCCCAGCGGCAGCAACATCGGCACCCGGCGACGGTAGTCGCGATACTGCTCACCCAGCGCCTCCACCAGGTCGTGCTCCTCCAGGTGGGTGGCGACCAGGATGTAGCCCGTCATGGCGACCGAGAACAGCAGGTGTCCGGCCGTCATCGTGGGCACCGCCCAGAAGACGATCACGAAGCCGAGCATGAGCGGGTGGCGCACCAACCGGTACAGCATCCGGGCGTGAAAACCTATGTGCGTGTAGGGTTTTCCGCGCCACGCCAGATACACCTGGCGCAGGCCGAACAGGTCGAAGTGGCTGACCATGAACGTCGCGGCCAGCGCGATGGCCCAGCCGAGCCAGAACAACGTCCACAGCGCCAGGCGCCCGGCCGGTGGCCGCACGTCCCAGACGACGGCCGGCATCGTCCGCCATTGCCAGTAGAGCAGCACCAGCACGGCGCTGGACAGCACCACGTAGGTGCTGCGCTCGATCGGCGATGGCACGATCCGCGTCCACCACGCCTTGAACGACGGCCGCGCCATGACGCTGTGCTGGATGGCGAACACGGCAAGCAGCCCGATGTTGATCAGCACCGCCTCACCGATCGGCGCCGGCAGGCCGTGATCGACGGTTCGCGGCACCCAGAAGTTTCCCAAGAACGCCACGAGGTACAGAAATGCGGCAAGAAAGAGCAGGTAAGCGGCGGCGCCGTAACCGACAATCAAGAATCGCTTCATTCGCTGATTGTGCGCCTCGCCGGCGCGTTTGAACATGGGGCGGATGCCTCATTTTCGGCCGCGTACGGCACGTTTCCAGACGCCCGTCGGGTTAGCTGGGCACCGGGTTCACCAGGCCGTGCCGCAGCGCGTACATGCTGGCGCCGATGCGGTTCGAAACGCCGATCTTGGCGTACGTCCGCTCGACGTGATTGCGGGCCGTTTTCTCGCTGATCACCAGCGACGCCGCGATCTCCTTGTTGGACGCGCCGCGGGCGACCAGGCACAGCACCTCGACCTCCCTGGGGGTCAGCCGGTCCGGCCGCAGGTTCGGTCGTTGCGCGGGTTGTCCGGCCGCGTGCAACACCGCTTCGACCGCGACCGCGTCGAGTTCCCCGGCCTGCGCACGCCCGCGCAGCCGGCGGGCCGCCGCGCCGGCCGACATCGGCTCCCGGTACGGCCTCGGCTCGCGGGCGGACTGGTAACAGACGGCGACGGCCAGGATGCGATCCGGCATGTGCAGCGCGGGCCCGGCCAGCCCACGCGGATATCCCGAGCCGTCGAGGCATTCGTGGTGATTGCCGGCGACCTCGGCCAGCCGGCCCAGGCCGGGGACCTGGTTGAGGACGCGCACCGTCAGATACGGGTGCAGCCGTACCCGCTCGAATTCCGATGCGCTCAACGGGCCTTGCCGCGACCAGATGTGATTCGACACCCCGATGCGGCCGAGGTCATGGACGTGGCCCGCGCGCCGGGTCAGCGCCACCGCGTCCGTGTCCATTCCGGCGGCCAGCGCGGCGTCGCCCGCGAGCCGGGCCACCGCGCGCGAATGCCCAAGAGTGAACGGGCATTTCAGGTCGACGAAGTCGCCCAGCGCGACGAGCAACGCGTCCAGCGACGCATCGTCAAGCCGCTGATGGCGATCGGGCGCCTCACCCAGCGCCGCCGCCCACGCATCGCCTGCGGGCGGTCCGGCCAGGATCGCGTCGGCGTCGCGCAGGAACGCGTCGGCGACCCGGGGATCGAACTGCCCGCCGCGCCGGCTGCTCACCATGGCCACGGCGCCGGGGGCGACGCCGTACGTGCGGTGATGAACCTCGACCATGTCGGCGAGCTGCGCGATGCGCATCTGGATGGGGATGGTCTCCCCCCGCGCTCCCGCGGGCAGCCCGCCGCCGTCGTAGCGCTCGAAGGCGAACGCGAGCGCGGCCTGCACGTCGGGACTCAACCCGATCCGGTCGGCCAGCAGCGCCGCCGACGCGCAGTGCGAGTGGATCAGCCGGGAGATGTGACCGCGCGCGTTGGCGAAAAGCGTTGCCAGCACGGCCATTCGATGCGCGAGGGGCTGGCCGCGGCCGACGTTGCTCGCCAGGAAGCGCAGGTACGGGATCCCGGACCAGTCGACCAGATAAGAATCGTGGCGGACGGCGATGTCGTCGCCGAACCAGCGCGCGTATTCGTGGGAGTCCGCGTGGCAGCCGACCCACATGATCAGCGTGGTGTAGTAGGCGCAGTCGCGCTCGTCGGCACACAGCCCGAGCCGGTCGGCGAGCCGGGTCGCGATGAGCGCCGCGCGCAGCATGTGCTCGGCGGGTTGGCCGAGGCCGAGATCGATCGCCACCGACAACGCCGCGAGCAGCTCCGCCCGCGTCGGTAGTTCGGACTCTGGCATGAGCCTCATTGTGCCCAGCCGGCGGCCGCGGGGTCACCCGATTGCGGCGGTGCGCCGCACGGCCTCGTGCCGGGCGGCGTCGAAGCTGTCGAAATGCCCGGAGCCCACCGCGAACACGCCGCGTTGCGGCGGCCGGAAGCCGGCCAGCCGCGCCTGCGGGCGCAGCGGCCCCACCGGCCCGAGGTCCACCTCGCGCAAGACCGCGCGCGAGTGTCCCACCGCCCACACCTGTGCGGGCGCGATCATGAATCGCTGGCCGTTGGGCGCGGTTCCGGCGAGCCGGATCCGGCCGGCCCGCAGCGTCGGCCCGGCGATGCGGCCGAGGACGGCCAGGACCGCCCGGTTGGTCCACGCCCAGGCGGGCAGTCGCGCGCCCACCGCGCTCATCAGTCGCGTCGACCACGTGGCGTGCAGGTCGATCTGCCAGGCCAGCAGCCCCGGGATGGCGACGAACAACGACCACGGGGTGACCCACGCGACGTCGATGTCGCACTGGACCGCGTCGCGGCTGGTCGCCGCGCTGAAGAAGCGGGCGCAGCTCTGCGGGCCCGGCGTGGTCGCGTAGAAGGTCCAGGCGCCGTGGGGGTCGCGGTGCCACACCGAGCGATAGCCGGGCGAGAACGACGTCGCCGGGAACTGCCGCAGCGCCAGGTAGTGCCCGCTGGCGAAGGGGAGCCCCAGCACGCCGAATCCGACGAATCGTTCGTCATCTCCGGCGGGCAGGACGGGGTGGTGCAGGACGGCGGTGGCGGCGTCGAGGGGGGTGCGTGCTGTGGTCATCCCTGGATGGTCCGCGCGGCCACCGCCCCGGCGCATGGGGCGGATGCCTCAAATTCGGCGCCGAGGCCCCGGTCCCCGAGCGCCCGGCCAGTCGGGCGTTGGGCCGCGAGCGCCCGGACAGTCGGGCGTTGGGCCGCGAGCGCCCGGACAGTCGGGCGGCGGGCGGAAAGCGAAAAGGCGAATGCGCCCCGCTAGCGCCGCTTCACCGATTTGGGTGGCTTGGCGCCGCGGCCCTGTTGGCGCGCCGCCGCTCGCCGCTCGCGGCGGCTGGCCCCGGCGGGAACCCCCGCCGGTGTCTTGGCGTCACCGCCGTTGCGCTGCACCTGCGCCGAGCCGTCCTCCGAGGGGCCGGAATAGGTGAGCGCCGGCGCCTGGTTGTCAATCCCCTTGGCGCGCAGCGTACTTGGGGCCTCTTCGCGCACGGCGGTCGTGGTACCGCCCTGCTGGGCGGCCGCGGCGGTGGCGAATTCCTCGAGCCCTTCGGGCGCCTGGACCGGGGCGACCTGCGGGGTGGGCACCGCCTCGACGGTCACGTTGAACAGGAAGCCGACCGACTCCTCTTTCATGCCCTCGAGCATGGCCATGAACATGTCGTAGCCCTCGCGCTGGTATTCGACCAGCGGGTCGCGCTGGGCCATCGCGCGCAGCCCGATGCCCTCCTTGAGGTAGTCCATCTCGTAGAGGTGCTCGCGCCACTTGCGGTCGATGACGTTGAGCAGCACGTTGCGCTCCAGCTGACGCATCGCGCCCTCGCCCGCGATCTCCTCGAGCTCGGCTTCCCTTGCGGCATAGGCGTTTTCGGCGTCCTTCAGCAACGCCTCGAGCAGCTCCTCGCGGGTGAGGTCGTCGCGCTCGGAGTCAGCGTCGTGGTGGGTCAGCGGCGCATGGTCGATGCCCACCGGATACAGCGTCTTCAGGGCCGTCCACAGGGATTCCAGGTCCCAATCCTCCGCGTAGCCGTCGGCCGTCGCGCCGTTGACGTAGGCGGTGACCACGTCGCGGACCATGTCCAGCGCCTGCTCCTTGAGGTTCTCGCCCTCCAGGATGCGGCGGCGCTCGGCGTAGATCACCTTGCGCTGCTGGTTCATCACCTCGTCGTACTTGAGGACGTTTTTGCGGACCTCGAAGTTCTGCTGCTCCACCTGGGTCTGGGCGCTCTTGATCGCGCGGGTGACCATCTTGGCCTCGATGGGCACGTCGTCGGGCAGGTTCAGCCGGTTGAGCATCGCCTCGAGCGCGGCGCCGTTGAAGCGGCGCATGAGCTCGTCGCCCAGGGACAGGTAGAAGCGCGACTCGCCCGGGTCACCCTGCCGGCCGGAGCGGCCGCGCAGCTGGTTGTCGATGCGCCGCGACTCGTGCCGTTCGGTGCCCAGCACGTACAGGCCGCCGGCCTCGATCACCTCTTCGGCCTCCTTGGAGGCCTCCTCCTTGACCTTCGGCAATTCCTCGTGCCACGCCGCTTCGTACTCGTCCGGCGTCTCCACCGGGTCGAGGCCGCGCTCACGCAGCCGCTGGTCGGTGAGGAAGTCGACGTTGCCGCCCAGCACGATGTCGGTGCCTCGGCCGGCCATGTTGGTGGCCACGGTGACGCCGCCGCGGCGGCCGGCGACCGCGATGATGGTCGCCTCCTGCTCGTGGAACTTCGCGTTGAGCACGTTGTGCGGAACGCGGCGCTTCTGGAACTGCCGCGACAGGTACTCGGAACGCTCGACGCTGGTGGTACCGATCAGCACCGGCTGGCCCTTTTCGAAGCGCTCGACGACGTCGTCGACGACCGCGATGTACTTGGCCTCCTCGGTCTTGTAGATCAGGTCGGACTGGTCGGCGCGGATCATCGGCTTGTTGGTGGGGATGGGCACCACGCCGAGCTTGTAGATCTCGTGCAGCTCGGCCGCCTCGGTCTGGGCGGTACCGGTCATGCCGGCGAGCTTGTCGTAGAGCCGGAAGTAGTTCTGCAGGGTGATGGTGGCCAGCGTCTGGTTCTCGGCTTTGATCTCGACGTGCTCCTTGGCCTCGATGGCCTGGTGCATGCCCTCGTTGTAGCGGCGGCCGTAGAGCACGCGGCCGGTGAACTCGTCGACGATGAGCACCTCGCCGTCGCGCACGATGTAGTCCTTGTCGCGGTTGAACAGCTCCTTGGCCTTCAACGCGTTGTTGAGGTAGCTGACCAGCGGCGAGTTCGCGGCCTCGTAGAGGTTGTCGATGCCGAGCTGGTCCTCGACGAACTCCACGCCGAGCTCGTGCACGCCGACGGTGCGCTTGCGCAGGTCCACCTCGTAGTGGGTGTCCTTTTCCATCAGCGGAGCGAGCCGGGCGAACTCGAGGTACCAGTTGGAGGCGCCGTCGGCGGGGCCGGAGATGATCAGCGGGGTGCGCGCCTCGTCGATCAGGATGGAGTCGACCTCGTCGACGATGGCGAAGTTGTGTCCGCGCTGGACCAGGTCGTCGAGCGAATGCGCCATGTTGTCGCGCAGGTAGTCGAACCCGAATTCGTTGTTGGTGCCGTAGGTGATGTCGGCGTTGTAGGCCACCCGCCGCTCGTCGGGCGTCATCTGGGCGAGGATCACGCCGACGTCCAGCCCGAGGAAGCGGTGCACGCGGCCCATCCACTCGCTGTCACGTTTGGCCAGGTAGTCGTTGACGGTGACGACGTGCACGCCCTTGCCGCCGATGCCGTTGAGGTAGGCCGGCAGCACGGAGGTCAGGGTCTTGCCCTCACCGGTCTTCATCTCGGCGACGTTGCCGAAGTGCAGCGCGGCCGCGCCCATCACCTGCACGTCGAAGGGGCGCTGGTCGAGCACCCGCCAGGCCGCCTCGCGGGCGACGGCGAAGGCCTCGGGCAGCAGGTCGTCGAGGCTCTCGCCGTCGGCGTGCCGCTTCTTGAACTCGTCGGTCTTGGCCCGCAACTCGGCGTCGGTGAGCTTCTCGATCTCGTCGGACAAGGTGTTGACGTAGTCAGCCACCCGCCTGAGACGCTTGAGCATGCGACCTTCGCCAAGGCGCAGCAACTTCGACAGCACAGCTATGTCCTCTACGGTTTGATCGCCCGGCTCCTCCTCATCGCGCTACGCGCTCTGCATCGTCACCGGGCCGGATCGGAGTCTTTGGCGACACCCATCCTAGGTGACGTCGCTCTTTGGGCGCCGAACGTCGACTTCTTGCGCCAATTTGCTTGAAATCTCGCAATAAGTCGACGTTCGGCGGGGTGACGGGATCAGCCCAGTCGGATCAGGCCGTAGTCGTAGGCGTGGCGCCGGTAGACCACGCACGGCCGCTCGGTGTGCTTGTCGTGGAACAAGAAGAAGTCGTGCCCGACGAGCTCCATCTCGTAGAGCGCGTCGTCGACCGTCATCGGCGTGGCCGGGTGCTCCTTGGTCCGCACGATCCGTCCGGGTTCGTGGTCCTGGTCCACGCCGTCAATCGATGCGCCGTGGTCGACGGGCGCCTCGGGCGCACCGCGCGCCGGTTCGGGCGGCGGCACCGCGGTGGCGGCGGCCAGCGAGACCGGCGTCTTGTCGCCGTAGTGGACCTTGCGGCGGTCCTTGACGCGGCGCAGCCGGCTCTCCAGCTTGTCCACCGCGGACTCGAACGCGGCGTAGAAGCTGTTGGCGCAGGCCTCCGCTCGGCTCACCGGGCCCCGGCCACGGGCGGTGATCTCCACGCGTTGACAGGATTTGCGCTGCCGCCGGTTGGGAGCGTGTTTGAGCTCGACATCGAAGAGGTAGATGGAGCGATCGAACCGCTCGAGGCGGGCGAGTTTTTGGGAGACGTACAGGCGGTAATGATCGGGGATTTCTACGTTGCGGCCTTTGAACACAACGTCGGCGGTGGTTGTCGGCTGGGCTTGCCCATCGGGGGCGGAGGGAGGTTGGTCCAGAATCTGACCGGAATCCACGGATAGCCTTGACATACGTGACAACTCATTTCTCTTTACACGTCGCACGCGCGTTGCGTGCCCGGCTGGCTTGATGCGCCGACGAGGTGAGAGCGGTTCGAGACTGGCTACCGCCGCAGGCTGCCCGCCGGTGCAAGGTGTCGATTACTCACCCCTTCCCGCAAGTGGGGCTCAACCTGGGAATATCCCGACCAAGTGAGTCAATGAATGTTGATTCCGACGTTAGCTCGTGTTCGCCTACCCATGCCACTAATTTCGCAGAGCTGTTGCGAGTTCTTCACAACCTCTTGGCCGGTTCACACCCTCACGCGGCGGCGATCGTCAGCACCGCGACGACCCGGACCCCCGCGGCCTGAAGGACGCGCACCGACTCGCGCGCCGTCGCCCCGGTGGTGACGATGTCGTCGACGACCATGACGTCGGCGGCAGGCGGCCGGCCGCACAGCACGACCCGGCCGGTGATGTTGCGTTCCCGCGCGGCGGTGCCCAGCCCCACCGAGTCGCGGGTCAAGGCCTTGATCCGCAGTGCCTGGGCCACGCCGATCTCCGGGTGCTGCACCACCGCGGCGCGGGCCAACCGGAGAACGGGGTCACCGCCGCGCCGGCGCGCGGCCGAACGCCGGGTCGGTGCCGGCACGATCGTGAGCGGGGTGTCGAGGATCCCCCACGACAGCAGCCGGTGCACCCCGAGAGCCAGTGCGCGCGCCAGCGGCGCGACGAGATCGGCCCGGCCGTGTTCCTTGAGCGCCAGGATCGCCTGCCGGCGGGCGTTGGCGTAGCGGCCGAGCGCGAACACCGGGACGCCCGCGTCGATGCGCGGGTTCACCACGTGCGGCTCGTCCGGCCTGACGGCCAGCTCCGTGGCGCAGGCTTCGCACCACCGGGACGACGGCGCGCCGCAGCCGCCGCATTCGGCCGGCAGGATGAGATCGAGCACGCCGCCAGTGTGGCGGGCGGGGCCGACATCGCCGGCCGACCAGTCAGCCTCCATGGTGGCGACCCGCCGCGCCCGGCTTCGCCGCGCTTGCGATCGCCACTAGCCCGGCAGCACCGGCGCCGCGCCGGGAATCGTCAGCCCGGGCACATCCGACCAGCCCTGCTGACCGTCGGCGGACGGCGAATACTGCAGCACCCCTTCGGGTCCCGCGACGTAGGCCGTGGACGGGTTGGCCACCACGGTGGTCACCGGCATCTGCAGGCCGCGGGCCGGCGCGTCGGAGTTCACCCCGTCGATGTTCACGTACGAGACAGGATGGTTGGCGTCGGTGCGGGTCACCACGATGTCGTCGCCGGTGCGCCACGACAGCGACACCACCGAATTGCCCAACCCGAAGCCCAGCCGGCGTGGATACGTGAGCGCGTACTGGCCGGCCTGGGTCTGCTCGACGCTGGCGAGGATCACCTGCCCGCCGATCACCATCGCGGCCCGCGTGCTGTCGCGGGACAGCTGCAGGTCGGTGATCGGCCCCGGGAACCGGGTGGCCACCGCCACCGAATCCACCGGAATGCGCGCGGGTTGCCCCGACGCCGGCTCCTGGATCGCCCGGAGCACGTTGTTGCCGTCGACCACCACCCAGACCACGTCGTCCAGCGACCAAGTGGGTCGCGACAGGCTGTGCCCGTCGGCGGACTGCACCGCCTCCTGACCCAGATCACCGATCCACAAGGAGGCCGCCATGTCCGGGGCGCCGCGGTGCAGCGTCACCACGGACGCCACCTCCCGGCCGCTGCGCGACAACGCGGCACCGGTCTGATCCCCCATGCGACCGAACGCGCCCGGCACCATCGAGGTGTGCTGCCCGTCCAGCGACACCAGTGACCCGTTCAGCAGGGCGTGCAGCCCGGCGCCCGCGCCGTCGGCCACGCCGGGATCGGTGGCCGCGACATCGGAGGTGGTCCACCCGTCGCGGAATCGGTCGTCCAGCGGCGCGCCGTCGGCGTTGATCACGTACGGTCCCCGGATATCGGCGCGGGCCAGCGTCCAAATGATCTGCGCCGCAACCAATTGCCTGCTGTGCGGGTCGGTGGTGGACAGCTTCTCCAGATCGACGCGCGCCCCGCCATACCCGCGCCCGATCCCGTTCTTGCCGCCGTCGGCCCGGGTCACCGGCCCGCGCAGCCGCAGCGGCGGGGCGAGCAGGTTGCGGACCGTGTGCGCCATCTCCGGCCGCGGCCCGGCGATCACCTTGGACACCAGCTCGGTCGCCAGCTGGTCGTGGTCGGGCACCGCGACATAGCGCGGATCGGGGACCACGGTCTTGCCGGTCGGGTCGGCGAAGTAAAGAGTATTGCGTTTGTAGGTCGCCTGGAACTGTTGCCAGTCCAGGAAAACCCCGTTCGGCAGGCGGTCGATGCGCCAGCCGCCGGAGGTCTTGACCAACTCGATCGGCCCGGGATCGGGCAGCACGCCCTCGGCGGTTTCGAACACCCCCATGTCGGACAGCGAGCCCAGGATGTCCGCCCGCATGGTTGCCGAAACACGTTCGGCCGCACGGGTTTCGACGAACACGACGTGGTCGATCAGCAGCGCGCTACCGGCGTCGTCCCACGAGTTGGACGCCGACTGAGTGAGGAACTGGCGGGCGGCCAGGTGCCGGTTCGCCGGATCGGCTGTGGCCTTGAGGAATTCGCGCAGCAGCACGTCGGGGTCCATGCCCGGGGTCGGCTTGGGCAGGTTCGACGGCGCCGGCCGCTCGACGGTGCCGATCGCCTGCGGCGCCGACGAACTGGGCACCCCGGCGCAGCCCGCCAGCAGGACGGCCAGCATCAGCAGGCCCAGCAGGCGCCGCATCACAGGGTCCTCTCGGCGTGCTCACGCTGGCGCTGCGGACGTTCCTTGCGCTCGGACCCGGACTGCGGGGCGGATTGACCACCCGGCTGGGAAGGCTGCGGGATCGGTTTCATGGGCAACGGGCTGGTGGTGACCTTGTGCCCGCGAACCAGCGGGAGCGTCAGCCGGAAGCACGAGCCGTCGCCCGGTTCGCCCCACGCCTCCAGCCGGCCCTGGTGCAGCCGCGCGTCCTCGATGCTGATCGCCAGGCCGAGCCCGGTGCCGCCGGACCGGCGCACCCGCGAGGGGTCCGCACGCCAGAACCTGCTGAAGACCAGCTTCTCCTCGCCCGGGCGGAGCCCGACCCCGTAGTCGCGGACGGTGACCGCGACCGTGTCCTCGTCGGCGCCCATCCGGATCTTGACCGGCTTGTGCTCGGCGTGGTCGATGGCGTTGGCGATCAGGTTGCGCAGGATCCGCTCCACCCGGCGGGTGTCGACCTCGGCGATCACCTCGTGCGTGGGCAAATCCACCTGCAGTTCGATGCCGGCGTCCTCGGCCAGATGCCCCACGTTGCTCAGCGCGCTGCGCACGGTGGTGCGCAGGTCGACCGCCTCGACGGACAGCTCGGCGACACCGGCGTCGTGCCGGGAGATCTCCAGCAGGTCGTTGAGCAGCGACTCGAACCGGTCCAGCTCGCTGACCATCAGCTCGGTGGAGCGCGCCAGCGTCGGGTCGAGATCCGCGCTGTGGTCATAGATCAGGTCGGCGGCCATGCGCACCGTGGTCAGCGGGGTGCGCAGCTCGTGGCTCACGTCAGAAGTGAAGCGGCGCTGCAGGTTACCGAACTCCTCCAACTGGGTGATCTGTCGCGACAGGCTTTCCGCCATGTCGTTGAACGACATCGCCAGCCGCGCCATGTCGTCCTCGCCGCGCACCGGCATCCGTTCCGACAGGTGCCCCTCGGCGAACCGTTCGGCGATGCGCGACGCCGACCGCACCGGCACGACGACCTGGCGCGACACCAGCAACGCGATCCCGGCCAGCAGCACCAGCAGCACGGCGCCGCCGGTGATCATGGTGCCGCGCACCAGCTGGATGGTGGCCTGCTCGTTCTTCAGCGGGAAGATCAGGTACAGCTCCAGGTTGGCCACCTGCGAGGACGCCGGGGTGCCGACGATCAGCGCCGGGCCCGAGAACCCGTCGGTGTGCACTGTCGCGTACTGGTATGAGGCCTGCCCGGCCTTGACGAAGCCGCGCAAGGAATTGGGCACCTGGTCGACGGGCCCGGCCGTGGTGGCGGCGCGCGGTCCGTCGCCCGGCACCATCAGCACCGCGTCGAAGGCGCCGGCCATGCCCGCGCCGGAGGCCTGGTCGGTCTTGGACGTCAGTGTGTTGCGGGCCAGCTGCAGGCTGCTGTCCAGCGAGCGCGCCTCCTCGCCGTTCACGATCCCACCGACCTTGGTCCGCGCCCGCTCGATCTGTTCGATGGCGGCCTTGACCTTGACGTCGAGCACGCGATTGGTGACCTGAGACGTCAATACGAAGCCGAGCGCCAGGATGACCGCCAGCGACAGCCCAAGCGTCAGCGCGACGACCGCAACTGCAGCGAGCGGCGCCAGGCGATGGCGACGGCCCGACTCACTGCGCCCATCCCGCGAGTCATGGGGCCGGAGCGCCCCCAGCGGCTCCGTGTGCGTCGCCGGGAGCCCCAGATCACGTGTTCCTACCGGTCACGGAGGTCCGGCCTTGTACCCAACTCCTCGAACGGTCAACACCACGGTCGGGTTCTCAGGGTCTTTCTCGACCTTGGCCCGCAGACGCTGGACGTGCACGTTCACCAGGCGGGTATCCGCCGGGTGACGATAGCCCCACACCTGTTCGAGCAGCACATCACGAGTAAACACCTGCCGCGGTTTGCGCGCCAACGCCACCAGCAAGTCGAACTCCAGCGGGGTCAGCGAGATCTGCTCGCCGTTGCGCGTGACCTTGTGCGCGGGCACGTCGATCTCGACATCGGCGATGGAGAGCATCTCGGCGGGCTCGTCGTCGTTGCGCCGCAGCCGCGCCCGCACCCGGGCCACCAGCTCCTTGGGCTTGAACGGCTTCATGATGTAGTCGTCGGCACCCGACTCGAGGCCAAGGACCACGTCGACGGTGTCGGTCTTGGCGGTCAGCATCACGATCGGCACGCCGGAATCGGCGCGCAACACCCGACACACGTCGATGCCGTTCATGCCGGGCAGCATCAGGTCCAACAACACCAGATCGGGGCGCAGTTCGCGCACCGCAGTCAGGGCCTGGGTGCCGTCACCGATGACCGCAGTGTCGAAACCCTCCCCACGAAGCACGATGGTGAGCATCTCGGCTAGCGAAGCGTCGTCATCGACGACCAAAATCCTTTGCCTCATGGAGTCCATGGTGTCACCAGATCGGGACAAAACTCGGGCGCCACACGGGCGTTTCTTCTCCGATACGGCCGAATCGTGACAAATCTGTGCTATCTGGCCATCAAACTGGCGGCCAAACCGCCCGGATCGACGTCTTTGTCGACGACCCGCCACGGGCCGCCCCAGCCCGCGGCCGCCAGCCCCGCGTACACGTCGCCGGTGCGTTGCTGGAGCCCGTCGTCGCGTTCGTAGCTGTCGCGCGCCCGGCCCGGATCGGATGCGGCGCGGCTGCGCGCACGCTGCCCGGCCAGTTCGGCCGGCACCGCCAGCAGCACCTGCCAGTCGGGCGCGGGCAGACCCAGGCGCTGGTATTCGAGGCCGTGCACCCACGCCACCCCGGGTCCGCACGCGTCCTGATGCAGGCGGGCGGCGGTGTAGGCCGCGTTGGAGGCGACGTAACGGTCCATGATCACCACGTCGTGGTCGCGGCGCAGCCGCTCGAGCTGCTGGACCGCGGCGGCGCGGTCGAGCGCGAAGAGGGTCGCCATCGCGTAGACCGAGGACGCCAGGTCCCCGTGCTCGCCGTGCAGCGCCTCGGCCGCGATGTCGGCGGTCACCGATTGCCCGTATCGCGGGAAGGCCAGCGTGGCCACCGACCGCCCGGCCGCTTCGAAAGCGGACAGCAACCCTTCGGTTAACGTCCGCTTGCCGGCTCCGTCGACGCCTTCGATCGCGATCAGCACGGCGCGAGCCTAGTCCCTCGGCGAGTGCCCGGCTGGCCGGGCACTCGGTGCCGAACGCCCGCTTGGCCGGGCGTTCGGCACAAGCCGGCTCAGTAGCGGTAGTGGTCGGCCTTGTAGGGGCCGTCGACGTCGACGCCGATGTACTCGGCCTGCTCCTTGGTCAGCTTGGTCAGCTTGCCACCGAGCGCCTCGACGTGGATGCGGGCCACCTTCTCGTCGAGGTGCTTGGGCAGCCGGTAGACCTCGTTGTCGTACTCGTCGTTCTTGGTCCACAGCTCGATCTGCGCGATGACCTGGTTGGAGAAGCTGTTGCTCATCACGAACGACGGGTGGCCGGTGGCGTTGCCCAGGTTCAGCAGCCGGCCCTCGGAGAGCACGATGATCGACTTGCCGGTGTCCGGGAAGGTCCACAGGTCGACCTGCGGGCGGATGTTGGTCTTGGTGGCGCCGGACTTCTCCAGCCGCGCGATCTGGATCTCGTTGTCGAAGTGGCCGATGTTGCCCAGGATGGCCTTGTCCTTCATCGCCTTCATGTGCTCGAGGGTGATGATGTCCTTGTTGCCGGTGGTCGTGATGATGATGTCGGCCTCGCCGATCACGTCCTCCACCCGCTTGACGTCGAAGCCCTCCATCAGCGCCTGCAGGGCGTTGATCGGGTCGATCTCGGTGACCGTCACCCGGGCGCCCTGGCCGGCCACCGACTCGGCCGAACCCTTACCGACGTCGCCGTAGCCGCAGATCAGCACCTTCTTGCCGCCGATCAGCACGTCGGTGCCGCGGTTGATGCCGTCGATCAGCGAGTGCCGGCAGCCGTACTTGTTGTCGAACTTGGATTTGGTGACCGAGTCGTTGACGTTGATCGCCGGGAACGCCAGGTCGCCGGCGGCGGCGAACTGGTAGAGCCGCAGCACGCCGGTGGTGGTCTCCTCCGAGACGCCCTTGATCGACGCGGCGATCTTGGTCCACTTGTCCTTGTCGGTCTCGAAGCGCTTGCGCAGCAGGTTGAGGAACACCCGGTGCTCGGTCGAGTCGTCCTCGTCGTCGGGCGGCACCACGCCGGCCTTCTCGTACTGCGCGCCGCGCAGCACCAGCATGGTGGCGTCACCGCCGTCGTCCAGGATCATGTTGGCCGGCTCGTCGGGCCAGGTCAGCACCTGCTCGGCCGCCCACCAGTACTCCTCGAGCGTCTCGCCCTTCCACGCGTACACCGGCACACCCTTGGGTTCTTCGGGGGTGCCGTGCGGGCCGACGACGACGGCCGCGGCGGCGTGGTCCTGGGTGGAGAAGATGTTGCAGGACGCCCACCGCACCTCGGCGCCCAGCGCGACGAGGGTCTCGATCAGCACCGCGGTCTGCACGGTCATGTGCAGCGAACCCGAGATGCGCGCGCCCTTGAGCGGCTGCACGTCGTGGTACTCGCGGCGCAGCGACATCAGACCGGGCATCTCCTGCTCGGAGAGCTCGATGTCCCGGCGACCGTAATCCGCCAACGACAAATCGGCGACCTTGAAGTCGATGCCGTTTCGAACGTCGGGGGTGAGTGCGTTTTCGGTCGTCGTCATGGCTTCTCTTCCTTTTTCCTGCCGTCTCGGGGCTCGCTCGGATCCAAGCGGTAATTAGCTTAGGTATGTTCTTGCGCCACTGTAGTCGTGCGCCCGCGCGCCGCACGGGCCAGGGAACGTTCAGGGAACCTTGACGACGCCGTGCCGCTCGGCGAACGGGGTCATCAGCCGCGCCAGGTCGGCGGCCACGTCGTGGTCGGCCTCGGGCGGCATCGACACATAGCTCAGCGCCAGCCGCACGATGGCGCGCGCCAGCACACCGGCATCCTCGTCGCTGGTGGCCACCCAGCTGTGCGTGAGCGCGGTGGTCAGCCGCTCGGAGGCCCGCGTGATGATGGGCGCGCTGCCGGTGGTGATGATCTGCAGCAGGTCCGGCTTGGCGACGCCGGTCAGCAGCGAGATCACCAGCGGATCGGCCGACAGCTCGGTGAACAGGTCGCGGAAGCCCTGCAGGAACGCCGCATAGATGTCGCCGACGTGGGCACCCAGCGCGGCGTTGACGGCGTCGACCAGGCGATCGGCCAGGCGCAGGCCGTACCCCTGCGCCAGCCCCTGCCGCGAGCCGAACTCGTTGTAGATGGTCTGCCGGCTGATGCCCGCGGCGCGGGCCACGTCGGACAGGGTGATGGCCGACCAGTCCCGGGTCAGCAGCTCCTCGCGCATCGCGTCGAGCACCGAATCACGCAGCAGGGCGCGCGACGCCTCGGCGTACGGCATCCGCTTCACAGGCGCGACAATAGTGGCTCGCGAGCCGAAATCGGCTCTTTCGCTACTGGCGGTGGCGGCCGAAGGAATCACGAACGGGCGATCTCCACCATCTCGAAGTCGGTTTTGGCCGCGCCGCAATCCGGGCAGCTCCAGTCCTCCGGGATGTCGACCCACCGGGTTCCGGGCGCGATGCCGTCCTCCGGCCACCCCTTGGCCTCGTCGTACTCGAATCCGCATTGGACGCAGACGAAAAGCTTGTAGTCCTCGCTCATCGGTTCACTCCTATCGGGCTAGTTTCGAAATCGACCTTCTCGCGCACCGCGCAATCGGGGCAGCACCAGTCGTCGGGAATGTCGCTGAAGGGCGTGCCCGGCGGAAAGCCTTCCCGCGGAGCGCCTTTCGCCTCGTCGTAGATGTAGTCGCAGCCGGGGCAGCGGTAGGCGGTCATGCGCGGGCCTCCTGGGCCCCGTAGCGCGCGAGCAGCTTCTCGCGGAGCCGCGGCTGGATGTTGACCCGGGTGATGTCACCGTCGTAGTGCGCCAGCACCCGGTGGTCCATGACCTTGCGCCACAGCGGCGGGAAGTACGTGAGCGAGATCATCGACGCGTACCCGCTGGGCAGGTTGGGCGAGCCGTCCAGGCTGCGCAGCGTCTGGTAGCGCCGCGTCGGGTTGGCGTGGTGATCGCTGTGTCGCTGCAGGTGATACAGGAACAGGTTGGTCACCACGTGGTCGGAGTTCCAGCTGTGCGCGGGGGTGCACCGCTCGTAGCGGCCGCTCGAATTCTGTTGCCGCAGAAGGCCGTAGTGCTCGAGGTAGTTGACCGCCTCGAGCAGGCTGAAGCCGAAGACCGCCTGGACGATCACGAACGGGATCAGCGCCGGCCCGAAGACCGCGATCAGGATCCCCCACAGCACCACCGCCATGGCCCAGGCGTTGAGCACGTCGTTGGACGGGTACGTCAGCGGGTTCCAGGGATTCTTGCCCAGCCGGCGAATCCGCTGGGCCTCCAGCCGCAGCGACGAGCGCAGGCTCCCGAAGACGCTGCGCGGCAAGAACTCCCAGAAGGTTTCCCCGAAGCGCGACGACGCGGGATCCTCCGGGGTGGCGACCCGCACGTGGTGGCCGCGGTTGTGCTCGATGTAGAAGTGGCCGTAGCAGGTCTGCGCCAGCGTGATCTTGGACAGCCAGCGCTCCAGCGAATCCTTCTTGTGGCCCATCTCGTGGGCGGTGTTGATGCCGACGCCGCCCAGCACCCCGACCGACAGCGCCACGCCGAGCTTGCCCGCCCAGCCCAGCGGCCCGTCGAAGCCGAGCCAGCTCAGGTTCGACGCGGTGAACAGGTAGGCGCCGAAGACCACGCTGAGGTACTGGAACGGCAGAAACGCGTAGGTGCAGTAGCGGTAGTACCTGTCGTTCTCGAGGCGCTCCATCACCTCGTCGGGCGGGTTCTGCCCGTCGGGCCCGAAACGCAGGTCCAGGATCGGCAGCAGGACGTAGAGCAGGATGGGCCCGATCCACAGCGGCGCCTGCGCGGCGGCGTGCCAGCCGACCCGGTTCAGCGCCCAGACGAGCGGCAGCATCACGAACAACGCCGTCGGCGCGATCAGCCCCATCAGCCAGAGTCGGCGCTTCTTGTCCCGCCACGCGGGCGCGCCGGCTGGCTGTTCTACCTGCGGTTCGAGTGTGGTCATCTGCCCAACCTCCTTGTGAGTCACACCACGTTGAGATTGGACAATACCGGCGTTTGCGTCTCCTGTCTAGACAAACACCATGATTTTGTAAACCAGCAGCCGCTACGGCACCGGGCTGTTCGGGTCCGCCTCGAGCGAGTCGCTGGGCTCGGGTGCCACCGCCTCCCGCTCGCCCTGCACCGAATGCCGGTATCCGTAGCCGACGTAGATCGCCGTGCCGACCACCAGCCAGACCCCGAACCGGACCCAGGTGAGCGCGGTGAGGTTGAGCATCAGCCACACGCAGGCCGCGATCGAGGCGATCGGAAGCAGCGGCACCCACGGCGCCTTGAAGCCGCGCTCTAAGTCCGGCCGGGTCCGGCGCAGCACGATCACGCCGGCGGAGACCAGGACGAACGCGAACAGCGTGCCCACGTTGACCATCTCCTCGAGCTTGGTAATGGGGAACACCGACGCGGTCACGGCCACCACCAGGGCGACCAGCACGGTGATCCGCACCGGGGTGCCCCGCGAACCGGTCTTGGCCAGCGAGCGCGGCAACAGCCCGTCGCGCGCCATCGCGAACAGCACCCGGCACTGGCCGAGCATCAGCACCATCACCACGGTGGTCAGTCCCGCGAGCGCGCCGATCGAGATGATCTTGCTGGCCCAGTGAATGCCGTTCGCGGTGAAGGCGGTCGCCAGGTTGGCCTGCCCGCGGCCCGGGACCGTCTTGAGCTGCGTGTAGGACACCATGCCCGACAGCACGACCGCGACCGCGACGTAGAGCAGGGTCACGATGCCCAGCGACGCCAGGATCCCGCGGGGAACGTCGCGCTGCGGATGCTTGGTCTCCTCGGCCATGGTGGCCACGATGTCGAATCCGATGAACGCGAAGAAGACGATGGACGCCCCCGCCAACACGCCGTACCAGCCGTAGTGGCTGCTGTGCGCCCCCGTCAACAACGACAGAACCGATTGGTCGATGCCCTTGGCCTCGCTGCTGGCCTCCGGTTTGGGAACGAACGGCGAATAGTTGGCGCGCTTGATGTAGAAGACCCCGACCACCACGACGAACAGCACGACCGACACCTTGATGCCGGTGACCACCGCGGAGAACCTCGACGACAGCTTGGTGCCCAACGCGATCAGCGTCGCCACCCCCGCGACGATCACCAGCGCGCCCCAGTCGACCTGGGCCGATCCGAATTCGGCTGTGCCACCGGCGAACCCGAACACGGTGCCCAGGTAGCTCGACCAGCCCTTGGCCACCACGGCGGCGCCGATCGCCAATTCCAGCAGCAGGTTCCAGCCGATGATCCAGGCCAAGAACTCCCCGAAGGTCGCATACGAGAAGGTGTAGGCGCTACCGGCCACCGGCAGCGTCGAGGCGAACTCGGCGTAACACAGCGCCGCGAGCGCGCAGGTGCCCGCCGCGATCACGAACGACAGCCAGATGGACGGCCCGGTGATGTCGCCGGTCGTCGACGCGGTGACCGTGAAGATGCCGGCGCCGATCACCACCGCGACGCCGAAGACGACCAGGTCCCACATGGTCAGGTCCTTGCGCAACTTGGTGTCCGGCTCGTCGGTGTCGGCGATCGACTGTTCCACCGACTTCGTGCGCCACCGATTGGCCATGCAACCGCCCTTTCCCAACGCTGGGAGCCATTGGTCCGACACAGTACTGGGTACTCCCCCCAGATGCCGGACAGCAAAGCAGACGCGCGGGACCACGCGCTGGTCATCGGGGGGAGCATCGCCGGGCTGTGCGCCGCGCGGGTGCTGTCGGACGCGTATTCGCGGGTCACCGTCTACGAGCGCGACGAGTTGCCGGCCTTCCCGGCGAACCGGGCGACGGTCCCCCAGGACCGGCACCTGCACATGTTGATGGCGCGCGGCGCGATCGAATTCGAGAACCTCTTTCCCGGCCTGCTCGACGACATGGTGGCCGCGGGCGTGCCCAAGCTGAAGAACCGGCCCGACTGCATCCACCTCGGAGCCGCGGGCCACGTCCTGGGCACGGGGCAAACCCTGCGCGACGAATTCACCGCCTACGTGCCGAGCCGGCCGCACCTGGAATGGCAGTTGCGCAAACGGGTTCACGACCTCGACAACGTCACCATCGTGCGGCGCTCGGTGGCCGAACCGCGGTTCGACCCCGCGCGACAACGGGTGACCGGTGCGCTGGTGGATCCGGCCGATCCCGACGGCGGGGAGCCGGAATTCGTCGGCGCGGACCTCGTCGTCGACGCGGCGGGGCGGGGCACCCGGCTGCCGGTGTGGTTGGCGCAGTGGGGTTTTGCGCGCCCCGTCGAACAGGCCGTCGACATCGGCATCAACTACGCCACCCAGCAGTTCCGCATTCCCGACGGGCTGATCGCGGAGAAGGTCGTCGTCGCCGGCGCCTCCCACGACCGGTCCCTGGGGCTGGGCATGCTGTGCTACGAGGACGGCACCTGGGTCCTGACCACGTTCGGCGTGGCCGACGTCAAACCGCCGAGAACGTTTCCCGAAATGCTGGGTCTGGCCGGGCAGCTGCTTCCGGGCCGCTTCAGCGTGGCGCTGGCACAGGCCGAGCCGCTAGGCGATCCGGCCTTCCACGCGTTCCCGGCCAGCCGGTGGCGCCGCTACGACAAACTGGAGCGCTTCCCCGGCGGCATCATCGCCTTCGGCGACGCGGTGGCCAGCTTCAATCCCACCTTCGGCCAGGGCATGACGATGACCTCCCTGCAGGCCGGCCATCTGCGCCGCGCGCTGCAAGGCCCCGACGATCAACTCGCCGCGACGCTGCACCGCGCCACCGCCAGGAGCACCTTCCCAGTGTGGATGATGAACGCCATCGGCGACATCACCTTCCACCACGCCGGCACGAAGGGGCCGATTCCCTGGTGGTGGCGGCCCTCCGGCGCGCTGTTCGACCAATTCCTCGGCGCCGCCGAAACCGAACCCGTTCTGGCGGAATGGTTTTTGCGCCGGTTCTCCCTGCTGGACAGCCTCTACATGGTGCCGCCGCCGCGGATCATCGGCCGCGCCATCGCGCACAACGCGCGCCTGTGGTTAGGCGAGCGTCGTCAGGCGGTCAGGCAGCGGCGCGTGGCGACCGCAAGCGCGGCGGAGCCGGGCGAAGCGGGTCGCCGCGCTCGGCACCAGCCGGGCGCTGCGGGTCGCCACCATCAGTCCTAGCCGCTACAGCCCTACCGTCGCCCTGAACAGCTTGCTCGGCTCGTGCGCGACCAGCCGGATCGGGGCGTCGTCGGCCGCCACCCACGCGGCCATCCCCCGCTTGAGCGTCAGCGAGCCGGACTTGCCGTGCACCGTCGTGGAACCCTGGATGCACAACAGGATCTGCGGGCCGTCGTGGCTGCACGTCGCATCCACCTCGTGGCCGACGTACTCGTCTTCGAGGTCCAGCAGCGCGACGGCGAACTCGTCGGTCGGCGTCTCATAGATCAGCCCGAAGCCCTCGCGGCGGATGTGCGGCCGCAACTGCTCCTCGGTGGTGGGCGCGAAGTCCAGGACCCGCAGCAGCTCGGGCACGTCGACGTGCTTGGGGGTCAGCCCACCCCGTAACACGTTGTCGGAGTTGGCCATCACCTCCACCGCGAAACCCCGCAGGTAGGTGTGCAGGTTGCCGGCCGACACGAAGATGGCCTCACCCGGGCCCAGGCTGACGCGGTTGAGCAGCAACGCCGCCAGCACGCCGGCGTCGCCGGGATAGCGCTCGCCGAGCTCGAGCACCGTCTTGGCCTCGGCCGCGAATTCGGTTGCCCCCGAACTGAGGTACGCGATCGCGCCGTCCAGCACGGCGGGCACCAGCACGTCGATGTCGGGCTGCGGGGCGGTGATCCACGTGGTGAACAGCGCGCGCAGGCCGTCGGCGTCGGACTGGTCGTTCAGCAGATCGATGAAGGGGTCGAGGTCGGAGACCGCCAGGGCCCGCAGCAGCTCGACGGTGCGCGACACCTGGCGGAAGCCCGCGAGCGCCTCGAACGGGTGCAGCGCCACCAGCAGCTCCGGCTTGTGCGAGGTGTCCCGATAGTTGCGCACCGGCGAGGTCAGCGGGATGCCGACCCGCTCCTCGCGCAGGTAGCCCTCGGCCGCCTGCGCGGCGCTCGGGTGCGCCTGCAGCGACAGCGGCTCGTCGGCGGCCAGCACCTTGACGAGGAACGGCAGCACGTCCCCGAAGCGGGCCCGCGACCCGGGGCCGAGCTGGCCCTCGGGGTCGGCGTCGAGCGCCTCGAGCAACGTGATCTCACCGTTGTCGGTTTCCAGCCAGGCCGGGTCGCCCGGGTGGGCGCCGAACCAGAGCTCGGCCTCCGGATGCGCCGCCGGCACCGGACGTTCGGTGAACTCGGCGATCGCGGTACGCGAACCCCACGCGTACGTTCTCAAGGCCCCGCGAAGCAGTTCCACTGTTCTATTTATCCCCGCACCAGTCGCATGTAAACCGCGGCCATCTCCAGCCGGACGGCTAATACTGCCAGCTGCTGCTCGACGCGACCGGGACCCCCCAGCGCAGGCGAAACACCGGAGCCGGCCGAGCCGCCGGGACCGTCGGGCACATCCTCGGCGGCGAGCAGGTACACGTCGTCGAGCCCGGCCGTCCGGGCGGCCACCACGGTCTGCTCGGCCGCCAGGATGATCGCCAGCACCCGCAGCCGCGGCGGCAGCGGCCCGTCGATCTCCTCGTCGTGGAACAGGGCGGCGTCCGGATCGGCGATGGCGCCCCCGAAACCGGACGAGGCCGCGGCGCGCAGGGCGACCACCGCGTCCGCCAGCCCGGTGGCCGGGGTGACCTGGTTCGCGATCCGCAGCAGCACCGAGCTGCCGTGCCGGGCCAGGGCCAGCGTCGCGGCGCCGTCGCCGGCCAGCGCGATCTGGCGGTCGGCGATGCGCGCGGCCAGCAGCTTCGCCGGATTGGTGAACAGCTCGCGGGCGGCGCTGTTGCGCAGCGCCTCGGCGTCGAGCTCGTCGGCGAGCAACGCCAGGTCCACGCTGGGCCGTGGGTCGACGGCGTGCACCACCGCGAGCCCGGCGGCCAGATACCGGCACAGCCCGAATTCGTCGGGAACCCCCAGCCGGGGCGCCAGCACCGCCGCGTGCCCGGCCGTGGCGTCGCGCAACGGACCCTCGTAGGGCGCGGCCACCACGACCCGCGCGCCACGGCGCACCCCGGTCGCGGCGGCGGCGACCAGCGCGGGGTCGCCGGGGTCGTCGCCCGCGACGATCAGCACGTCGAGCGGCCCCACCCACGGGGGCGCCTCGCCGGCCAGCGTGAACGGCTGGGACGCCACCGAATTCAACGTCGCGGCCAGGATCGCCCCGGCGGTCTCCGCGGTGCCGCGGCCCGACACCCAGATCACGCTGCGCGGACGGTCCTCGGCGCTCAGCGGGTCCAGCGCGCCCTCCTCGACCGCGGTGGCGATCGCACGCACCTGCGCGCCGGCCGACGACGCCGCCCGCAGCAGGCCGTCGCGGTCGGCGGTCAGCAGGCCGTCGGTGTCTTCGAGATCGATTGCCTGGGTGGCGTTCACGGGGCGGCCTCCGCGCGCGGGGTCTGCGCGGCGATTTCGGCGCTGATCTGGGCGACCACGGCGCCGACGTCCTCGGCGGTGCGGCCCTCCACGTTGAGCCGCAGCAGCGGCTCGGTGTTCGAGCTGCGCAGGTTGAACCAGTTGCCGTCGCCCAGGTCGACCGTCACGCCGTCCACGTGATCGAGGGAGTGGATGCGGGTGCCGAACGATCTCAGCACCGCCTCGGTGCACTGCGCGGCGTCGGCCACGGTGAAGTTGATCTCGCCGGACGATTCGTAGCGCTGGTAGTCCGCGGTCAGCTCGGACAGCGGGCGGTCCTGCTCCCCGAGCGCCGCCAGCACGTACAGCGCGGCCAGCATCCCGGAGTCGGCGCCCCAGAAGTCGCGGAAGTAGTAGTGGGCCGAATGTTCGCCGCCGAAGATCGCGCCGGTGTCGGCCATCAGCGCCTTGATATAGGAGTGGCCCACCCGCGAGCGCAGCGGTGTGCCGCCGCGCTCGCTGACCAGTTCGGGCACCGCGCGCGAGGTGATCACGTTGTGGATGATCGTCGCGCCGATCTCGCGGCCCAGCTCGCGCGCGGCCACCAGGCTGGTCACCGTCGACGGCGACACGGGGTTGCCGCGTTCGTCGACCACGAAGCAGCGGTCGGCGTCCCCGTCGAAGGCCAGCCCGATGTCGGCGCCGGTCTCGCGCACGAACGTCTGCAGGTCCACCAGGTTGGCGGGCTCGAGCGGGTTGGCCTCGTGATTGGGGAAGGAGCCGTCGAGCTCGAAGTACAACGGCAACAACGTGATCGAGGCGATCGGGCCGAGCACCGCGGGGGTGGTCAGGCCGGCCATGCCGTTGCCGGCGTCGACGGCCACGCGCAGCGGGCGCAGCCCCGAGGTGTCCACCAGGGACCGCAGGTACTGCCCGTAGTCGGCCAGCACGTCGCGGTCGGAGACGGTGCCGGGTGGGCCGTCGTAACCCTGCACGCCGGCGATGACGTCGTCGGCGATGACGCGCAATCCGCTCTCGGCGCCGACCGGTTTGGCCCCCGCCCGGCAGAGCTTGATTCCGTTGTAGGCGGCGGGGTTATGGCTCGCGGTGAACATCGCGCCGGGGCAGTCCAGCAACCCGGAGGCGAAGTAGAGCTGATCGGTGGAGGCCAGACCGACGCGCACCACGTCGAGGCCCTGGCCGGTGACGCCGGCGGCGAAGGCCGCGGCCAGGGTGGGCGAACTGTCGCGCATGTCGTGGCCGATCACGACTTGGCGGGCGCCCTCGGCGCGCATCAGTCTGGCGAAGGCTGCGCCCAAATCGGTGACCAGCGGCTGGTCGAGCTCTTCGCCGACTAGACCACGCACGTCGTACGCCTTGACGACACGGTGGACAGTCGCGGCGGGCCGAGACATGCGGGACTCCTGACGACGTGAACTCTTGGCCGTCAGCCTATCGGGCCGAAGAGAACACGAGCCGCGGTGCGGGCGGATTCGCCTAGTCGCTGGGATCGGGCAACACACGCAGGTGCCCGCGGCGCCTTCCGGACCGATGCTCCGGCGGGGCGAGCACGCTGCTGCTGGGCGCGGTGGCCTGGGTGCCGCCGTGATGGAGGTGCGGGTCGGCGAAGCCGTTCACGGGCGTTGGGGCGCCGCCGTACGGCGCGCCGCGATCCCCCGAACCTCCTTCGCGGACGGCGTCGGCCAGGGCGACCAGGTCGTCCTCGTCGGGGTGGGTGGGCAGGGGGCCGGCATGGCGCACCAGCTCCCATCCGCGGGGGGCGGTGATGCGGCCGGCGTGGTTGACGCACAGATCCCAGGAGTGCGGTTCCCGAGCGGTCGCCAGCGGGCCGACGACTGCCGTCGAGTCCGAATAGACGAACGTTAGGGTCGCCACGGCGTAGTGCGGGCACCCGGGCCGGCAACAGCGACGGGGAACGTTCACGCTCGAAAGGCTATCGTGCGCAAACGCCGCCGAAGCGCCGGACACGCGCAACCGGACGGCCGCCGATGTCCAACCGTTACCATCGGCCCAATGAGTGAATCCCGCGGCGATTCGCGCAGCTCCCCGCAAAGAGATCGGTTTTCGGACGGATCGGCTCCGCGCCGGCCCGCCGGCCATCGACGGTTCCGCCGGGGTCGCGAGATGCGCGGGGCGCTGCTGCCCCCCAGCGTGCCGGGGTGGCGCAGCCGCGCCGAGCGGTTCGACATGGCGGTGCTGGAGGCCTACGAGCCCATCGAGCGGAGCTGGCACGACCGGCTGGCCGACCTCGACGTGGCGGTCGATGAGATTCCGCGGATCGCGGCCAAGGATCCCGACAGCGTGCAGTGGCCGGCCGAGGTGATCGCCGACGGGCCGATCCCCCTGGCCCGGTTGATCCCGGCCGGTGTCGACATCCGCGGCAACTCCACGCGGGCGCGAATTGTCCTGTTCCGCAAGCCAATTGAGCGACGGGCGAAGGACACCATCGAACTCGGCGACTTGCTGCACGAAATCCTGGTGGCCCAGGTCGCCATCTATCTCGACGTTGAGCCATCGGTCATCGATCCGACGATCGACGACGAATAACGACGGTGCGCGGCTTTTAGATGATGCCGCGCTTGAGGCGGCGGCGCTCGCGTTCGGAGAGACCGCCCCAGATCCCGAAGCGCTCGTCATGCTCAAGGGCGTACTCGAGGCACTCGTGGCGCACCTCGCAACCCAGGCAGATCTTCTTGGCCTCGCGGGTGGAACCACCCTTTTCCGGGAAGAAGGCCTCGGGGTCGGTCTGGGCGCACAGCGCCCGGTCCTGCCACTGGTCGGCGACGGGCGCCGGCAACGGCTCGGGCTCGAATGCGCCTGGCGCATCAGGAACCACGGTCAAATGCGGCCGGGCGGGTCGGGCCGGCGCCGAGTCGATCGGGGTGTGCGGCGTGCTCGCCATTGCGCCTCGAAAAGTTTCGTAAGACATACGGTCGTCCGCCTCCTCAGCTTGATTGAGAAAGAGTGATTGATTTCCCACTGTTCTGATGTACAGACAATTCGAACAAGTGATCGAATCTCGGTCTGCGACACCGGAGTCGGCCGGCCAACCGGGAAATGACACTGATGTGATTAGACACGGGTTGATCTGCCGGGTCAAGCACTTCGGCGCATTTCCATACCATCTCGTGATCGAATTTCGGCGTTTCTGTTGCTTTGGGCCGTCGGCGTGTTGATCACATAGCTCACAACTTCCCCACAAGTCGTGGGGAGCCCCGACTTTGAGGCAGGCCCGACGGGCCCACCACCGCACGCTCGTCGGGCAGTACTGTCGTGCTGTGTGAGGCTCAAGTGAAGGTCACCGTCCTGGTCGGTGGGGTTGGCGGCGCCCGCTTCCTGCTGGGGATTCAACAGTTGTTCGGGCTGGGTCAGTTTCACACGCAAGGGCGCCCAGACACGAAAGCCGGCAGTCACGAGCTGACGGCGATCGTCAACGTTGGCGATGACGCCTGGATCCACGGACTGCGAGTCTGCCCCGATTTGGACACCTGCATGTACACCTTAGGTGGAGGTGTCGACCCGGAGCGAGGGTGGGGGCACCGCGACGAAACCTGGCACGCCAAAGAGGAATTGGCGCGCTACGGGGTGCAGCCGGACTGGTTCGGACTCGGCGACCGCGACCTGGGCACCCACCTGGTGCGCACCCAGATGCTCAACGCCGGCTACCCGCTGTCACAGATCACCACGGCGCTGTGCGACCGCTGGCAACCGGGCGCGCGGCTGCTGCCCGTCACCGACGACCGCTGCGAGACGCACGTGGTGATAACCGATCCCGACGACGGCGGCCGGCGGGCCATCCACTTCCAGGAATGGTGGGTGCGCTACCGCGCCCAGGTGCCCACCCACAGCTTCGCGTTCGTCGGCGCCGAAAAAGCAGCCGCCACAACCGAAGCCACAGCGGCCATCGCCGAGGCCGACGTCATCCTGCTGGCCCCGTCGAATCCGGTGGTGAGCGTCGGCGCCATCCTGGCGGTCCCCGGCGTTCGCGGCGCGCTGCGGGCGTCCAAGGCCCCGGTCGTCGGCTACTCGCCGATCATCGGTGGAAAGCCGTTGCGCGGCATGGCCGATGCCTGCCTGTCGGTGATCGGCGTCGAGTCCACCGCCGAGGCCGTCGGCCGCCACTACGGCGCGCGTCGGGGCACCGGCATCCTGGATGGCTGGCTGGTGAGTGAAGGCGACGGCGCCGACATCGAGGGCGTCGCGGTGCGCTCGGTGCCGCTGGTGATGACCGACCCCGAGGCGACCGCCGCGATGGTCCGCGCCGGGCTGGAGCTGGCGGGGGTGGCGCCGTGACCCCCTCCCCCGGCGAGCACGGCACCGCCGCCGCGATCGAGATCCTGCCCGTCGCCGGGCTGCCCGAATTCCGGCCGGGCGACGATCTGGGCGCGGCCGTCGCCGCGGCCGCGCCGTGGCTGCGCGACGGCGACGTCGTGGTGGTCACCAGCAAGGCGGTGTCCAAATGCGAGGGCCGGCTGGTGCCGGCGCCCCGCGACCCGGAGGAGCGCGATCGGCTGCGGCGCAAGCTGGTCGACGACGAGGCCGTTCGGGTGCTGGCCCGCAAGGGCAAGACCTTGATCACCGAGAGCCGGATCGGGCTGGTGCAGGCCGCCGCGGGCGTGGACGGCTCCAACGTCGGGCGCGACGAGCTGGCCCTGCTGCCCGTCGACCCGGACGCCAGCGCCGCCACGCTGCGCGCCGCGCTGCGCGAGCGGCTCGGCGTCGAGGTCGCCGTCGTCATCACCGACACCATGGGCCGCGCCTGGCGCAACGGCCAGACCGACGCGGCGGTGGGCGCCGCGGGACTGGCTGTGCTGCACGGCTATTCGGGGGCGCTCGACCAGCACGGCAACGAGTTGCTGGTCACCGAGGTCGCGATCGCCGACGAGATCGCCGCGGCCGCCGACCTGGTCAAGGGCAAACTGACCGCGATGCCGGTGGCGGTGGTGCGCGGCCTGTCCGTGACCGACGACGGCTCGACGGCGCGGGACTTGTTGCGGCCCGGCACCGAAGACCTGTTCTGGCTCGGCACGGCCGAGGCGATCGACATGGGCCGCCGCGAGGCGCAGCTGCTGCGCCGATCGGTGCGGCGGTTCAGCGCCGAGCCGGTCCCGGCCGATCTGGTGGAGGCGGCCGTCGCCGAGGCCCTCACCGCGCCGGCCCCCCACCACACCCGCCCGGTGCGGTTCGTCTGGCTGCAGCACCCGGGCACCCGCGCCCGGCTGCTGGACCGCATGAAGGACAAGTGGCGCAGCGACCTCGCCGGCGACGGCAGGCCCGCCGACGCCATCGAGCGCCGGGTGGCGCGCGGCCAGATCCTCTACGACGCGCCCGAAGTCGTCATCCCGATCCTGGTTCCCGACGGCGCCCACTCCTATCCGGACGCCGCCCGCACCGACGCCGAGCACACCATGTTCACCGTGGCCGTCGGGGCGGCCGTGCAGGCCCTGCTGGTCGCGCTGGCGGTGCGCGGGCTGGGCAGCTGCTGGATCGGGTCGACGATCTTCGCCGCCGACCTGGTGCGCGCCGAACTCGACCTGCCCGCCGACTGGGAGCCGTTGGGCGCCATCGCCATCGGCTACGCCGCCGAGCCCGCCGGCCCGCGCGACGCCGCGGATCCCGGGGACCTGCTGATCCGCAAGTGAGCCGTCGTTTTTCCGAGATACTAAGCCCATGAACTTCGCGGGCAAGGCGGCGGCCTCGGCCGACAAGGTCCGCGGCGGCTACTACACCCCGGCGCCGGTGGCGCGCTTTTTGGCCCGCTGGGTTCGCGAGGCCGGCCCCAACATCGTCGAACCCTCCTGCGGTGACGGCGCGATCCTGCGCGAGCTGGCCGCGCTCAGCGACCGGGCCCACGGCGTCGAGCTGATCGCGCGCGAGGCGGCCAAGGCCCGCCGGTTCGCGCCCGTCGACACCGACAGCCTGTTCACCTGGATGGCGCGCGCCGCCGAAGCCGGCGCCGGCGGCTGGGACGGGGTCGCCGGCAATCCGCCCTACATCCGGTTCGGCAACTGGGCGTCGCAGCACCGCGACCCGGCCCTGGAGCTGATGCGCCGCGAGGGGCTGCGCCCGACCAGGCTGACCAACGCGTGGGTGCCGTTCGTCGTGGCCGCCACACTGCTGGTGCGCGACGGCGGGCGGGTGGGCCTGGTGCTGCCGGCCGAGCTGCTGCAGGTCTCCTACGCCGCGCCGCTGCGCGACTTTCTGGTGAGCCGATTCCGCGACATCACGCTGCTGACCTTCCAGCGCCTGGTGTTCGACGGCATCCTGCAAGAGGTCGTGCTGTTCTGCGGCGTAAGGGACACGGGCGGGTCCGGCCCCGCCCGCATCCGGACCGTGCACCTACGGGACGCCGACGCGCTGGCGCGGGCGGACCTCGAGGCCGGATGGGCGCCCGCGCTGCTGCACGAAAACGAGAAGTGGACCAAGTACTTTCTGGACCCCGCCGCGATCCGGCTGCTGCGCGCGCTCAAGGGCTCCGGCGCCCTGCTCCCGCTCGGGTCCGTCGCCGAGGTCGACGTCGGCATCGTGACCGGGCGCAACGCGTTCTTCACCCTGACCGACGCCCAGGCGGCGGAGCTGGGTTTGCGGCCGCACTGCGTCCCGCTGGTCTCGCGCAGCGCCCAGCTGTCCGGGCTGGTCTACGACACCGATTGCCGGGCAAGCGATCTCGCGGCCGGGCACCGCGGCTGGCTGCTCAACGCGCCACGCGAGCCGGCCGATCCCGCGTTGATCGCCCACATCCGCGCCGGGGAAGCCGCCGGCGTGCACCGCGGCTACAAGTGCTCGATCCGCACACCCTGGTGGCGGACGCCGTCGCTGTGGGCGCCGGATCTGTTCCTGCTGCGCCAGATTCACCGGGCGCCGCGGCTGACCGTCAACGGCGTGGGCGCGGTGAGCACCGACACCGTGCATCGGGTGCGCCTGCCCGGTGAGGACCCCGTCGACCCGGCGGCGCTGGCCGCGGTGTTCCACAACAGCGTGACGTTCGCCTTCGCCGAGATCATGGGCCGCAGCTACGGCGGGGGCGTGCTAGAGCTCGAACCCCGCGAGGCCGAGCACCTGCCCATCCCCGCGCCGGCACACGCCGATCCCGACCTCGCCGTCGATGTGGACCTGCTGTTGAAGGCGGGCGAGATCGACAAGGCGCTCGACCTCGTCGACCGTCGCGTGCTGATCGACGGGCTGGGACTGCCGGCCGAGGCGGTGGCGGACTGCCGCCGGGCGTGGGCATCGCTGGCCGATCGCAGGAAACGGCGGCGCACCCGGTGAGCCTGCGGGAGTCGGTGATCGCGACCCTGTCCGGCTGGGAACCCCCCGACGCGGGCCAGGATTCGTTGCGGCACGCCGTCTTGGCGTTCGTCGCGGCCCGCGACGACGCGTGCCGCCGCGAGTGTGTGCCGGGGCATGTCACCGCGTCGGCGCTGGTGCTCGATGACGCCGGCGACCGGGTGCTGCTGACGTTGCACCGCCGCCTGGGCCGGTGGGTGCAGCTGGGCGGCCATTGCGACGACGACGACGCCGACATCGTCGCCGCGGCGTTGCGCGAGGCCACCGAGGAGTCCGGGGTCGACGGGCTGCGGATCGAGCCCGAATTGGCGGCCGTGCACGTGCACCCGGTGGTGTGCTCGCTGGGCGTGCCGACCCGGCATCTGGATTTGCAGTTCGTGGCGCACGCGCCGGCCGGCGCGCGGATCGCGATCAGCGACGAGTCGGAGGACCTGCGCTGGTGGCCCGCCGACGAGTTGCCGGAGGGCACCGATCACGCGCTGGCGTACCTGGTGTCGCGGGCGCTCCGTCGAGCGCCCGGCTAGCCGCACATTCGCAGCCGAGTGCCCGGCTAGCCGGGCACTCGTCGGGAACGGCCTTCAGACGTCGGACGAGTAGCGGATCCCGCCGTCGGGAATCGAGACACCGGGCCACACCCGGGCGCCGCGCAGCAGTTCGCACCGCGCGCCGATGTCGGCGCCGTCGCCGATCACCCCGTCGCGGATCAGCGCCCGCGGGCCGATGCGCGCGCCGAACCCGATGATCGAGCGCTCGATGACGCTGCCCGCCTCGACCTTGGCCCCGTCGAAGACCACCGCGCCGTCCAGCCGGACGCCGGGCCCGATCTCGGCGCCGCGCCCCACCACGGTCCCGCCGATCAGCACCGCGCCCGGCGACACCGCCGCGCCGTCGTGCACCAGCTGCTCGCCGCGGTGGCCGTGCAGGGCGGGAGACGGCGCGATGCCGCGCACCAGATCCGCCGATCCCCGGACGAAGTCTTCCGGGGTGCCCATGTCGCGCCAGTAGCTGGCGTCGACGTAGCCGCAGACCTTGACGCCGGGATCGGAAAGCAGCGCGGGGAACACCTCGCGCTCCACCGAAACCTCACGGCCGCGCGGGATCCGGTCGATCACGCGGCGCGAGAACACGTAGCAGCCGGCGTTGATCTGGTCGGTCGGCGGATCCTGCGTCTTCTCCAGGAAGGCGGTGACCCGGCCGTCCTCGGTGCTCACGCAGCCGAAGGCCCGCGGGTCGCCCACCCGCACCAGGTGCAGGGTGACGTCGGATTCCTGGGCCCGGTGGAAGTCGAGCATCTGGCCCAAATCGGCGCCGGAGAGCACGTCGCCGTTGAACACCATGGCGGTGTCGTGCCGCAGGTGGCCGGCGACGTTGGCGATGCCGCCGCCGGTGCCCAGCGGGCTCTCCTCGGTGACGTATTCGATCTGCAGGCCCAGCTTCGAGCCGTCACCGAACTCCGCCTCGAAGACGCCGGCCCGATACGACGTGCTCAAGATGACGTGCTCGATGCCCGCCGCGGCGACCCGCGACAGCAGATGGGTGAGGAACGGCAGTCCGGCGGTAGGCAGCATGGGCTTGGGCGCCGACAGCGTCAGCGGCCGCAGCCGGGTGCCCTTGCCGCCGACCAGGATCACGACGTCGACTTGCGGAGTTCCCACCTCAGTGTCGCCCTTCTACCAGTTTCGCCCGGCCCGACGCGCGCACCGCGCTGCGCACCATCAGGCGGGAACGTACCGCCAACGAGGCGCGCAGCGCCCAGCGCAGCGGCGCGCGCAACCAACCGGCATGCCGGTCGGCCAGAAACATATACGTGCTCTTGTGATGGGCGGCGAGGTGGCTGGCCGGGTCCCCGCCCGTGGAGTGGCCCTTGTGGTGCAGGACTTCCGCCGACGGCACGTAGACGGACAGCCAGCCCGCCTTGCCGAGCCGGTCGCCGAGGTCGACGTCCTCCATATACATGAAGTAGCGCTCGTCGAACCCGCCGATCTGGCCGAACGCCGACCGCCGCACCAGCAGGCACGACCCCGACAGCCAGCCCACCGGGCGCTCGCTGGGCTCCAGCCGCTCCTGGCGGTACGCCGCCGACCACGGGTTGGTTTTCCAGAACGGCCCGACGACCGCGTGCATGCCGCCGCGGATCAGGCTGGGCAGGTGCCGCGCCGACGGATACACCGAGCCGTCGGGATCGCGGACCAGCGGGCCCAGCGCACCGGCGCGCGGCCAGCGCGAAGCGGCGTCCAGCAGGGCGTCGATGCTGCCCGGTCCCCACTGCACGTCCGGGTTGGCCACGATCACCCACTCGTCGTCGCGGTCCAGCTGCGCGACGGCGCGATTCACCGCGGTGCCGTAGCCGAGGTTGGCTCCGGTGTGAAACAGCCGCACGTTGGGATAGCGATCGACCGCCGCCTGCGGGGTGCCGTCGGTGGAGCCGTTGTCGGCCAGCAGCACGCACACCTCCCGCTCCGTGGCCAGCGACAGCGAGGCCAGGAAGCGCTCCAGATGCGGGCCCGGCGAGTAGGTCACCGTCACGACCGGCAGCACGTCAGTCACGCGTAGAGGGTAACGGTCGATCGGCCGCGGCCAGGGCCGCGACAAGCGCGGGGCGCCAGGGCCGCAGCGGCCGCAGCCCGGCCGCCGCGGACTGGCCACCCGACAGCGCGGAGTAGGCCGGTCGCGGCGCCGGCCGGGGAAAGCGGTCGGTGCCGACCGGACGCACCCGCGCCGGGTCGGCGCCGCACTCCTCGAAGACGGCGCGGGCCTGCTCGAACCGCGAGACCGCGCCCTCGTTGGCGGCGTGCAGGATCGGGCCGGGCACGCGGTCGTCGACGATCTGCAGCAGCGCGGCGGCCAGGTCGCCGACGTAGGTCGGCGAGCCGATCTGGTCGTCGACCACGTCCACCGGGCCGTCCCCGGCGGCCAGCCGGCGCATGACGGCGACGAAGTCCTTGCCGGCGCCGCCGGTGTAGACCCAGGCGGTGCGGACGACGACCGCCTCGGGCAGCGCGGCCAGGACGGCCTGCTCCCCCGCGGCCTTGCTGCGGGCGTACACGCCCTGCGGCGCGGTCTGATCGCTGGGCTCGTACGGCCGCGGTGCGGCGCCGCCGAAATCGCCGTTGAAGACGTAGTCGGTGGAGACGTGGATCAACTGGGCGCCGGCCCGCGCGCAGGCCCGCGCGATGTGCCCGGGACCGGCCTCGTTGACCGCGAAGGCGCCCGCCTCGTCGGTCTCGGCGCCATCGACGTCTGTGTAGGCCGCGCAGTTGATCACCACGTCACCGCGCTGCACGATCCGTTCGGCGGCCGCGGGGTCGGTGATGTCCCACTGCGACGACGAATGCGCCAGGACCTCCCGGCCCTGATCCGCCGCCAGCGAGCTCAAATAGCCGCCCAGCTGCCCACCGGCGCCGGCGATCACGATCCTGCCTGACATGGTTCGAGTTTGGCATGGCCCGGCGAAGCCCAGAAAAGCGCGGGGCCCAAGAAATCGCGGGGTAGCGCGGGCCACGCCGCGATCGGCTACCCGAGAAGCTCGTGTGTCGCAAGTAATGTAGTGGGATGCCTGTGCGACGTGTGGTTCGTGTGATTGCCACCGTGCTGACGCTCGCGGTCGTCGTCGGCACCGGGATCGCGTGGAGCAATGTCCGGTCCTTCGAAGACGGCATCTTTCACATGTCGGCGCCCTCGCTGGGCAAAGGCGGCGACGACGGCGCGATCGACATCCTGTTGGTCGGCCTCGACAGCCGCACCGACGCGCACGGCAACCCGCTGTCCCAAGAGGAACTGGACACGCTGCGGGCCGGCGACGAGGAAGCCACCAACACCGACACGATCATCCTGATCCGCATCCCCAACAACGGGAAGTCGGCGACCGCGATCTCGATCCCGCGCGACTCCTACGTCGCCGCCCCCGGCCTGGGCAAGACGAAGATCAACGGCGTCTACGGCCAGACCCGGGAGGCCAAGCGCGCCAGCCTGGTCCGCGCCGGCGACGCCGCGGCGGACGCGGCCGCCCAGGGCACCGAGGCCGGCCGCGAGGCGCTGATCAAGACCGTCGCCGACCTGACCGGCGTCACCGTCGACCACTACGCCGAGATCGGCCTGCTGGGCTTCTCGCTGATCACCGAGGCCCTCGGCGGCGTCGACGTCTGCCTCAAAGAGCCGGTGTTCGAACCCCTTTCGGGTGCCGACTTCCCGGCGGGCCCGCAACGGCTCAGCGGCCCCGAAGCCCTCAGCTTCGTGCGCCAGCGCCACGAACTGCCGCGCGGCGACCTGGACCGGGTGGTGCGCCAGCAGGTGGTGATGGCCTCGCTGGCCCACCGGGTCATCTCCGGCAAGACGCTGTCCAGCCCCACCACCGTGCGGCGCCTGGAAGCCGCCGTGCAGCGTTCGGTGGTGATCTCGGCCGGGTGGGACGTGATGGATTTCGTGCAGCAGATGCAGAAGCTCGCCGGCGGCAACGTCGCATTCGCCACCATCCCGGTGCTCGACGGCGCCGGCTGGAGCGACGACGGCATGCAGAGCGTGGTGCGGGTGGACCCGCACCAGGTGGCCGACTGGGTGAATGGGCTCCTGCACGAGCAGGAGGAGGGCAAGACCGAGGAGATCGCCTACACGCCCGCGAAGACCACCGCCAGCGTCGTCAACGACACCGACATCAACGGCCTGGCCGCGGCCGTGTCAGACGTGTTGAGCGCCAAGGGTTTTGCCACGGGCACGGTGGGCAACAACGACGGCGGGCACGTCAAGGCCAGCCAGGTCCGCGCCGCCAAGAGCGACGACATGGGGGCCAAGGAGGTCTCCAAGGAATTGGGTGGGCTGCCGGTGATCGCCGACGCCTCGCTGGCGCCGGGCGCGGTGCGGGTGGTGCTGGCCAACGACTACAGCGGCCCGGGCTCGGGCCTGTCGGGCACCGAGACGATCATGCCCGCGCGGGTGTCCACCGCCGGCGCGGTGGCCACCAACCCCAACGTCCCCCCGCCGTCGCCGATCCTGACCGCCGGCTCCGACAAACCGGAGTGCATAAACTAACGACCCGTGCAGCAACCGAGCACGCTGAGCGGGGCCATCCTCGATCCGATGTTGCGGGCCGACCCGGTCGGCCCGCGGATCACCTACTACGACGACGCCACCGGCGAGCGCATCGAGTTGTCCGGGGTGACGCTGGCCAACTGGGCCGCCAAGACCGGCAACCTGTTGCGCGACGAACTGGGGGCCGGACCGTCCAGCCGCGTCGCGATCCTGCTGCCCGCGCACTGGCAGACGGCCGCGGTGCTGTTCGGGGTGTGGTGGATCGGCGCCGAGGCGGTGCTGGCGGGACCCGCCGACCTGGCGCTCTGCACCACCGAGCGCCTCGGCGAAGCCGACGACGCGGTGGCCGGGGGCGAGGTCGCGGTGCTGTCGCTGGACGCGTTCGGCCGCCCGGCACCCGACCTGCCGATCGGTGTGACCGACTACGCCACCGCGGTGCGGGTGCACGGCGACCAGATCGTTCCCGAACCCCGCCCGGGGCCCGCGCTGGGCGGCCGCTCGGTCGACGAGGTGCTGGCGGATTGTCAAACATCCGCGGCGGCAAGGGGTTTGACGTCGAGCGACCGCGTGCTGTCCGGCAAGCCGTGGACCGAACCCGCCGAGCTGGTGGACAACCTGCTGGCGATCATGGCGGTCGGCGCCTCGCTGGTGCTGGTGGCCAACGCCGATCCGGACGCGCAGTCGCGCCGCATCGAGTCCGAAAAGGTCACCCGGGTGCTCTGAGGCGGGGGCCCCCGCCCCGGCACGATTCATATTGATATCGCAATATTTCGATGTTAACGTCGAGCGAGCACGGGCTGAACACGCGGACGACGAGGAAGGTTGCGGCAATGGCGGTGTACGGGCTCTTGGCGAAGGCGGCGGGGACGGTCGTCACCGGGCTGGTCGGCGTGACGGCCTACGAGGTGGTGCGCAAGGCCGTGGCCAAGGCGCCGCTGCACGAGACCGCGGTGAAGGGCGCCGAGCTCGGTCTGCGCGGCACCCGCAGGGCCGAGGAGGCCGCCGAGTCGGCGCGCCTGCGCCTCGCCGACGTCATGGCCGAGGCCCGCGAGCGCATCGGCGAGGAGGCGCCCACGCCGTCGATCGCAGAACCCCACGACCACGAGCACTGATCGCCGCTATGGACCTCGCCCTAGTCCCCGACGTTGACGACGAGGTGCGGGTGAAAGACCCCGCGCTGCAGGTGATTTCCGACGCCGCCGGACGCATGCGGGTCGCGGTCGCCTGGGTGCGCGCCGATTCGCGGCGCGCCGTGGCGGTCGAGGAGGCCGTCGCCAAGTGCGAGGGCGTGCGCGTGGTGCACGCCTACCCGCGCACCGGGTCGGTGGTCGTCTGGTATTCGCCGCGGCGCTGCGACCGCTCCTCGGTGCTGGCGGCCATCGGCGACGCGGCGCACGTCGCCGCCGAACTGATCCCGGCGCGCGCGCCGCACTCCACCGAGATCCGCAACGCCGACGTGCTGCGCATGGTGATCGGCGGCGCGGCGCTGGCGCTGCTCGGGATGCGCCGCTACGTGTTCGCGCGGCCGCCGCTGCTCGGCCCCAGCGGCCGGCTGTTCGCCACCGGTGTCACCGTCTTCACCGGCTACCCCTTCCTGCGCGGCGCGCTGCGCTCGCTGCGCTCCGGCAAGGCCGGGACCGACGCGCTGGTCTCCGCGGCGACCGTGGCGAGCCTGGTGCTGCGGGAGAACGTGGTCGCGCTGACGGTGCTATGGCTGCTCAACATCGGCGAGTACCTGCAGGATCTGACGCTGCGACGGACCCGTCGGGCCATCTCGGAGTTGCTGCGCGGCAACCAGGACACGGCGTGGCTGCGGCTCGACGACGGCCCCACCCCGCGCGAGGTCCAGGTGCCGATCGACACCGTGCAGATCGGCGACGAGGTCGTGGTGCACGACCACGTCGCGATCCCGGTCGACGGCGAGGTGGTCGACGGCGAGGCCGTCGTCAACCAGTCCGCGATCACCGGGGAGAACCTGCCGGTCAGCATCGTGGCCGGCGCGCACGTGCACGCCGGTTCGGTGGTGGTGCGCGGACGCCTGGTGGTGCGGGCCAGCGCGGTCGGCAATCAGACCACCATCGGGCGCATCATCGCCCGGGTCGAAGAGGCGCAGCACGACCGGGCGCCGATCCAGACCGTCGGCGAAAACTTCTCCCGCCGTTTCGTTCCCACCTCGTTCATCGTCTCGGCCATCACGCTGGCGATCACCGGTGACGTCCGCCGGGCGATGACGATGCTGCTGATCGCCTGCCCGTGCGCGGTGGGTTTGGCCACCCCGACGGCGATCAGCGCGGCGATCGGCAACGGCGCGCGCCGCGGCATCCTGATCAAGGGCGGTTCGCACCTCGAGCAGGCCGGCCAGGTGGACGCGATCGTGTTCGACAAGACCGGCACGCTCACCGTCGGACGCCCGGTGGTCACCAACATCATTGCGCTGCACAAGGACTGGCAGCCCGAACAGGTGCTGGCCTACGCGGCCAGCTCGGAGATCCACTCGCGGCACCCGCTGGCCGAGGCGGTGATCCGCTCCACCGAGGAACGCCACATCACCATCCCGCCGCACGAGGAGTGCGAGGTGCTGGTCGGGCTGGGCATGCGGACCTGGGCCGACGGCCGGACCCTGCTGCTGGGCAGCCCCGGGCTGCTGCGCTCCGAAAAGGTCAGGGTGTCCAAGAAGGCGTCGGAATGGGTGGACAGGCTGCGCCGCCAGGCCGAGACGCCGCTGCTGCTGGCCGTCGACGGCACGCTGGTGGGGTTGATCAGCCTGCGCGACGAGGTGCGGCCGGAGGCCGCCGACGTGCTGAAGAAGCTGCGCGCCAACGGTATTCGCCGGGTGGTCATGCTCACCGGGGATCACCCGGACATCGCCGAGGTGGTGGCGCGCGAACTCGGGATCGACGAGTGGCACGCCGAGGTGATGCCGGAGGACAAGCTCGCGGCGGTGCGCGAGCTGCAGGACGAGGGCTTCATCGTCGGGATGGTCGGCGACGGCATCAACGACGCGCCCGCGCTCGCGGCCGCCGACATCGGCATCGCGATGGGGCTGGCCGGAACCGACGTCGCCGTGGAGACCGCCGACGTGGCCCTGGCCAACGACGACCTGCATCGCCTGCTCGACGTGCGGGACCTCGGGGCCCGCGCCGTCGACGTCATCCGCGAGAACTACGGCATGTCCATCGCCGTCAACGCCGCCGGGCTGATCATCGGGGCGGGCGGCGCGCTGTCCCCGGTGCTGGCCGCGATCCTGCACAACGCGTCGTCGGTGGCGGTGGTGGCCAACAGCTCCCGGCTGATCAGATACCGGTTGGATGCGCCGCGCAACGGCAGCGGCAACTGACCCGGCTCAGCAGCCGCACTGCTCGCCGCGCCAGGCGCGCACGCCCTGCCACACGGCGACACCGGCGATCGCGAGCCCCACGGCGGGGTCGATCCACCAGGCGCTCGACCACAGCGCCGTCGCCGCGAGGCCGATCAGCACCCCGGCCGCCTGGGCGCCGCACAGGTAGTTCTGGATCCCCTCCGCCTCGGTGGCGCCCGAGCCCAACCGCGCGCCCAGGCGGTGGTTGGCCCGGCCCAGCACCGGCATGAGCAGCAGGGCCAGGGCGGTCAGCGCGATCCCGATCACCGACGTCTCGGCGCGGTGCTCGCCGACCAGCTCGCGGATGGATTCGGCGGCGATGTACGGGGCGGTGAGCCAGAACGACACCGCGACGCCGCGTTGTGCGCGCCGCTCGGCGCTCGGGGAAAAGGTGCGCGCGCCGCTGAACCGCCACACCACCATCGCGCTGGCCAGCGCCTCCGACGCCCCGCCGAGGGCCCAGCCGGTCAGGGCGATGGAGCCGACCGAGAGTCCCTGCCACAGCCCGACGGCGCCCTCGACGAGCACCACGGCCAGGCTGATCCACGCCAGCCGGCGCGCCCACGCGGCGCCGCGCCGCCAGCCGGCGTCGTGCGCGGCGGTGCATTCCCGCGTCAGGGCGGCCGATGTGGTCATTGGGCCAGGTTAGCGAGCGCGCGGCGGGGCCGGGGTCGCAACACCCGGCCGTGATCGATCTGTGTCGCGCCGCCGGCACGGCGGGGCCCGGCCCGCGGGCCGCCGCCCGGCGTTGGTAGTTATTGTGGCTAACCAGTAGACCCGAAGGGATTTCCGCGATGGCGCGCACCGACGACGACACCTGGGACCTGGCGACCAGCGTGGGCGCGACCGCCACCATGGTGGCCGCGGGACGGGCCCGGGCCACCCGGGACGGCCTGATCGACGACCGGTTCGCCGAGCCGCTGGTGCGCGCGGTGGGCGTCGACTTCATGACCCGGTGGGCGGCCGGCGAACTCGATTCCGCCGACGTCGACGAGCCCGGCGCCGCGTGGGGCATGCAGCGCATGACCGACATGATGGCCGCCCGCACCCGCTACATCGACGCGTTCTTCGCCGAGGCGGGGGCGGCCGGCATCGGTCAGGTGGTCATCCTCGCCTCCGGCCTGGATGCGCGCGCCTACCGGTTGCCCTGGCCCGCGGGCACCACGGTGTTCGAGATCGACCAGCCGCAGGTGCTCGAGTTCAAGGCCGCCACCATCGCCGACCTCGGCGCCGAGCCGACCGCCGAGGTGCGCAACGTCCCGGTCGACCTGCGCCACGACTGGCCGTCGGCGCTGCGCCAGGCCGGCTTCGACGCCGGGAGACCCGCCGCCTGGGCCGCCGAGGGGCTGATCGGCTTCCTGCCGCCGGAGGCCCAGGATCGGTTGCTGGACAACATCACCGAGCTGTCCGCCGACGGCAGCCAGTTGGTTGCCGAGGTGTTCGCGAACACGGGCACCAGCGGGGACGCGCTGAACGCGGCGAGCGAAAAGTGGCGGCAGGGCGGCCTCGACATCGCGCTGGGCGACCTGGGCTTCCCCGGGCCGCGCAACGACGTGGCGACCTACCTGCAGCAGAAGGGCTGGCAGCCGGTGCGCACGCCGCTGAATCAGCTGCTGGCCAACACCGGGCTCCCGCTGCAATCGACCGACCCCGAGGCGCCATTCGCCCAGAACTACTACTGCACCGCGGTGCGCAGCGCGGCGCGTTGAGGAAGGCAGGCACCAGTGCCAAACAGCAAGCCACCCAAGCCACTTGACGGATTCCGGGTGCTCGACTTCACCCAGAACATCGCCGGGCCGATGGCCGGCCAGGTGCTGGCCGACCTGGGGGCCGAGGTCATCAAGGTCGAGGCGCCCGTCGGCGAGGCGGCCCGCCACATCACCGCGGTGCTGCCCGGCCGCCCGCCGCTGGCCACCCTGTTCCTCCCCCACAACCGCGGCAAGAAGTCGGTGATGGCGGACCTGCGCGACGACGAGGCCAAGCAGCAGATCATGCGGCTGGTCGACACCGCAGACGTTGTGCTGGAAGGGTTTCGGCCCGGGGTGATGGAACGCATGGGACTGGGACCCGACGAGCTGCAATCCCGCAACCCCAAACTCATCTACGCGCGCCTCTCGGCCTACGGCGGCAACGGCCCGGAGGGCAGCCGGCCCGGCGTGGACCTGATGGTCGCCGCCGAGTCCGGCATGACCACCGGGATGCCCACGCCCAGCGGCAAACCCCAGATCATCCCGTTCCAGCTCGTCGACGCCGCCAGCGGACACGTGCTGGCGCAGGCGGTGCTGGCCGCGCTGCTCAACCGCGAGCGCCACGGCGTGGCCGACGTCGTGCGGGTCGCCATGTACGACGTCGCGGTCAGCCTGCAGGCCAGCCAGCTGACCATCCACCTGAACAAGCCCAACGCGGAACCCAAGCCGTCCGACTCAACGCCAAAGCCCAAGCGGCGCAAGGGTGTCGGGTTCGCCACCCAGCCGTCGGACGCCTTCAAGGCGGCCGACGGATACCTGGTGATCAGCGCGTACGTGCCCAAGCACTGGGACAAGCTGTGCGAGATCATCGGCCGCCCCGACATGCGCGACGACGAGCGGTTCATCGACCAGCGCGCCCGGGCGCTCAACTATCCGGAACTCACCGAGGAACTCGAGAAGGCGCTAGCCGCCAAGACCGCCGACGAATGGGTCCGGCTGCTGCAGGACGGCGGCCTGATGGCCTGCCACGCCTACACCTGGAAGCAGGTGGTCGGCACCGCGCTGTTCGCGGAGAACGAGCTCGCCCTGCCGGTCGGTGAGGGTGAGGACGCGGTCACGGTGATCCGCACCCCGGCACGCTATTCCAGCTTCGACGCTGACGCCACCGACCCTCCCCCGGCCCTCGGGCAGCACACCGAGGAGTATCTGGGCGCACCGCAACCCGCGTCGTGAGCCTCAGGGCGTCAGCTTGACCACCCGGTCGTTGCCGCGGTCGGCGATATAGACGCTTCGTTCCTTGTCGACCGCCACCGCCAAGGGCGTGTTGAGCCCGTCGAACGGCAGGACGGTCGGCGTGTTCGAGCCCGCCGGGAACTTCAGCACGTCACTCTTGTCGTGTTCGGTGACGTAGACGGTGCCGCTGTTGTCCACCGCGATGCCCCACGGCACGGAGACGTTCTGAAATGGCAACTCCGCCTGGGTATTCGAATTGGCGTCGAGCTTGACGATCCTGTTGTTGTCGGTGTCGGCGACGTACACGGTGCCCGCGGCGTCGACGGCGACACCGTCGGGATTCTTCAGTCCGTTGAACGGCAACTCGGTCTGGGTCTTGGATCCCGCCGCCAGCTTCACCACCCTGCTGTTGCCGCGGTCGGCGACGTACACCGCGCCCTGGCTGTCGACCGCGACGCCCTCGGGGTAGCTCAGACCGGAAAACGGCAGCACCTTCTGGTCGTTGGAGCCCGCGGCCAGGCTGACCACCCGGTTGTTGAAATCGGCGACGTACACCGTGCCGGCGCCGTCGACGGCCAGACCCTGCGGCTGGTAGAGCCCGTGGAACGGCAGCACCGTCGTGGCGTTCGAACCGGCCGTCAGCTTCACCACGCGCCCGTACATGCCCTCGCTGGTGACGTAGACGTCGCCGGCGCTGTCCAGCGCCACCCCGCCCGGGGACAGGCGGAAGTCAATCCCGTTGAAGGGCAACACACTTTGACCGGACGCCTCCTGTGCCGGCCCCGAGGACCGCGTGGACAGGTAACCGGCGACCGCCACGATGAACGCGACGAGGGCGACGAGCGCGATGGCGCCGACGATGATCCACTGCTTTCGCTTGCTGTCGATCGGCACGGCGGGACTCCTGAAGTCCGGCCCGGACCCGTAGGTGTGGCCGAACGTCGTTGGGGCGGGACGGATCAGCGAGGGGTGATGGCCGGAGCGCTCGGACCAGCCGGTGCCGCCGGGCCTCGGGGCCACCGGACCGGCCATGGTCTCGGCGGCGGGCCAGGACTGCGGCTCGCGCTCCGGGCGCTGGGCCGACGCCTCCGCACGCTGGACCGCGTCCTCCCCTTCGCGCAGGATTGTGGTCGCCTTGCGCTGCTCGGACGTGGTCAGCGCGTCATGCGCGGCGGCGGCGAATTCGCCCGCGGTGCGATAGCGCTCCTCGGGACGTTTGGCCATGCCCTTGGCGATCACCTGATCCAGGGCGGGCGGAAACGCCCCGGGGCGCAGTTGGCTGGGCGACGGGGGTGCCTTCGTCAGGTGCGCGGCGACCAGCCGTTCGATCGTGTCGGCCCGATACGGCGGCGAGCCGGTCAGGCACTCACTCAAAACGCATGCGAGCGAATAGATGTCGGCGCTGTGGGTGACGGTGTCGTCGGTGAAGCGTTCCGGCGCCATGTAGTAATACGTGCCGATCGCGGTCCCGAACTGGGTCAACCCCGGATCGGTTGCGGCCCGGGCGATTCCGAAATCCGCCAGGTACGCGAAGTCGCTGCCGGTGATCAGGATGTTGCCCGGTGTGACGTCGCGGTGCGTCACCCCGATGGCGTGCGCCGCGTCCAGGGCGGCCGCGACCTGGCTGATGATCGCGATCGCCCGCGGCGCGGCCAGCGGCCCGTCCCGGCGCAACAGCGTGCCCAGATCGACGCCGTCGACGAGGCGCATGTCCACATAGAAACGCCCGTCGATCTCGCCGTAGTCGTGGATCGGCACCACATGCGGTTCGGTCAGCCGTCCGGCGATATCGGCCTCGCGCTGCAGGCGCGCACGGAACTCCGAGTTGCCGGAGAACTGTTGTGAGATCAGTTTCAGGGCCACCATGCGGTGCTTGCGGGTGTCCTCGGCCTCGTACACCTCGCCCATGCCGCCCTGGCGCAGCAGGCGCACCAGCCGATAGGGCCCGAACCAGGACCCGGCCCGCGAGGCCGGTCCGCTATCGCTCACCGTCGAGTCTCCATGTCACGAAATCGCATTGACCGCACCCGACAGCTTCGCCGTGAACGAGCTGGGCAGCGGGATGGAACCGTACTGGTCCAGCCCCTCCTGGCCCGGCCCGATCGCGGCCTGCATGAACGCCTTCACCGCCTTGCCCGTCGCCGCGTCCGGATACTTCGAACAGACGATTTCATAGGTCGCCAGCACGATCGGGTACGCGCCGGACTGTGTCGGCTTGTAGAACGACGAGGTGTCCAGCACCAGGTCGTTGCCCTGCCCCTTGAAGGTCGCCCCGGCGATCGTCTTCTCGACGCTGTCCTTGGTGATCGGCACCGCGTCCGGGCCCGCCGACGTGATGATCGACGCCATGTTCAGCTGCTTGCCCACCGCGAACGACCACTCGTTGTAGGTGATCGACCCCTCGGTGTTCTGCAGCAGCGCCGATGTGCCGTTGTTCCCGCTGGCGCCCTGCCCGACGCCGCCGTTGAACACCTCGCTGTCGCCCTTGCCCCAGGCGCCGTCCGACGCGCCGTCGAGGTACTTCTGGAAGTTGGCGGTGGTGCCGGATTTGTCGCTGCGGAAGATGACCGTGATGGGCGTCGACGGAAGGTTGAGGCCCGAGTTGATCGCCTTCAGCGTCGGATCGTCCCACTTGGTGATGGTGCCGTTGAAGATCTTCGCCACGGTGGGCCCGTCCAGTTTCAGCCCGCTCACCCCGGTCAGGTGATAGGTGACCGCGATCGGTCCGAACACCGTGGGCAGATCCCAGGCCTGCGAACCGCACCGCTGCGCCGCCCGGTCATTTTGACCGGTGGACGGGTCCAGCGGGACATCGGAACCGGCGAGATCCGTTTGGTTGTTCAGGAATTCGGTCACGCCGGCGCCGGAGCCGTTGGCGTCGTAATCGAGCGTGTAACCCGGGCAGGCCCGAACGTAGGCGTAGACGAACTGCTCGATGGCGTTTTGCTGCGCGGTCGAGCCGCTGTCTTTGAGGACCTTCTTACCGCCGCAGTCCACCGACGCCTGCTTGCCGCTCGATCCCGACGACGAGTTGTTGTCGCCGCATCCCGCCAGCGCCAGGGCGACGGCGGCCACCACGCTCAGGGCGACGCCAGATCGAGCGAACCTCACGAAACTCCTTCGATCGTCAACAAAAGTTAACCAATCGCGAATATACAAACCCTTGACAAAGAATAAGAGGTTAATGGCCGGTGACCGCGTGCCGGGCGCAAACACGTAGCATCGGTTGTCAATGCGTCGCGAACAACAGTTACCGGCCGCAGTTGCGGCTCCTGTCGCCGATGGTGGCCAGCTCATGCGGGCCGTCGACCTCACTTTGGGGTTCGGCCCCAAAACGGTCCTCGAGCAGGTCAGCCTCGACTTCCCCGCCCGTTCCGTCACCACCCTGCTGGGGCCGACCGGCTCGGGCAAGACCACCTTCCTGCGCACCCTGAACCGGATGAACGACAAGGTCTCCGGATTCCGGCACAGCGGTGACGTCCTGTTGGGCGGGCGCACCATCTTCGCCGACCGCGACCTGATGGAGTTCCGCCGCAGCGTGGGCATGCTGTTCCAGCGTCCCAACCCGTTCCCGATGTCGATCATGGACAACGTGGTGGCCGGCGTGCGCGCGCACAAAATGGCGCCGCGCAAGCAATTCAAAACTGTCGCCGAGGCCCGGCTCACCGAGGTCGGCCTCTGGGACGCGGTCAAGGATCGCCTCGGGGATTCGCCGTTCCGGCTCTCCGGTGGCCAGCAGCAGTTGTTGTGCCTGGCCCGCGCGCTCGCGGTCAACCCGGACGTGCTGTTGCTCGACGAGCCCACCTCGTCGCTGGACCCGACCACCACCGAGAAGATCGAGGGACTCATCCGCTCCCTCGCCGACCGGCTGACCGTGATCATGGTCACCCACGATCTCGCGCAGGCCGCCCGCACCGGCGACCGGACCGCCTTCTTTTTCGAGGGCAGGCTGGTCGAGGAGGGGCCGACCAAGCAGTTGTTCCTGTCGCCGCAGCACGAGGAGACCGTCCGCTACTTCGCGCCGTTCCGGCCGGCACAGGGCTCGGATCGGGGCTCCTCGCAGACGGCCGGGGTCGCGGAAAGCCAATAGCGGGAAAGGGTCTCGCCGGGAAGAGGAAGCGGGGACGTGAAGAGTCGTCTGGGTACGCTGCTGGGTCTGGTGGCCATCGCGCCGCCGGTCCTCGGGATCGCGGCTTGCGGTGCGCACGCCACGCGGGGGGCGCCGAGCACCGGGCCGGCCGCCGGCAGCGTCGCCACCGCCCCGGCGACGTCCACGATCGAGCTCTCCGAGACCGGCAGCACGCTGCTCTACCCGCTGTTCAGCGAGTGGGGCGCCGCCTACCGCGCCAAGCACCCGAACGTCACCATCACCACACAGGGCAGCGGCTCGGGCGCCGGGATCTCCCAGGCCGCCGCCGGGGCGGTCGTCATCGGCGCCTCCGACGCCTACCTGTCCGCGGGCGACATGGCCGCGCACAAGGGGCTGATGAATATCGCGCTGGCCATCTCGGCGCAGCAGGTCAACTACAACCTGCCCGGGGTGCATCAGCACCTCAAGCTCAACGGCAAGGTGCTGGCCGGCATGTACCGGGGCACGATCAAAACCTGGAACGACCCGCAGATCGCCGGCATCAACCCCGGCCTGCAGCTCCCCGCGACCCCGGTGGTGCCGCTGCACCGCTCCGACGGGTCCGGCAGCACGTTTCAGTTCACCCAGTACCTGTCCAAGCAGGACCCCGACGGCTGGGGCCGCTCGCCCGGGTTCGGCACCACCGTCTCCTTCCCGGCCGTGCCCGAAGCGCTGGGCGAGAACGGCGACGGCGCCATGGTGACCGGCTGCGCCGCGAACCCGGGGTGTGTGGCCTACACCAGCATCGGCTCGCTCGACGAGGCCGACCAGCACGGCCTCGGCGAGGCCAAGCTGGGCAACGCCTCCGGCAAATATCTGCTGCCCAACGCCAAGAGCATTCAGGCCGCGGCCGCCGGCGTCGCCTCGAAAACCCCGGCGAACCAGGCGATCTCGCTGATCAACGGCCCCGCCACGGATGGGTACCCGATCGTCAACTACGAGTACGCGATCGTCAACGCGGACCAGCGCGACGACGCCACCGCCCAAACGCTGCAGGCGTTCCTGCACTGGGCGATCACCGAGGGCAACGGCCCGTCGTTTCTGGACAAGGTTCACTTCCAGCCGCTGCCGGCCGAGGTGGTGACGCTGTCGGACGCCCAGATCGCCAAGGTCGGCGGATGAACGCAGAAAAGCAAAGGGACGCAAGGGACCTAAAGGGAAAGAGAAAGGGAGAAGGCCGTGAAAGTTCGTATGAGTAGGTTGCTGGCGATGGCCGCGACCGCGCCCCTGGTTTTCGCCGCGGCTGCGTGTGGTTCGAACTCGCAGACCGGTGCGCCGAGTCAGGGCGGCGGCGGCCCGGTCGCGACGACGCCGGCGTCATCGCCGGTGACGTTGTCGGAGACCGGCAGCACGCTGCTGTACCCGCTGTTCAACCTGTGGGGCCCCGCCTATCACGACAAGTACTCGAACGTCACGATCACCACCCAGGGCACCGGCTCCGGGACCGGGATCTCCCAGGCCGCGGCCGGGGCGGTCGCGATCGGCGCCTCCGACGCCTACCTGTCCGAGGGCGACATGGCCGCGCACAAGGGACTGATGAACATCGCGCTGGCCATTTCCGCGCAGCAGGTCAACTACAACCTGCCCGGTGTCACCGAACACATCAAGCTCAACGGCAAGGTGCTGGCCGGCATGTACAACGGCTCCGTCAAGACCTGGAACGACCCGCAGATCGCCGGGCTGAACCCCGGCGTGAATCTGCCTGCCACACCGGTGGTTCCGCTGCACCGCTCCGACGGCTCCGGTGACACCTTCCTGTTCACCCAGTACCTGTCCAAGCAGGACCCCGACGGCTGGGGCAAATCGCCCGGCTTCGGCACCACCGTCGCCTTCCCGACGGTGCCCGGCGCGCTCGGGGAGAACGGCAACGGCGGCATGGTGACCGGCTGCGCGGACACCCCGGGCTGCGTGGCCTACATCGGCATCAGCTTCCTCGACCAAGCGCAGGGCAAGGGGCTCGGCGAGGCGCAGCTGGCCAACGCCTCCGACAAGTACCTGCTGCCCGACGCCAAGAGCATTCAGGCCGCGGCCGCCGGATTCGCCTCGAAAACCCCGGCGAACCAAGCGATCTCGCTGATCAACGGCCCGGCGCCGGACGGCTATCCGATCGTCAACTACGAGTACGCCATCGTCAACAGCGGTCAGAAGGACGCCGCCACCGCCCAGACCCTGCAGGCCTTCCTGCACTGGGCGATCAGCGACGGCAACAACGCCTCGTTCCTGGACAAGGTGCACTTCCAGCCGCTGCCGGCCGACGTGGCGAAGCTGTCGGACGCCCAGATCGCCAAGATCAGCGGCCAGTAGGGGTTTGGTGACCGACATCGCGATGGGCGGCGCGCGGGCGCGGATCCGCGGCGCGCGCCGCCCGGGCCTGGCCATCCGTTCCCTGGGTGCGGCGGGCGCGGTGGTTCCGCTGCTCGCGCTCGTGTTCGTCCTCGCGACCCTGCTTCTCGAGGCGCTGCCCGCGATCAGGGTCAACGGGCTGCACTTTTTCACCGCCACCGAGTGGAACCCCGGCAACACCTACGGCGACGCCGTCGTCACCCGCGGCGTCCGCCATCCCGTCGGCGCCTACTACGGGGCGCTGCCGCTGATCGTGGGCACCCTGGCGACCTCGGCGATCGCCCTGGTCATCGCGGTGCCGGTGTCGATCGGGGCGGCGCTGGTGATCGTGGAGCGGTTGCCGAAGCGTCTCGCGTCGGCCATCGGGATGGTGCTCGAATTGCTCGCCGGAATCCCCAGCGTCATCGTCGGCCTTTGGGGCGCAATGACATTCGGGCCGTTCATCGCCCACTACGTGGCCCCGGTGATCGCCCGCAACGCGCCCGACGTGCCGGTGCTCAGCTACTTGCGCGGCAACACCGGCAACGGGGAGGGCCTGTTGGTGTCCGGGCTGGTGCTCGCGGTGATGGTCATTCCCATCATCGCCAGCACCACCCGCGACCTGATCCGCCAGGTGCCGGTGCTGCCCCGCGAGGGCGCGGTCGCGCTGGGGATGACCGACTGGGAGTGCGCGCGGCGGGTCACCCTGCCGTGGGTGTCGAGCGGCATCGTCGGAGCGGTGGTGCTCGGGCTCGGCCGCGCGTTGGGAGAGACGATGGCCGTCGCCATGGTGTCGGGTGCGGTGTTGGGCGCGATACCCGCCAACATCTACGCGACGATGACCACCATCGCGGCCACCGTTGTGTCGCAGCTGGATTCGGCGATGACGGACTTCACCGACTTCGCCGTGAAGACCCTCGCCGAGGTGTCCCTGGTGTTGATGGTGATCACGTTGCTCACGAACGTCGCGGCCCGCGCGATGGTGCGCCGGGTGTCGGGCACGGCGCTGCCGGTGGGACGGGGTGTCTGACATGGTCGGTACCCGACGCAAGATCGTCAACGCGCTGTTCTGGATCGGCTGCGTGTGCTGCCTGGCGGTGGTGGTCGTGCCGACGCTGTGGATGCTGGTCGAGGTCGTCGGGCGCGCCCTGCCGGTCTTCAAATGGAGCGTGCTCACCGAGAACACCCGCGGCAACGGCGGCGGGCTGCGCAACGCCATCATCGGCACCGTGGTCATCGGCGTCGGCGTCATGCTGGTCGGGGGCACCGTCAGCGTGCTGACCGGGATCTATCTCTCCGAATTCGCCGGCGGCAGAACGCGTTCCATCCTGCGCGGCGCCTACGAGATCCTGTCCGGCATCCCGTCGATCGTGCTCGGCTACGTCGGCTACCTGGCCCTGGTGGTGAAATTCCACTGGGGCTTCTCCCTGGCGGCCGGGGTGCTGACGCTCTCGGCGATGAGCATTCCGTACATCGCCAAGGCCACCGAGTCCGCGCTGGCGCAGGTGCCCACGGCCTACCGGGAGGGGGCCGAAGCGCTCGGGTTGCCGCTCGGCTGGACCCTGCGCAAGATCGTGCTCAAGTCGGCGATCCCCGGCATCGTCACCGGGCTGCTGGTGGCGCTCGCGCTGGCGGTGGGCGAGACGGCGCCGATGCTGTACACGGCGGGCTGGTCGAACTCGGCCCCGACCGGCAAGCTCACCGACTCACCGGTGGGCTACCTGACCTACCCGATCTGGACGTTCTACAACCTGCCGTCGAAGGCGGCCCGCGACCTGTCCTACGACGCCGCGTTCCTGCTGATCGTGTTCGTGTTCCTGCTGATCATCCTCGGGCGGCTGATCACCTGGTTCGCGCGGCGGCACTCGGAATCCGGGTAGCCCGATTCGGTTGCGCCACAGCCTCGTTCAGGCGGTCGGCAGCCGCACCACCTGAACGAAGAACTCGTCGATCTGCCGGACCGCCTTCATGAACTGGTCCAGATCGACGGGTTTGGTGACGTAGGCGTTGGCGTGCAGCTTGTAGCTCTTGAGGATGTCCTCCTCGGCCGAGGAGGTGGTCAGCACGACGACCGGGATCTGGGCCAGCTCGGGGTCGGACTTGATCTTCTCCAAAAGCTGGCGGCCGTCGTATTTGGGCAGGTTCAAATCCAGCAGGATCAGGTCGGGCCGCGGCGCGTCGGCGAACTCGCCGCGCCGGTACAGGTAGTTGAGTCCCTCCTCCCCGTCGTGCGCGACGTGCAGCCGGTTCTTGAGTTTGTTGTGCTCGAACGCTTCTCGCGTGATCAGCTCGTCCCCCGGGTCGTCTTCGACCAGCAGGATGTCGATCGCTCTTCCTTCGGGTGTCACTGATGCGCTCCTTCCAAAGCGACTGAGTCCTCTTCCTCGACGGGCCCGGGCATGGGCAACGTGAATTCGAATCGCGTCCCCTCGGTGTAGGACGTGTCGATCCGCACGGTGCCGCCGTGGTGCTCGACGATCTTCTTGACCAACGCGAGACCCACGCCGGTTCCCGCGTACACCTCCCGGCCGTGCAGCCGCTGGAAGATGACGAAGACCTTGTCGGAGAATTCCTCCGGAATGCCGATGCCGTTGTCCGACACGCTGAACAACCATTCGCCGTCGTGGGTGCCCTCGCCGGGTGCGCATTCGATGACGACGCGGGGCGGGCGATCCTTGTGCCGGAACTTGATCGCGTTGCCGATCAGGTTCTGCCACAGCATCGTCAGCAGCGTCGGATCCCCCACGATCTCCGGCAGCGGCTCCGTCGGGCGCACGATCTGGGCTTCGGTCTCCTCGATCGCGACGGCCAGGTTGGCCAGGCCGGCGTCGAGCGTCGCGTCGAGCTGCACCTCGGTCTCCGTGGTGCCCAGCCGGCCGACCCGGGAGAAGGTGAGCAGGTCGTTGATCAGCGCCTGCATGCGTTTGGCGCCGTCGACCGCGAACCCGATGTATTCGATGCCGCGTTCGTCGAGCTTGTCGGCGTACCGTTTCTCGAGCAGCTGACAGAAGGAGGCCACCTTGCGCAGCGGCTCCTGCAGATCGTGCGAGGCGACATAGGCGAACTGCTCGAGTTCGGTGTTGGACCGGCGCAATTCGGCGGTCTGCTCATCGAGCAGGGTTTGGGCCGAACGGGACACGTCGAGCTCTTCGACCATGCGCTTGCGCATATTCTCGACGTCGATGGCCATGTTGCGAATGTCCTTGGGCCGCTTGGGCGCCGAGATCACTTCGTCGAAGTTGCCCTGGGTGATCCGGCGGCAGGCCGCGGCCAGGCTCGCGATCGGCCGGGTGATCGCCGCGCGACTCAGCAACCCCAACAGCGCGGCCGCGCCCAAAACGATCAGCACCATCGCGCCCAGCACCCAGTCGCGCCAGCCGTTGATGTCGTTGAGCTCGTCGACGGCGCTGGCCGCCGCGTCGGCCAGGTGCGTGTTCTGCGTGTCGAAAAGCACTCGCAGACGGTCGAATTTGGCTTTGCCGAGGTCGGCCATCGAGGTGCTGACGACGCTGGGAACCTTGGGGGTCACGGCCGCGATGACGGGTTCGGCGTAGCTGGTGCGCCAGTCCGCGGCGGCGGTTTCGACCGCCTCCAGGTCGGCGATCAGCTCCGCGCGCCCGCCGACCAGCCGGCGAATCTCGTCGGCGGCGGCCCGTTCGGCGCGTTGCCCGTCGTAATACGGCGCGAGGAACTGCCGGTCGGCGGTGATCAGGTAACCGCGCACGCCCGTTTCCTGGTCCCGCAGGGCCGCCTGCAAATGGGTCGCGGCGACGCGCGCCGGCTGGATGTCCTCGCCCACCTGGCGCGACACCTGGTCGGTGCGGTCCAGTAGCACCCCGCCGACGACCGCGCCGAGGAGCACCGTCGCACCCATGATCCACAGGACGAGGGCCAGCCACCCCCGCACGGTGAGCTGCGCGAGCCGAAGCGGAGCCGGTGCCGTCACGTGGTGGTCCTCTCGATGCGGAGCACGGCGATGTCGTCGGTGAGGCCGCCGCGCGGCTCGGCGAGTTCCTGGGCGCCGTCGATGAGGGCGTCGACGAATGCCGGGCCGGGTCGGTTGGCGTGCGAGCGGGCAAGCTCGAGCAGGCCGTCCTCGCCGAGCCGCTCGGTCCCCTGCCCCGAATAGCCTTCGTAGAGACCGTCGGTCAGCAACAGCAGGCCGTGGCCGGCGGGCACCTCCAGCTCGTGGCGCGGCCAGCCGTCGGCGCGCAGGCCCAGCGCCGGGCCGCCCGGCGGCTCCACCCACTGGACCGCGCCGCCGCCCTGCAGCAACATCCCCGGATGCCCGGCGCGGATGACGCTGACCTCCGGGCGCTCCGGGCAGATCTCGAGGCTGAGCACGGTCGCGAAGATGCCGGTGCCGGTGCGTTCCGAATACAGCACCCGCTCGAGCTGGCGCATCAGGTCGACGCCGTGCACGCCGGCGAAGGTGAGCGTGCGAAACGCGATCCGCAGCGCCGCGCCCAGGGCCGCCTCGTGCGGGCCGTGCCCGGCGACGTCGCCGATCAGGACGTGCACGATCCGGTCGGGCGTCTGGACGACGTCGTAGAAGTCGCCACAGAGCAAAGCGCCTTCGCGGCTGGGGCGGTAGCGGGCGACGATGTCGACGCCCGGGTCGTCCAGCAGCAGCGGGGAGGGCAGCAGTCCGCGTTCCAGCAGCGCGTTCTCCCGGGCCCGCAGCTGGGTCGCGTGCAGGTCGGCGGCGATCAGCTCGGCGCGCTTGCGCTCGATCGCGTACAGCAGCGCGCGGCGCAGCATTTCCGGCTCGACGCGGCCCTTGACCAGGTAGTCCTGGGCGCCGGCGGCGACTGCCGACGCCCCGAAATACTCGTCGTTGAGCCCGGTCAGCACGACGATCGGCACGGTGGCGTCCAGCTTGGCCACGCGGTCCAACGCGTCGATCCCGCTGGCGTCGGGCAGGTGCAGATCCAGCAGCACGCAATCGGGGCGGGCGGATTCCAGCTCGCGTTCGGCGTCCGCCATCGACTTGGCCCACACCACCCGGATGTCGGCGGCCGCGTCGGAGATCAGGTCTTCCACGAGCACCGCGTCGGCGCGGTCGTCCTCGACCAAGAGCAACGACAAGGATTGCCAACTCGCCGTCGGCGTGACCGGAGCACGTGCCGGAATCAATTCCCGGCCATCTGTGGACGGGTGTGGGAAGTCACGTTCTGCACTTGCAGACCCCCTGGCCGCGATAAGACCCTTGCTCGTTGGCGGTGGTCGGACGGGATTGCCGGTGCCTGTTTACCGACCGTCGGCTTGGACTTCACGCGCCGTGGAGATCCTATGCGGTGCGGGCGGGGTTTTCCCAACGGACCCGCGGAACGAATCAGCGCAGCAGCGCCCGCGACATCACCACGCGCTGAATCTGATTGGTGCCCTCGTAGATCTGGGTGATCTTGGCGTCACGCATCATCCGCTCGACGGGGAAATCGACGGTGTAGCCGGCGCCGCCGAAGAGCTGCACCGCGTCCGTGGTGACCTCCATCGCGACGTCGGACGCCAGGCACTTCGACGCCGCCGAGATGAAGCCCAGGTGCGATTCGCCGCGCTCGGCGCGGGCGGCGGCGTGGTACACCATCAGCCGGGCGGACTCCACCTTCATCGCCATGTCGGCGAGCATGAACTGCACGCCCTGGTTGTCGCTGACCGGGCGGCCGAACTGCTTGCGGTCCTTGGTGTAGGCGATGGCCGCGTCCAGCGCGCCCTGGGCGATGCCGACCGCCTGCGCGCCGATGGTGGGCCGGGTGTGGTCCAGCGTCGCCAGCGCCGTCTTGAACCCGGTGCCCGGCTCGCCGATGATCCGGTCGCCGGGGATCCGGCAGTTCTCGAAGTACAGCTCGGTGGTCGGCGAACCCTTGATACCCAGCTTCTTTTCCTTGGGCCCGACGCTGAATCCCTCGTCGTCCTTGTGCACCATGAACGACGAAATCCCATTGGCGCCCTTGTCCGGATCGGTCACCGCCATCACCGTGTACCAGCTGGACTTGCCGCCGTTGGTGATCCAGCATTTGGCGCCGTTGAGGATCCAGTCGTCCCCGTCGGCCTTGGCCCGGGTCCGCATCGATCCGGCGTCGCTGCCGGCCTCGCGCTCGGACAGCGCGTAGGACGCCATCGCCGAGCCGTCCGCGATCGAGGGCAGCACCTGCTTTTTCAGCTCGTCGGAGCCGCGCAGGATCAGCCCCATCGTGCCGAGCTTGTTGACCGCGGGAATCAGCGACGCCGAGGCGTCGACGCGGGCGACCTCTTCGATGACGATGCACGCGGCCACCGAGTCGGCGCCCTGCCCGCCGTACTCCTCGGGCACGTGCACGGCGTTGAAGCCCGACGCGTTCAGGGCCTCCAGCGCCTCCTGCGGGAAGCGCGAGTTCTCGTCGACGTCGGCGGCGTGCGGGGCGATTTCCTTTTCCGCCAGCGCGCGGATCGCCGCCCGCAATTCGGTGTGTTCCTCGGGCAACTGGAACAGATCAAAGGTGGGATTTCCGGCCCATCCAGCCATCTCGAGCCTCCTACGCTCTCGTGTGGCGCCCTGCCGAACCGCCCGACTCCTGCGCGGGCGCGGCGCGCCTCGTCGCCAAGCTACTAGTCGGTAACTTTACCCCGGCGCTGCTGCAGCGCCTCATCCTTGGCCCGCACGGTCTCGGCCAGCTGCTGCTGGAAGTCGACGATCCGGGCACGCAGCGCCGGGTCCGACGATGCGAGGATGCGCACGGCGAGCAGGCCGGCGTTGCGGGCGCCCCCGATGGAGACCGTGGCCACCGGGACACCGGCGGGCATCTGCACGATCGACAGCAACGAGTCCAGGCCGTCGAGCCGCGCGAGCGGCACCGGCACGCCGATCACCGGCAGCGGCGTCGCGGACGCGACCATGCCGGGCAGGTGCGCCGCCCCGCCGGCGCCGGCGATGATCACCTCGATGCCGCGCCCGGCCGCGTCGCGGGCGTAGTCGAACATCACCTGCGGGGTGCGGTGCGCCGAGACGACCCGGACCTCGGCCGGCACGTCGAACTCGGCCAGCGCCGCCGCGGCGTCCTGCATCACCGACCAGTCGCTGTCGCTGCCCATGATCACGCCGACGCGAGCCTGCTGCTCACTCATGGTCATGGTCATTTGCGCCGCTCCTCCTCATCGACTGCGCTCCGCATCGTCGCCGGCGTGTGGATCCCATCCGTCCGTCCACTGCCCGTGTGACAACCAGTGTGCCGCCAGGTCGGCGCGTTCCCGCAGCTTCGCCACGCTTTCGCGGGCCGGGTCCAGGCCGACGAAGTTGATGTGGCCGACCTTGCGGCCGGGGCGCTCCTGCTTGCCGTACAGGTGCACCCGCGCGTCGGGCATCCGCGCGAACAGGTGGTGCAGCCGCTCGTCGACGCTCATCTGCGGGGGCGTCGCGGCGCCCAGCACGTTGGCCATCACGGTCACCGGCGCCAGCGCGTCGGTGTCGCCGAGCGGGTAGTCGAGCACCGCGCGCAGATGCTGCTCGAACTGGCTGGTGCGCGACCCGTCCATGGTCCAGTGCCCCGAGTTGTGCGGCCGCATCGCCAGCTCGTTGACGAGCAGCGACCCGTCACCGGTCTCGAACAGCTCGACCGCGAGCACGCCGACCACCCCGAGTTCGCCGGCGAGCCGCAACGCCAGCCGCTGCGCCTCGGCGGAGGCGTCGCCGGGCAGGTCCGGCGCGGGGGCGATCACCTGCACGCAGATCCCGTCGCGCTGCACGGTCTCGACGACCGGCCACGCCGCCCCCTGCCCGAACGGCGACCGGGCCACCAGCGCGGAGAGCTCGCGGCGCAGGTTCACCTGCTCCTCGGCCATCACCGGCACGCCGTCGGCCAGGAAGGCGGCCGCGATCTCGCGGGCGTGCACCGGGTCGCGGGCCATCCGCACCCCACGCCCGTCGTAACCGCCGCGGATCGCCTTGACCACCACGGGCCCGGCGATCCCCCGCGCGAACTCGTCGAGTTCGTCGACGCTGCGGATCTCGGCGTAGCGGGGCACCGGCACGCCGAGGGCCTCCAACCGCCGCCGCATCACGAGCTTGTCCTGCGCGTGCACCAGCGCCTGCGGCGGTGGCGCCACGTTGATGCCCTCGGCGACGAGCTTGTCCAGCAGTTCGGTCGGCACGTGCTCGTGGTCGAACGTCAGCACGTCGGCACCCTCGGCCACCCGGCGCAGGTCCTCGAGATCGGTGTGCGAACCGATCACCACGTCGGGGGCGACCAGCGCGGCCGATTCGTCGGCGTCGGTGGCCAGCACCCGCAGCGTCTGCCCAAGGGCGATCGCCGCCTGGTGGGTCATCCGGGCGAGCTGACCGCCTCCGACCATCGCGACCACGGGGATGACCCGGGGAACGGCTCGGGCGGCCGGGGGGCGCGTTTCGAGGGGGGCTGCGCCCGGGGGGCGTGTACTCGGCACGGCCATCATCGTGTCACGGCCGCGCACACCGCCGCCAAGGCGTGTGACCGGCGCTGACACTGAATTGTTATGTACGATTTTGCGTCGAATTTGTGTCCGTCCGTACACTGACGTGTTGTGTCCTTCGCCGAAGCCACGATCGCGCGTCTGCCAAGGGTTTTGCAGCCCTATTTGCTACGCCACCACGAACTGATCAAATTCGCCATTGTCGGCGGCACCACGTTCGTCATCGACTCGGCGATTTTCTACACGCTCAAGCTGACAATTCTTGAACCCAAACCGGTCACCGCGAAGGTGATCGCCGGGATCGTGGCGGTCATCGCCTCCTACGTGCTGAACCGGGAATGGAGCTTCCGCAACCGCGGCGGCCGCGAGCGCCACCACGAGGCCCTGCTGTTCTTCGCGTTCAGCGGCGTGGGGGTGCTGCTGTCCATGGCGCCGCTGTGGTTCTCCAGCTACGTGCTGCAACTGCGCGTGCCGACGGTGTCGCTGGCGGTGGAAAACCTCGCCGACTTCATCTCGGCCTACATCATCGGAAACCTGCTGCAGATGGCGTTCCGCTTCTGGGCGTTCCGCCGTTGGGTATTTCCGGACCAGTTTGCCCGCACCCCCGACAAGGCCCTGGAATCCGCCCTCACCGCCGGCGGTATTGCCGAGATCTTCGAAGACGAGATCGAGGGCGGAAACGTCACCCTGCTGCGCGCCTGGCGCAATCGGGCCAGCCGCCTGGGTCAGCTCGGCGATTCCTCGGAACCGAGGGTGTCGAAGACTTCGTGATACAGCAGCGCGTGCACCTCGCGCAGCCGCGGAATGTCGTAGAACTCCAACGGATCCTGTGACGCCGATTCGATGATCAGCGTCCCGGTGCGAAACATTCGCTCGGTGATCCGGTCGCGGAATTCCACGCTGTTGATCCGGGCCAGCGGGATGTCGATCCCGGTGCGCGTCAACACCCCGTGCCGGAACATCACCCGCCGGTTCGTCACCACGAAATGGGTCGTCAGCCAGCTTCCGAAGGGCCACAACGTCAGCCACCCGACGATCACCAGCCAGATCCCCCAGATGACGCCGTGGATGATGTTCTTGGCGAGCTGCTCCCAGTGCGTCGAGTTGAGGTATCCCGAGCCGAACGCCGCCAGCCCGGTCACCACGATGAGAACCAGCACCGGCCAGATCAACCGCTTCCAGTGCGGGTGCCGATGCACGATGACGTGCTCGCCGGCGGCCAGCACGTTGTCCGGATAGCCCATGCCCGCCGACCTTAGCCGCGCGGCGCGACTAACTAGCGCAAATGCACCACATCGCCGGCCGCGACGACGGCGGTCTGCCCGCCACTGTCCAGGCACAACCGGCCCTGATCGTCGATGGCGGTCGCGGTGCCGTCGATCTGCTTGCCGCCGGGCAGGTGCGCGCGCACCCGGTTGCCGAGGGTCAGGCTGCGCGCCCGGTAGTCGGCGGCCAGCGCCCAGTCGGCGCCGCGCGCGGCGCGCCAGGCCACGATCCGCCGCCCCAGCTCCCGCAGCAGGTCCGACACCAACCGCGTGCGGTCGGGTTCGGCCACGCCGAGATCGAGCAGCGACGTCGCGCCGGGGCCGTCGATCTCCTCGGCGGACTGAGTCACGTTGAGCCCCAAGCCGATAACCACCACCGGCTTGGCCACCTCGGCGAGAATCCCGGCCAGCTTGCCCGGCGAATCGCCCGGCCCGGCCAGCACGTCGTTGGGCCACTTGAGCCCCACCCGGACCCCGGACCCTTCCAGCAGCGGCGCGACGGTGTCGACGACCGCCACCCCGGTGGCCAGCGGCAGCCAGCCCCACCCCGTGCTGGGGACGTCGACGACGCTGACGCCCACCGACATCGTGATCTGGGCGCGCGGGGTGGCCGACCAGCCGCGGCCGTGCCGCCCGCGGCCGGCGGTCTGGTGCTCGGCGATCAGCACGGCGCCGGCGACGTCGGCGCCCGACGCCGCCCGCGCCAGCAGGTCGGCGTTGGTGGATCCGGTCTGCTCGACGACGTCGAGTTGACGCCAGCCCAGCCCGGTGCCGATCAACTCGGCGCGCAGCGCGGCGGCGTCCAGTGGTGCTCGAAGTTGATCTCGGTCTGTCACCGGACCCAGCCTAGAACTCAGGACCGACGGTCGCGCATGTCCAGGACGGCCAGGTGGCTGAACAGCATGCTGGTTCCGATCGGGTTGCCCCCACCGGGATACGCGGTGCCGCTGGGAGCGGCCATGGTGTTGCCCGCCGCGTACAGGCCCGGAATCGGGTGGCCGGACGTGTCGAGCACCCGCGCCGCGGCGTCGGTGCGCAGGCCGCCTTTGGTGCCCAGGTCCGAGATGCCGAACGCGGCGGCGTGATAGGGCGGCGAGTCGATGGGCACCAGCGGCGAGGCGCCCGCCGAGAACGCGCGATCGAACGCCTCGTCGCCGCGGCCGAAGTCCTCGTCGACGCCGGAGGCGGCAAAACCGTTGAACCGCTTCACCGTTGCCGCCAGCCGCTCGCCCGGCACCCCGATCTTGGCGGCCAGCTCCTCGAGGGTGTCCGCGGAGTGCCACAGGCCGGCGGCGACGTACTTCTCGGTCTCGACGATGGAGACGTTGGCCGCCTTGACCGGCGGCACCTCGCCCTCGGAGTCGTCGTAGATCATCCAGTACGGCAACGTGATTGAGCCGTCCTGCAGTTGCGCGATGATCTCGCGGCCGGCCCGGTCGTAGGCCCGGGACTCGTTGACGAATCGGTCGCCGTCCTGGTTGACAAAGATGCCGCCGGTGAACCACAGCGCGAAGGCGGACCGGCCGTCGGGATGGGTCATGCCCGGCGACCACCAGGCCTGGTCCAGCAGGTCGGTGTCCGCGCCCGCGGCGATGCCGGCCTGCAGCGCCAGACCACGACTTCCCGGGCCCCCCATGGTGTCTCGCGCGCTGCCCGGCACCCCGTACTTCCGCCGCAGCTCGTCGTTGCCCTCGAAGCCGCCGGCAGCCAGCAGCACGCCCCGGCGGGTGCGGACGGCGCGGCGCTGCCCGCCGGTCTCGACGATCGCGCCGGTGACCCGGCCGTCGTCTACCACGAGGTCGACCAGCGCGGTGTCGCGCTGCAGCGACGCGCCCGGGTACTCGCCGATGGCCTTGAGGAAGCGGGCGATCAGCGCGCGGCCCCCGACGTAGTAGTCCGACGGCGGTTCGGCGCCGAGCCGGTCGGTGTCCAGCGGCCCGCGGATCGCGTCGCGGAACTCGGGGGCGGCGGCCACCGCCAGCGGCTTGGCCGCGATGTGGCGCTGGCCGTCGAGGCGCGCCTTGGGCGCCTTGCCGTAGTAGTCGGGCCACGGCAGCGGCACGAACTTCAGGTTCGGGTCGGCCTCCAGGTACTCGATCAGCGGCGCGCCGCCGCGGACGTAGGTTTCCTGCAGCTCGCGCGGGGTGCGATCGCCGACCACGGCGCGGTAGTAGGTGAGCGCGTCCTCGATGGTGTCGTCGGTGCCGGCGCGCAGCAGCACCGGATTGCACGGGAACCACACGCCGCCCCCGCCGGAATACGCCGTGGTGCCACCGAATTTCGCGGTGGCCTCGACCAGGAGCACGTCGAGGCCTTCGCGCGCCGCGGTGTACGCGCCGGTCACGCCGCCGCCGCCCGATCCCGCGACCAGTACGTCGCATTCGGCCGTCCAGTCCGCGGGTCCCAAGAGGCGGGCGTCCATCAGCGGAGACTACCTCGCCGCGCTCACAGGTAGCGCTGCCGGCCGTGCGACGCGAATTCCGCGTCGAGCGAGCGCTTTTCGTCGGCGCTCATCCGGTGGTACGCGGACGCTCCCCGCCCGGCCCACCGATACACCGGGTCGTCGGTATGCCAGCGCTGTCGTTGCAGCACGCGCTTGAGCACCTTGTTGGAGCCGGTGACGGGCAGGCTCGTCGACAGCCTCAGGAACCGGGGAGCGCCCTTGCTGCCCAAATCTTGCTGGGCGGACAGGTAGGCGGCGAACCCGGCGGCGTCGAAACTCTCGGGATCGGCCACCTCGAGGGCCGCCATCACCTGATCGCCCGAGCGCGGATCGGGCACCGCGTAGACCCCGGCCGCCACCACGTCCGGGTGCCGGCGCAGCACACGCTCGATGCTCAGCGCGGACGTGTTCTCGCCGTCGACCCGGATCCAGTCGCCGCGGCGGCCGGCGAAGTAAAGGAACCCCGCCTCGTCCCGGTACCCGAGGTCGCCGGTCCAATACCAGCCGTTGCGGATCCGCTCGGCGTCGGCGTCGTCGTTTTTGTAGTAGCCCTCGAACGTCCGGGTGCCGGCCTTGTCGACGATTTCGCCCACGGCCTCGTCGGGGTTGAGCACCCGGCTGTGCTCGTCGAGGAGCGCGGGCGGGCAGTCGGTCAGCGTCTGCGGATCGACCACCGCGACACCGGGGTGGGCCGGCCGGCCCAGCGCCCCCGGCGGTGCGTCCGGGGCGTGCGCGACGGCGCCGCCACCCTCGCTCGAGCCGTAGCCCTCCAGCAGCTCCGCGCCGAAGCGGCGCCGGAACTGCGCCTGGTCGTCCGGTGACGCCTCGGTGCCGAAGCCGCGGACCAGCGCGTTGTCGGCGTCGTCGGGCCGCTCGGGTGTGGCCATCAGATAGGCGAGCGCCTTGCCCACGTAGGTGAAGAACGTCGCGCCGAAGTAGCGCACGTCGGGCAGGAACCGGGACGCCGAGAACACCGGCGTCAGGCACACCGTGGCGCCGTTGGCCAGCGCCGGCGCCCACAGCGCCATGATCGCGTTGCCGTGGAACAGCGGCATGCAGCAGTAGTCGACGTCGTCGCGGACATGCCCGAACTTCTCGGTGGCCGTGTGCGCGATTAAGGCCAGCCGCCCCTGGCTGCATTTGACCGCCTTCGACGCGCCCGTCGTCCCCGAGGTGAACAGCAGCAGGAACAACGACTCCGGGCCGACCCCGGCCGCGACGTCGGGTTGGCCGCGGTGGGCGTCCACGCGCTCGCGGTAGCCGGGGTCGTCGACCTGCAGAAAACGGTCCGCCGCCAGTTCCAGGCCGAGCCCGCGCAGTCGCTCCGTGCCCGCGGCGTCGGTGACGATCATCTGGCAATCGGTGTGCCGGATCTCTTCGGCCAGCTCGGCGGCGCCGCGGGTCGGGTTGATGCCCACCACGGTCGCCCCCGCCAGCGCCGCGCCGCCGAGCCAGAAGACGAAGTCGGGCAGGTTGTCCAGCAGCACCCCGATGTGAAACGGGCCGTCACTGCGCATCGATCGGGCCAGCGCGGCGCGCGCGGCGGATTCGCGGACCACCTCGTCCCACGTCCAGTCGCGGTCGCGGGTGCGCAGCCCGACGTGTTCGTCACCGAGGCGATCGAGGAGCATCGTCGCGATGTCGGCGGCCATCTCAGGCCGACGCGTGCACGAGGTCCAGGTACTCCTGCGGCAGCTCGTCGCGGGACAGCTTGGTCACGCTGACCACACCGGGGTTGTAGGAGTCCTCACCAATGATCTTGCCGCTCTTGTCGATTGGCCACAGCAGCAGCTGCCGGAACACCACCAGGTAATCCCCGTCGGGGTCGTCGACCGGCATCCCGAGGATGCGCGTCAGCTCCGCCGCCGGGTAGAGCTGCTTGAGCAGACCCTCGGTCACCAGGCAGTCGTCGTCGACGACGAGCCGCTGCACCTCGAACTCGAGAATGTTGGTGCGGGTCGCCAGGAAGTCGACGTAGTAGCTGCGCACCCCGTCGGTGGTTTTCGCGCCCACATCCTGGGCCCCGTGCCAAAAGTGGTAGGCGGGATCGGGGCTCAGCGTCGCCATCAACCGCTCCAAATCCGGTGCGGCCTCGGCCTTCATATGTTCGATCACCACGCTCAGCACCGCCCGGTGCCGCTCGTTGGTGGTTTCGGCCAACCGCCTCTCCAGCGGTTCCCAGGTCCGGTTGGGGTCGATGATCGCCATGCGGTCATCATCACGAATCCGCCGGCCCGCGGTCATCCGCCAGCCGTCGCCCGTATTCGCCGATCCGCCCGACGCTCGTCGGTCAGGCCTGTTCCGGTTCGTCGAGTTCGGTCGAGGACAGCGCGATCCGCCGGATCATGAGCACCAGCGTGGCGATGAACCGGTCCATCGGATCGTTGAGATCCCACCCCATCTGCGACCCCACATGCGCGAGCCGCGCCGCGACGGTGCTGTGATGCAGATGCAGTTCGGCGGCCGTGCGCCGCAGCGACCCGAATACGAGGAAGGCCTCCACGGTGTCGACGTCGAGCGCACCCGTAGGTGTCGCGGCAATCTCGTCGATCCGCAACACATCTCGTTGCCGACGCACCCGTTCCAGGGGGATGTCGGCCAACAGCTCCAGCGCGCTGAGCCGCTCGTAGGCCACGGCGCGCCTGCCGTAACCGGTCGACGACGCGAAGCGCAGCGCGCCCAGCGCCTGCTGCCAGGAGGTGGCCGCGGCCAGCGCTTCGACGCTGGCACCGATGCCGACCCAGGGACCCCGGTTCGCCCCCTCGGTGCGCCGTCCCGGGAACGCGGTGGTGATCGCGCCCTCCAGCCCGTCGGAGAGCGCCCGGGTGTCGATGGGCCCCTGGCACAGCACGGCCGTCGCGTTCCCGATGGCGGTCGAGCGCACCGACGAGCCCGGAAGCTGGCGGGCGATGATCCGCAGCGCCTCGGGCGGCGAGTGCGCCGACACCGCCAGCACGCAGATGTTGCGCTTCTCGTCCAGCCCGAGCAGGCGGACCGCCCGCACCCGATCCTCCCGGCGCTCCTTGCCGGACAGCACGACTTCGAGCAGCGCCGGGTCCCCGATGTGCAACTCGCCCGACGCCCCGGCGCGCGCCGGCACCGCGCGCAGCGTGTGGGCCAACCGATCGAGCAGCACCGGATCGAGGGCGTGCCCGGGACCGTCGCGCTCCAGCCACACGCTCGGCTCGTCCGCCGGTGCCGGCGGCGGCACATCCCCGCCCGGTTCCAGGCCGCCCGTCGCGTCGTAACGAATCACGGTGCCCGACGCCCACCGCGCGCCGATCGGGCACTCGGCCAGCAACGCCGCGCAGCGCACCACGGTGTCGGCGTCGGCCGCCGACTCGTGGAGCCGGTCGAAGTGGGAGATGATCCGCAGCACAGAGGCGGAATCGGAACCCAGTTGCGACATGCGCGCCGGATCGGCGTTCATCAGCGGAGGTTACCGTCAAAGCCCTTCAAACCCCTTTAAAGCCCATGAAACGGACGGGCTACCAGCCACGCTAAGCTCGACTCCCATGACGAGCGTTACCGACCACACCGCGGAACCCGCTGCCGAACACACCATCGACATCCACACCACCGCGGGCAAGCTGGCCGAACTGCACAAGCGCCGCGAGGAGTCGCTGCACCCGGTGGGTGAAGAGGCCGTCGAGAAGGTGCACGCCAAGGGCAAGCTGACCGCCCGCGAGCGCATCCTCGCCCTGCTCGACGAGGACTCGTTCGTCGAGCTCGACGCGCTGGCCCGGCACCGGAGCAAGAACTTCGGCCTGGAGAACAACCGCCCGCTCGGCGACGGCGTGATCACCGGCTACGGCACCATCGACGGCCGCGACGTGTGCATCTTCAGCCAGGACGCCACGGTGTTCGGCGGCAGCCTCGGCGAGGTGTACGGCGAGAAGATCGTCAAGGTCCAGGAGCTGGCGATCAAGACCGGGCGCCCGCTGATCGGCATCAACGACGGCGCGGGGGCGCGCATCCAGGAGGGCGTCGTCTCGCTCGGCCTCTACAGCCGCATCTTCCGCAACAACATCCTGGCCTCCGGCGTCATCCCGCAGATCTCGCTGATCATGGGGGCCGCCGCCGGTGGGCACGTCTACTCCCCCGCGCTGACCGACTTCGTGGTCATGGTCGACCAGACCAGCCAGATGTTCATCACCGGGCCCGACGTCATCAAGACCGTGACCGGCGAGGACGTCACCATGGAGGAGCTGGGCGGCGCCCACACCCACATGGCCAAGTCGGGCACCCTGCACTACGTCGCCTCCGGTGAGCAGGACGCCTTCGACTGGGTCCGCGACCTGCTGAGCTACCTGCCGCCCAACAACGCGACCGACCCGCCCCGCTACGCCGAGCCGCACCCGCCCGGCGCCATCGAGGACAACCTCACCGAGGAGGACCTCGAGCTGGACACGCTGATCCCGGACTCGCCCAACCAGCCCTACGACATGCACGAGGTGATCACCCGCATCCTCGACGACGACGAATTCCTGGAAGTCCAGGGGGGTTACGCGCAGAACATCGTCGTCGGGTTCGGCCGCATCGACGGCCGCCCGGTCGGGATCGTGGCCAACCAGCCGACGCAGTTCGCCGGCTGCCTGGACATCAACGCCTCGGAGAAGGCGGCCCGCTTCGTGCGGACCTGCGACTGCTTCAACATCCCGATCATCATGCTGGTCGACGTGCCGGGCTTTTTGCCGGGCACCGGCCAGGAGTACAACGGCATCATCCGGCGCGGCGCCAAGCTGCTGTACGCCTACGGCGAGGCCACCGTCCCCAAGATCACCGTCATCACCCGCAAGGCCTACGGCGGCGCCTACTGCGTCATGGGCTCCAAGGACATGGGCTGCGACGTCAATATCGCCTGGCCGTCGGCGCAGATCGCCGTGATGGGGGCCTCCGGCGCCGTCGGATTCGTCTACCGCAAGCAGCTTTCCGAGGCGGCCAAGGAGGGCAAGGACGTCGACGCGCTGCGCCTGCAGCTGCAGCAGGAGTACGAGGACACCCTGGTCAACCCGTACGTCGCCGCCGAGCGCGGATACGTCGACGCGGTGATCCCGCCCTCGCACACCCGCGGCTACATTGGCACGGCGCTGCGCCTGCTGGAACGCAAGATCGCCCACCTGCCCCCCAAGAAGCACGGGAACATTCCGCTGTGAGTCGAGTGAGCGACGGGAACGAGACGAACAATTCGGCCGCTGTGAGTGACGAAAACGGTTCTGCGGCAACCGAAGCCGCGCCCGAGGCGCACGAGCCGCACATCCAGATCCTCAAGGGCGAACCCACCGTCGAGGAGGTGGCCGCGCTGGTCGCGGTGCTGGGCAGCGTCGGCGGTGCGCCCGAGCCCGAACAGCCCGAGGAGACCCGCTGGGGTCTGCCGGTCGACCGGCTGCGGTTCGCGATGTCGAACTACCAGCGGCTCACGTTCCAGCAAATGACCCACATGAGGCATTGACCCGCCTGGTGCTGGCGTCGGCCTCGGCCGGCCGGCTCAAGGTGTTGCGTCAGGCCGGCGTCGACCCGCTGGTCGTGGTGTCCGGCGTCGACGAGGACGCGGTCGCGGCCGCGCTGGGACCCGGCGCGGAGCCGCCCGACGTGGTGTGCGCCCTGGCCCGGGCCAAGGCCGAACAGGTCGCCGGCGGGCTGGACGGCGCCGTCGCGGCCGATTGCGTTGTCCTTGGCTGTGATTCGATGCTTTCCCTCGACGGCCGGCTGTGCGGCAAGCCCGGGTCGGCCGACGCCGCGGCGAGCCAGTGGCGCCGCATGGGCGGGCGCTCCGGCGGGCTGCACACCGGGCACTGCCTGCTGCGGATGTCCGACGGCGCGATCACCCATTGCGAGGTCGAATCCGCTTGCACCACAGTCTATTTCGCCGAACCGACGGAGACCGATCTGCGCGCCTACGTGGCCGGCGGCGAACCGTGGCACGTGGCTGGCGGCTTCACCCTCGACGGGCTGGGCGGCTGGTTCGTCGACGGCATCGACGGCGACCCGTCGAACGTGATCGGCGTGAGCCTGCCGCTGCTGCGGCGCCTGCTGGGGCGGGCCGGGCTGTCGGTGGCCGCGCTGTGGGCCGGCAATTGACCCCGAGCGCCGAATTGTGGGGCCGAATCCCGCTCCAACCGCGGCAACTAGTCGACGTTGGTGACGAAATCCCGGGATGAGTAGGCTCGGCAGCGTGGCATTACCCCCCGATCCAAGCCCGACACTGTCGAACTACGCCCACCCCGAGCGACTGGTCACGGCCGACTGGCTGTCGGCCCACCTGGGCACCCCCGGCCTGGTGATCGTCGAGTCCGACGAGGACGTGCTGCTCTATGACGTGGGCCACATCCCCGGTGCGGTGAAAGTCGACTGGCACACCGATCTCAACGACCCGCGGGTCCGCGACTACATCGACGGTGCGCAGTTCGCGGAGTTGATGGACCGCAAGGGCATCGCCCGCGACGACACCGTGGTGATCTACGGCGACAAGAGCAACTGGTGGGCCGCCTATGCGCTGTGGGTGTTCACGTTGTTCGGCCACCCGGACGTGCGCCTACTCAACGGCGGCCGCGACCTGTGGCTGGCCGAACGCCGGGAGACCACGCTGGACGTCCCCACCAAGACGTCCACCGGCTACCCCGTCGTCACGCGCAACGACGAGCCCATCCGCGCCTTCAAGGACGACGTGCTGGGGATCCTCGGCAGCCAGCCGCTGATCGACGTGCGCTCGCCCGACGAGTACACCGGCAAACGCACGCACATGCCCGAGTACCCCGAGGAGGGCGTGCTGCGCGGCGGCCACATCCCCACCGCCCGGTCGATCCCGTGGGCCAAGGCGGTCGACGAGAGCGGCCGCTTCCGCAGCCGCGAGGAACTCGAGGAGCTCTATGGCTTCCTCGAGCCCGACGACAAGACCGTCGTGTACTGCCGCATCGGCGAACGGTCCAGCCACACGTGGTTCGTCCTGACGCACCTGCTGGGCAAGCCCGGCGTGCGCAACTACGACGGGTCGTGGACCGAGTGGGGCAACACCGTGCGCACCCCGATCGTCGCGGGCCCCGAACCGGGACCGGCACCGGGGCCCGTCTCCGTTTGATGGGTTCGTCATGAGCATGCCCGCGCCGCTGGCCGAGGTGGTCTCCGACTTCGCCGAGGTCGAGGGCCAGGACAAGCTGAAGCTGCTGCTGGAATTCGCCGACGAGCTGCCGGACCTGCCGCCCGAGCTCGAAGAGCGGGCCATGGAGCCGGTGCCCGAGTGCCAGACGCCGCTGTTTCTGCACGTCGACGCCAGCGACCCGAACCGGGTGCGGTTGCACTTCAGCGCGCCCGCCGAATCGCCGACCACCCGGGGTTTCGCGTCGATCCTGGCCACCGGCCTGGACGAGCAGCCGGCCGCCGAAATCCTGGCGGTGCCCGAGGATTTCTACGACGACCTCGGGTTGGCCGCGCTGATCAGCCCGCTGCGATTGCGCGGCCTGTCGGCGATGCTCGCGCGCATCAAGCGCAGGCTGCGCGAGTCGACCGGATAAACCCGGACCGCCTCGTCGGCCCAACGGCGCGGCGCTTAGACTTCCCGAGAACTCGTTGTAAGAAATTCTCTTAGAGAAGCCCCGCAGAAATACGTCTGCGACCGATGCCATACAGGAGGCGCTGTGGCCAGTCACGCCAGCTCGAGGATCTCCAAAGTCCTCGTCGCCAACCGCGGCGAGATCGCTGTCCGGGTGATCCGCGCGGCCCGCGACGCGGGCCTGTCCAGCGTGGCGGTGTACGCCGAACCCGACGCCGACGCGCCGCACGTGCGGCTGGCCGACGAGGCGTTCGCGTTGGGCGGTCAGACGTCCGCGGAGTCCTACCTGGACTTCGGCAAGCTCCTCGACGCGGCGGCCAAGTCCGGCGCCAACGCCGTGCACCCCGGCTACGGATTCCTCTCGGAGAACGCCGATTTCGCTCAGGCTGTGCTAGACGCAGGCCTGATCTGGATCGGCCCCAGCCCGCAGTCCATCCGCGACCTCGGTGACAAGGTCACCGCCCGCCACATCGCCGCCCGCGCCCAGGCGCCGCTGGTGCCCGGCACCCCCGACCCCGTCAAGGACGCCGACGAGGTGGTGGCATTCGCCAAGGAGTACGGCGTGCCGATCGCGATCAAGGCCGCCTTCGGCGGCGGCGGCCGCGGCATGAAGGTGGCCCGCACCATCGAGGAGATCCCGCACCTCTACGAGTCGGCCGTGCGTGAGGCCGTCGCGGCGTTCGGCCGCGGCGAGTGCTTCGTCGAGCGCTACCTGGACAAGCCGCGCCACGTGGAGGCGCAGGTGATCGCCGACCAGCACGGCAACGTCATCGTCGCCGGCACCCGCGACTGCTCGCTGCAGCGCCGGTTCCAGAAGCTGGTGGAAGAGGCGCCCGCGCCGTTCCTGACCGACGCGCAGCGCAAGGAGATCCACGAGTCGGCCAAGCGGATCTGCAAGGAGGCCCACTACTACGGCGCCGGGACCGTCGAATACCTGGTCGGCCAGGACGGCCTGATCTCCTTCCTGGAGGTCAACACGCGCCTGCAGGTCGAGCACCCGGTCACCGAGGAGACCGCCGGCATCGACCTGGTGCTGCAGCAGTTCAAGATCGCCAACGGCGAGAAGCTGGACCTCACCGAGGACCCCACCCCGCGCGGGCACGCCATCGAGTTCCGGATCAACGGCGAGGACGCCGGGCGAGGCTTCCTGCCGGCGCCCGGCCCGGTCACCCGCTACGACATCCCGACCGGGCCCGGGGTCCGGCTGGATTCGGGCGTCGAGGCCGGTTCGGTCATCGGCGGGCAGTTCGACTCCATGCTGTCCAAGCTGATCGTGTACGGCGCCACCCGCGAGGAGGCGCTGGCCCGCTCCCGTCGCGCCCTGGACGAATTCCACGTCGAGGGGCTCGCCACGGTCATCCCGTTCCACCGCGCCGTCGTGAGTGACCCGGCGTTCATCGGTGACGGCGAGAGCTTCTCGGTCCACACGCGCTGGATCGAGACCGAGTGGGACAACACCATCGAACCGTTCACCGCCGGCGAGCCCCTCGACGACGAAGCCGACGCCCGGCCCCGCCAGAAGGTCGTCGTGGAGGTCGGCGGCCGCCGGCTCGAGGTGTCGCTGCCCGGTGACCTGGCGCTGTCGGGCGGGGGCTCCGGCGGCGGCGAGGCGGGTGTCATCCGCAAGAAGCCCAAGGCCCGTAAGCGGGGGGCGCACGCCGGTGCGGCCGCCTCCGGCGACGCGGTCACCGCGCCCATGCAGGGCACCGTGGTCAAGGTCGCCGTCGAGGAGGGCCAGGAGGTTGCCGCCGGCGACCTGGTGGTGGTCCTCGAGGCGATGAAGATGGAGAACCCGGTCACCGCGCACAAGGACGGCGTCATCACCGGGCTCGCGGTCGAGCCCGGTGCGGCCATCACGCAGGGCACGGTGCTGGCCGAGATCAAGTAGCGGCCCGACGGACTTCACCGGGATCACCGGGAGCGTTGTCGCCCCTGGCCACCACGAGTAGGGTGGCGGGCAAGGTTGAGTTCACAGCCGCCGCCCGGGGTACGTTGTTGGCGTGGGGACAGGCGAAACTCCCTGCTTCTGCGAACTTTTTGCAGTCGGCTGACGTATTCCACAGCAGGAATCCTCCGCACGGATGGAGTCAGCAATGTCTGTGGCGCAATCGTGGCAACAAAGCCGCACGGCGCAGTTCACCGCCCGGTGGGGCCCGACGGGCACCCTGATCACGGTCGACGGTGAGCTCGACGCGGCCAATGCGGATCAGCTCGCCGCGTACGTCCAACAGAGCGTCAACCGCTCCCGGCGGGTGATCCTCGACCTGCGCGGCCTGAAGTTCATTGGCACCGCGGGCTTTTCGACCCTGCACCGGATCAACGTGGTGTGCTCGGCCGCGCAGGTGTCGTGGGCCATGGCGCCGAGCCCGGCGGTGTCGAGGTTGCTGCGCGTCTGCGATCCGGACGGCACGCTCCCGGTGACGACGCCGAAGGCCGAGCCGCTGCTCGAGCCGCTGCGGGTCGATGAGGGCGAAAACCCCCGGCCGCTATTGCAATTGGTCCCGCAGCCGCGTTAGCGATTTCGCCAGTAGGCGCGAGACGTGCATCTGTGAGATGCCGACCCGCTCGGCGATCTGCGTCTGCGTCATCGACTCGAAGAACCGCAGCACCAACACCGTTCGTTCCCGCTCGGGCAGCGCCTCGAGCAACGGGCGCAACGATTCCTGGTCTTCGATGCGGTCCAGGCCGGTGTCCACGTCGCCGAGGGTGTCGGCGATCGCGCGAGCTTCCTCTTCCTCGCCCCCGCCCCCACTGTCGATCGACAAGGTGTTGTAGGAGCTGCCGGCGACCAGGCCCTCGACCACCTCTTCGCGGTCCATCTCGAGCTCGGCGGCGAGTTCGGTCGCGGTGGGCGCACGGCCCAGCCGTTGGGACAGATCGGCGGTGGCGGTGCCGAGCCGCAAGTGCAGTTCCTTGAGGCGCCGTGGCACCTTGACCGACCAGCTGTTGTCGCGGAAGTGGCGGCGGACCTCGCCCATGATCGTGGGCACCGCGAACGAAACGAAGTCGGAGCCGGCGTCGACGTCGAAACGCACCACCGCGTTGACCAACCCGACGCGCGCCACCTGGACGAGGTCGTCGCGCGGCTCGCCGCGGCCCTCGAAGCGGCGCGCGATGTGGTCGGCCAGCGGAAGGCAGCGCTCGACGATCTTGTCCCGTTGGCGCTGAAGTTCCATGGAATCGGCCGCGACGGAGGCCAACTCACGGAACATGTCCGGAACATCGGCGTACTCGTTCGGACGCGAGACCGAACCGCCGGCAGCTCGCGGTGTCACCTGCTGGAGGCCGCCCGTCGCGCCGTCAGTGTGATGCCGAAAACACTGCCGGTTTCATTGGGTTCGCGACCATCGTGAAAAGTCTGCACGTCGTCGGCCAACGACGTCAGCACATGCCAACTGAAGCTGCCGGGCGACACCACATCGTGGGTGTCGCATGCCGCGGAAGCCTCCACCACCAATTGGTCGTCCTGCGGATCGACCACGACGCTCAGCGTCGCGTCGGGAGTGGCCGAGCGAATCAACCTGGTGCACACCTCATCGACCGCGAGTCGCAGGTCCGCCACCGCATCGAAATCCAGGTCCTCGAAGGTGCCGATCGCGCCGACCAGGGTGCGCAGCATCGCGAGGTTCTCCAGCCGAGCTGCGACGTGAAGTTCGACGGCGCGATGGCCGCGCGGACGCTTGTTAGCGTGCGATCCAGCATCGTTCATATGGTCTCCCGGCATGGTTTGACTGACACTACTACTGCTCCGCAGCCCGCCGTGGACCGTGCGTTCGAGCCGGTCAGTCATGATCGCCGCCGGGTATCCGGCCCGCCATGGACGGGCCTGACGCGACCGATACAGACCGGACGCGCCGGCTTAGGCGCGTCGCAGTAATCGCCGGGGTCACGCTGATCGTCTTGCTGGTGGTCGCAGTGGGCATTTATGTCGATGTGCTCGTGTTTCTGTCCCCCATGATGGGGTGACGCCATTTTTGTCCAAGCAAACGCAACCGTTTCGGCACTCATCATGGTGCACACCTGATACCCACTCGACGGCGCCCGTAATCTCGGATTCGGGTTTCCGGCAGGATCTGACCGCGGGCGACGTCGTGGCAGGTCACCCGGGAAAAGCGGGGCGCCGCATGCGCGGACGGCCCCCTAGCTGGCGGGCCTTTGCCGCAGCACCTCGGGATGTTCGGAGTACCAGCGATCCGCGAGCCTGCGTATCCGCCGGTGCTCCAAGCCCAGCCAGATCAGACCCAGCACCGCGGCGACGACGGCGGTGACGCCCGCGGTCATGCCTTCGTGGTGGTGTCCGGTCGCGAAGGCCGCCAGGCTCCCGCAGGTGCCGATCACCCCCGCGACCACCAACAGGTACCCCGGCCAGTGCAGGACGTCGATCAGCGACTCGCCGGCGAGCGGCCGCGTGGTCCTGAGATGGTCGACGGGGTCGTGATAGGTGTCTCCCATGGCTGCTCCCTGCTCCTCAGCGCACCATCAACGTTAGATCGCGGGGAGGCAAACCTAAAGAGCCAGCACCGGACCGGCGATCGGGGCGACGCCCATGGCGACCATGAGCGCCATGACGGTCAGCAGGAACCACCCGGCGCCCTGCCATCCCCACCAGGTTCCGCGGGCCTTCCACACGCGGTACGTGCGCACGAACGCCCAGATCCCGCCGGCCAGCGCGATCATCGGACCGCCGATCGCCAGCAGGGTGCGCTGCGGCGGGCCGCAGGCCACCGTGTCGACGCTCCCGGCCGGACACGTGCTCACCCACACCGCGGCGATCAGCAGGAAGCCGACGGCGGCGGCCGTCGCCGCGGCGGCGAACCGGACGGCGGCGAGCACCTCGCGGTCTTCCTGTCCCAGGCGGTCACCGCCTGGTCGCTGGCCTGCTTTCTGCATCGTCCTCACCTCCCCGGATTCGGCCCCGCCTACGTTCATCGCTAGCCGCGTCGTTTTGGTTACAACCCTCGCGGCTACGCCCCCCGGCGGCGGGTCTAATAAATACCCCCGGACAAACCGGGGCAAACGGCCCGGGGATCTGGTCAGGCCGTCAGGGCCGGTCGGTCAGGGCGCCGCGAATGGCCCGCATCGCGGCGTCGATCTCGGCGCGCGTGACGGTCAGCGCCGGGCGGAACCGGACGCCGTCGCGGCCCGAGGGCAGCACGATCACCGCGCGCCGCCACAGCCGGCGGATCAGCTCGTCGCGGTCGGCGGCGCTCGGCAGGCTGAACGCGCACATCAGCCCGCGGCCGCGGGGCTCGAGGACGACGCCGGGGAACTCGGCGGCGAGTTGCTCGAGGCAGCCCAGCAGGTAGGCGCCCTGGGCGGCGGCGCGATCGAAGAGTTCGTCGGCCTCGATCACCTCCAGGATGCGGCGGGCGCGCACCATGTCGGCCAGGTTGCCGCCCCACGTGGAGTTCAGCCGGGACGGCACCGCGAACACGTTGTCGGCGACCTCGTCGACGCGGCGGCCCGCCATGATGCCGCACACCTGGGTCTTCTTGCCGAATGCGACCACGTCGGGTTGCACGCCGAATTGCCGGTAGGCCCAAGCGGTTCCGGTCAGGCCGCAACCGGTCTGCACCTCGTCGAAGATCAGCAGCGCGTCGTGCCGGTCGCACAGCTCGCGCATGGCGGCGAAGAACTCCGGCCGGAAGTGGCGGTCCCCGCCTTCCCCCTGGATCGGTTCGGCCACAAAGCAGGCGATGTCGTGCGGGTGGGCCTCGAAGGCCGCGCGGGCCTGGGCCAGCGACGCGGCCTCGAGCGCGGCCACGTCGGCCCCCGGCCGGATATAGGGGGCGTCGATGCGCGGCCAGTCGAACGTGGGGAAGCGATCCACGGTGACCGGGTTGGTGTTGGTCAGCGACAGCGTGTAGCCGCTGCGGCCGTGGAAGGCGCCGCGCAGGTGCAGCACCCGGGTGCCCAGCGCGGGGTCGAGGCCGCGCGCCTCGTTGAACCGGCTCTTCCAGTCGAACGCCACCTTGAGCGCGTTCTCCACCGCGAGCGCCCCGCCGTCGACGAAGAACAGGTGCGGCAGCGCCGGGTCGCCCAGCACCCGGGCGAACGTCTCGACGAAACGGGCCATCGCCACCGAGTAGACGTCGGAATTGCTGGGCTTGTTCAGCGCGGCGGTGACGAGCTCCGCCCGGAATGCGTCGTCGCCGGCCAGCGCCGGGTGGTTCATGCCCAGCGCCGAGGAGGCGAAGAACGAGAACATGTCGAGGTAGCGCCGGCCGTCGCGGGCGTCATAGAGGTAGGAGCCGTGCGAGCGGTCCAGATCCAGGACGAAGTCGAAGCCGTCGATCAGCATGCTGCGCGCCAGCACCTCATGGACGCGGCCGGGATCGCGGTCGGCGTCCGGGCGGCGACCGGCGCGGGCGAAGCGTTCCAGGGCGGCCGTCATGACGCCCATGCTACGGGCAAGACGCCGGATTTTTACACTATTATGGCGCTGTGCCAGGATAATTTATGGAATATGCTGCCTGTCCGCGTAAAAAGTATTCAGGATGATGGTGCTGCGGGTCTTGACGTTCGCCGCCGTCCGGATCCGCTGCAGCAGGTCCTCGAGCGCCCGGGCGGACGCGACGCGCACCAGCAGGACGTAGCTTTCTTCGCCGGCCACCGAGTGACACGATTCGATTTCCTCGATGTGCTCGAGGCGGGCGGGCGCATCATCGGGTTGAGAGGGATCCAGAGGAGTGATGGCCACGAACGCCGACAGCAGGTGCCCGACGGCCTCCGGGTCGACGCGCGCCGAGTATCCGGCGATCACGCCGCGGGCCTCGAGGCGGCGCACCCTCGACTGGACCGCCGACACCGACAGCCGGGCGCTGGCCGCCAGCTCCGCCAGCGTCGCGCGCCCGTCGGCGACCAGTTCGCGCACCAGGATCCGGTCGACATCGTCGAGCGTCTCACTCATGGCCGGAGACTATCGCAGGAACGGCGCGCCGTGACCCGCGCGAAATGGCTGCCGACGTGGCAGCTTCGCGCGTTGTTCGCGGCGGGCCTCTCGGCGATGTACGCCGCCGAGGTGCCCGCTTACGGCACCCTGGTCGCGGTGAGCGAGCAGGTCAACGCCGATGTCGTGGCGCGCCAGCCCGACGCCGAACGGTTCGGCTCGCTGCGGCGCGTCACCGCCGAGCGGCACGGCGCCATCCGTGTCGGCAGCCCGGCCGAATTGGCCGCGGTCGCCGACCTGTTCGCCGCGTTCGGCATGCTCCCGGTCGGCTACTACGACCTGCGCTGCGCGGCCTCCCCCGTCCCGGTGGTGTCGACCGCCTTCCGGCCGGTCGATGCAAACGAGCTGTCGCTCAACCCTTTTCGGGTGTTCACCTCGATGCTGGCCACGCGCGACGCGCGCTTCTTCGACCATGACCTGCGCCGCCGCGTCGAGGCCTTCCTGGCGCGCCGCCGGCTGTTCGATCCCGCGTTGCTCGCCGGCGCGCGCACCATCGCCGCCGACGGCGGCTGCGCCCGCGACTGCGCGCACGAGTTCGTCGCGGCGGCGGTGGCGGCGTTCGCCTTGTCGGCCGAGCCCATCGACAAGTCCTGGTACGACGAGTTGTCGCGGGTGTCCGCGGTGGCCGCCGACATCGCCGGCGTCGGCTCCACCCACCTCAACCACCTGACGCCGCGCGTCCTCGACATCGACGATCTGTACCGACGGATGACCGGGCGGGGCATCACGATGATCGACGCCATCCAGGGGCCGCCGCGCACCGACGGGCCGGCGGTCCTGTTGCGCCAGACCTCTTTTCGCGCCCTGGCCGAACCCCGCCGGTTCCGCGGCGCCGACGGCCGGATCACCGAGGGGGCGCTGCGGGTGCGCTTCGGCGAGGTGGAGGCCCGCGGTGTCGCGCTGACCCCGAAGGGCCGCGCGCGCTACGACGCCGCGATGAGCGCCGCCGACCCGGCCGCGGTGTGGGCGGAGCACTTTCCGCCCACCGACGAGCAGATGGCCGCCGAGGGGCTGGGCTACTACCGCGGCGGTGACCCGTCGGCTCCGATCGTCTACGAGGACTTCCTGCCGGCGTCGGCGGCGGGCATCTTCCGGTCGAACCTGGACAGCGACGCCGAAACCGCCGACGCGCCAGACGAATCCGGCTACGACGCGCAGTGGCTGGCCGGGGCGATCGGCCGCGACATCGCTGACCCCTACGCGCTCTACGAGGAGGCCTGCGCATGACCACCGAACAGTTACGCGCCCGGGTGCTGGGGGCATTCGACGCGATCGGCGTCACCGCGAGCCTCGGCGAGCCGGACGCTCATGGGCTGCCGGCCAGCACGCCGATCACCGGCGAGGTGCTCTTCACCGTCGCCCCCACCACGCCCGAGCGCGCCGAGCGGGCGATCACCGAAGCGGCCCAAGCGTTTTCGGTGTGGCGAACCACGCCCGCGCCGGTGCGCGGCGCGCTGGTGGCGCGGCTGGCCGAGTTGCTGACCGAACACAAGCGCGAGCTGGCCACCCTGGTGACCGTCGAGGTCGGCAAGATCACCTCCGAGGCGGCCGGCGAGGTGCAGGAGATGATCGACGTCTGCCAGTTCGCCGTCGGCCTGTCGCGCCAGCTGTACGGGCGCACCATCGCGTCGGAACGGCCCGGGCACCGGCTGCTGGAGACCTGGCACCCGCTCGGCGTGGTCGGAGTGATCACCGCGTTCAACTTCCCGGTCGCCGTGTGGGCGTGGAACGCCGCGCTGGCCCTGGTGTGCGGGGACCCCGTGGTGTGGAAGCCCTCGGAGCTGACGCCGTTGACGGCGCTGGCCACCCAGGCGCTGATCGCCCGCGCCGCGGCCGACGTCGGCGCCCCGCCCGCGGTGAGCTCCCTGGTGCTCGGCGACCGCGACCTCGGCGGGCTGCTGGTCGACGACCCCCGGGTCGCGCTGGTGTCCGCGACCGGTTCGGTGCGGATGGGCCGCGAGGTGGGCCCCCGCGTCGCCGCGCGGTTCGGCCGGGTGCTGCTGGAGCTGGGCGGCAACAACGCCGCCATCGTGACCCCGTCGGCCGACCTGGACCTCGCGGTGCGCGCCGTGGTGTTCGCCGCCGCCGGCACCGCCGGCCAGCGCTGCACCAGCCTGCGCCGGCTCATCGTCCACGAATCGGTGGCCGACGAGGTGGTGGACCGCGTCGTGTCCGCCTTCCGGCGACTGCCCATCGGCGACCCGTCCGCGCCGGGCACGCTCGTCGGGCCGCTGATCCACGAGACCGCCTACCGCGACATGGTGGGGGCGCTGGAATCCGCGCGCGCCGACGGCGGCGAGGTCATCGACGGCGACCGCAGGCACCCGCAGGGTCGCGAGCAGCCGAGCGCCTACTACGTCGCGCCGGCCGTGGTGCGCATGCCCGCTCAGACCGCCATCGTGGCGACCGAGACCTTCGCGCCCATCCTCTACGTGCTGACCTACGACCGGCTGGGCGACGCGATCGCCCTCAATAACGCCGTGCCACAGGGGCTTTCGTCGTCCATCTTCACCACGGACCTGCGCGAGGCCGAACGGTTCCTGGCCGAATCCGACTGCGGAATCGCCAATGTCAACATCGGCACCTCGGGCGCCGAGATCGGCGGCGCGTTCGGCGGCGAGAAGGAAACCGGCGGCGGGCGGGAATCCGGCACGGATTCGTGGAAGGCCTACATGCGCCAAAGTACCAATACCGTCAATTATTCCGGTGAGTTGCCGCTGGCCCAGGGCGTGAAGTTCGGATGAAGCCTGTGAATCCATTGTGGCGGTCGTCTCATGTCGTGTGAGTACTATCTGACACATGCCGACAGCCCGAAGGCGTCTATCCCCCGAGGATCGGCGCGCTGAGCTGCTCGCTTTAGGGGCAGAGGTTTTTGGGAAGCGACCTTACGACGAGGTCCGCATCGATGAGATCGCGGAACGCGCCGGGGTGTCGCGGGCCCTGATGTACCACTATTTCCCCGACAAGCGAGCGTTCTTCGCAGCGGTGGTCAAGGACGAGGCCGACCGCCTGTACGAGAACACCAACATGGACGACGTCACCGGTCTGACCATGTACGAGGAGATCCGAGTCGGCGTGCTGGCCTACATGGCCTACCACGAGCAGAACCCGGAGGCCGCCTGGGCGGCGTACGTCGGGCTGGGCCGGTCCGACCCGGTGCTGCTGGGCGTCGAGGACGACGCCAAGAACCGCCAGATGGAACACATCATGTCCCGGATCAACCAGCTGCTCACCGAGCTGAACACGGGCATGGAACCCGACGTCGAGCGGCACCTGCGGGTGATCCTGCACGGCTGGCTGGCGATGACCTTCGAGATCTGCCGGCAACGGATCATCGACCCCACCACCGACGCCGACAAGCTCGCCGACGCCTGCGCGCACGCGCTGCTCGACGCGATCGCGCGGGTGCCCGAGATCCCGGAGAAGCTCGGCGAGGCGATGTCCACCTCGCGGCTCTAGGCGCGGCATGTCGGTCCCCGTTGGCACCATGGATGGGTGAGCACTCGCGCTGATTCCGGGCCGCCCGGCCCCGCCGACCCGCTGGGCCGGTTCAGCGCCGTCACCCGCGAGTGGTTCACCGGCACCTTCGACGCGCCGACCACGGCGCAGGCCGAGGCCTGGGACGCCATCGCCGACGGTCACCACACTTTGGTGATCGCCCCCACCGGGTCCGGCAAGACGCTGGCGGCGTTCCTGTGGGCGCTGGACAGCCTCGCCGGCGCGGCCGACCGCCCGCCGGGCACCCGGGTGCTCTACGTGTCCCCGCTCAAGGCGCTGGCCGTCGACGTCGAGCGCAACCTGCGCACCCCGCTGGCCGGGCTCACGCGCATCGCCGAACGCCGGGGCCTGCCGCCGCCGGACATCAGCGTCGGCGTGCGCTCCGGCGACACCCCGCCCGCCACCCGCCGCCAGCTCATCAACCGGCCTCCCGACGTGCTGATCACCACACCGGAGTCGCTGTTTTTGATGCTCACCTCCGCCGCCCGCGAAACCCTGGCCGGGGTGCAGACGGTGATCGTCGACGAGATCCACGCCATCGCCGCGGGCAAGCGCGGCGCGCACCTGGCGGTGTCGCTGGAGCGCCTCGACGCGCTGCGGGAGGACAAACCCGCCCAGCGGATCGGGCTGTCCGCGACGGTGCGGCCACCTGAGGAACTCGCCCGGTTCCTGTCCGGGGGGCAGCCGACCACGATCGTCGCGCCGGCCTCGGCCAAGACCGTCGAGCTCACCGTGGCCGTGCCGGTGCCTGACATGGCGAACCTGGCGAACAACACGATCTGGCCCGACGTGGAGAACCGCCTGGTCGACCTGATCGAGGCGCACAACTCGACGATCGTGTTCGCCAATTCGCGTCGGCTGGCCGAACGACTTACCGCCCGCCTCAACGAGATTCATGCCGAGCGCAGCGGCGTCGAGCTATCCACGGAGGCCAATCCGAAGGTGGCGGGCGGCGCCCCGGCCCACATCATGGGCTCCGGCCAGACCTACGGGGCCGAGGCGATACTGGCGCGCGCCCACCACGGTTCGGTCAGCAAGGAACAACGCGCCCTGGTCGAGGAGGACCTCAAACGCGGACTGCTCAAGGCGGTGGTGGCGACCTCCAGCCTGGAGCTCGGCATCGACATGGGCGCCGTCGATCTGGTGATCCAGGTGGAGGCGCCGCCGTCGGTGGCCAGCGGGCTGCAACGCATCGGCCGGGCCGGGCACCAGGTCGGCGAGGTCTCCCAGGGGGTGCTGTTCCCCAAGCACCGCACCGACCTGATCGGCTGCGCGGTCAGCGTGCAGCGCATGCTGGCCGGCCAGATCGAGACGATGCGGGTGCCGGCCAATCCGCTCGACATCCTGGCGCAGCAGACCGTGGCGGCCGCCGCGCTCGAGCCGCTGGACGCCGACAAATGGTTCGACACGGTGCGCCGGGCCGCCCCGTTCGCGACGCTGCCGCGCAGCGTGTACGAGGCCACCCTGGACTTGTTGAGCGGCAAGTACCCCTCCACCGATTTCGCCGAGCTGCGTCCGCGGCTGGTCTACGACCGCGATACCGGCACGCTGACCGCGCGCCCCGGCGCGCAACGCCTGGCGGTGACCTCCGGCGGCGCCATCCCCGACCGGGGGCTGTTCACGGTGTATCTGGCCTCCGAGGCCGAAAAGCCTTCGCGGGTCGGCGAACTCGAAGAGGAAATGGTCTACGAGTCCCGCCCCGGCGACGTCATCTCGCTGGGCGCCACCAGCTGGCGCATCACCGAGATCACCCACGACCGGGTGCTGGTGATCCCGGCGCCCGGCCAGCCGGCCCGGTTGCCGTTCTGGCGCGGCGACGGGGTCGGCCGCCCGGCCGAGCTGGGCGCCGCGCTGGGCGCGTTCACCGGTGAGCTGGCCGGGCTCACCCGGGAGGAATTCGAAACCCGCTGCGCCGGACTGGGTTTCGATGCCTACGCCACCGACAACCTGGCCCGCCTGCTCGACGAGCAGCGTACCGCCGCCGGGGTGGTGCCCACCGACACCACCCTGCTCGTCGAGCGGTTCCGCGACGAGCTCGGCGACTGGCGGGTGATCCTGCACTCGCCCTACGGGCTGCCGGTGAACGGTCCGCTGGCGCTGGCGGTGGGACGGCGGCTGCGGGAACGCTACGGCATCGACGAGAAGCCCACCGCCTCCGACGACGGCGTCGTGGTGCGCCTGCCCGACACCGTGTCCGATTTCGCGTCGGACACGGGGATCGAAACCCCGCCCGGCGCGGACCTTTTCGTCTTCGACGCCGACGAGATCGACCCCATCGTCACCGACGAGGTGGGCGGCTCGGCGCTGTTCGCATCGCGGTTCCGCGAATGCGCGGCGCGCGCCCTGTTGTTGCCGCGCCGGCACCCGGGCCGCCGCTCGCCCCTGTGGCAGCAGCGCCAGCGCGCGGCCCAGTTGCTCGAGGTGGCCCGCAAATACCCCGACTTCCCCGTCGTGTTGGAGACCATCCGCGAATGCCTGCAGGACGTCTACGACGTCCCCGCCCTGGTGGCGCTGATGACCGGCATCGCCCAGCGCAGGGTGCGGGTTGTCGAGGTGGAAACCGCGCGGCCCTCGCCGTTCGCGGCCTCGCTGCTGTTCGGCTACGTCGGCGCGTTCATGTACGAGGGCGACAGCCCGCTGGCCGAGCGCCGCGCCGCCGCGCTCTCGCTGGACAGCACGCTGCTGGCCGAGCTGCTGGGCCGGGTGGAACTGCGCGACCTGCTCGACCCCGAGGTCATCGCCGCCACCGCCCGCCAGCTGCAGCACCTCTCTGCGGAACGGGCCGCGCGCGACGCCGAGGGCGTCGCCGACCTGCTGCGGCTGTTGGGCCCGCTGACCGAGGAGGAGGTGGCCGCCCGCGCGGGTGGCGCCGACGTGGGGGGCTGGCTGGAGGGCCTGCGCGCGGCGCGGCGCGCGCTGACGGTGTCGTTCGCCGGCCGCGGCTGGTGGGTGGCCATCGAGGACATCGGGCGGCTGCGCGACGGCATCGGCATCCCGGTTCCGCTGGGCGTGCCGACGGCCTTCACCGGGGAGGTCGCCGACCCCCTGGGCGAATTGCTGGGCCGCTACGCGCGCACCCACACCCCGTTCACCACGGCCGAAGTGGCGGCCCGATTCGGCCTGGGGCTGCGGGTGACCTCCGATGTCCTGGGCCGGCTGGCCGCCGACGGGAGGCTGGTGCGCGGCGACTTCGTCGCCGAGACCCCGGGGCCGTCCGGCGGTGTCGCCGGGGCCGAGCAGTGGTGCGATGCCGACGTGCTGCGCATCCTGAGGCGGCGGTCGCTGGCGGCGCTGCGGGCCCAGGTCGAGCCGGTCAGCACCGCCGCCTACGGGCGCTTCCTGCCCGCCTGGCATCACGTGGGGGCGGCCGAATCGCCGCGCGCCCCTGGCCATTCCGGGCTGGACGGGCTGATGTCGGTGATCGATCAGCTGGCCGGCGTGCGGATCCCCGCTTCGGCGATCGAGCCGCTGGTGCTGGCCCCCCGGGTCCGCGACTACTCCCCCGCGATGCTCGACGAATTGCTGGCCACCGGCGAGGTCACCTGGTCGGGCGCCGGGTCGATCTCGGGTAGCGACGGCTGGATCGCGCTGCACGCCGGCGAATCCGCGCCGCTGACACTGACCGGGCCCGCCGACATCGAGCTCGGCGACGCCCACCGCGCCATCCTGGACACGCTCGCCGGGGGCGGCGCCTACTTCTTCCGCCAACTCGCCCACAGCGGGGTGCCCGACGCCGCGCTCAAAACGGCGCTGTGGGAACTGATCTGGGCCGGCTGGATCACCGGCGACACGTTCGCCCCGGTGCGTGCCGTCCTCGGCGGCGCCGGCGCGCGCAAGCGCTCGGCGCCCGCGCACCGCTCGCAACGCCCGCCCCGGCTGAGCCGGTACAGCGTCGCGCACGCGCAGTCCCGGCCCGCCGACCCCACCGTCGCCGGCCGCTGGTCCATCCTGGCGGCCCCCGAGCCGGATTCCACGCTGCGCGCCCACTACCAGGCCGAGCTGTTGCTGGGCCGCCACGGCGTGCTGACCCGGGGCGCGGTGGCCACCGAGGGCGTCCCCGGCGGGTTCGCCACCCTGTACAAAGTGCTGAGCGCCTTCGAGGACGCGGGCCGCTGCCAGCGCGGCTACTTCATCGAGTCGCTGGGCGGGGCGCAGTTCGCCGTCGCGTCGACCGTCGATCGGCTGCGCAACTTCAGCGAGGGGGTCGATCCGGAACGGCCGCAGTACCGGGCGGTCGTGCTGGCCGCCGCGGACCCCGCCAACCCGTACGGCGCGGCGCTGCCCTGGCCCACCTCCGGCGGCGAGGGCGCGCGCCCCGGCCGCAAGGCCGGCGCGCTCGTCGTGCTGGTCGACGGCGAGCTGGCCTGGTTCCTGGAGCGCGGTGGGCGCTCGCTGCTGACCTTCACCGACGATCCCGGGGCCCACGACGCGGCGGCGGCGGCCCTGGCCAACCTGGTTACCTCCCGCCGCGTGGCGGGGATGCTGGTGGAGCGCATCGACGGGGTGCCGGCCCTGGCCCCCCGCGCCGAGGCGTCCGGCCCGCTGGGCGCGCTCTCCGAGGCCGGATTCCACACGACGCCACGCGGACTGCGGCTGCGCTGAGATGCCCGAAGGTGACACCGTCTGGCACACCGCCGCCGTGCTGCGCGAGCACCTGGTCGGCGCGACGCTGACCCGATGCGACGTTCGGGTGCCGCGGTTCGCCACCGTCGACCTCACCGGCGAGGTGGTCGACGAGGTCGTCAGCCGCGGCAAGCACCTGTTCATCCGGGTGGGACGGGCCAGCATTCACTCGCATCTGAAGATGGAGGGCAGCTGGCGGGTCGGCGAGCGCCCGGTGCGGGTCGACCATCGGGCGCGCATCGTGTTGGAGACCGGCACCGTCCGGGCCGTCGGCGTCGACCTGGGCGTGCTGGAAATCCTGGACCGCGACCGGGACGGCGAGGCCGTCGCGCACCTGGGACCCGATCTGCTGGGCGAGGATTGGGACGCCGCGCGTGCCGCGGCCAACCTGACGGCCGACCCGCACCGGCCGATCGCCGAGGCGCTCTTGGACCAGCGGGTGCTGGCCGGGATCGGCAACGTCTATTGCAACGAATTGTGTTTTGTCAGCGGGCATCTGCCCACCGCGCCGGTGGGCGCCATCGCCGATCCGCTCCGGCTGGTCTCCCGCGCACGAGAAATGCTGTGGCTCAACCGCTTTCGGTGGAATCGGTGCACCACCGGCGACACCCGCAGCGGGCGCCAGCTCTGGGTATACGGGCGCGCCGGGCAACGCTGCCGTCGCTGCGCCACCCCCATCAACGTCGACGACACGAAAGAGCGGGTGGCCTACTGGTGCCCGTCGTGTCAGCGCTAGTCCCGTGCGTGGGCGAGGAAAAACTGGGCGATGGCCTCCGACCCGTCGAGCGCGTGCGTGGTGGGCCCGATGACGGCCGCGGGCAGATATTGCTTGCCGCCCGGCCAGGTGTGCCCGCCCTTGTCGATCTTGTAGAACACCACCTCGGTGGACGCCGCACACGCCGCGGAGACAAACCGGCGGACGACCGTGCCGTCGCGGACGTCGGGCAGCAGCTCCATCGACGGTTCGCCGGCGCACCCGTCCGCCGCGCGCCACTTGGCCACCATGGCATCCGCCGAGATGGAATGGCTGAGCCCGCCACGGCCGCGGACCGCGCCACCCTTGAACGGCACCAGCGGGTCGGCGGTCCCGTGCGCCTCCCATACCGACACCGGCCGCGACGGGTTGCAGGCCACACCCACGCCCAGGGTGCCGGCCACCGGCGCCGCGGCGGCGAAGACGTCGGCCCGGTCGCAGGCCAGCCGGTTGGACATGAAGCCGCCATTCGACATCCCCGTGACGAAAACGTGTCCGGGCGCGATGTTGAAGTCGTTTCGCAGCTTGCCCACCAGCCCGACGAGGAAGGCCACGTCGTCGATGTGGCGGCGATCCGCGGGTGACGCGCCGCGCCCGTCGGCCCAGCTCTTGTCGTACCCGTCGGGGTAGACGACCAACAGGTCGTGGGCGTCAGCAACGGAGTTGAACCCCGTCAGCGCGCGCTGCGCGATCCCGGTTCCGCCGCCGCCGTGCAAACTGAGCACCAGGCCGATGGGGTCGCCCGCCGGCACGTGCAACATGTAGGTTCGGTCCATGCCGCCGGATCGGAACGTACCGGAAACGTCTCGAGCGCTTGCCGCCGACACGTGCCGCACCCCGCAGCCGGCCACGCATATCGCCACCACAGCGAGCCACAGCCATCGCGCGTACGGCATGTTGTCAGGTCGCCGACGGCGCAGCGACGGACAACGAACGGTTACGCGCCGCCGAAAACGGAGCAAACATTGATGTGGCACGGACCGCATTATCGGCGATCCTCCATCGGGTAACGCCGCGGCGTGCGAGCATTCGAACTGGCCCCGCCCTCAGCAAGCTACGGCTCTTCTGTTCCACGGGAGTATCACAGATGACGAGCACCCAGATCCGCAAGCCCGGCCGGGCGCGGTCGCTCCTGGCTATCGGCGCCGTGCCGGTCGCCGGCCTACTCAGCGCGATGACGGCACCGGCGAGCGCGCACGCCACCTCCGCCGATGACGCGTTCCTCGCCGCGCTGAAAGCCAAGGGGATCAATTTCGAGTCGCCCGAGGCGGTGGTCAACTCCGGTCATACCGTGTGCCACGAACTCGATTCGGGCCAAACGCCGGAACAGGTTGCCAACAACGTGCTGTCCAGCAGTTCGCTGGACAGCTATCACGCAGGTTACTTCGTCGGCGTCAGCATCAAGGCGTACTGCCCCAAGTACGCGGCGGCTGCATCCGGGTCCTGAAATTTACAGCCGGTTGACAGACTGGTGACCAATTCGCGGCTAAAGTTGGAACATCCGAAACTAATGTGACGACCACAAGGCCAAAATGATTCCGAAACTTTTGGTCGGTGTTGCGGGTGCCGCCATCGTTCTTGGCGCTTCCGGTTGGACCGCAGCATCGGCCAGCACCGACCCTAATCCCTTCAGTCATCTCAGCTGCGCCTGCAAGGAATTGGATCCACCGGGCGGCTCCGCCCAGCGGGACAAAATCAGCCAGGGCATCCAACACGGTCTTTCCGCCGCACCCCCGGTCGCACAGTGAGCGCGGTCTAGATCCAGTCGCGACGTTTGAACATCACGTACAGCACCACCATCAGGACGGCTATCACGCTGGTGCTGGCGGCGAATCCGGCCGCCGTACCGAAGCCCGGGTAGGGAACGTTCTGCCCGTAGAACCCGGTGATCGCCGTCGGCACGGCGATGATGGCCGCCCATCCCGTCAACTTCTTCATGACGGTGTTCAGCCGGGCGTCCTGCAGCGACAGATTGGTCTCGAAAATCGTGGTGACCATGTCGCGCAGCGACTCCGTCCATTCGGACACCCGCAGCACGTGGTCGTAGAGGTCGGCGTACAGCGGGTCGAGCTGGCGGTCGGCGCCGTCCGAAATGCGGTGGTGCTGAATCGAATTGACCACGTCGCGCATCGGTAACGCCACCCGCCGCAGGTTCACCAGGTCCCGGCGCAACCCGAAGGTGCGGCGCGCAAAGTCGCCCTTGCGCGACGTGCCGTCGAACAACTCGTCCTCGATGCCCTCGATGCCGTCGTCGAGGGCCTCGACGGCGGCGAAATGGCTGTCGACCACGACGTCGAGCAGGCCGTGCACCAGGGCACCGACGCCGTAGGCCTGGCCGCCGATCTCCTCCCACCGCCGGGTCACCAGCGCCATGTCGAAGTCGGGCGTCAGGCGCACGGTGATCAACCCCTGCGGCAGCACGAACGCCGAGATGCGGCGCATCGACAGCGTGCGACCGGGGGCGTCGACGACGTTCGTTGCGGCGCCGGCGATCTCGGCGGCGTACACGGTGAAGAAGGTGTGGGTCTCGTAGCCGGTGGCTTTGACCCGTTCGGCCGCCGCCACGGCGTCTTCCACCGCCCAACGGTTCAGGCCGAGCTCGCCGGCCAGGCCGCCCAGGGTGTCGTGGTCGGGATTGCACAGGTCGGCCCACACCAGGGTGTCGGGCTCGGCGAGGTAGTCCGATATCTTGCCGAACTCGAAGTCGTCCTGCGCCTTGCCGCCGCGCCACACGCGGCCCTGGATCTGCGGAGCGGTCTGCACCAGGCGATCTTCTCAGCCCGCCGACGGCGGACGGTGCATCACCGTGCCCGGAAGCTCCGCGCCGTACTCGATGTCGTCGTAGTCGCGGCCCTTGCGGCGGCGAGCGCCGCTCGCACCCGAGCCGGGGCGCACCGGGGTCATCGGGAGCATGGGCGGCTCCGCGCCGCCCGGGGGGAGCGGCGACACCGCCGAGGCGAGCTGCACCGGCGCCTGCGAGGTTCCCAGCATTCCCACCGTCGCGGGCGGCATGGTCAGGTGGCCCAGCGAAATTCCCACACCCAGCGCCGCCCGGGGCGCCAGTGACGACCCCGCGGCGCCGACCGCGCTGACGAGCCGCGTCTCCGCCGAGGCCAGCGCCGCGGCGCCGTCCGCCAACCCCGGACCGATGTCCTCGCCCAGCGACGCAAACGCGTGGGCGGTGGCCAATTGGGCCCACACACCCAGGATGTTGACGGGCACCCCGCCCGCGATGAACTGATTCCCCCAGGTGCTCCAGTACCCGAACCAGCCCTCGTTGGGGTCGAAAGCGTCTGCGGCGCTTGACCCTTGGCCGATCGAGTCGGCGGCCAGGAGCTGCGCCCCGGAATTGCCCGTGGTCGCCGCGTGCACCATGGCGGCCTGTGTCGTGGCCCCCGAGGGGTTGGCCACCTCGGGCGGCGGCGAGAACTGCGGCAGCTTGACCGCGCCCGCCGAGGTCGCGGCGTAGCGATACATGGCCGCGGAGTTGTTCACCCACATGGTGTGGTACTCGGCCTCGGTTTCGGCGATGGCCGGGTAATTGACCCCGAAGAAGTTGGTGGCCAACAACATCGCCAGGCGCGCCCGGTTGGCGGCCACCAGCGAGGGATGAACCACCGTCCAGTGGGTCCATTCGAACGCAGCGGCAACGACTTGCACCGACGCCGCGGTCTGCTGGCACTGCTGCGCGGTGAGGCGCAGCCAGGCGAGATAGGGTTCCAGCGCCTGGGCCATCGCCATCGACGACGGACCGTGCCACGTCGTGGACAGCCACGACAGCTCCGCGGTGTAGCTACTCGCCGATTGCTCCAGCTCGGCGCTCAATTCCTGCCAGAAGCCGGCGGCTTCGATAAGTGACCAAGCGCCGGGTCCGGAGTGGATCAGCGCCGAGATTATCTCGGGCGGCAGTATCCCAAAATCCATGAACCTTTACCTTGGGGAAGAAGTGGGTGGGGCGAGCGCCGCGCGTCGGCGCGGGTGCTGGTGGCCGCTGAGGGACCTGTCAGACCCGGCCTACCCGGTGCATGCGATCGGCGCCCGCAGTCGTGCGGCGCCACCGTCAATGTCATCCGGCCGACGGGTTTCGAGGCATCACTTTGCCTTTGACCTCCCGGCCCACGGCAACGTCCTCGTACTTTTGCTGTTTGCGTTTTCGCCAGCCGGTGCCCGCCGAGGCGGTCGGCGGCGGCACCATCATCGGCATCATGGGAAATCCGGATTCCGCGGCGGGCAGCGGGGACGCCGCGGACGCGAGTTGTACCCCGGTCGGTGTGCCCGGCAGCAGGCCGACCACGGCGGGGGGCGCGGTCAACTTGCCCAGCGATACCCCGACGCCCAGCGCGCCGGTCGGGGCCGCCGACGCTCCCGCGCCGATGCCCTTGATCGCGTTGGCCAGGGTGGCTGAGGTCAGTCCCAGGCCCTCCGACAGGCCCGAGCCGATGTCGCCACCGACGGACGCGACGCCTTGCGCGGTCGCCAACTGCGCCCACACGCCGAGCATGTTGACCGGGAAACCGGACGAAATTTCCTGGTTGCCCCATGTGCTGAGCCAGCCGAACCAGCCGGCGTTGGGGTCAAAGCTGTTGAGGCCGTCGAGAATGTTCGAACCCTGCGAACCGCCGGCGTCTACTTCGGCGTTCATCACCGCGGCCTCTTGGTTGGCCGTCCCGTCGGGATTGGTGTCGGGGACCGGCGAGGTGAACCGGGACAGCTGCCCCGTCGCCTGCGACGTCGTCGCCTGATAGCGGGTCATCGCCGCGGCGTTGTTCGCCCACATGGTCTGGTATTCGTTTTCGGCCTCGGCGATCGCCGCGGTGTTGGTCCCGAACCGGTTGGTCGCCAGCAACTGCCGCAGGCGCGTCCGGTTGGCGGTGACGACCGAGGGGTGGACCACCGTGGCGCGAGTGGCGCTGAAGGCCGAGGCCGCCGCCTCCGCCGAGGTGGCCATCTGCGCGGACTGCAGCGCGGTCTCGCGCAACCACAGCAGGTAAGGCTGGACGGACTGCAGCATGGCCGTCGCGGACGGGCCGTCCCACGATTCGATGAGCGAGGTCAACGTGGAGGTATAGGTGGAGACGGAATTCTCCAGTTCGACGGCCAGGCGCTGCCAGGCGCCGGCGGCCTCGATCAGCGAGCCCGCTCCGGGCCCGGTGTGGATGAGTGTCGAGGTGACCTCGGGGGGTGCTAGTAGATCCATCTCGTCTCACAATGCCCACGCTGAGAACGCCTCAGCAAATTTCCGTTAACCAGGCCGCGAAAAAGCCCCAAACTCTGTACGTCGATGCCTGCTACCTGCCGTCGGTACCTCCCAGTTCGACCGCAAGCCGCTAGGACACCCTATACCCCCAGCAACGGCCTCCTCTTCCCATTTAATCGAGCCGGGGACTTGGCACCCGCCGCTGGTCGGGAGCGGGGCCGTCTATCAGACGGTCACCGAGTCGCCGCGGTTCACCGTGACGATCCGGTCGCCCAGCCCGCGACGCTGCATTTGCCGGGTGAAGTCGGACAGCGGCGACGCGAACACCGCGTAGTCGTCGAAGTGCACCGGGATGGCCTTCGGCAGGCCCAGCATCGCGACGAGTTCGGCCCCCTGGCGACCGTCCATGGTTACGGTCAGCCCGAACGGAAGCCGCCGGCCGGCCGGCAGCCGGGTGCCGCCGAGGGGCAGCATGCCGACGTCGATCGGGTCGAACCGCGCCGGGATCTCGTCGAGCTCCTGGATCAGCAGGGTGTCCCCGGAGATGTAGAGCCGGCGCCGGGGTGAGCGGTCGGCGGAGCCGATTTCGAGCATGGTGCCCATCACCGGCGGCAGCAGGCGCCGGCTCCACCCCGGCGCGTGGCGCCCGGGCAGCGACGTGAGGGTCACGGTGGTGTCGCCCTTGGTGATCGTGTGCTGTTGCCAGGTTTGCAGGCCGCGCGCGTGCGCGAAACCGCGGTGGTGCAGGCGTTTGGCGGCGTGCGGCGTCGTGATGATGGGCAGGTCGTGGTCGAGACCCCGCTGCGACACCCTGTCCCAGTGGTCGCCGTGCAGATGGGAGAGCACGACGGCGTCGAGGCGCGGAAGTTCGTCGATGCCCAACGCCGGCTCCTTCAGGCGCTTGGACACCAGCCCGTGGCCGAGGTAGGCGCGTTGCCCGCGGTGCAGGAAATTCGGGTCGGTCAGCAGCGTCAGCCCGCCGACGGAAATCAGCGTGGTGGCGTTGCCGACGAACGTGACGGCGATGTCCATACGCGCGGGCTACCCGATCCCGGGCGGTCCACGCCGCGGGTTGCCCGCCTCAGTCGATGTGCGACGGGGGGTCGGCGAACGCGAGGTCCGACGGGCGCTGGTCGGGACCCATCACGTCGCAGTGCCCGTCGGGCACGAGGTAGGAACTGGCGCCGTTGGGAATCAGGCGGGTGACGGCCACGCAGCGTTGCCAGGTGCCGTCGGGCTGGACGGGCCCGTCGCACTTGCTGAGCACGCCTCCCCCGTACTGGCAGCCGGCGCTCACCGGCGGTGCCCAGGCGATGAGCCCGGCGGCCGTCAGCAGGGCCGCCGATCCCGACACGATGCCGCGCTTCATGGTCGCCTCCCGTCACCTCGCCCTGGGGCCCTGCGGCGTTGCCGACTGCTTGTGACGCTACCGCTTGCGCACCCTGTCCGCGTAGGGATCACGGCGGCTGACGAACTCGCGCCGCACGCCCGAGCGCGGGTCGGTGAACTCGATGCGCCGTGCCAACAACCGCAGCGGTGTGCTGAAGTCGTCGGGCGCAACGTCAATCACGTTGGGGTACAACGGATCCCCTTCGATCGGTATCCCCAGCGAGGCCATGTGCACGCGCAGCTGGTGGGTACGCCCGGTGCGCGGGGTCAGCCGGTAGAGGCCGTCCGCGCTCACCAGCTCCACCAGCGTCTCGGCGTTGGCCGCTCCCGGCTCGCAGACCGCCTGCAGCTGACCCCGGCGCTTGACGATGCGGCTTTTCACCACGCGGGGCAACCGCAGCGCCGGGTCCACGGCGGCGCGGGCCAGATACGTCTTGTCCACCAGGCCCCGCGAGAACAGCGTCTGGAACGCGCCCCGCATTTCGCGGCGCGCGGTGAACACCAGCACGCCGGCGGTCAGCCGGTCCAGCCGGTGCGCCGGGCTCAGCTCGGGCAGCTCCAGCTCCCGGCGCAGCCGCACCAGCGCGCTCTGCGCGACGTGTCGTCCCCGCGGCATGGTGGCCACGAAGTGGGGCTTGTCGACGACCACGATGTCGTCATCGCGATAGAGCACCGGGATCTCGAACGGCACCGGCACCTCGTCGGGCAGCTCGCGGTAGAGGTAGACGCTCGCCCCGGCGGGCAGCACGGTCTTGGCATCGATCACCGCGCCGTCGGCGCCCACCACCTCCCCGGCCAGCACCTTGGCGCGGGCCGGCGCGCCGAACCGGGCGCTCAGCTCGGCCAGCACCGGTCCGCCCCGCAGCCGCACCCGCGCCGGGCCGAGCCCGTCACGCACGGGAAGCGGGGCGGGCCTCACTTGAGCGGGACCGGCTCGAGGATCTCGGCGCGGGCCTCGGGCGCGCTGGCCCGCAATTCGTCGGCCGACACGTCGTCGGGCTGGGCCTGGGACAGCACCTCGGCCTCCACCCGGGCGGTGTAGTTGGCGACCTCGCGGTCGATGTCCGCCGCGGACCAATTCAGCACCGGCGCAACCACATCCGCGACCTCGCGGGCGCAGTCGACACCGCGGTGTGAGTATTCGATGGAGATGCGCATCCGGCGGGCCAGGACGTCCTCCAGATGCAAGGCCCCCTCGGCGGTCACGGCATAGAGCGCCTCGACCCGCAGGTAGCCCGGCGCCTCCTTGATCGGGTCGAGCAGGTCGGGGCGGTCGTCCGCCAGCGCCAGCACGTCGCCGATCAGCGAGCCGTAGCGGTCCAGCAGGTGGCGCACCCGGTAGGGGTGCAGCCCCTGCAGCTCGGCGACGTGCTCGGCCTGGTTGATGAGCGCGAAGTAACCGTCGGCGCCCAGCAGGCTGACCTTCTCGGTGATCGACGGCGCCACCCGCGCCGGAATGAATTGGGCCGCAGCGTCAATCGCATCCGCGGCCATCACCCGGTAGGTGGTGTACTTGCCGCCCGCGATGGCCACCAATCCCGGCGCGGGCACCGCCACGGCGTGCTCGCGGGACAGCTTCGAGGTTTCCTCGCTCTCCCCGGCCAGCAGCGGCCGCAGCCCGGCGTACACCCCGTCGATGTCGGCGTGGGTCAGCGGGATGGCCAGCACCGTGTTGACCGTGGTGAGGATGTAATCGATGTCGGCCTTGGTGGCCGCGGGATGGGCCAGGTCGAGATTCCAGTCGGTGTCGGTGGTGCCGATGATCCAGTGGCTGCCCCACGGGATGACGAACATCACCGACTTCTCGGTGCGCAGGATGATCGCGACGTCGCTGACGATGCGGTCGCGCGGCACCACGATGTGCACGCCCTTGGAGGCCCGCACCTGAAATCGCCCGCGCTGCTTGGACAATGCCTGGATCTCGTCGGTCCACACCCCGGTCGCGTTGACCACCACGTGGCCGCGGACTTCGGTGACCGCGCCGTCCTCGGAATCGCGGACCCGCACCCCGGTCACCCGATCGCCCTCGCGCAGCAGGGCAACGACCTGGGTGGAGGTACGCACCACCGCGCCGTAATGCGCTGCGGTGCGCGCGACGGTCATCGTGTGCCGGGCGTCGTCGACGACCGTGTCGTAGTAACGGATTCCGCCGATCAACGAGCTGCGCTTGAGGCCCGGGCTCAACCGCAACGCGCCCGCACGGGTCAAATGCTTTTGTGCCGGAACGGATTTCGCGCCGCCCATCCGGTCGTAGAGAAAGATGCCGGCTGCGATGTAGGGCCGTTCCCACACGCGGTTGGTCAGCGGGAACAGGAACGGCATCGGCTTGACCAGGTGCGGCGCCAGCGTGGTCAGCGACAGCTCGCGCTCGTAGAGCGCCTCGCGGACCAGGCCGAACTCCAGTTGCTCGAGGTAGCGCAGGCCGCCGTGGAACATCTTCGATGAGCGGCTCGAGGTGCCCGAGGCGAAGTCGCGCGCTTCCACCAGCGCCACCTTGAGCCCGCGGGTCGCGGCGTCCAGCGCGCAGCCCGAACCCACCACGCCGCCGCCGATCACGACCACGTCGAACTGCTCGGCGCCCAGCCGGTCCCAGGCCGCCTGCCGCTGTTCCGGACCCAGCACGGACACCGGCGAGCTTCGCTGGGTGGACGCGTGGATGGGATCAGTCACGACCTGGACTCCTCACTGGGTTACTCATCAGTAGGGGCGTGCTGCACCAAGGCTAACCGCTAGTCCAGATCGTCGTGCGCCATCAGCCGCCGCGCCGCCTCGGTGATCGAGCCGGACAGCGACGGATACACCGCCAGCGTCTGCGCCAGCTCGTTGACCGTGATGCGGTTCTGCACGGCCACGGCGATCGGCAGGATCAGCTCGGACGCGATCGGCGCCACCACCACGCCGCCGATCACCACGCCGGTGGACTTGCGGCAGAACACCTTCACGAACCCCTGCCGCAGCCCGGACATCTTCGCGCGCGCGTTGGTGCGCAGCGGCAGCATGATCGTGCGCGCCGACACCGAACCGTCGTCGATCATGGTCTGCGGCACCCCGACGGCGGCGATCTCGGGGCGGGTGAACACCGTCGCCGCCACCGTGCGCAACCGGATCGGGCTGACGCCCTCGCCCAGCGCGTGATACATCGCGATGCGGCCCTGCATGGCCGCGACCGAGGCCAGCGGCAGCAGGCCGGTGCAGTCGCCGGCGGCGTAGATGCCGGACACCGAGGTCCGCGACACCCGGTCCACGGTCAGGTAGCCGCCGCGGCCCAGCTCGATGCCGACCCGTTCGAGGCCCAGGCCGTTGGTGTTGGGCACCGAACCGATGGTCATCAGCGCGTGGCTGCCTTCCACGGTGCGCCCGTCGGCCAGGGTGACCAGCACGCCGTCCCCGGTGCGGGTGACCGACGCGGCGCGGGCGTTCTTCACCAGCTTCACGCCGCGCTCGGAGAACGCGGCCTCCAGCACCCGGGCGGCGTCGGCGTCCTCATACGGCAGCACCCGGTCGCGGCTGGCGACGACCGTCACCGGCACACCCAATTCGGTGTAGGCGTGCACGAACTCCGCCCCGGTGACCCCCGACCCGACCACGATGAGGTGCTCGGGCAGCGCCTCCAGGTCGTAGAGCTGGCGCCAGGTCAGGATGCGCTCGCCGTCGGGCTGGGCCGACGGCAGCACCCGCGGGCTGGCGCCGGTGGCGATCAGCACCACGTCGGCCTCGTACTCGCTGGTGGTGCCGTCCCGGGCGGTTGCCTTGATGTTGTGGCGGGCCAGCCCGGGCGTGGGGTCGATCAGCTCGCCGCGGCCGGCCACCACGTGCACGCCCACGCCGAGCAGCTGATCGGCGATGTCGGCCGACTGATCGGTGGCGAGTTGCTTGACGCGGGAGTGGATCTGCCGCAGCGAGAGCTTGGCGTCGTCGATGTCGATCTCGAAGCCCAGCCGCGGCGCGCGGCGCAGCTCGGTGCGCAGCCAGGTCGACGCGATGAACGTCTTGGACGGCACGCAGTCGTCCAGGACGGCGGCCCCGCCGATGCCCTCGGACTCGATGACGGTGACGTGCGTCGTGTCGGGGTGGGAAGTGGCGGCCACCAGCGCGGCTTCGTAACCGGCCGGGCCGCCACCGAGGATCACGATGCGCGTCGCCACAGCCCTAACCTAACGAAGCCGGGCGCACGCCGCCCAACGCTCGGGGGAAGACCGGGCCAGCTCGGACGTCTAAGCTTTCCCCGTGCCGCTCTACGCCGCGTACGGGTCGAACATGGACCCCGAACAGATGCTGAAGCGCGCACCCCATTCGCCGATGGCCGGAACGGGCTGGCTGCACGGGTGGCGGTTGACGTTCGGCGGCGAGGACATCGGCTGGGAGGGCGCGCTGGCGACCGTGGTCGAGGATCCGGACTCCAAGGTGTTCGTCGTCCTCTACGACATGACACCGGCCGACGAGATCAACCTGGACCGCTGGGAGGGCTCGGAGTTCGGCGTCCACCAGAAGATCCGCTGCCGGGTCGAGCGCATCTCGTCGGACACCACCACCGACCCGGTCCTGGCGTGGCTGTACGTGCTGGACGCGTGGGAGGGCGGACTACCGTCGGCCCGGTACCTCGGGGTCATGGCGGACGCCGCCGAAATTGCCGGTGCGCCAAGCGATTACGTGCACAGCCTGCGCACTCGCCCGGCCCGCAACATCGGCCCGGGCACCAGCGCCTGAAAAATCACTCGCCTCTGGGCGATCAGGAGTGTAGACAGACAGACCGAAAACCTACGCGTACTTCCACGGAAGGAAATTCGACTGTCAATCCTGTCCGCACCGCCGGTCGCCGACGCACTGGCGCGAGCGTTCGCCGCCGCGGTCAACCCGGCCCCCAGGGCCGCCGTGCGCTTCCCCGAGGTTTCGGGCCGCACGAGCGAAATCACCGTCCCCACCCGGCACGGCCCCACCCGCGCGACCGTCTATCACCCGCCGGCCGGCACCACCGACCCGCCCGTCTATGTCAACGTGCACGGCGGCGGGTTCGTGGTCGGGCACCCCGAACAGGACGACCCGTGGTGCCGCTACCTGGCCGCCAGCGCGGGCGTGGTGGTGATCAACCCCGACTACGTGCTGGCGCCGCGTCACCGCTTTCCCGCCGCGGTGCACCAGATCTATGACGTGGTGCGCTGGGCGGCCGGCCCGCACCCCGACTGGGACGGTGCCCGGCTGTGCGTCGGCGGCCAGAGCGCGGGCGGCAACCTGTCCGCCGCGGCGGCCCGGCTCGCGTGGGAGAACGGCGGCCCGCCGATCGCGTTGCAGGTGTTGCACTACGCCCCGCTTGACCTGGTCACGCCCACCCGCGACAAGCCGTCCACGCTCGGCCGCCGGGCGATCATGAAGCCGTGGATGGGCGAGGTCTTCGACACCGCCTACATACCCGAGCGGGCGCAGCGGCGCGACCGCCTGGCCTCGCCCGCCTGGGGGAACAACGCCGACGACATCGCCGGCATCGCGCCGGCGCTGGTCGTGACGGCCGAGCACGACCGCCTTTGCGGCGAAGCCCGCCGGTACGCGGAAAAGCTGGACGCGGCAGGCGCGTTGGCGGAGTACTACGAGGTGGCCGGCGTCGACCACGGATACAACATCATGAGCCGGGCCGGCGAGGTCACGCGCCGCGCGTACGCCCACATCGCCGGCCACGTCGTGCGCGCCACCAACCGCGGTGGCGCCCGCTAAGACCGCTCGAACGCCGCCGACTGCTCGACGATGTTGGCCAGCACCCGCACCCCGATCGCCAGGGCCCGCTCGTCGAGATTGAACGTCGGCTGGTGCAGGTCCAGCTGCGGCCCCACCCCCGGCCACACCCCCAGCCGCGCCATCGCGCCGGGGATCTCCTCCAGGTACCAGGAGAAGTCCTCGCCGCCCCCGGACTGGCGGGTGTCGGCCAGCGCGTCGGGGCCGACGGCCTCGATCGCGTGGGTGAGGATGCGCGTCGAGACGTCCTCGTTGACCACCGGCGGCACGCCGCGGCGGTATTGCAGCGTGTGCTCGATGGCCAGCGGCGCCAGCAGCCCGGCCACGGTCTCGCGGATGATCTCCTCGAGCCCCACCCAGGTCTGCCGGCTGGCGGTGCGCACGGTGCCGGCCAGCACGCCGGTCTGCGGGATGGCGTTGGCGGCCACGCCGGCGTTGACCGCGCCCCACACCAGCACGGTGCCGTTGCGCGGGTCGATGCGCCGCGACAAGACCCCGGGCAGGCCGGTGATCAGCGTGCCCAGCCCGTACACCAGGTCGGCGGTCAGGTGGGGGCGCGAGGTGTGGCCGCCGGGTGAGTACAGCGTGATCTCGATCTGGTCGGCGGCCGAGGTGATGGGGCCGTGCCGGACCGCGATCTTGCCGACCTCCAGCCGGGGATCGCAGTGCAGCGCGAAGATCCGGGATACCCCGCTGATGGCGCCGGCCGCGATGGCGTCGATCGCCCCGCCGGGCATGAGTTCCTCGGCGGCCTGGAAGAGCAACCGCACCCCGACCGGCAGCTCGGGGACCGACGCCAGCGCCAGGGCCGTGCCCAGCAGGATGGCGGTGTGCGCGTCGTGGCCGCAGGCGTGCGCGACGTTGGGCATGGTGGACGTGTAGGGGGCGCCGGTGCGTTCGGCCATCGGCAGGGCGTCCATGTCGGCCCGCAGCGCGATCCGGGGCTCGTGCTCGGGGCCGATGTCGCAGACCAGTCCCGTGCCGCCGGGCAACACCTTCGGGTTGAGCCCCGCTTCGGCCAGCCGCTCGGCGACGAACTGGGTGGTGGCGTACTCCTGGCGGCCCAGCTCGGGGTAGCGGTGGATGTGCCGGCGCCATTCGACCAGGTCTGCGTGATGAGAGGCCAGCCAGGATTCGGCGGCGTCGGCGAGTCTCATGCGCGCTCCTCGCCGCGTCTGCGTTCGTGCGCCGCCATCACCCGGTCGCGTTCGGCGGGCGTCTGGGCCAGCTGGACCACCGTGCGTGCCAGCATGATCGCGCCCTCGATCACGGCGCGGTCGGCGCTGGGGTTGGTGGCGGCCTCGGCGAAGCCGCGCTGGTGCACCATGGCCCCGCCGGAGTCGAGCCCGATCACCGGGTGGATCCCCGGCAGCGCCTTGGTCACGTTGCCCATGTCGGTGCTGCCCATGGGCAGCGCCGCCTCGTACTCGCGGGCCACCGGCTCGCGGCCGAGCCGGCGCATCTCCTCGCGAAAGACGTCGGCCAGCCATTGGTCGGGGGTGAGTTCGTCGTAGGCGGGTGCCGGGTTGTCGATGTCGTATTCGCAACCGGTGGCCAGCGCGCCCGCGGCGAAGCAGGCGTACATCCTGCCCTCGAGTTCCCGGAGCGAGTCGGCTTCGACCGCGCGCATCGCGTACTGAAGCGTCGCGCGCCCGGGGATGACGTTGACCGCCTGCCCGCCGTCGGTGACGATCCCGTGCACCAGCTGCCCGGGCGCCAGTTGCTGGCGCAGCAGCCCGACGGCCACCTGCGCGACGGTCACGGCGTCGGCGGCGTTGATCCCGAGGTGCGGCGCGACGGCGGCGTGGGATTCCGTGCCGCGGTACGTGATGGTCGCCTCGGACAGGGCCAGCGAGCGGGCCGCGGCGATATCCGTCGGCCCGGGATGGAGCATGACGGCGGCGGCGATGTCATCGAACACCCCCGCCCGCAACAACAGCGCCTTGCCGCCGCCGGCCTCCTCGGCGGGAGTCCCCAGCAGCGCCACCCGCAGGCCCAGCTCGTCGGCGACCTCGGCCAGCGCCAGCGCGGTGCCCACCGCCGAGGCGGCGATGATGTTGTGGCCGCAGGCGTGCCCGATCTCGGGCAGCGCGTCGTATTCGGCGCACACCCCGACGGTCAACGGCCCGCTGCCGTAGTCGGCGCGGAAGGCGGTGTCCAGACCGCCGGGGGCGGCGGTGATCTCGAAGCCACGCTCGGCGACGAGTGCCTGCGCCTTGGCGCAGCTGCGGTGCTCGGCGAACGCCAGCTCGGGCTCGGCGTGAATGGCGTGCGACAACTCGACGAGGTCGCCGCCGCGCCGCCGCACGACAGCTTCGACGCTGTCCAGCAGGCTGTCTAACGGGGCGGTGGGCACTCTCGCAGTATGTCACTCACCGGCCTACGGCCCTGAGGCCCTGAGGGCTACACCAGCCCGGCGATGAAACTCGCCGCCTGGCCCGGGTAGGGCGGGGCGGAGTAGTCGTGGTGCGCATCCCGGTCGCGACCGCCGACGACGCAGACGGGATCACCTTCGCTGCACAGGTCGATGGTGCGGCCGGCGAACGCGCCCGTCGACGACAGGGGTGTGTCGAAGCGGTTGCCGGGATTGCCGAACACCGCGACGGCCCTGATCTTGTTGGCCAGCGCGGGATCCAGCGGGGGCGCCGATCCGAAGTTCCCGATGCGCTGGCCGACGGGCGGCACCCCGGCGAGCATCGAGATCGCGGCGGCGCCCTGCGAGAAGCCGCCGAGCACCAGCCGCGTGGACGGGCACTGGTCGACCATCTCCGCGATGTGGTCGCGTGCGTCGTTGGCGGCGTCGGCGGTCGTCAGGAAGTTGTAGCTGGCCGGATAGTTCACCGCATAGGAATCGACGGTGCGCGACCCCAGCGCGGGCTGCAGGGCGGCGAACAGCGCGTCGCCCACCACACCCAGGCCCGGCGGCTCGGCGGTGCCGCGGGCGAAGATCAGTTGGACGTTCGGACAGTCCGCCTTGGCCGACGGCGCCGGGCCGAATGTGACCGAAACCACTGACAGCACAACACCAACGGCGATTGCAATGACCGGGCCAACCACCGGCCACCTACGAAGACTCATACGCCAGATCTTGACACATACCGGCGACACCGTCGCCGGGCCAGGTTCGATCGCCCGGCTCCTCACTCGCGCCTCACCTGCGCTCGCCGTCCCCGGGCTAGGCTCCCGCTGTGACCCAAACCTCGTCCGACCCAGGCGACCTCGCGCGCCGCGCCGCCGCGGTCATCGCCGAGCGCACCGGAATCGACGAGCATGACGTCGCCATCGTGCTCGGCTCGGGATGGTCGCCGGCGGTCGCCGCGCTCGGCACCGAGGCGATCGGGAAGACCGCCGTGCTGCCCCAGGCCGACCTGCCCGGCTTCCGGCCGCCCACCGCGATCGGGCACACCGGCGAGCTGTTGTCGATGCGCATCGGCGAACACCGGGTGCTGGTGCTCGTCGGCCGCATCCACGCCTACGAGGGCCACGACCTGTGCCACGTCGTGCACCCGGTGCGGGCGGCCTGCGCGGCCGGCGTGCGCGCGGTCGTGCTCACCAATGCGGCGGGCGGACTGCGCCCGGACATGGCCGTCGGCGAACCGGTGTTGATCAGCGACCACCTCAACCTGACCGCGCGTTCCCCGCTGGTCGGCCCGCAATTCGTGGACCTGACCGACGCCTACTCCCCGCGGCTGCGCGAATTCGCCCGCCAGGCCGACCCGACGCTGACCGAGGGCGTCTACGCCGGCCTGCCCGGCCCGCACTACGAGACCCCCGCGGAAATCCGGATGCTGCGCACGCTGGGCGCCGACCTGGTCGGCATGTCGACGGTGCACGAGACCATCGCGGCGCGGGCGGCCGGCGCCGAGGTGCTCGGGGTGTCGCTGGTGACCAACCTGGCCGCCGGCATCGGCGGCGAGCCGCTCAGCCACGCCGAGGTGCTCTCCGCGGGGGCCGCGTCCGCCAGCCGGATGGGCGCCCTCCTGGCCCTGATCCTCGAGCGGCTGCCCCGGTTTTAGGGCCATGACGCCCGAGGAGTGGATCGCCCACGACCCCGACCCGCGGACGGCCGCCGAGCTCGCCGCGTGCGACGCGGGAGAATTAGCCGCGCGGTTCGCCCGTCCCCTGAGGTTTGGCACCGCGGGCCTGCGCGGCCCGGTGCGCGGCGGGCCCGACGCGATGAACGTCGCGGTGGTGTCGCACGCCACCTGGGCGGTGGCGCAGGTGCTCAAGCGGCGCGCCCCGGCCGGTGCGCGGGTGATCGTGGGGCGCGACGCCCGGCACGGTTCGGCGGTATTCGCAACGGTGGCCGCCGAAGTCCTTGCCGATCAAGGGTTTTCGGTGCTGTTGCTGCCCGGTCCGGTGCCGACCCCGGTGGTCGCGTTCGCGGTGCGCCACACCGGCGCGCTGGCCGGGATCCAGATCACGGCGTCGCACAACCCGCCGGCCGACAACGGCTACAAGGTGTACGTCGACGGCGGCATCCAGCTCGTCTCCCCCACCGACCGCGAGATCGAGGCCGCGATGGCCGACGCCCCGCCCGCCGACCAGATCGGCAGGGCCCCCGTCGAACCGGGCCAGGCCGATCTGGTCGAGCGCTACGTCGAGCGCGCGTCCGGGCTGCGGAGCGGGGCGGGCTCGGCGCGGGTCGCCCTGACGGCCCTGCACGGGGTGGGCGGCGCGGTGGCCGTGGAGACGCTGCGCCGCGCCGGGTTCGCCCAAGTGCACACCGTCGCAGCACAATTCGCTCCGGACCCGGACTTCCCCACCGTCGCGTTCCCCAACCCCGAGGAGCAGGGTGCCGCCGACGCTCTGTTGGCCCTGGCCTCCGACGTGCGCGCCGACGTGGCGATCGCGCTGGATCCCGACGCCGACCGGTGCGCCGTCGGCATTCCCGACAAAGCGGGGTGGCGGATGCTGTCCGGCGACGAAACCGGTTGGCTGCTAGGAGATTACATTCTTTCCCAGCCGCAGCGCGCCGAAACGCCCGTGGTGGCCAGCACCCTGGTGTCCTCGCGGATGCTGTCGGCCATCGCCGCGCACCGCGGCGCCGTCCACGTCGAAACCCTCACCGGCTTCAAATGGCTGGCGCGCGCCGATGCCGAGGTCCCCGGCGGCACCCTGGTATACGCCTACGAGGAAGCGATCGGGCACTGCGTCGACCCGGACGCTGTACGCGACAAGGACGGCATCAGCGCCGCGGTCCTGGTGTGCGACCTGGTGGCCACGCTGCTGCGCCAAGGCCGTTCGGTCGTCGACCTGCTCGACGAGCTGGCGCGCCGATACGGCGTGCACGACGTCGCCGCGGTCTCGCGCCGGGTCGCCGACCCCGCCGAGGCGGCCGCGCTGATGCACCGGCTACGGACCACTCCGCCGGCGACGCTAGCCGGGTTCCCCGCCGAACTCACCGACGTCACCGATGCGCTGATCTTCACCGGCGGTGACGACCACACGTCGGTCAGGGTGGTGGTGCGGCCCTCCGGGACCGAGCCGAAACTGAAGTGCTACTTGGAGATTCGCTGCACGCCTAGCGACGATCTGGATTCTTCGCGGCGGCGCGCCGGTGCCCTGCGCGCCGAGCTGGTCGCTGCGATGCGGGGCTGGTGAACAGGTTCGGCCCGAACTGGCGGTCCCCCGCGTCGCCGAGGCCAGGCACGATATAGGCCGACTTGTTGAGCCCCTTGTCGACCGCGGCGGTGAACACTCGCGCGTCCGGCGCCGCTTTCTGCACGGCCGCAAGGCCTTCCGGCGCGGTGACCAGGCACAGCGCGGTGATGTCGGTGGCGCCGCGGCGCTGCAGCAGGCCGATGGTGTGGGCCATCGACCCGCCGGTGGCCAGCATGGGGTCGAGGACCATCACCGGCCGGCGCGCGAGTTTGTCGGGCAGCGCCTCGAGATACGGGACCGGCAGGTGGGTTTCCTCGTCGCGGGCGACACCGACGAAACCCACCTCCGCCTCGGGTATCGCGGCCTGGGCGGCCTCGACCATGCCCAACCCGGCCCGCAGCACCGGAACCAGCAGCGGCGGGTTGACCAGTCGCGTCCCGGCCGTCGCGGCCACCGGGGTGCGGATCCTGACCGACTTTCGCGGCGCCTCCCGGCTGGCCTCGTACACCAGCATCAGCGTGAGCTCGCGCAGCGCGGCCCGAAACCCGGCATTGTCGGTGCGTTCGTCGCGCAGCACCGTCAGCCGGGCCGCGGCCAGCGGGTGGTCGATCACGCGCACGTCCATCCCATGAAGGGTATATAACGATCGGGCAAAGCCCTTCTGACACGCTTGCGTTCGTCCGGCCACAGCGCACGCGCGTTCGTATACTCCCGGGGTGTCGCGCGAAAATCGAAGTCCGAGAAGCCTACTCGGCAGGGCGCATCGCCTCCTGCTGGCGCTCGGGGTGGTCGCTTTGGTGGCACTGGCGGCAAGTCCGCTGACCCCGCGCATAGGCCTTGCGGCAGCGGCCATTCCGCAACCGGCGCATATCGTGATCGTGGTGGAGGAAAACCGTTCCGAGAACGGCATCATCGGCAACAAGTCGGCGCCCTTCATCACCTCCCTGGCCGCCAATGGCGCCAACATGACGCAGTCATACGCCGAAACCCACCCCAGCGAACCGAATTACCTGGCGCTGTTCGCGGGCAACACCTTCGGGGTGACCAAGGACCTGTGCCCGATCAACGCCGGCGCGGCCCCCAATCTCGGATCCGAATTGCTGGCCGCGGGCCACACGTTCGTCGGCTTCGCCGAAGGCCTGCCAACCGTAGGCTCGCCGGTGTGCACCGCGGGCAAGTACGCGCGCAAGCACGTGCCGTGGGCCAACTTCACCAACGTGCCGGCGGCGAACTCGATGCCGTTCTCCGCGTTCCCGATGGGCAACTACGCCAGCCTGCCGACCGTGTCGTTCGTCATCCCCAACAACGACAACAACATGCACGACGGGTCCATCGCGCAGGCCGACGCCTGGCTGAATCGCCAGCTGTCCGGTTACGCCAATTGGGCGGTGGCCAACAACAGCCTGCTGATCCTGACGTTCGACGAGGACGACAACGGCAGCCACAACCAGATCCCCACGGTGTTCTACGGCGCCCACGTCCGCCCCGGCAACTACAGCGAGCAGATCAACCACTACAACGTGCTTTCCACGGTGGAGCAGATGTACGGGCTACCCAAGACGGGCTATGCCGCCAGCGCCGCGCCCATCACCGACATCTGGGACTAGACCACTGGGCTGATGGTGGCGACCCGCTTCACCCGGCTCCGCCGCGCTCGCGATCACCACTGCCCGGCGGCGCCTTGGCCGGTCGTCGCTATTCTGTGCCGCATGGCTGCTGACCTCGTGCCCATTCGCCTGAGCCTGTCCGCCGGCGACCGCTACACCGTGTGGGCGCCCCGCTGGCGTGACTCCGGCGACGAGTGGGAGGCCTTCCTGGGCAAGGACGAGGACCTGTTCGTCTTCTCCTCCGTCGCCGACCTGGTGGCGTTCGTGCGGTCCGACACCGACAACGACCTGACCGACCACCCGGCGTGGAAGGCCCTGACGTCGGCGCACGCGCATGACTTCGAGCCCGCCGAGGACAAGCAGTTCGATCTGGTCGCGGTCGAGGAACTGGTCTCCGAGAAGCCCACCGCGGAATCGGTGTCCGCGCTGGCGGGCACGCTGGCCATCGTGTCGTCCATCGGATCGGTGTGCGAGCTGGCGGCGGTGTCGAAGTTCTTCAACGGCAACCCCAGCCTGGGCACGGTGTCGGGCGGGGTCGAGCACTTCACCGGCAAGGCCGGCGCCAAACGCTGGCATGCGATCGCCGAGATCATCGGGCGCAGCTGGGACGACGTGCTGGGCGCGATCGATGACATCGCCACCACCCCCGACGTCGACGCCAAGTTGTCGGCCAAGGCCGAAGACGAACTGGCCGAGGAGCGCGAAGAGGACGAGACCGAAGACGCCGTCGAGGAATCCGCGGCCGACGACATTGACGACGACATTGACGACGAAGTTGACGAAGACGACGAGGACGACGACACCGAAGCCCGGGCGGCCGGCGACACCGCGGTGCTCGGCGGCGACAAGGACTTCTGGCTGCAGGTCGGCATCGATCCGATCCGGATCATGACGAGCTCGGGCACCTTCTTCACCCTGCGCTGCTACCTCGACGACGAGCCGATCTTCCTGGGCCGCAACGGACGGATCAGCGTGTTCCCGTCCGAGCGCGCGCTGGCCCGCTACCTGGCCGACGAGCACGACCACGACCTGTCCGATCTGAGCACCTACGACGACATCCGCACCGCCGCCACCGACGGGTCGCTCACGGTCGAGGTCACCGACGACAACATCTACGTGCTCACCGGCCTGGCCGACGACCTGGCCGACGGGCCCGAGGCCGTGGACCGGGAGCAACTGGAACTGGCCGTCGAGGTGCTCCGCGACATCGGCGACTACTCCGAGGATCCCGCGGTGGACAAGGCGCTCGAAACCAACCGGCCGCTGGGCAAATTGGTGGCCGCCGTGCTCGAACCCGGCTCGGTCACCAAGCCGTCGCCGCCGTACGCCGCGGCGGTGCGCGAGTGGGAGAAGCTGGAGCAATTCGTCGAGGGCCGGCTCCGCCGCGAGTAGGGCGTTTCACGGGCTAGGTTGGTGACGTGTCGCTTCCCGGAATCGGCCCGCTGCCGCTGTACGGGTTCCAGCGCCCGGCCATGTTGCTGTTCGGTTTGGTGCCCCTGGCCCTGCTGGCCGTCTACGTCGTGGTGCAGGCCCGTCGCAACCGACGGCTGCACCGCTACACCGACGCCCCCGTGGCGCAGTCGCCGTGGCGGCACCTGCCGATCGCCGCGTCGCTACTCAGCCTGGCGTTGCTGACGATCGCGCTGGCCACCCCCACCCACGACATGCGCATCCCGCGCAACCGCGCCGTCATCATGCTCGTCATCGACATGTCGCAGTCAATGCGGGCGACCGACGTCGAACCCACCCGGCTCAAGGCCGCCGAACAAGCGGCCAGCCAGTTCGCCAGCCAGCTGACGCCCGGCATCAACCTCGGGCTGGTCGGCTTCGCCGGCACGCCCTACTTGCTGGTCCCGCCCACGCCGCAGCACCAGGCGACCATCGACGCACTCAAGAAGCTGGACTTCGCCGACAGCACGGCCACCGGCCAGGCCATCTTCACCGCCCTGCACGCGATCGGCGCCACGGCGGTCACCGGGGGCGACAATCCGCCGCCGGCCCGTATCGTGCTGCTCTCCGACGGCCGCGAGAACAAGCCGTCCAACCCCAGCGATCCGCACGACGGTGTCTACACCGCGGCGCGCCTGGCCAAGGACGAGGGCGTGCCCATCTCGACGATCTCGTTCGGCACCAAAGGCGGCGAGATCGAGATGGACGGGCAGCGCGTCGCGGTCCCGGTGTCGACCGACCAGATGAAGACGATCGCCCGGCTCTCCGGCGGGCAGCCCTACACCGCCACCAACATCGGCGAGCTCAACAAGAGCTACAACGCGATCGAGAACGAGATCGGCTACCGCACCGTGCCGGGACCCGGCAGTTCCGGCTGGCTGCGCATGGGGGTGCTCGCGGCGCTCATCGCGACGGCGTTGGCGCTGTTGATCAACCGGCGCCTGCCGACCTAGCGCCCGTCCACCGACCGAGCCCGCCCGGCGGGTCAGGCGGGCAGCCTGCGGTTCAGCAGCAGGCCGGCCAGCACGGCGCCGGCCATCACGACGGCACCGAGCAGCATCCACGCCAGGCTCGCGTCGCCCTTGACGGTTTCGTAGCCGATCTGGCGCTGCAGCGTCGTGTACACGTTCTTCAGCGAGTCCAGGCTGTCGGCGTGGAACGCCTCGCCGTCGGTGATCTCGCAGATCTTCTGCAGGGTCTGATCGTCCACCGGGACCGGAATGGTGGCGCCCTCGTAGTCGACGGTCCCGTACGGGGTGCCGAACGAGATCGTCGAGATCTGCACCCCTTGGCCCTTGGCGGCCCGGGCGGCGGTGAACGCCCCCTGCGGGGCGTTGGGGTCCAGCGGCACGTTCTCGGCGCCGTCGGACTCCAGCACGATCCGCGCCGGCGGCGGGCCTTCGCCGCCGCCCATCACCGAGCCGACCGTCGCGATCGCCTGCAGCGCGGTGAAAATGCCTTCTCCCGTAGCGGTTTTCGGGGCGGGCTGCAGACTGTCGATGCCCGACTTCACCGCGCCGCGGTTCGTCGTCGGGGGCACCAGCAGCGTGGCGTTGGCCGCGAACTCCACCAGCCCCAGGTTGATGGCCGGCGTCAGCTGATCGGCGAACTGCTTGCCGGCCTCCTTCGCCGCGGCCAGGCGGTTGGGCGGAACATCGTTGGAGGCCATCGATTCCGAGACGTCGATGACGAGCATCACGACCGCGCGGTTGAGCGGGATCCGGACATCCGACGTCGGCCCGGCCATCGCCGTGGTCAGCAGCACCAGCGACGTGGCCAGCAGGATGGTCGGCACGTGCCGCCACCGGCTCGGGTGCGGCGGGGCCACGCGCTCCAGCACCTCCATGTTGGCGAACCGCAGCACCCGGCGACGGCGGGCGAATTGCTGCACGACATAAAGGCCGATCACCAGCAGCACGGCCAGCAGCGCGAGGAAGAACCAGGGGTTCTGGAATCCAGTCAGCGACACCGGGCCCAGCAGCGGCACCTTCATGTCGAGCCACACTAGGCGTCGAATCCGGGCCCCGCATCGGGCCCCGGCTCAGCCCGCGGCGAGATCGCGGCGCTGGGTGAACTTGATGTCGAGGCTGCGCAGGTGGGTCTGCAGCCCGGCGTCTTGGACCGGGATCAGGTGGGCCGGCTCGTCGGTCTCGTTGTAGTGGGCGTGCCACATGCCCGGCGGGGTGGTGAAGGCGCCACCGGCCTGCCAGTCCACCCGGATGGGATCGACGATGCCGCCCCGCTCGTCGAGACGCGTGCCCAGCAGCGTGTAGCAGCCGGCCGCGGGCGCGTCCAGGATGAGGTCCAGCGCGACCGACTGGTGCCGGTGCGGGCGCTGCACCTGATGGGGCGGAAGCACGCCGAACATGGCCCACAGCACGTGCGTGATGGTCAGGGTCTGGTCCTGCTCGGCGTTGGCCAGCAGGACGCTGACACGGCTCTTCTCGTTGGCGCCGGGGCGCGACGCGATCTCGGTCAGCTTGGCGACGGCGTCGGCGCGGCGGAACTTGGTCGCCCGGAAGCGGGGCCGGGTCGCGTCGGCGCCGAGGTAACGCATCAGGGGCTCGTCGTGCACCCAGTACATGGCCGTGTCAGCGCCGGCATAGAACACCGAGTGCGCGCCGGCGGGCAGCGTCACGAAGTCGCCCTTCTCCCACTCGATCAGGCGGCCGTTGACCGCCGCGAACCCCCGCCCGTAGAGCACGTAATACAGCTGCGAGGTGGCGTTGGGGTGGGTGTCGACGTGCTCGTTCGCACGAATGGACACGAAGTTGGCCAGCAGCGCGGGGCTGGTCGCCGCGCCGGCCGGGCCGCCCAGCTCGGCCGACAGGTCCAGCGGGATCACGCCGGTCGGCGCGTCGAGGTAGAGCTCGGGACCGAACCGCCGGATCGGCACCCGCGGGGTCAGCCCCGAGCCGATCGGGTTGGCGGCCCTGGAGTACTCGAAGTATTCGGCCTGCTCGGCCCACTCTTCGAACCGCCCCTCGAACGCGTACTCGGCGACGTTGACCATCGGCGCGGGGACCGTCGGGTCCAGGTTCGGGGTCGCTAGCTGCTGCATGTCGGTCTCCCTTGCCGCTCAGGTGTATCTGGTATCTAAATAGTATTTATCTTGTATCTAAGCGTCAAACGTCGCAGCTAGACGCGGTCGGTGTACGGTCAATTGGTCGGTTGAGATACGACTTAGCTACCAGAGAAGAGGCCGGGCGTGGCTGCGAAGGACAGGCGGACGGCGACGGCCAAGGACCGCGCACTGGACTATGTCAAGACGCGGGTGCTCACCGGCGAGTTCCCCGGCGGCGAGCTGATCAGCGAGGGCGACGTGGCCAGCGCGCTGGGGATGTCGCGCACGCCGGTGCGCGAGGCGTTTTTGCGGCTGGAGGCCGAGGGGCTGCTGCGCCTGTATCCCCAGCGGGGGGCCCTGGTGGTTCCGGTGTCGCCCGACGAGGTGCGCGCGGTGATGGAGGCGCGGCTGGTGCTCGAGCAGTTCGCGGCGGGCAAGGTGATCGGGCGCGGCGCCGCCGCATGCGCCGCCGTGTTCGGGCGCCTGTCCGGCGAGCTTGCCCGGCAACGCGACGCGGCCGCCGCGGCGGACTGGCGAGAATTCGTGGAGGCCGACCGCGCCTTCCACGCCATCACGCTGCAGGAGTCGGGCAACGCCATCCTGTCCGGCTTCTACGCGTCCCTGCGCGACCGCCAGATGCGGATGATCGGCGAATCGACGCTGCGCGACCCCGACCGGGTGGCCACGATTCTCGAGGAGCATCGGGGTATCGCCGAAGCCCTGCGCGACGGCGATCGCGCGCGGGCGGCGACCGCGGTGCAGACCCACCTGGCCGGCACGGTGCGCGCCATCGGCTTGTCCGTCGACCCGGATCCGTTATGGGCTACCGGATTTGGCCGCGATGGAGCAGACTGATCGAATAACGCGGGGGCGCAGCGCTCCCGGTCCGCATGTATCGGGGGGAACGATGACCTGGGTAACGGCCTCGAGGTTGCGCGGCACGATGACGAAAACGGTTGTGGCCCTGTCGATTTTGGGGGCGGCCACGGCGGGTGCGACGATCCCGGCGAACGCGGCACCCGGCTTCGCGCGCACACCCGCCGCGCCGCTCGACGATCCCGATCCCGGCCTTCCCACCAACCCGTCGGATCCCCGATGTGCGGGGATGCCGGGGCTGGCGCAGTGCCAGGGCGGCCCGTACGCCATGGGCGGGGCGCCCACCGGCCCCGCGGATTTGAGCTGCATCAGCATGCCCAGCGACCCGGTGTGCGCGGGTGGCCCGTACGCCCCGCCGCCACCCCCGCCGCCCATCGCGCCGCCGCCGGAACCGCCGGCGCCCATGGCCGCGGCCCCCGTAGAACCACCGCCGATGGCCCCGCCGCCGATGGTGGAGCCACCACCCATGCCGGCGGCCGACCCGTCGATGGGGATGCCCGGGCACATCTGAGAACGTCGCACCGGCGGCTCAGCCGATCAGCACCGCGTATCGCGGCTTGATCACCTCGTCGATGATGGCCAGCCGCTCGTCGAACGGGATGAACGCGGACTTCATCGCGTTGATGGTGAACCGTTCGAGGTCGCTCCAGCCGTAGCCGAACGCCTCCACCAGGCGGAGCATCTCGCGGCTCATGAAGGTATCGCTCATCAACCGGTTGTCGGTGTTGACGGTCACCCGGAACCGGGCGCGGGCCAGCAGGTCGAACGGATGCTCGGCGATGCTCTTGACGGCGCCGGTCTGCACGTTCGAGCTCGGACACAGTTCCAGCGGAATTCGCTTGTCCCGCAGGATCGCCGCCTGCTGGCCCAACCGGACCTGCCCGTCGGGCAGCACGTCGATGTCGTCGACGATCCGCACCCCGTGCCCCAGCCGGTCGGCACCGCAGAACGCGATCGCCTCGTGGATGGACGGCAGGCCGAACGCCTCGCCGGCGTGAATGGTGAAGCGCGCGTTGTGGTCTCGCATGTACTCGAAGGCGTCCAGGTGGCGCGTCGGCGGGTTGCCGGCCTCGGCGCCGGCGATGTCGAAGCCGACAACGCCCTTGTCCCGGAACCGGATTGCCAGCTCGGCGATCTCGCGGGACACCGCCGCGTGCCGCATCGCGGTGACCAGTAGGCGCACCACGATCGGACGGCCCGCGCCGGCACAGGCCTTCTCGCCGTCGGCGAATCCGGCCAGCACGGCATCGACGATCGCGTCGAAGGACATCCCGCGGTCGATGTGCAGCTCGGGTGCGAACCGCACCTCGGCGTAGACCACCGAGTCGGCGGCCAGGTCTTCGACGCACTCGTAGGCGACGCGGTGCAGCGCCTCGGGGGTCTGCATCACCGCGACGGTGTGGGAGAACGGCTCCAGGTAGCGCTCCAGCGAGCCGCTGTGCGAACGCGTGCGAAACCACGTCGCCAGCTCGTCGACGTCGGTGGCGGGCAGCTCGTCGTAGCCGGTCTGCCCGGCGATCTCGAGCACGGTCGACGGGCGCAGCCCGCCGTCGAGGTGGTCGTGCAGCAGGGCCTTGGGGGCCTTGCGGATCTGCTCGAGGCCCAGCGGCGCGGTCATTGCGCGATCCGATCGATGATCAGCGGACGCGAAGCCGGGGCGGCGTCGCCGACGCCGAAGGCGCCGTCCAGCTCGGCGAGCGCCGCGCCGAAGCGCTCCGGGGTGTCGGTGTACAGGGTGAACAGCGGCTCACCGGCCGTGACCGGCTCGCCGGGGCGGCGATGCAGCCGGATGCCGGCGCCGAACTGCACGCGATCGCCCGGACGGGATCTGCCCGCTCCGAGCCGCCAAGCCGCCAGCCCCACTGCCATCGCGTCGATATCGCCCATTGTGCCGCCCCGGGCGGCGGTCACGGTCTCGGCATGCCGAGCGATCGGCAGCGGCACCGACAAATCGCCGCCCTGGGCGGCGACGAGCTGGCGAAACCGGTCCATCGCGGTGCCATCCCGCAGTGTCTCGGCGGGATCGCGGCCGTCGACCCCGGCCAGCTCGAGCATCTCGGAGGCCAGCCGCAGCGTCAGCTCGACGACGTCGGGCGGCCCGCCCCCGGCCAGCACCTCGAGCGACTCGGCGACCTCGAGGGCGTTGCCGACGGTCGCGCCCAGCGGGGTGTTCATGTCCGTCAGCAGCGCGCGGGTGGGCACCCCGTGCGCGGCGCCCAGCGCGACCATGGTGCTCGCCAGGTCGCGGGACTGCGCTTCCGAGTCGGTGAACGCCCCGGAACCGACCTTCACGTCGAGCACCAGCGCGCCGGCCCCCTCGGCCAGCTTCTTGCTCATCACCGAGCTCGCGATCAGCGGCAGCGACTCGACGGTGGCGGTGATGTCGCGCAGCGCGTACAGCTTGGCGTCGGCCGGGGCCAGGTCACCGGCGGCGAAGATGGCCGCGCCGAGGTCGCGCAGTTGGTCGCGCACCCGCCGGTTGGACAGCGCGGCGGTGAATCCGGCGATGGATTCCAGCTTGTCCAGCGTGCCGCCGGTGTGGCCGAGCCCGCGGCCCGACGCCTGCGGCACCGCGGCGCCGCACGCGGCGACGACGGGCACCAGGGGCAGGGTGATCTTGTCCCCCACCCCGCCGGTGGAGTGCTTGTCGACCGTGGGCACGCCGAGGTCGCCGAAGTCGAGCCGCTCGCCCGAGGCCAGCATCGCCGACGTCCACCGGGCCGTCTCGCCGCGATCCATGCCCCGCAACAGGATCGCCATCAGCAGGGCCGCCATCTGCTCCTCGGCCACCCGGCCGGCGGTGTAGGCGTCGACGACCCAGTCGATGGCGGCGTCGGACAACCGGCCGCCGTCGCGCTTGGTCCTGATCACCGTGGGCGCATCAAAGGCGGGCGGCATCAGCGACGCCCGGCGGCCACGTCGTCGGGACCGAAGGCATCCGGCAGCAGGTCGCCGAGCCGGCGCGGCCCGCGCGGATGGTCGATCAGCAACTCGGGACCGCCGTGTTCGAGCAGCACCTGGCGGCATCGCCCGCACGGCATGAGCACCGATCCGCGCTGGTCCACGCACGCCAGCGCGATCAGCCGGCCGCCGCCGGTGGAATGCAGGGCGCACACCACGGCGCACTCGGCACAGAGACCAAGGCCATATGAGATGTTCTCCACATTGCACCCGGTGACCACGCGGTGATCGTCGACCAGCGCGGCCGCACCCACTGCGAACCGCGAGTACGGCGCATAGGCCCCTTCGGATACCTGGATTGCCTTGTCCCGCAACCTTTTCCAGTCGATCTCCGGCATCGCGCAACCCCGCTCGTCGGTGGCCGTTTCCGACAGTCACCCTAGCCGCAAAACGGCATTTCGCTTGACGGACATTGACGCAAGCCACACCGTGCGCGAGCTAAGCTCAAGTGCCCGGCGTGACTGTCGCGCAACGTCGCAAGAAGGTCGCAAGAAGGCTGGTGAGGACTGGGGTGACTACACAACCGACAACCGCGGATCCGGCGGCACCCGCACCGGCGACCTCGCGCAAACGCAGGCCGCCGCGGACCCTCTACCGGGGCGATCCCGGCATGTGGTCGTGGGTGCTGCATCGCATCAGCGGCGCGACCATCTTCTTTTTCCTGTTCGTGCACGTCCTGGACGCGGCGATGCTGCGGATCAGCCCCCAGACCTACAACGCGGTGATCCACGACTATCAGATGCCCATCGTCGGCCTGATGGAATACGGCCTGATCGCCGCGGTGCTCTTCCACGGCCTGAACGGGATCCGGGTGATCCTGATCGACTTCTGGTCCGAGGGCCCGCGCTACCAGCGCCTGATGTTCTGGGTCGTCGGCGTCGTGTTCCTGCTGCTGATGGTCCCGGCCGGCGTCGTGACCGTCATCCACATGATGGAGCACTTCCGATGAGCAGCCCCGACCTTCAGCTGACCCGCGGCCAGACGGCGCCGGTCAAACAACGCAGCTACGACCGGCCCGCCAGCCTGGACAATCCCCGCTCGCCGCGGCGCCGGGCCGGCATCCCCAACTTCGAGAAGTTCGCCTGGCTGTTCATGCGGTTCTCGGGCATCGCGCTGTTCGTGCTGGCGATCGGCCACCTGTTCATCATGCTGATGTGGGACAACGGCGTGTACCGCATCGACTTCAACTATGTGGCGCAGCGCTGGGCGTCGCCGTTCTGGCAATTCTGGGACCTCGCGCTGCTGTGGCTGGCGCAGCTGCACGGCGGCAACGGCCTGCGCACGATCATCGACGACTACAGCCGCAAGGACAGCACCCGGTTCTGGCTCAACAGCCTGCTGTTGCTGTCGATGGGGTTCACGTTGGTGCTGGGCACCTACGTGCTGCTGACGTTCGACCCCAACATTCACGCCTGACGGAGGGAGGCTGACCCGTGATCCAGCAACACCGGTACGACGTGGTGATCGTCGGCGCGGGCGGCGCAGGGATGCGCGCCGCGGTGGAAGCGGGTCCCCGGGTGCGCACCGCGGTGCTGACCAAGCTCTACCCCACCCGCAGCCACACCGGCGCCGCCCAGGGCGGCATGTGCGCGGCGCTGGCCAACGTCGAAGAGGACAACTGGGAATGGCACACCTTCGACACCGTCAAGGGCGGCGACTACCTCGCCGACCAGGACGCGGTGGAGATCATGTGCAAGGAAGCCATCGACGCGGTGCTCGACCTGGAAAAGATGGGGATGCCGTTCAACCGCACCCCCGAGGGCCGCATCGACCAGCGCCGGTTCGGCGGACACACCCGCGACCACGGCAAGGCCCCGGTGCGCCGGTCCTGTTACGCCGCCGATCGCACCGGCCACATGATCCTGCAGACGCTGTACCAGAACTGCGTAAAGCACGACGTGCAGTTCTTCAACGAGTTCTACGCGCTGGACCTGGTTTTGACGCAGACGCCGAGCGGGCCGGTGGCCACCGGCGTGGTCGCTTACGAGCTGGCCACCGGCGAGATCCACGTCTTCCACGGGAAGGCGATCGTGCTCGCCACCGGCGGTTCGGGCCGCATGTACAAGACCACCTCCAACGCGCACACGCTGACCGGCGACGGCATCGGCATCGTCTTCCGCAAGGGACTTCCCTTGGAGGACATGGAGTTTCACCAATTTCACCCCACCGGCCTGGCCGGTTTGGGCATCCTGATCTCCGAGGCCGTGCGCGGCGAGGGTGGCCGGCTGCTCAACGGCGAGGGTGAGCGGTTCATGGAACGCTACGCACCGACGATCGTCGACCTGGCACCGCGCGACATCGTCGCTCGCTCAATGGTTTTGGAAGTCCTGGAGGGCCGCGGCGCCGGCCCGCACAAGGACTACGTATACATCGACGTCCGGCACCTCGGCGAGGACGTGCTCGAGGCCAAGCTGCCCGACATCACCGAGTTCGCCCGCACCTATCTGGGCGTGGACCCGGTCAAGGAGCTGGTCCCGGTGTACCCGACGTGTCACTACGTGATGGGCGGCATCCCGACCACCGTCACCGGACAGGTGTTGCGGGACAACACCTCCACGGTCCCGGGCCTGTACGCGGCGGGCGAATGCGCGTGCGTGTCGGTGCACGGCGCCAACCGGCTGGGCACCAACTCGCTGCTGGACATCAACGTGTTCGGCCGCCGGGCCGGCATCGCCGCCGCCAATTACGCACGGGGACACGACTTCGTGGACATGCCGCCGGATCCGGCGGCGATGGTCGTCGGCTGGGTGGGCGACATCCTCTCCGAGCACGGCAACGAGCGCGTCGCCGACATCCGCAACGCGTTGCAGCAGTCGATGGACAACAACGCCGCGGTGTTCCGCACCGAGGAGACGCTCAAGCAGGCGCTGACCGACATCCACGCCCTGAAGGAGCGCTATTCGCGAATCACCGTGCACGACAAGGGGAAGCGATTCAACAGCGACCTGCTGGAGGCCATCGAGCTGGGCTTCTTGCTCGAGCTGGCCGAGGTCACCGTGGTCGGCGCGCTGAACCGCAAGGAGTCCCGCGGCGGGCACGCCCGCGAGGACTACCCCAACCGCGACGACGTCAACTACATGCGCCACACCATGGCCTATAAGCAGGGCACCGACCTTTTGAGCGACATCGCGCTGGACTTCAAGCCCGTGGTGCAGACGCGCTACGAACCCAAGGAACGGAAGTACTGATGACGGACGTTGCAGAGCCGCAGGCCGAAAGTCTGGAACCGCCCCTTCCGCCGGTTCCCGACGAGGCGGTGATGGTGACCGTCAAGATCGCCCGGTTCAACCCCGACCAGCCCGATGCCTACGCGGAAACCGGTGGCTGGCAAAGCTTTCGGGTGCCCTGCCTGCCCAGCGACAGGATGCTCAACCTGCTGATCTACATCAAGAGCTACCTGGACGGGACGCTGACCTTCCGGCGCTCCTGCGCGCACGGGGTGTGCGGGTCGGATGCCATGCGGATCAACGGTGTCAACCGGTTGGCCTGCAAGGTGCTGATGCGCGACCTGCTCCCCAAGAAGGCGGGCAAATCGCTGACCATCACGGTCGAGCCGATCCGCGGGCTGCCGGTCGAGAAGGACCTCGTGGTCGACATGGAGCCGTTCTTCGACGCCTACCGCGCGGTCAAACCGTACCTGATCACCACCGGCAACCCGCCGACGCGCGAACGCATTCAGAGCCCGACCGACCGCGCCCGCTACGACGACACCACCAAGTGCATCCTGTGCGCGGCGTGCACCACCAGCTGCCCGATCTTCTGGCACGAGGGCAGCTACTACGGCCCGGCCGCGATCGTCAACGCCCACCGGTTCATCTTCGACAGCCGCGACGAGGCGGCCGCCGAGCGCCTGGACATCCTCAACGAGGTCGACGGCGTGTGGCGGTGCCGCACCACGTTCAACTGCACCGAGGCCTGCCCGCGCGGTATCCAGATCACCAAGGCGATCCAGGAGGTCAAGCGCGCGATCATGTTCTCGCGCTGACCTGCCGCGTCTGCTCGTCACACATCGCCGGGCTGTCTCGTCTGAGGGGTATGACACAGAAAACCCGCATCGAGCCCCTGCCCCCCAAGCGCGCCGGATTGCTGATCCGGGCCATGTACCGGATAGCCAAGCGTCGCTACGGCCAAGTTCCCGAGCCGTTCGCCGTGGCCGCGCATCATCGCAAGCTGATGACCGCGAGCGCCATGCACGAAACGATGGTCGAGCGGGCGTCGAAAACCCTGCCGGCCAGCGTGCGTGAGCTGGCGGTGTTGTGGACCGCGCGCCAGATCGGCTGCTCGTGGTGCGTCGACTTCGGATCGATGCTGCAGCGCCTGGACGGCCTGGACGTGGAGCGGCTCAAGGAGATCGACAACTACGCCACCTCGCCGGCCTATACCGACGACGAGCGTGCCGCCATCGCCTATGCCGACGCGATGACCACAGATCCGCACACCGTCACCGACGAGCAGGTCGACGACCTGCGGGCCCGCTTCGGCGATGCCGGGGTGTTCGAGCTGACCTATCAAATTGGATTGGAGAACATGCGGGCGCGGGTGAACACCGCGCTGGGCATCACCGAGCAAGGCTTCAATTCGGGTGACGCGTGCCGGATTCCCTGGGCTAGCGACGATCGCAAGCGCGGCGTAGCCGGGCGCAGCGGGTCGTCGCCCGTTGGCTAGCGACGATCGCAAGCGCGGCGTAGCCGGGCGCAGCGGGTCGTCGCCCGTTGGCTAGCGACGATCGCAAGCGCGGCGTAGCCGGGCGCAGCGGGTCGTCGCCCGTTGGCTAGCAAACCAGGGCGTGGGCTGATCAGCCCTCCTGGGCGGGCTCGATCTCGATATAGGTGGTCGGAATACTGAGCGCCGCGCTGCCCTTGTCCAGACCGCGCTCGAATAACTTCATCGGCAGGCTCCAGTTCGCCGCAATCACCTTGTACGCGTGGGCGTGTTCGGACTCGGGCAAGATCCTGGCCTTTCCGGCGACCGCTTGCCCTTTTGGCTTGCCGCGAAGACTGCTGGGCACCACAACGACACGCGGATTGTTGTTGATCCGCTTCACCTTTCCGGTGGACGCATCCGTTCGCACGTAGATCTTTCCGTCGGCGACACCGTGGTTGATCGGGCTCGGCATCGCCTCGCCGGAACGCTTGAACGTCACCAACAAGATTTGCCGCGTTTTGTCGAAACCGGTGAAGTCCTTACCTTGCGGGGTCGCAGCGCCGACGTCGAAGGCGCTGCGGTGGCGCATCATGTCCATACCGCGGAACATCAATTTGCCCATCGTTTCGGTGACGCTGCCGCCCATGTGCTCTCTCCAATCTGCGCCTGACTCGACTGACTTACGGCTGCTCGCGCCGCAGCGGAGAGCCGGTGAACTTCTCGGGATTGGCGACATCCCATAAGGCGCAAACCTTTCCGTCGCGCACCGTCATCGCCATGATCCGCGGGCACATCTCGCGGTAGCCGTCGGCAGCGGGGAAGCCGGCGGTGTAGATGCCCAGCTCGCCGTTGACCAGTCCTGCTTGATAGGACGTGTAGAAGGCGGGCCCGTAGCGGTTTGCCAGGCCGAGCATGAACCGGACCACCTTGTCCGGGCCGTGGATGACGTGAACGGCCGTGGGCGCCTTGCCATTTGAATCGCCGGTGAAGATGACGTCCGGGTGCAGCAAGGAGACCACGGCCTCCAGATCGCCGGCGGCCATGGCGGCCAACAACTTTCCCACCACCTCGTTGTGCGATGGGTCGGGTTCGGGCGGTGGCTCGGCCGCGACGGCCTTGCGGGCCCGCGAGGCCAGCTGCCGGGCGGCGGCCTCGCTGGTACCCAGCGCCTCCGCAACCTCCGCGAACGGCACGTCGAACCCGTCGTGCAAGACGAACGCGACCCGCTGGTCGGGCGAGAGGCGCTCCAGCACCACCATCGCCGCGAACCGGGCGTCCTCGCCGGCCACCACCGCGGACAGCGGGTCGGCTTCGGAAGCAGGCGGGCCGAATCCGGTGACGACGGGCTCGGGCAGCCAGTTTCCGGTGTAGGTCTCGCGCCGGTGCGCCGCCGAGCGCAGCCTGTCCAGACCAAGCCGGCTCACCACCGTGGTCAACCACGCCCGCAGGTCGGTGATCTGCGTTCCCTTGTCGGGGTCCTGGCGGTGCCAGCGCAGCCAGGCATCTTGGACGATGTCCTCGGCGTCGGCGATCGTGCCGGTCAGCCGGTAGGCGACCGACATGAGATGCGGTCGCAACGACTCGAATTCGCTGACCTGTTGCGCTGAGGTCATATCGCCGAGCCTAGCCCGGCGACGGCGAGCGCCGAAACGGCGCGAGTGAGGAGTCGGGCAATCCAACCAAGCCCGGCGACGGCGAGCGCCGAAACGGCGCGAGTGAGGAGTCGGGCAATCCAGCCGAGCCCGAAGCGGGCGCTACGCTCACCACCAATGACCGACAACCTGTGGCTGCACTTCTCCCGGCACGGCCCGGGAATCACGCCGCCGATCATCACCCGCGGCGACGGCGTCACCATCTTCGACGACCGCGGCAAGAGTTACCTCGACGGCCTATCCGGGCTGTTCACCGTGCAGGTCGGTCACGGCCGCGCCGAGCTCGCCGAGGCCGCCGTCCGGCAGGCGGGCACGCTGGCGTTCTTTCCGCTGTGGGGATACGCCACCCCGACGGCGATCGAGCTCGCCGAGCGCCTCGCCGGCTACACCCCGGGTGACCTCAACCGCGTCTTCTTCACCACCGGCGGCACCGAGGCCGTCGAGACCGCGTGGAAACTGGCCAAGCAGTACTTCAAGCTCACCGGCAAACCCGGTAAGCACAAGGTGATTTCGCGATCGGTCGCCTACCACGGCACCACCCAGGGCGCCCTGGCGATCACCGGGCTGCCCCGGTACAAGGCGCCCTTCGAACCGGTGACGCCCGGCGGATTCCGGGTGCCCAACACCAACTTCTATCGGGCACCGGAACCGCTGCGCACCGACCCGAAAGCCTTCGGGCAGTGGGCCGCGGACCGCATCGCCGAGGCCATCGAGTTCGAGGGCCCCGACACCGTGGCGGCGGTATTCCTGGAACCGGTGCAGAACGCCGGTGGCAGCATCCCGCCTCCCCCAGGCTATTTCGAGCGCGTGCGGGAAATCTGCGACGAATACGACGTGCTGCTGGTCTCCGACGAGGTGATCTGCGCGTTCGGCCGCATCGGGTCGATGTTCGCCTGTGACGACTTCGGCTACGTGCCCGACATGATCACCTGCGCCAAGGGAATGACGTCGGGCTACTCACCGATCGGCGCAATGATCGCCAGCGAGCGCCTGTTCGAGCCGTTCAACGACGGCGCGACGATGTTCCCGCACGGCTATACCTTTGGCGGCCACCCGGTTTCGGCGGCCGTCGGGCTGGCCAACCTCGACATCTTCGAGCGCGAGGGGCTCAACGATCACGTCCGGGCCAACGCGCCGGCCTTGCGCGCCACCCTGGAAAAGCTCTACGACCTGCCGATCGTCGGCGACGTGCGCGGCGAGGGGTTTTTCTACGGCGTGGAACTGGTCAAGGACAAGGCGACCAAGCAGACGTTCAGCGACGACGAGCGCCGGCCGCTGCTGGCGCGGGTGGGCTCGGCACTGTTCGATGCCGGGTTGTATTGCCGCACCGACGACCGTGGCGATTCGGTCATTCAACTGGCGCCGCCGCTGATCAGCGGCCAGGCCGAGTTCGACACCATCGAGGCCATCCTGCGCGAGGTGCTGCACGAGGAGTCGGCGCGGCTCTAGCCGGATGGTGGCGACCCGCTGCGCCCGGCTTCGCCGCGCTTGCGATCGCCACCAGACACTAGCCCGCGCGCCTGACCGCGTCGGCGGCCAGCATCACCTCGCGGACGTGCGGGGCGCTCGGATTGCGCCCGAACCGCGAGACGGCGTTGCACAACCATGCCAGTGCCGAGCGCAGCTCCGGCTCGGTGGCAGCATCACGATGCAGCGTGAGTTCCGCCAGCACCTGATCGAGCCCGGAACGCCGCACCTGGGTCGCCTTCTCCACCTGTTTGAGCAGATCCTTCAGCGCGCGCGGGGCGACACCGGCCGCGCCGTCGCGCCGGCGCCGCAGCCTGGCCCACAATCGGTCGTCGGGAATGGCGAATCCTCTGAAGTCGGTGCGGGCGGGCGCTTTCCCGCGGACCGCGCGCCCAGCGTATCCCGTGCCGGCCGCCCAGGCTGAGTAACTTCCGTCTCATCAGTCACAGCGCGGCTCCCCGAATTCGGGCCCCCGATCGCTTAATGTGCACAGACGATGAGCTTCCTACGTTCGATGTCGTGCCTGGTCGCAGCGGGTTTCGTGGCCTGGGCTCCCGCCACGATTGCCTTGCCCCCCGCCAAGGCCGAACCCGGCGCCGAACCCAACGCCGCGCCCGCGAGCTGCCCGTACAAGGTGAACACCCCGCCGGCGGTGGACTCGTCGGAGGTCCCCACGGCCGGGGATCCCCCGATCCCGCTGGCGGTGCCCGCCAAGCCGGTCGGGGGTGACGCCCTGGCCAGTTGCGGCATTGTCGCCGCGCCCAACACGCCGCCGCTCCCGGGCGACGTGTCCGCCGAGGCCTGGCTGGTGGCCGACCTAGACAGCGGCGCGGTCATCGCCGCCAAAGACCCGCACGGCCGGCACCGCCCGGCCAGCATCATCAAGGTGTTGGTGGCGATGGCCGCCATCAACACGCTCAACCTGAACAAGTCGGTCGCCGGAACCGCCGACGACGCGGCCGCCGAGGGCACCAAGGTCGGCGTCCAGGAAGGCGGCGTGTTCACCGTCAACCAGCTGCTGCACGGGCTGCTGATGCACTCCGGCAACGACGCCGCCCACGCGCTGGCCATGCAGCTCGGCGGCATGCAGCAAGCGCTGGAGAAGATCAACGTGCTGGCCGCCAAGCTCGGCGGCCAGGACACCCGGGTGGCGACGCCGTCCGGGCTGGACGCGCCCGGCATGAGCACCTCGGCCTACGACATCGGGCTGTTCTATCGCTACGCGTGGCAGAACCCCACGTTCGCCAACATCGTCGCGACCCGGACGTTCGACTTCCCCGGCCACGGCGACCACCCCGGCTACGAGCTGGAGAACGACAACCAGCTGCTCTACAAGTATCCCGGCGCCCTGGGCGGCAAGACCGGCTACACCGACGACGCGGGCCAGACGTTCGTGGGCGCGGCCAACCATGACGGGCGGCGGCTGGTGGCGGTGCTGCTGCACGGGACGCGGCAACCGATCGCGCCGTGGGAACAGGCCGCCCATCTGCTGGACTACGGGTTCGCCACCCCGCAGGGCACGCAGGTCGGCTCGCTGGTCGCTCCCGACCCGTCGCTGGCGCCCGCCAAGAGCGACACCGCCGCCGACCGGCTCGCCAATAACGCCGCGGCCGGCGCGATCATCGGCTCGGCGGACGCCATGCCGGTCCGGGTGGGCGTCGCTGTCATCGGCGCCATCATCGTGTTTAGCTTGATCATGGCCGCACGCTCGATGAACCGCCGACCCCAACACCGCTGAGCGCCGGTGGGCACCGGATCGCGGCGCGGCCTGCTGGTCGGGCTGACCGCCGCCAGCGTGGGCGTCATCTATGGCTATGACCTGTCCATCATCGCCGGTGCGCAGTTGTTCGTCACCGAGGATTTCGGGCTGTCCACGCGGCAACAGGAACTGCTGACGACGATGGTGGTGATCGGCCAGATCATCGGGGCGCTCGGCGCCGGTGTGCTGGCCAACGTGATCGGCCGCAAACGCTCGGTCGTGCTGATCCTGTTCGCCTACGCGGCTTTCGCGCTGCTGGCCGCGTTCTCGGTGTCGCTGACGATGCTGCTGGGGGCGCGCCTGCTCGTCGGGCTGACCATCGGCGTGACGGTCGTGGTCGTCCCGGTGTACGTGGCGGAATCGGCGCCGACGGCGGTGCGTGGCTCGCTGCTGACGGCTTACCAGCTGGCGATCGTCAGCGGGCTCATTGTCGGATACGTGACCGGCTACCTGCTGGCCGGCACGCACAGCTGGCGGTGGATGCTGGGGTTGGCGTGCGTGCCCGCACTGCTGTTGGCGCCGTTGGTGATTCGGATGCCCGATACGGCCCGGTGGTACGTGCTCAAAGGCCGGGTCGACGACGCCCGGCGGGCGCTGCTGCGGGTGGAGCCCGACGCGCGGGTGGACGACGAGCTGGCCGATATCGGCCGGGCGGTCAGCGAAGGTGGCGGCCGGCTCTCCGAGATGCTGCCGGAAATGGTTCGCAGGCCCTATCTTCGGGCGACTGTCTTCGTCGTCGTTCTCGGCTTCCTGATCCAGATCACGGGCATCAACGCGATCATCTACTACAGCCCCCGGATCTTCGAGGCCATGGGCTTCACCGGAAATTTCGCGCTGCTGGGTCTGCCGGCGCTGGTCCAGGTGGCCGGATTGGCCGCCGTCGGCACGGCGCTGCTGCTGGTCGACCGGGTGGGCCGGCGGCCAATCCTGTTGTGCGGCACCGCGATGATGATCGGCGCCGATGTCGTGCTGATGGCCGTGTTCGGCCGTGGGATCGGCGGCGCGGTCGCCGGGTTCGCCGGCGTGTTGCTGTTCATCTTCGGCTACACCATGGGTTTCGGCTCCCTGGGCTGGGTGTACGCCAGCGAAAGCTTCCCGTCCCGGCTGCGCTCGATCGGGTCGAGCACCATGTTGACCTCCAACCTGGTGGCCAACGCCATCATCGCCGCCGTCTTCCTGACCATGCTGCATTCCTTGGGCGGCGCAGGGACTTTCGCGGCGTTCGCCGCGCTCGCGTTGATCGCGTTCGTCTTCGTCTATCGGTATGCGCCGGAGACCAAGGGCCGCCAGCTCGAGGACATCCGCCACTTCTGGGAGAACGGCGGCCGGTGGGACTGATCGCCGCGGGAACCATGGTCGTGGACGGGCGGCTCTGCCGACCGGGCTGGCTCGAGACCGCTGGCGGGCGGATCGCGGCCGCCGCGCCCGGGCCGCCGCCGCGCCCGCCCGACCGCGACTACCCCGATTGCACTGTGGTGCCGGGATTTATCGACATGCACGTGCACGGCGGCGGGGGCGCTTCCTACACCGACGCCGACGGCATCGGCAAGGCCGCCGCCTTCCACCTGCGTCACGGCACCACCACGACGCTGGCCAGCCTGGTGACCGCCGCTCCCCCGGAATTGCTCAGTGGGGTGCGCGCGCTCACCGACGCCACCAGGAGTGGCACGATCGCGGGGATCCACCTCGAAGGCCCCTGGCTGAGCCGGGCACGGTGCGGGGCCCACGACCGCACCCAGATGCGCGACCCGGACCCCGACGAGATCGATGCGCTGCTGACCGCCGCCGGCGACGCGATCAAGATGGTCACCCTGGCGCCGGAGCTGCCCGGTGCCGACGCCGCCATCCGGCGTTTCCTGGACGCGGGAGTCGTTGTGGCGGTGGGCCATACCGACGCGACCTACGAGCAGACCCGCCGCGCCATCGAGCTGGGCGCCACGGTCGGCACGCATCTGTTCAACGCCATGCCGCCGCTGCACCATCGGGAGCCCGGCCCGGCGCTCGCGCTGCTGCGGGACCCACGGGTGACCGTCGAGCTCATCGCCGACGGCGTGCACCTACACCCGGACGTGGCGCGCGCGGTGATCGAGGCCGCCGGCGCGGACCGCGTCGCCGTGATCACCGACGCGATCGCCGCGGCGGGCCGCGCCGACGGCGCGTATCGGCTCGGCGCGGTGCGCATCGACGTGGTCTCCGGCGTCGCGCGGGTGCAGGGGACGTCGACGATCGCGGGCAGCACGGCCACCATGGATCGGCTCTTTCGCGCCGTGGCCGGGTTCGGCGCGAACCGCGACGCCGGGCTGGCCGCGGCGGTTCAGGTGACGTCGGCGACCCCGGCGCGCGCGCTCGGGCTCGAACGGGTCGGTAGCCTGCGGCCCGGCTACGACGCCAATCTTGTGGTGCTCGACCGTGATCTGCGGGTGAGCGACGTCATGGTGCGCGGCGACTGGCTCTGAGCGTTAACATCGGAGACGTCAGCACCTGACACCGGACGAGGGGCCCCGTACCCGGCCAGCGACAAGACGGGCGCCGTGGAGGTGCGCAATGGCATGGCTCGTCTTGATCGCGTCGGGCGTCCTGGAGGCGGTGTGGGCGACCGCCCTGAACAAGTCCGACGGCTTCTCCCGGCTCGGCCCTTCGCTGGTCTTCGTTGTCGCACTGGCGCTTTCGATGGCCGGGCTGGCGACCGCGATGCGCACGCTGCCGGTCGGAACCAGTTACGCGGTCTGGGTCGGCGTCGGGGCCGTGCTGACGGTGGGCTACGCGGCGCTGATCGGCGAGGAACCGGCGTCGTTGACCAAGCTGTTGCTGATCGGCGGCATCGTGGCCTGCATCGCGGGCTTGAAGTTGGTCAGCTAGCGGCCACGGCGGGCCAACCCTGCGATCCGCGAAAGTGCCAGCGCCCCAACGGCTCCCAGCCCCATTGCGGTCAGCGTCTGGCGGGTGCTCAGACCTTCGTCCATGTGCACCCGCGGCGCGATGATCGCCGGGGCCGGGGGCTCCACAGGGCGGTCGCGCGGGTCGGTGGATGCCGTCGCCCCCCACGCAGTGCAGAACAACACGAGATAGGCGGTGATGTAAGCGAACACCATCAACCCCAGCACCGGGCCGAACGCCGCGCCCGCGGGGCTGCGCAACACCGTCTTCAAATAGATCGACCCCACCTGCTTGAACACTTCGAAGCCGACGGCCGCGATCAGCCCGGCCCGCATCGAATCGACGAAGCTGACCTTCTCCCGGGGCAGGCGCGCGATCATCCACGTGAACAGCAGCCACGACACCAAGGTCGCGATCAGGATCGAGAAAAGCCAGAACAGCCAATCGAACACCGCGAATTGCGGCACGCCAAGCCATTTCAGCAACGCGGCCATCGGCGCGGCGTGGCCGACGGTGGTCAGCGCGACGGTGGCCAGGATCACCGCGAACGTCCCCACCATCGCCAGCAGATCGGAGAACTTGCTCCGCACGAAGCCCGGCGACTCCACGTGCGAGTCCCACCACATCTCGGTCAGCGCCTGCCGCAGGTGCGATATCCAGCCCAGCCCCGCCCACACCGCGGTGACCAGACCGATGACACCGACCGAAGTCCGGGCGTCGATGGCCGAGTTCATCAACTCCTGCAGCTGATTACCCAGCGTGCCCGACACCTGGGACCGGATGTGGTCGTCGATCGTGCTCAGCAGGTGCGGCCGCCGGGCCAGCACGAAGCCGAACACCGCGAAACCGACCATGAGCAACGGGAACAACGCGAGAATCGTGTAATACGTGAGGCCGGCGGCGAAGAACCCGCCGTTGCGCTCGTCGAAACGCTGGTAGGCGCGGATGACGTGGTCGAGCCACCCGTGCCGGGACCGCAGCCGATCAAGAAACCCCTCCTCGGCCGGCTCGCTCATGGTGAAACGTCTTACCTCCGTTGCGGAAGGAACCCAAGCCGATCGTAAACCCGCTGGACCGTCTTCCCGGCGACATCCTGGGCCCGTTCGGCGCCGGCCGCCAAAACGGCCTCCAATTCGGCCAAGTCGGCCGTCAGTTCGTCGACGCGGGCCTTGATCGGGGCGACGAACTCGACCACCGCCTCGGCGGTGTCCTTCTTCAGATCGCCGTAACCCTTTCCGGCATAGCCCTCGACGAGCTTGTCGACGCCGACGCCGCTGACCGCCGACTGGATGGTCAGCAGGTTGGACACGCCGGGCTTGGCGTCGGTATCGAAGCGGATCTCGCGCTCGCTGTCGGTCACCGCCGACCGAATCTTCTTGGCCGACAACGCCGGATCGTCGAGCAGGTTGATCAGCCCGGCGTCGGTGGCCGCGGATTTGCTCATCTTCGACGTGGGGTCCTGTAGGTCGTAGATCTTCGCGGTCGCCTTGGGGATGAGCACGTCGGGTACCACGAACGTGTCCGGGAATCGGGCGTTGAACCGCTGCGCCACGTCGCGGGCCAGCTCGAGGTGCTGGCGCTGGTCTTCGCCCACCGGCACCAGGTCGGTGTCGTAGGCCAGCACGTCGGCGGCCTGCAGCACCGGATAGGTGAACAAGCCCACGGTGGTGGAGTCGGCGCCCTGGCGCAGCGACTTGTCCTTGAACTGCGTCATCCGCGACGCCTGCCCGAAGCCGGTGAAGCAGCCCAGCACCCACGCCAACTGGGAGTGGGCGGGCACGTGGCTCTGCACGAACACGGTGCTGCGCGCCGGGTCGATGCCCAGCGCCAGGTATTGGGCGGCGGTGACCAGGGTCCGCCGCCGCAGCGCCTCGGGATCCTGGGCGACGGTGATGGCATGGAGGTCGACCACGCAGAAGAACGCGTCATGGTCGTCCTGCAGTTCGACCCAGTGGGTGACGGCGCCCAACGCGTTACCCAGGTGAAGCGAATCGGACGTGGGCTGCACGCCGGAGAAAATGCGGCTGGATCCGGTAGCGGTGCTCATGATGCACCGATCTTTTCACGCGCGGCCGCCCCGCCCGGTGTGCGGCCAGCCTCACCCTCGATGCCGAGTGTGCGGCGTGCCGGCCGCTCGCGATCGGCCCGCCTTGCGATACCGGCGGTACCGCCTTTAATGTCGGGCTATGCACAACCTCGTCTGCTCGGCTCCCCGCTCGTGAGACCCGCTCACTCGGCATCGTCCTCGGCCCGTCCCCCGATTCATCTCGGTTCCGGCGAGCCGGTCGTGCTACTCCACGGGTTTTTGATGTCGCAGACGGTGTGGGATCCGGTGGCGCCGCGGCTGGCCGACACCGGCCGCTACGAGGTCTTCGCCCCGACCATGGCCGGGCACAACGGCGGCCCCTACGCGGGCACTTGGCTGCTGAGCTCGTCGGTGCTGGCCGACCACGTCGAACGCCAGCTCGACCAGCTCGGCTGGGACAGCGCGCACCTGGTGGGCAACTCGCTGGGCGGCTGGGTGGCCTTCGAGCTCGAGCGGCGCGGGCGGGCCCGCAGCGTCACCGGCGTCGGCGCCGCGGGCGGGTGGACGCGCTGGAGCCCGGTCAAATTCGAGGTCATCAGCAAGTTCATCGCCGGGATGCCGATCCTGGGACTGGCCCGGCTGCTGGGCCCGCGCGCGCTGCGGCTGCCGCTGAGCCGCCGCCTGGCCACCCTGCCGCTGAGCGCCACCCCGGAAGGGGTCAGCGACGAGCAACTGCGCGGTGTGGTCGACGACGCCGCGCACTGCCCGGCGTACTTCCAGCTGCTGATCAAGTCGCTGCTGCAGCCCGGCCTGCTGGAGCTGGCGCAGACCGCGGTGCCCGTGCAGCTGGTGCTGTGCGAGAAGGACCGGGTGGTGCCGCCCAGCAGGTTCAGCCGGCATTTCACCGACTTTTTGCCGGAGGGAACGAAGATCACCAAGCTCGACGGCGTCGGGCACGTGCCGATGTTCGAGGCGCCGGAGCGGATCACCGCGGCCATCGCCGACTTCATCGACGAGTGCACCGCGGGCCCGGACCGGCTTTCCGACCGGCACCGGCCGCCGGCTAGCTAGCCAGTTCCTTTTCCAGGTTCTCCGCGATCGAGTCGAGGAATTCCTCGCTCTGCTGCCACTCCTGGTCGGGCCCGATCAGGATGGCGAGGTCCTTGGTCATCTTCCCGCTCTCGACGGTGGAGACGACGACGTTTTCCAGCGTCTGCGCGAACTCGACCACCTCGGGGGTGTCGTCCAGCTTGCCGCGGTGCGCCAGTCCCCGCGTCCAGGCGAAGATCGAGGCGATCGGGTTGGTCGAGGTCGGCTTGCCGGCCTGGTACTGGCGGAAGTGCCGGGTGACGGTGCCGTGCGCGGCCTCGGCCTCGACCGTCTTGCCGTCGGCCGTCATCAGCACCGAGGTCATCAGCCCCAGCGAGCCGTAGCCCTGGGCGATGGCGTCGGATTGCACGTCGCCGTCGTAGTTCTTGCACGCCCACACGTAGCCGCCCTCCCACTTGAGGCAGGCGGCGACCATGTCGTCGATCAGCCGGTGCTCGTAGGTCAGGCCCTCGGCCTCGAACTGCTCCTTGAATTCCTCGTCGTAGATGCGCTGGAACTCGTCTTTGAACATGCCGTCGTAGGCCTTGAGGATGGTGTTCTTGGTGGACAGGTACACCGGCCACTTGGCGTTCAGGCCGTACTTGAACGACGCGCGCGCGAAGTCGCGCACGGAGTCCTTGAAGTTGTACATCCCCATCACCACGCCGCCGTCGTCGGGCAGGGACACCATCTCGTGGACCATCGGCTCGCTGCCGTCGGCCGGGGTGAACGTGATGGCGACGGTGCCGGGCTTGTCGACCTTGAAGTTGGTCGCCCGGTACTGGTCGCCGAACGCGTGGCGGCCGATGACGATCGGTTTGGTCCAGCCCGGAACCAGGCGTGGCACGTTGGAGATGACGATCGGTTCGCGGAAGATGGTGCCGCCCAAGATGTTCCGGATCGTCCCGTTCGGCGACAGCCACATCTTCTTGAGGTTGAATTCGGAGACGCGGGCCTCGTCGGGGGTGATCGTCGCGCACTTGACGCCCACGCCGTGCTTCTTGATGGCGTAGGCCGCGTCGATCGTCACCTGGTCGTCGGTGCGGTCACGGTGCTCGATGCCCAGGTCGTAGTAGTCCAGATCGATGTCGAGGTGCGGAAGGATCAGCTGGTCCTTGATCAGCTTCCAGATGACGCGGGTCATCTCGTCGCCGTCGAGCTCGACCACGCGGCCCTTGACCTTGATCTTGGCTTCTTTGGAACCCGGGCTCGACATCGGTGCCTTTCCTGCGGCGTCAGCCTTGTGCGGCGGCCAGCACTTCGTTGAACGTCTTGCTCGGCCGCATCACCGCCGTCGTCTTCTCGCTGTCCGGGTAGTAGTACCCACCGATGTCGACCGACTCACCCTGCACCTCGGCGAGTTCGCCCACGATGGTGTCCTCGTTCTCGGCCAACGAGTCCGCCAGCGCGGCGAAGCGCTCGCGCAAATCCTCGTCGTCGTCTTGCGCGGCGAGTTCCTGGGCCCAGTACAGCGCCAGGTAGAACTGGCTGCCGCGGTTGTCGAGTTCACCGGTCTTGCGCGACGGACTCTTGTTGTTGTCCAACAGCTTTCCGATCGCGGCATCCAGCGTCTTGCCCAAGAGCTTGGCGCGCTCGTTGTCGGTCTTGATGCCGATGTCCTCGAAACACGCTCCCAGAGCCAGGAATTCACCGAGGGAGTCCCAGCGCAGGTGGTTCTCCTCGACGAGCTGGTGGACGTGCTTGGGCGCCGAACCGCCCGCGCCGGTTTCGTACATTCCGCCGCCGGCCATCAACGGCACGATGGACAGCATCTTGGCGCTGGTGCCCAGCTCCAGGATCGGGAACAGGTCGGTGAGGTAGTCGCGCAGGATGTTTCCGGTGGCGGCGATCGTGTCCTGGCCGCGCATCGCGCGCTCCAGCGTGTACCTCATGGCCCACACCTGCGGCATGATGTTGATGTCCAGGCCCTCGGTGTCGTGTTCCTTGAGGTACTCCTTGACCTTCTTGCGCAGCTCGACCTCGTGCGGGCGTTCGGTGTCGAGCCAGAACACCACGGTCATGCCCGAGTTGCGCGCCCGGGTGACGGCCAGCTTGACCCAGTCCCGGATCGCTTCGTCCCGCACGATGGGCATGCGCCAGATGTCGCCGGCCTCCACGTTCTGGGTGAGCAGGACCTCCCCGGTGTCGAGGTCGACGATGTTGGCGACGCCGCCCTCGGGGATCTCGAAGGTCTTGTCATGCGAGCCGTACTCCTCGGCCTGCTGCGCCATCAGCCCGACGTTGGGGACCGTGCCCATCGTCGTCGGATCGAACTGCCCGTGGGTCTTGCAGAAGTTGATGATCTCTTGGTAGATCCGGGAAAAGGTGGACTCGGGGTTGACGGCCTTGGTGTCCTTCTGTCGACCGTCGGCGCCCCACATCTTGCCGCCTGCGCGGATCATCGCCGGCATCGACGCGTCGACGATCACGTCGCTGGGCGAATGAAAGTTGGTGATGCCCTTGGCCGAATCGACCATCGCGAGCTCGGGCCGGTGCTCGTGGCAGGCGTGCAGGTCGCGGATGATCTCCTCGTGCAGCGACGCCGGCAGCGACTCGATCTTGCTGTACAGATCGACCAATCCGTTGTTGACGTCGACGCCGAGTTCGTCGAAGAGCTCCTGGTGCTTGGCGAAGGCCTCCTTGTAGAAGATCTTCACGGCGTGGCCGAAGACGATGGGGTGGGAGACCTTCATCATCGTCGCCTTGACGTGCAGCGAGAACATCACGCCGGTCTCGTAGGCGTCCTGCATCTGCTCCTCGTAGAACTCGACGAGGGCCTTCTTGCTCATGAACATGGAGTCGATGACGTCGGCGTTGCGCAGCGACACCATCGGCTTGAGCACGATCGTCTCGCCGCTTTCGGTCTCCAGCTCCATCTTCACGTTGCGCGCGCGGTCCAGCGTCATCGACTTCTCGCCGTGATAGAAGTCGCCGCCGCGCATGGTCGCGACGTGGGTGCGCGACGCCGGCGACCAGGGCGCCATGCTGTGCGGATGCTTGCGCGCATACTCCTTGACGGCCTTGGGTGCGCGTCGGTCCGAGTTGCCTTGCCGCAGTACGGGATTCACGGCGCTGCCCAGGCACTTGGCGTAGCGGTCGCGAATTTCTTTGTCCTCGTCGGTCTTCGGGCTCTGCGGAAAGTCCGGAATCTTGAATCCCTTGCCTTGCAGCTCCTTGACGGCGGCGATCAGCTGCGGCACCGAGGCGCTGATGTTCGGCAGCTTGATGATGTTGGTGTCGGCCAGCTTCGTCAGCCGGCCCAACTCCGCGAGGTTGTCCGGGACCCGCTGCTCTTCGGTCAGGTGTTCGGGGAACTCGGCGAGGATCCGGGCGGCCACGGAGATGTCGCTGGTCTTGATCTCGATGCCCGCGGGTTCGGCGAAGGCACGCACGATCGGCAGGAACGCGTAGGTCGCCAGCAGCGGCGCCTCGTCGGTCAGCGTGTAGATGACGGTCGGCTTTTCGGCGCTCACGGTCCCTCTCCCGGCGTGATTATGGTCAGATCTGTGGGGGGCTCAGCAATCTAACTGCCACGTTATCAAGGGTGTTTGGACAGGTGTCGACCTGCGTCTGCACCGCGACAGTTGGCAGCGGGTCGGCACAGTAAGATAGTCTTCGTATTGGTCATGAGCGCCAGCGACAAGCCCCGGCTTGCTGGCCGGCAACCCTCCAACCGCGGTGGGGTGCCCCGGGTGATGACCAGGTCTAGTAGCCACAGGCTGCGCGGCAAGCGCGGGTCCGCCATAACGGACCCCTGACTAGAGGGGACACGTGATGTGCTTCTGTCCAGCTCCTTGCGATCATCGGCTCGCCTTGGTGGAGCCGCTGATGTGCGCGACCGTGCGCCGCTGCTAGCCGGCCGGCCGTAAGGCCCCGCTGAAGACCCGAGCCCATATTTCAGGAGAAAGCCAACCCACGTGAGTTCCGACAGTTCTTCTTCCAACGGCACCACCAGCGAGAACACCGATCCGACCGCGCATTGGTCGTTCGAGACCAAGCAGGTGCACGCCGGGCAGCAGCCCGACCCGGCCACCAACGCCCGCGCCCTGCCGATCTACCAGACCACCTCGTACGTCTTCGACGACACCACGCACGCCGCCGCCCTGTTCGGGCTGGAGGTGCCGGGCAACATCTACACCCGGATCGGCAACCCGACCACCGACGTCGTCGAGCAGCGCATCGCCGCGCTCGAGGGCGGTGTGGCGGCGCTGTTCCTGAGCTCCGGCCAGGCGGCGGCCACGTTCGCCATCTTGAACATCGCGTGTGCCGGAGATCACATCGTCTCGAGCCCCAGGCTCTACGGCGGGACCTACAACCTGTTCCACTACTCGCTGGCCAAGCTCGGCATCGAGGTCAGCTTCGTGGAGGACCCCGACGATCTGGATTCGTGGCGGGCCGCGGCGCGGCCGAACACCAAGGCGTTCTTCGCCGAGACCATCTCCAATCCGCAGATCGACATCCTGGACATCCCCGGTGTCGGCGGGGTCGCCCACGACACGGGCGTCCCGCTGATCGTCGACAACACGATCGCCACGCCCTACCTGATCCAGCCGCTGAAGCACGGCGCGGACATCGTCGTGCACTCGGCCACCAAGTACCTGGGCGGCCACGGCTCGGCGATCGCCGGGGTGGTCGTCGACGGCGGCACGTTCGACTGGACGCAGGGCCGTTTCCCGGGGTTCACCACGCCGGACCCGAGCTACCACGGGGTGGTGTTCGCCGAGCTCGGTCCGCCGGCCTACGCGCTCAAGGCGCGCGTGCAGCTGCTGCGCGACCTCGGTTCGGCCGCCGCGCCGTTCAACGCGTTCCTGGTCGCCCAGGGCATCGAGACGCTGAGCCTGCGCGTCGAGCGTCACGTCGCCAACGCCCAGCGCGTGGCCGAGTTCTTGTCCGGCCACGACGGCGTGCTCTCGGTGAACTATGCGGGACTGCCCAGCTCGCCCTGGCACGAGCGGGCAAAGGAGCTGGCGCCCAAGGGAACCGGGGCGGTGCTGTCGTTCGAGCTGGCCGGCGGCATCGAGGCCGGCAAGGCCTTCGTGAACGCGCTGAAGTTGCACAGCCACGTCGCCAACATCGGCGACGTGCGTTCCCTGGTGATCCACCCGGCCTCCACGACGCACGCCCAGCTGTCCCCGCAGGAGCAGCTGAGCACCGGGGTCAGCCCGGGCCTGGTGCGGCTGGCGGTCGGCATCGAGGGGATCGACGACATCCTGGCCGACCTGGAGCTCGGCTTCGCCGCGGCGGCCAAATTCGGCGCGACCGCCGGAGCCTCGGGCACCGATCCGCACGCCGTGGCGGCGTTCTGAAGGAGACCGCCCCGATGACGATCCCCGACGCGCCCACCCAAACGCTGCCCGACGAAGGCGAAATCGGCTTTGTCCACATCGGCTCGCTGACCACCGAAAGCGGCGCGGTGATCGACGACGTGCACATCGCCGTGCAGCGCTGGGGCGAGTTGTCGCCCACGCGCGACAACGTGGTGGTGGTGCTGCACGCGCTGACCGGTGACTCGCACGTCACCGGCCCGGCCGGACCAGGACATCCCACCGGCGGCTGGTGGGACGGCATGGTCGGGCCGGGAGCCCCGATCGACACCGACCGGTGGTGCGCGGTGGCCACCAACGTGCTCGGCGGTTGCCGCGGCTCCACCGGGCCCAGCTCGCGGACCCGGGACGGAAAGCCTTGGGGCTCAAGGTTCCCGCGGATTTCGATCCGCGACCAGGTGGAGGCCGACATCGCCGCGCTGGCCGCGCTGGGGATCGACGAGGTCGCCGCGGTGGTCGGTGGATCCATGGGCGGCGCAAGGGCTTTGGAGTGGATGGTCGGTCACCCGGACCGGGTCCGGTCTGGGCTGCTGCTGGCGGTGGGCGCGCGCGCCACCGCCGATCAGATCGGTACCCAGTCCACGCAGATCGCGGTGATCGAGGCCGACCCGAACTGGCAGGGCGGCGACTATCACGACACCGGGCTGGCGCCCGACACCGGGCTGGCGATCGCGCGGCGCTTCGCCCACCTGACCTACCGCGGCGAGGTGGACCTGGACACCCGGTTCGCCAATGACGCGCAGGGCGACGAGGATCCCGCCGCCGGCGGCCGCTACGCGGTGCAGAGCTACCTGGAGTACCAGGGCGACAAGCTGCTCGAGCGCTTCGACGCGGGCAGCTACGTGGTATTGACCGAGGCGCTGAACACTCACGACGTCGGCCGGGGCCGCGGCGGGGTGGCCAAGGCGCTGCGCGGCTGCCCGGTGCCGGCGGTGGTGGGCGGCATCACGTCCGACCGGCTCTACCCGCTGCGTCTGCAGGAGGAGTTGGCCGAGCACCTGCCGGGCTGCACCGCTTTGCAGGTGGTCGACTCCCTCTGCGGGCACGACGGCTTCCTGGTGGAATCCGACGCGGTGGGCGAATTGATCCGCAAGACACTGGTTTTGGCCGGCGCGGACAGCAGGGAAGGCACGTCGCAACGGTGACCCGCTCGCGGCACGACCGCTCCTTGTCATTCGGCTCGGCGGCCGCGGCCTATGAGCGTGGCCGCCCGTCCTATCCCCCGGAAGCGATCGACTGGCTGTTGCCGGTCGGCGCGCGCCAGGTGCTCGACCTGGGGGCGGGCACCGGCAAGCTGACGACCCGGCTGGTGGAGCGCGGCCTGGACGTCGTGGCCGTCGATCCGATCCCGGACATGCTGGAGGTGCTGCGGACCTCGCTGCCCGAGACCCGCGCCCTGCTGGGCACGGCCGAAGAGATTCCGTTGGAAGACAACAGCGTTGACGTGGTGCTGGTGGCCCAGGCCTGGCATTGGGTGGACCCCGAGCGCGCGATACCCGAGGTGGCCCGCGTGCTACGGCCGGGCGGGCGGCTGGGCCTGGTGTGGAACACCCGCGACGAACGGCTCGGCTGGGTGCGCGAACTGGGCCGGATCATCGGCAGCGACGGCGACGGCGGCCGCACCCAGGTGCAGCTGCCCGAGCCGTTCACCGACCTCGCGCAGCATCGGGTCGAGTGGACGAGTTACCTTACGCCGCAAGCATTGATCGACCTCGTCGCGTCGCGCAGCTACTGCATCACCTCGCCGACCGAGGTTCGCTCCAGAACGCTCGACGAGGTGCGCCAGTTGCTGGCCACCCATCCGGCGCTGGCGAATGCGACCGGGCTGGCGCTGCCCTATATCACCATGTGCACCCGGGCGACGCTGGCCGGCTGAGCGCCCGCGTAGTGTCTCGTCGCATGGAGCAGCGACTGAGTCTGATCACCCTGGGCGTTGCCGATCTGGACCGCGCCCGCCGCTTCTATGAGCGCCTGGGCTGGCACGGTCAAGTGGTGCAGGAGACCGTCTTCTTTCAGGCGGGCGGCATCGCGGTGAGTCTGTGGGCGCGAGAGAAGCTTTCGGCCGATCTCGGCATCGCCGATCAAGGCGATGACGGTTTCGGCGGCATCGCCTTGGCTCACAACGTGCGGTCGCGCGCCGAAGTGGACGAGATCCTGGCCGCGGCAACAGATGCCGGAGCCACCATCACCCGCGCCGCTGCCGAAACGTTCTACGGCGGGTATGCGGGCGCGTTCCGCGATCCCGATGGTCACGCATGGGAGATCGCCCACAACCCCGGGTTCGCGCTAGCCGACGACGGCGCGATCACAGTCCCCGACTTCTCGGAAGGCTGATCCGTCGTTCAAGTACCCCGGCCCGGTTACCACCCGTCATCGTCGTCGTCACGCAGTAGTTTCTCCGGATGGTGGAAGGTGTTGGTGCGTGGCCGATTACGCTCGAGGTGGGGTGGTGGTTTCCATTCGGTGTCGCCGCGGGGGTTTTTGCGGGTGGTCCAGCCGCCGGGGTTGAGCATGCGGTGATGCGGGCCGCAGGCGAAGGTGAGGTCGTTGATGTCGGTGCTGTGGCAGGTGGCGTAGTCGGTGACGTGATGGACTTCGCAGTAGTAGCCCGACACGGTGCAGCCCGGAGCGGTGCAGCCGCGGTCCTTGGCGTACAACACGATTCGTTGTCCCGGGGAAGCCAGCCGCTTGGTGTGATACAACGCCAGGGCCTTGCCCTTATCGAAAATCGCCAGGTAATGGTGGGCGTGGCGGGCCAGGCGGATCACCTCACTCATCGGCAGGATGGTGCCGCCACCGGTCAGGGCTCGCCCGGCGGCGGCCTCCAACTCGGCCAGGGTGGTGGTGACGATGATGGAGGCCGGTAACCCGTTGTGCTGACCCAACTCCCCGGAGGCCAACAGCCCACGCAGCCCGGCCAGCAGGGCGTCGTGGCCGCGCTGAGCCTTCGAGCGGGTATCACGATCGATGGCGGCCTGGCTGGGCGTGCCGTCGACACACGGGATGTCGTCGAGCGGGTTGCACATGCCCGGGGCACCGAGTTTGGCCTCCACGGCCTCGAAGGTGGCGCGCAGCTCGGGGGTGATCAGCCCCCGCAACTCCGACATGCCGTCGGCTTGTTGGTTGCCCAGGGTCACCCCGCGGCTACGGGCCCGGTCCTCATCGGTGAAGAGGCCATCGGGGTTAAGCGCATCGGACATTCCGCGGGCCAATTCTTTGAGGTGTTCGGGGCCGAACTGGGTGCCGAACCCGGCCAGTTGGGCTTCGGCGAACTCACGGGCCGCAGCGCTCACCCAGCCGGGAAGTTGGTGGTAGAACTTGCGGATCACGGCCACCTGACCCGCGCCCAGGTCTCCGGCGCGCTGGGCCGCGGCGGTGGCGGGCAGGGCGGGTGGCAGGGGTTCACCGGTCAGTCCGTGGCGGGGTCCCAGGTCGCGGGCTTCCTTGATACGCCGAGAGGCTTCGTGGCGACTGATCAGGGTGCGTTCGGTCAGCGCGTGGGCCAGCCCGCCGCCGAGCTCCTGGGAGGGGACTTGGCGGGCCAGCGAATTGAGCAGCGGATGCTCGATGACCGGGATGCGCCGGCGCAGCCTCTCACAGCGCTCCAACACCGCCAGCTGCTGCTGCACGGTCAACACGTCGAGCACCAACGCACACGCGCGGTCCACCTCAGCATCGAGCGCGTCGAACACCGCGTCGACATCGGGCAGACCAGTGGAACTCACACCGCCAAACTATCGACACACACCGACAAAAATCGGCTCTGAGGCCGCCCTAGATTCACACTCGCGCAATTGGTTTCGAAAAATCCCATCCCGAGAACAAGGCCGATCCTCCGGCTGCTTAATAAGCCACATCGCGAACACAACGACCTCACGAAACGCTTATTGTGCGAACCTTTACCCCACCGTTTCGTAAACGTGACAGTGATAGATCAGAGTTCGTAGGCGTGATTCGAGTGCCGTCGGTGCACTCCATGCGGACGGGGAGGCTGGCGTGAAGGCACTTGCACGAACTCATCAATGGATCTGGGTCTTGCGCCAACAGCCCCTCACCATTCGCCTGCTCGCCGCGGCCGCCGGCCTGCTCACCGTGGCCTCGGCCTTTGCGGCGCCGGCCGAAGCGGAGGGCAACGGCGACGACTTCATCGACGCGCTCAATCATGCCGGCATCGACTTCGGCGAACCCGGAAACGCGATGGCCGTAGGCGAGTCGATCTGCCCGATGCTGGCGCAGCCGGGCGGCAGCTTCGCCGGGGCAGCGTCCAGCATCTCCGGCCGTGGCATGTCCCCGCAGATGGCGAGCATGTTCACCACGATCGCGATCCAGACGTACTGCCCCCAGGAGATGGCGAACATCGCCAGCGGCAACCTGTCCGGCGCCATGCCGCAGGTTCCGGGAATGCCCGGCCAGATCCCGGGAATGGGGGGCCAGATCCCGGGCATGGGTGGCCAGATCCCGGGCATGGGGGGCCAGATCCCGGGCATGGGCGGCCAGGTCCCCGGAATGACGGGCCAAATCCCGGGCATGGCCGGCCAGATGCCGGGACAGGTTCCGGCGCTGCCGAGTTACTAGACGGTGCCCAGCGGGTCGATCGTCCAGGCGATGTAGTCCATCGCCGCCCCGACCGCCGCGGTGGTGATGAAGTCGATTCCCTTGCCGCGCACCACCAATAGGCCGGCCCGCTCCTCGGATAGCACCAATCGCAACAGCGCGGCCACGCCCACACCGATGCCGATCAACAGCGAGCCCCGCCGCCAGAAGTTGGCTCCCACTAATACCAGTGCCGCGGCAAAGATCAAGCCCACCAACAGAATCGGCCACTGGGCTCGCAGCACGGTCCGCGCGGTCATTCCCGTTCGGCCAGCTCGACGACGTTGGTCAGCAGGAACGCCCGGGTCAAGGGGCCCACGCCGCCCGGGTTGGGCGATACGTGCCCGGCCACGTCCCACACGTCGGGATGCACGTCGCCGACGAGTCCGTCGTCGGTCCGGCTCACCCCGACGTCGAGCACCGCGGCGCCGGGACGCACCATGTCGGCGGTCAGCAGGTGCGGGACCCCGACGGCGGCCACGATGATGTCGGCCTGTTTGGTCAACGCCTGCAGGTCGCGAGTTCCGGTGTGGCACAACGTCACCGTCGCGTTCTCCGAACGGCGGGTCAGCAGCAGCCCCAACGGGCGACCGACAGTCACACCGCGGCCGATGACGACCACGTGCGCCCCGGCGATCTCGACGTCGTAGCGGCGCAGCAGGTGCACGATGCCGCGCGGCGTGCACGGCAGCGGGGCAGGGTTGTTGAGCACCAGCCGGCCCAGGTTGGTCGGGTGCAGCCCGTCGGCGTCCTTGTTCGGGTCGACGCGCTCCAGCGCCGCGTTCTCATCCAGGTGCTTGGGCAGCGGCAACTGCACGATGTAGCCGGTGCAGTCGGGGTTCGCGTTGAGCTCGTCGATGGTGTCGTTGAGCGTGGCGGTGCTGATGTCGGCGGGCAGGTCACGGCGGATCGAGGTGATCCCGACCTTGGCGCAGTCGGCGTGCTTGCCCCGCACGTACGCCTGGGAGCCAGGGTCGTCGCCCACCAGGATGGTGCCCAAACCGGGGGTGCGTCCCGATGCGGTCAATGCGGCCACGCGCTGCTTGAGGTCGACGAAGATCTCGTCCCGGGTGGCCTTGCCGTCCAGCGTGATTGCTCCCACGCTGACAGTCTGGCACGCTCCCGGTATGTCTACCCCTCCGGACGTCTTCAGCCCCGCGAAGCTCGGTCCGATAACGCTGCGTAACCGCACCATCAAGTCAGCCACGTTCGAGGCGCGCACGCCCGAGGCGATGGTGACCGACGACCTCATCGAATACCACCGGCTGCCGGCCGCCGGCGGGGTCGGCATGACGACCGTCGCCTACTGCGCCGTCTCCCCCGGCGGGCGCACCGAGGGCAACGGCATCTGGATGCGTCCCGAGGCCGTGCCGGGTTTCCGGCGGCTCACCCACGCGATCCACGCCGAGGGCGCGGCGGTCAGCGCGCAGATCGGCCACGCCGGCCCGGTCGCCAACGCCAAGTCCAACAAGGCGAAGGCGCTGGCGCCGGTCCGATTCTTCAACCCGATCGGGATGCGGTTCGCCAAGAAGGCCACCCGTGAGGACATCGACGACGTCATCGAAGGCCACGCGAACGCCGCCCGGCTGGCCATCGAAGCGGGCTTCGACGCCGTCGAAATCCACCTGGGCCACAACTACTTGGCGAGTTCGTTCCTGTCCCCGCTGATCAATCGCCGCGACGACGAATTCGGCGGATCGCTGCAGAACCGGGCGAAGGTCGCCCGCGGGATCGTGATGGCCGTCCGCCGCGCGGTCGAAAAGGAAGGCACGCCGATCGCGGTGACCGCCAAGCTGAACATGGCCGACGGCGTTCGCGGCGGCATCAGCACCGACGAATCGCTGACCACCGCCAAGTGGCTGGAAGAGGACGGTGGGCTCGACGCGATCGAACTGACCGCGGGCAGCTCGCTGGTCAATCCGATGTACCTGTTCCGCGGCGACGCGCCGCTCAAGCAGTTCGCCGGCGCGTTCAAGCCGCCGCTGCGCTGGGGCATGCGCATGACGGGCAAGAAGTTCCTGCGCGAATACCCCTACCGCGAGGCCTATTTATTGCGCGACGCCAAGCTGTTTCGCGCCGAGTTGAAGATGCCGTTGATCCTGCTCGGCGGCATCACCAACCGCGAGACGATGGACCTGGCGATGGCCGAGGGATTCGAGTTCGTCGCGATGGCCCGCGCGCTGCTCGCCGAGCCTGACCTGATCAACCGGATCGCCGCCGAGGACGCCCAGCACCGGGTGCACTCCGCCTGCACGCACTGCAATCAGTGCATGCCGACGATCTACAGCCGGACGCACTGCGTCGTGACCGGCGCGCCCGACGCCGCGGCCGCTCCACGCTGATCCACAGGGCCGCAAGCTACAGTTGTGGCGATGTCAGCACCAGCCCCGCCAGCGCTAACCGTCCATCACGAAGGGTCCGAACGTACCTTCGCAGCCGGCCACGATGTGGTCGTCGGGCGCGATCTGCGGGCCGACATGCGCATCACGCATCCGCTGATTTCGCGGGCCCACCTGTTGCTGCGTTTCGACCAGGGCAAGTGGCTGGCCATCGACAACGGTTCGCTCAACGGAACTTTCGTCAACGGCCGGCGCGTGCCGGTCGTCGAGATCCACGACGGGCAGACCCTCAACATCGGCAACCCCGACGGGCCGCTGCTGACGTTCGACGTCGGCCGCCACCAAGGCATGGCCGGGCGCCCACCCAAGACCGAATCGATGAACATCCCGGTGGCGGCCCCGCCGCAGCCGGCGGCGTGGTCGGCGCAACCGGGCCCGCCCGTCGCCGCTCCACCCGGGCCGCCGCCGCCTCCAGCCGGGCGCACGCCCAACTGGGCGGCGCCGCCGCGGCGGCCGCAGCCCGCTCCCCGGCCCGGACCGGCGGGCCAAACCATGTACGGCGCCGGCGGTGGGCGACCGCCCGCCTACCCGCCCGCCGCGCCACCCCCGCCGCACAATTCCCCCCTGCAAGCACCCGTCCACAGCCCCCCGCCGGCGCAGCACATCCCCGCGCCCACCCGGGCCGCACCCGCCAACGCCAAGCCGCCCGAGGTGGCGAACCTGGCGACCAAGATGTTCCAGGCGCTGCGGCCGTCGCGGTCCGGCGCGATCCAGAAACCGGCCGGGTCGCAAACCATCGGGCGGGCCACCGACAACGACATCGTCATCCAGGACGTGCTCGCCTCGCGCCATCACGCGTTCTTGATCCAGACGCCGCTGGGCACCGAGATCCGCGACGCGCACAGCGTGAACGGCACCTTCGTCAACGGCGTCCGGGTCGGGTCCGCGGTGCTGACCGAGGGCGACGTGGTCACCATCGGCAACGTCGACCTGGTGTTCACCGGCGACGGCCTGGTCCGGCGCACCGAGGCGGCGACGCGGACCGGCGGCCTGGAGGTCAACTCCGTCTGCTACACCGTCGACCACGGCAAGCAGTTGCTCGACCACATCTCACTGACCGCCCGGCCCGGGACGCTCACGGCCATCATCGGCGGTTCGGGCGCCGGGAAGACCACGCTGTCGCGGCTGATCGTCGGCTACACCAGCCCCACGTCGGGCACGGTGACCTTCGAGGGCCACAACATCCACACCGAGTACGCGTCCATGCGCAGCAGGATCGGGATGGTCCCCCAGGACGACGTCGTGCACCGCCAGCTCACGGTCAACCAGGCCCTCAACTACGCCGCCGAACTGCGCCTGCCGCCCGACACCAGCAAAGAGGAACGCGCCCGCGTCGTCGCCCAGGTGCTCGAGGAACTCGACATGACCCAGCACGCCGAGACGCGGGTCGACAAGCTCTCGGGCGGCCAGCGCAAGCGCGCCTCGGTCGCGCTCGAGCTGCTCACCCAGCCGTCGCTGCTGCTGCTCGACGAGCCGACGTCCGGGCTGGACCCGGCGCTGGACCGCCAGGTCATGCTGATGCTGCGCCAGCTCGCCGACGCGGGCCGCGTGGTGCTGGTGGTGACCCACTCGGTGTCCTACCTGGACGTGTGCGACCAGATCCTGCTGGTCGCGCCCGGCGGCAAGACCGCGTTCTGCGGGCCACCCGACCAGGTCGAGGCGGCCATGGGCACCCGCAACTGGGCCGACATCTTCGCCAAGGTGGGCGCCGACCCGGACGAGGCCAACCGACGCTTCAAGGAGCGCAATCAGCAGTCGTCGCAGCCGCCGACCCCGCAGAGCCCGGCGGACCTGGGCGAACCACCCCAAACCAACCTGTGGCGGCAGCTGTCCACGATCGCGCGCCGCCAGGTTCGCCTCGTCGTGTCCGACCGTGGCTACACGATCTTCCTGGCGATCCTGCCGTTCCTCATCGGCGCGTTGTCGCTGACGGTGAAGGGCCCGCACCCCGGCCTCGGGCCGGCCGACCCGATGGGCCCCGCACCCACCCAGCCGCAGTACATCATGGTGCTGCTCAACATCGGCGCCGTCTTCATGGGCACCGCGCTGACCATCCGGGATCTCATCGGCGAGCGCGCCATCTTCAAGCGGGAGCAGGCCGTCGGCCTGTCGACCACCGCCTATCTGTTGGCCAAGATCGCGGTGTTCTGCGTCTTCGCCACGGGCCAGGCGGCGATCGCGACCATCATCGTGCGGCTGGGGAAGGGCGCGCCGACCGCGCACCCGCAGTTCTTCGGCAACTCCACCTTCTCGCTGTTCGTCACCGTCGCGGGCACCTGTGTGGCCTCGGCCATGCTCGGCCTGCTGCTGTCCGCCCTGGCGCAGTCCAACGAGCAGATCATGCCGCTGCTGGTGGTGTCGATCATGTCGCAGCTGGTGTTCTCCAGCGGGATGATCCCGGTGTATCAGCGCATCGGGCTGGAACAGCTGGCGTGGTTGACGCCCGCCCGCTGGGGCTACGCGGCGGGCGCGTCCTCGATCGACTTCCCGTCGCTGGTGAAGGTCAAGCAGATCCCCACCAACGACCCGATCTGGCAGCACTCGAAGCACATCTTCGTCTTCGACATGGCCATGCTCACGCTGCTCTCGATCGCCTACACCGGCATCGTGCGCTGGCACATCCGGCTGAAACGCTGAGGCGGCTCTCAGGCGGCGACCCTAATCTGGGATGCGATGACCCGACCTGCCCAGCCCCTGCTGACGGCGCGATCCGAGCACTCGCAGGGCAGCTTCACCGCCGGCCGCGACGTCGTCGTCGGCAACGACCTGCGCGCCGACCTGCGGGTCGCGCACCCGTTGATCGCCCGCGCGCACCTGCTGTTGCGCTTCGATCGGGGCCGGTGGCTCGCGGTCGACAACAACACGCTCAACGGCGTCTACCTCGACGGCCGGCGGGTGCCGGTCGTCGACATCCGTGACGGCCAGAGCATCAACATCGGCAAGCCCGACGGCCCGCGGATCACCTTCGAAGTGGGACGCCCGCCGGCACGCTCCTTTCGGCGCAGGGACGCCGGGCGCACCGCGCCGCAGCCGCCGGCCGACGCCGGGGAGTTCCCCACCACCCGGGTCGCCGTCGCGGGACCCGAAGCCGATCGCCAGCAGGTGACCGGGCGGGCCGCCTGGATCGGCCGCGCGCTCGACAACGACATCGTCATCCACGACGTGCTGGCCTCGCGCCGCCACGCCTTCTTGACGCCGACACCGGCCGGCCCCGAGATCCGCGACGCGAACAGCAGCAACGGCACCTTCGTCAACGGGGTCAGGGTCACCTCGGCGGCGCTGTCCGAGGGCGACGTGGTGACGATCGGCAACGTCGACCTGGTGTTGCGCGGCGGCGCGCTGGTTCGCCTGCAGGAGGCGGCGACCCGCGCCGGCGGCCTCGAGGTGCGCGAGGTCAACTTCGCCATCGGTGACAAGCGCCTGCTGGAACGGATCTCGCTGACCGCCCGCCCCGGCACACTGACCGCGCTCATCGGCGGCTCCGGCGCGGGCAAGACGACGCTGTCACGGCTGATCGCCGGGTACGCCACCCCGACGTCGGGCTCGGTCACCTTCGAGGGCCACGACATCCACACCGAGTACGCGTCGCTGCGCACCCGGATCGGGATGGTCCCCCAAGACGACGTCGTGCACCGGCAGCTCACGGTCAGCCAGGCCCTCGGATACGCCGCCGAGCTGCGCCTGCCGCCGGACACCAGCAAAGCCGACCGGGGCCGGGTCGTCGCCGAGGTCCTCGACGAGCTCGGCCTGACCGAGCACGCGAACACCCGGGTCGACAGGCTCTCCGGCGGGCAGCGCAAGCGCGCGTCGGTGGCGCTCGAGCTGCTCACCGGGCCGTCGCTGCTGATCCTCGACGAACCCACGTCGGGCCTGGACCCCGCGCTGGATCTGCAGGTCATGACGATGCTGCGGCAACTCGCCGACGCCGGCCGCGTCGTGCTGGTGGTGACGCACTCGCTGACCTACCTCGACGTCTGCGACCAGGTGTTGCTGATGGCGCCGGGCGGCAAGACGGCGTTCCTGGGCCCGCCCGCCCAGATCGGTCCCGCCATGGGAACCACCAACTGGGCGCACATCTTCGCGAAGGTGGGCGCCGACCCGGACGAGGCCAATCGCCGCTTTCTGGCCCAGAACAGACCGCCGCCCCCGCGGCGGACCCAGGCGCCGGCCGAGCTCGGCGCGCCGCCGCGCACCAGCAAGCGCCACCAGTTCTCCACCATCGCGCGCCGACAGGTCCGGCTGGTGGTGTCCGACCGCGCCTATTTCGTGTTCCTGGCCGTGCTGCCGTTCGTCATGGGCGCGCTGTCGCTGACCGTTCCCGGCAGCGCCGGCTTCGGCTACGCCGACCCGGCCGGCGAGTCGGCGGGCGAGGCCGGGATGATCCTGACCCTGCTCACCATGGCGGCCGCGTTCATGGGCACCGCGCTGACCATCCGCGACCTCATCGGCGAGCGGCCGATCTTCCGGCGCGAACAGGCCGTCGGCCTGTCGACCACCGCGTACCTGCTGGCCAAGGTCGCGGTGTTCTGCGGGTTCGCCGTCGCCCAGGCGGCCATCGCCACCGCCATCGTGGTGCTGGGCAAGGGGCCGCCGACGCGACCCGCGGTGCTGCTCGGTCCCTCTAGCTCGGCGGCCACCGTCGAGCTGTTCGTCGCCGTGGCGGCGACGTGTGTGGCCGCGGCGATGCTGGGCCTGCTGCTCTCGGCGCTCGCCCGCACTGGCGAGCAGGTGATGCCGATGCTGGTGGTGTCGCTGATGATGCAGATGGTGCTCTGCGGTGGGATGGTGCCGGTCACAAACCGGATCCTTCTGGACCAGGCGTCCTGGCTGATGCCGTCGCGGTGGGGATACGCCGCGCAAGGGTCGACCGTCGACCTGTGGGCGGTCTCGCCCGGCCCGCAAAGTCCCCGGGACAACCATTTCCAGCACGCGCCGGCGGCCTGGCTGCTCGATATGGGCATGCTCGCGGTGCTCTCGGTCGGCTATGGCGCGCTGGTGCGCTGGCGCATCCGGCTCGCGCGCTGACCTCAGCCGTCGTCGTGCGGGCCCCCATCCAGTCGAAGCCCGTGCGCCAGCGCGAAGGCCACCGCCTGGTCGACGTCGACGCGGGCGCCGGCCAGCGACGCGGTCGTCCACAACCCCGGGTCGACGGTGGCGCCGCGCAGATCGGCGCCGTCGAGCCGGGCGCCGGCGGTCCGCGCGCCACGCAGGTCCGCGCCGCGCAGCACGGCCTTGCGCAGGTCGGCCTCCACCAGGCTGGCCTCCCGCAGCCGGCAGCCGCTGAAGTCGACGCCCCGCAGGTCGATGCCGGCGAGCACGGCGAGCGTGAAATCCACCTCGTCGAACGTGATCGGCCGCAGCCGGCACTGCACGAACACCGACCCCAGCATCGAGCATTGGGCAAAAGAGCTGTGCCACAACGACGTCCGGTGAAACGAGCAGTTGCGGAAGGCCGAGCCGCGGTGCTGCGACTCGGCCAGGTTGGCACCGCTGAAATTGCATTCGGTGAACACGGTCCGCTCGGTCCGCAAGCGGCTCAGGTCTTCGTCGGTGAAGTCGTGGCCGTCGAACTCGCGGTCGACCCACTCCTCGCTCAATTGGGCGTCAGGGTGGCCAGGGCGTATTCGCTGACCGCGATCAAGGCGTCGGTCGCCGACCGGCGATCGCGGGCGTCGACCGTGATCACCGGGATGTGCGGGGGCAGGGTCAGCGCTTCGCGCACCTCGGCGACCGGGTAGCGCGGGGCCCCGTCGAACTCGTTGACCGCGACCAGGAACGGCAGGTTGCGGTGCTCGAAGAAGTCCACGGCGGCGAAGCTGTCCTGCAGGCGCCGGCAGTCGACCAGCACCACCGCCCCGATGGCGCCGCGGACCAGGTCGTCCCACATGAACCAGAAGCGGCGCTGCCCCGGCGTGCCGAACAGGTAGAGCACCAGGTCTTCGGCCAGGGTGATCCGGCCGAAGTCCATCGCGACGGTGGTGGTCCGCTTGTCCGGGGTGGCCTCGAGGGCGTCGACGCCGGTCGAGGCGTCGGTCAGCATCGCCTCGGTGCGCAGCGGCATGATCTCCGACACCGCCCCGACGAAGGTGGTCTTGCCGGCCCCGAATCCGCCGGCGATCACGATCTTCGTCGACGCGTGAGCGCCGGAATCTTGCTGCACCTCAGAGTGCGCGTAAGCCACGCAGGGTCCTTCCTATGAGTTCGTGACGCTCATCGCGGGTCGAACGCTCGGACAACGTCCTGTGCACCCGAAGGTAGCCGGACAGCACCAGATCCCCGACGAGGACGCGCGCGACGCCGAGCGGCAGGTCCAGCCGGGCCGAGATCTCGGCGACCGACGGGCTCGGCGGGCCCTGGCCGCACAGCTGGATGATTCTGCCCCGCGCGTCGTTGGGCGGATACCGGTGGGGTGCGCCGGGCTGCAGCGTCTGCAGCGGCGCCTCCAGGGGGAGCTCGACGTTGGTGTCGGTCCTGCCGGACGTCAGGGTGTACGGGCGGACCAGGTTCCCCTTACGGTGTGCGGGCCAGCTCTCGGGGGTGTCCATCGCGGCTCACGAGTGGGCGGCGGACCGGCGGGTCGACTGCACCACGCCCCCGACCCGTTCGACGAGGACGGCCATCTCGTAGCCGATCTGACCGATGTCGCACGACGTCACGGCGAGCGTCGCGAGATGCGAGCCATCCCCGACGCGCATCAACAGCAGGTAGCCGTTGGCCATCTCGACGACCGACTGCAGCACCTGCCCGCCCTCGAACAGCTGCGCGGCACCGGTCGCCAGGCTGGCCAGCCCGGAGGCGACGGCGGCCAGCTGGTCGGCGCGTTCCCTGGGCAGGTGCTCGCTGGCGGCGATGGGCAGCCCGTCGACGGACACCAGCAGCGCGTGCGCGACGCCGGGGACCTCGCGGGCGAACCTGGTCACCAGCCAGTCCAGTGAGTTGTCGGGTGAGGTCATTGTTCGTCGGGTCCTTGCTCCGTGTCACGGGCATGCGAGCGTCCGCTGCGCACGCCGCCGAAATGGTTGCTGAACGAGGCGCGCACCGCCTCGGGGTCGCGGGTGACGGCCGCGTGCTGCGGCTCCCGGTGCGATCTGCCGTTCTGGCCGTGCTCGGGCTCGTCCCGTTCGGCCAGACCCGTTGCGTTGGCGCCGCCGGGCACCAGCCGGGCGCCGGGCGTGCGCACCGGCAGGCCGTGGTCGGTGGTGTGCGACTCGACGGGCTTGTCCTCGGCGGCCGCCGCCAGCGTCCAGCCGCGGTCCCAGACCGACTGCCAGTCCAGGTCGGGGCTGTTGACCAGGTCGTGCGGGTCGCCCAGCATCTCCGAGAGCATCCGCCGGTAGATGACGTCATCGTCGGTCGCCGGGTCGGCGGGCTTGTCTTGCCGGGGTTCGCGGGGCCGGGCGGCGAAGAAGGCCGAGGTGTCCGATGCCGCCCGCACCGGCGGAGCCGGCGCCGGTTCGGGCGCGGGCTCCGGCGCGGGCTTGGGCTGCGGTGGTGGCTCCGGTGCGGCCTCGGGCTCGGCGGGCCTGGCGGCCGGCGCGGCCTGGGGCGCGTTTTCCCACCAGGGGGTCGCGAGCTCGCGGCGCCGCCGCGGGGGCGGTGGTTCGGCGGGCGGGGCCGGGACGTCGGTGATGCCGCTGGAACCCGGGTTGCGGCGCGGCAGCAGGGTGACCGACGGCCCGGGCGCGGGCGGGGCGTTGCGGGCCGCCGGCTCGCGCGTGCCGTCGTGCCGCCGCGCGTCATCGGCGGGCGGGGGCGCGGCGATCGCGCTGGCGAGCTTGGCGCTCGGAGACGACACCGCCCGAATGTGCCGGGGCGCAGCCGATTCCGCGGCGGCCAGGCCGGTGAGGACCGTCGGCGGCAGGTAGATCTCGGCGGTGGTGCCCGAACCCGTCTCGTTGGCCGCGGGGCCGCGCAGCCCCACCCGGATGCCGTGCCGGCCCGCGATCCGGCCCACCACGAACAGCCCCATGTGGCGCGCGTTGTCGGGGCTGACGTCGCCGCCGGCCTGCAGGCGCATGTTGGCGATGCGGCGGTCGGCGTCGTTCATCCCCAGACCGGAGTCGGCGATCCGCACCACGACCCCGCCGTCACCGCCGCGGGACGCCGAGACCCGCACCGACGTCGTCGGCGGCGAGTAGCGCAGGGCGTTGTCGATCAGCTCGGCGAACAGGTGGATGGCGCCGCCCGCGGCCGCGCCCACCAGCGCGCACTCGGGCAGCCCGGCGATCTCGACGCGGCGATAGTCCTCGACCTCGGACACCGCGGCGTTGATCACCGTGGCCAGCGGCACCGGGTCGCGCTGGTCGCGCGCGAGCTGCGCGCCGGCCAGCACCAGCAGGTTGGCGCTGTTGCGGCGCAGCCGGGCGGCCAGGTGGTCCAGCCGGAACAGGCTGTCGAGGCGTTCGGGGTTCTCCTCGTTGCGCTCCAGCCGGTCGATGAGCGCCAGCTGCTGGTCGACCAGCGACCGGCTGCGCCGCGACATGGTCTCGAACATGTCGTTGACCAGCAGCCGCAACCGCGCCTCGTCGCCGGCCAGCAGCAGGGCCTGGGTGTGCAGTTCGTCGACGGCGTGGGCGACCTGACCGATCTCCTCGGTCGTGTAGACCGGCAGCGGCGTCGGAATCGGTTCGGCCCCACCGGCTTTCACCCGGGCGACCTCCTCCTCGAGATCGGTGTGGGCGACCTTGAGCGCGCCGTCGCGCAGGATGCGCAGCGGCCGCACCAACGCGCGCGCCACCAGCAGCACCACGACCAGAGCGATGACGATCGCCGCCAGCACCAACACGGTGTCGAGGATCGCGGCGCTGCGCCGGTCGGCGGCCTGGGCGTGCACCGCCTTGGTCACCGAGGCGGTGACGTTCTTGATGACCTGGTCGGCGATGTCGTCGGTGGCTTGGACGGACCGCAGCAGGTCCGCGTTGTCCACGAGCACGCTGGCCGGGTCGGACATGATCGCCATCCGGGCCACCATCTGCTGTTGCAGCGTCTTGGCCTCGGGCGATCCCGCCCCGAGCACCTCGCTCATGCCGAACAGCGTCGACGGTTCGGTGCCCGCCAGGGTGGCCATCGAGGTGCGCAGCTGCGGCTCGGGCAGTTCGGCCCCGCGGGTGATGAGGATCTTCTGCATCGTCATCTGCCCGCGCGCGCCGACCGCCCGGCTCAACCCCTGCGCCTGGGCGCGGATGTGCTCGTCGTCGACCCGCACTGAGGCGTTGATGACGTCTTCGGCCGTCAACAGGATCGGCGCGTACAGGGTCACCCGCTCCCGCAGACCGAGGCCGCTGTCAGACGCCTTGCTCACCAGCATCTGGCCGGCGTCGAGCAGCGTGTTGACGCCCGATCGGACATCGTCGGTGACGTCGGTGTCGGCCAGCCGGCCCTGCAGTTCGCCTTTGCGGGCCTCGTAGTTCTTTTTGGCGCCCTCGACGTCGCGCCCGGCGGAGCCGGACTGCAGCGCGACGTCCAGGGCCGACATGTATTTGGTGATCACCGGGACCACGTCGGCGCGGGTGGCGGCCAGTTTCAGGCGCGCCGCGCTGTCCATCGCGGTGTCGATGCGAAGCACACCGAAAACCGTCACCAAGATCAGCGGCACCAGCACGATCGCCAGCACCTTCCAGCCGACCGGCCAGTTGCTCAGCGACCAGGCGGGCGGGCGTTTGGCCGCCGCGTCGGCGCCGGGAACCGGTGCGGGCGGGGCGGCATCCGCCTCGGCCGCGCCGGCCGGGCGGGCGAACATGGTCACGTCATCGCGGCCGCATGACCGGCCGCCGCGCTGACCCTGAGCGCTGAACAAAACGAGAGGCTCATGAAACTTCCTGCTTTATTTCCACCCGCCCCGCGCCAGATAGGCGCGCGCGTGTAAGTGTGGCAATCCGACGAGTATGACAGCCCGCGGCCCAGCCCACCAGAATCGTTACTGAGCAGACAGGTCCCTCCAAGGTGGCGCCGCGCGCCCGCGGTCGGCCCTGGCAAACACCGGTCCCGCGAAAACGCTAGGCGGGGCGAAGGATTGCGACCAGGAAGTCGGAGTCGTCGGTGAACGGCCGCAGATCCCAGGTGGACAGCAGCACGTCGATCGCGAATCCCGCGTCGACCGCGTCGTTCAGAAACACGTCGAAGTCGTAGTCGCGCCCGGCGCCGAAGCCGATCGCCGCGCGACCGTCGCCGGCGACGTGGGCGCGCAGCCGGCTCAGCACTCGGACCCGGGTGCTGGGGGCCAGAAACGTCATGACGTTGCCGGCGGAGACGATGACGTCGAACGGGTCGGCGATGCCGCGCGCGGGCAGGTCGAGCTCGGCGAGGTCGCCGACCAGCCAGCGCGGGCCGGGATGGTCCTGTTCGGCCGCGGCGATGAGCGCGGGGTCGACGTCCACGCCGACCACCCGGTGGCCGGCGCCGGCCAGGTAGCCGCCCAACCGGCCGGGCCCGCAGCCGGCGTCGAGGATGCGGGCGCCGCGGGGGGCCATGGCGTCCACGAAGCGGGCCTCGCCGGCCAGGTCGTCACCCGCGCGGGCCATGGCGCGGAATCGCTCGATATACCAATGCGAATGCCCGGGATCGGCAGCGACCTTCTGCATCCAAATGCTCTGCTCGACCATGCGACCATTATCGCGTTGTGTTCAAGCTGATGTTCTACTCCCCGCGCATCGCCCCCAATACGGGCAACGCCATCCGCACGGCGGCGGCGACGGGTTGCGAATTGCATCTGGTCGAGCCGATGGGATTCGACCTGTCCGAACCCAAGCTGCGACGGGCGGGGCTGGACTACCACGACCTGGCCTCGGTCACCGTGCACGCCTCGTTGGCGGCGGCCTGGGACGCGCTGTCGCCCGAGCGGGTCTTCGCGTTCACCTCGCACGCGCCCACCTCGTTCGCGCAGGTGCGCTACCGCGCGGGCGACGTGCTGATGTTCGGCCCCGAGCCCACCGGGCTGGACGCGGCGACGCTGGCCGACCCGCACATCACCGGGCAGGTCCGCATCCCGATGCTGGCGGGCCGGCGCTCGCTGAACCTGTCCAACGCCGCGGCGGTCGCCGTCTACGAGGCGTGGCGCCAGCACGAGTACGCCGGGGCGACCTAGGTCGCGATCGCCGCGGTGAGTTTCGCGCCCGCGGGAAGTCAGCACGGCATGGCTACCTTCATCACCATCGGTTACGGGGACGCGGCCGGGTACCACCGCGTGAGCGACGAGTGCAGGCAGGCCGCGCACGCGCGCGATGACGCGCTGCGCGCCGCGGGTGCCCTCATCGGGACCGCCGGACACCCCGTTCAGGTGCGCAATCCGGACGGCGCCGGCGTGCGGATCGAGCCCGGGCCCTATCTGCATTCGGCGCTGCCGATTGCCGGGTTCGCGGTCTTGGAGGCCGACGATCTCGACGCGGCGATCGAGCGGGTGAGCCAGACCCCGTGCGCCGTCGCGCACGGGGTCGTCGAGGTGTGGCCGCTGATGTCCTGGCCGACCTAGCTCTCTTGATCGTGGCGACCCGCCGCGCCCGGCTACGTCGCCCGCGCGAACGCCGCGGTCACCAGCTGTTCCAGTGCGTGACCTGCTCGGCGGGCAGCCGCTTGGCCGGGCGGAAGTCGGTGCCCTTGGTGTAGGCGATCGGGAACAGGCCGCCCTGGCTGTAACGGTCGCGCGGGATGCCCACGATGTCGGCGACCTGTTGCTCGCCGTCGCGCAGCAGGTGCAGCGTCGTCCAGCACGACCCCAGTCCCCGCGAGCGCAGCGCCAGGCAGAAGCTCCAGACCGCCGGGAACAGCGACGCCCAGAACGACACCCCACCCAACGGCGACTTGTCCGGGCGGCCCTCGAGGCAGGGGATCAACAGCACCGGCGCCTCGTGCATGTGCTCGGCGAGGTAGGTGGCGGAATCGCGGACCGCGCCCATCCGCTCGCCGCGGGTGTCCCCGTCGGGGTACGCGGCCCCCGGAGCGCTGAGGTAGCCGCGGGCGTTGGCCAGGTAGACGTCGGCGATCGCCTTCTTCTTCTCGGCGTCCTCGACGAAGACCCACTGCCAGCCCTGCGCGTTGGACCCGGTGGGCGCCTGCAGCGCGAGTTCGAGGCATTCCCTGAGCACGTCGCGGCTGACCGGCTTGTCGAAGTCGAGGCGCTTGCGGACCGAGCGGGTGGTGGTGAGGACTTCGTCGACGGACAGGTTGAGGGTCATGGGTGGAGACTACCGACGCGGCGGGCCGGCCGGTTCACGCCGAACGTGCACTCACGGCGACGATTCGGGGGCGGTTTCAAGGTTTGGTTGCAACAGTGGTTCCTGTCGGAGTTGACAGTAGCCGGTTGAGGACCTGGGCGGGGCTGTCCCAACCGAAGCGTTTACGTGGGCGTTCGTTGAGTTCGGCGGCAACCTCGGCGAGGTAGTCCACCGAGTGCACGGATAAGTCGGTGCCTTTCGGGAAGTATTGGCGCAGAAGGCCATTGGTGTTCTCGTTGCTGCCACGCTGCCAGGGTGAGTGCGGATCGCAGAAGTAGATGTCGATGCCGGCGTCGATACTGATGCGGGCATGGCGCAGCATCTCGTGGCCTTGATCCCAGGTCAGCGAGCGGCGCAGCGCTTCAGGCAGGGTTTTGATGGTGGTGATCATCGCCTCAGCCACCGTGTCGGGATCGCGCCGGGCGGGCAGGTGCAGCAGTTGCACGAATCCGGTGGAGCGTTCCACCAGGGTGCCGATCTGGGAATGCTGGTTTTTGCCCAGGATCAGATCGCCCTCCCAGTGCCCGGGCACCGCGCGGTCAGCAGCCTCGGCGGGCCGCTCGCTGATGTTGACCATGCCCGGGATGCGGCCACAGCCAGTGCGGGCGCCGACCCTGGCACGTGGCTTGCGTAAGGCCCGCCCGGTCCGCAAACACTTGGTCAACTCGCGGCGCAGTTCCCCGCGTCCTTGCACGTAGAGCGCCTTGTAGATGGTTTCGTGGGACACCTGCATCTCCGGGCGATCGGGATAAGTCTTGGCCAACACCGAAGCGATCTGCTCGGGGCTGTACTTCTTGGCTAACCACGCTTGCACCTCGGTGCGCAAGACCGGGCAGCGACCCAGCTTGCCGGTCTTAGGCCGGCGCGCTCGCTGCTCACTGCGCAGCTGAGCAATCCGCGCCGAATAGCCTGATTTCGCGTCCCAGCCGGCCCGGCGGGCTCCGAAGCGATACCGGGCGCGATACCGGCCCACATACCCTCGCATCACGCCGTTGTGGGCGATCTCGCGCATGATCGTCGAAGGGGCCCGGCCCAACCGACGTGCCATCGAGCGGATCGACTCGCCTTGAGCCGCGCCGATCATGATCTGTTCGCGCTCATCCGCAGACAGCCGCGGCCGTTTCTGCCCCTCAGGGACAACCCATCGTGGATTCACGCCACCAAATCTGCGAAACCACTTGCTCCCGCACGTCGCCGACACGCCGACCGCACCCCCGGCATCCTCCGACGACAACCCCGCCGCGATCAATTCCCAATACCGACGCTGCACCGCCAACAGCTGAGGCTCACCCGTCATCAACACCCCTAACTACGAAGTGTTGCAATCACCCCTTGAGCCCAAGGCGGAGTCTGCGCCCTGAGTGCACGTTCGGCGTGGCACGTCAGCGGAAATCGCGGGACTTGGAGCCGACCGCCAGGGTGATGCGGCCCAACCGCTCGGCGACGACGGTGATCGCGCCGGTGGCGTTTTGGACCTGCCCGCGCACCAGCAGCGCCGGCGCCGAGTTCGCCAGCTTGCGATGCCGCGCCCACACCCCCGGCGCGCAGAGCACGTTGACCATCCCGGTCTCGTCCTCCAGGTTCAGGAACGTCACCCCCTGGGCCGTGCCGGGGCGCTGCCGGTGGGTCACCGCCCCGGCGATCAGCACGCGGTCGCCGTCGGGCACCGATCCCAGCTTCTCGGCGGGCACCACCCCCATCGCGTCCAGGTCTTCCCGCAGGAACTGCGTCGGGTAGCTGTCCGGGGAGATGCCGGTGGCCCACACGTCGGCGGCGGCCAGTTCCAGCTCGCTCATCCCCGGCAACGCCGGGACGTGCGAGGACGAGCCCACCCCGGGCAGGCGGCCCGGCCGCTGGGTGGCCGCCGCCCCGGCCGCCCACAGCCCCTCGCGCCGGGACATGCCGAAACAGGCAAAGGCCCCGGCGGTGGCCAGCGCCTCGGTCTGCGGCACGCTCAATTGCAGCCGCGACGTCACATCCAGCAGGGAGGCGAAGGGGCCGTTGGCCTTTCGCTCCTCGACCAGTTGCTCGGCCAGGTCGTCGCCGATATGGCGGACCGCACCCAGACCGAGCCGGACGGCGTTCCCTGAGTCTTCCAGGGTGGCGTGCGCCAGGCTGGCGTTGACGTCCGGGCCGTGCACGGTCACGCCGTGCCGGCGCGCATCGGCCACCAGCGACTGCGGCGAGTAGAAACCCATCGGCTGGGCGCGCAGCAGCGCGGCGCAGAACGCCGCCGGGTGGTGCAGCTTGAACCACGACGAGTAGAACACCAGCGACGCGAAGCTCAGCGCGTGGCTTTCCGGGAAACCGAAATTGGCGAACGCCTCCAGCTTTTCGTAGGTCCGGTCGATCACCTCGTCGGGTGCGCCGTGCAGCGCGCGCATGCCCTCGTAGAACCGGCCGCGCAGCCGCCGCATGCGTTCGGTGGAGCGCTTGGACCCCATGGCGCGGCGCAGCTGATCGGCCTCGGCGGCGGAAAACCCGGCGCAGTCGACCGCGAGCTGCATCAGCTGCTCCTGAAAAAGCGGCACCCCCAACGTCTTTCGCAGCGCCGGTTCCATGGACGGGTGGTCGTAGACCACCGGGTCCTCACCGTTACGCCGCCGGATGTAGGGGTGCACCGACCCGCCCTGGATCGGGCCGGGGCGGATCAGCGCGACCTCCACCACCAGGTCGTAGAACACCCGCGGCTTCAGCCGCGGCAGCGTGGCCATCTGCGCGCGCGACTCCACCTGGAACACGCCGACGGAGTCGGCGCGGGCCAGCATCTCGTACACCGCCGGCTCGGAGAGGTCCAGGCGGGCCAGGTCCACCTCGATCCCCTTGTGCTCGGCCACCAGGTCGATGGCGTAGTGCAGCGCCGAGAGCATGCCCAGCCCGAGCAGGTCGAACTTCACCAAACCGATTGCCGCGCAGTCGTCTTTGTCCCATTGCAGGACGCTGCGGTTCTCCATCCGCGCCCACTCCACCGGGCACACGTCGGCGATCGGGCGGTCGCAGATCACCATGCCGCCGGAGTGAATGCCCATGTGCCGCGGCAGGTTCCGGATCTGGTTCGCCAGGTCGATCACCGGCTCGGGGATGTCCTCGACCTCCGGCGAGTCCGCCAGCCCGCCCCAGTGGCTGATCTGCTTGCTCCACGCGTCCTGCTGGCCCTGCGAGAAGCCCAGGGCGCGGGCCATGTCGCGCACCGCGATCTTTCCCCGGTAGGTGATGACGTTGGCGACCTGGGCGGCGTAGTCCCGGCCGTATTTGTCGTACACGTACTGGATGACCTTTTCGCGCTGGTCGGACTCGATGTCCATGTCGATGTCGGGTGGCCCGTCGCGGGCCGGCGACAGGAAGCGCTCGAACAGCAGCTCGTTGGCCACCGGGTCGACGGCGGTGACGCCGAGGGCGTAGCAGACCGCGGAGTTGGCCGCCGATCCCCTGCCCTGGCACAGGATGTTGTTGTCCCGGCAGAACCGGGCGATGTCGTGCACCACCAGGAAGTAGCCCGGAAACTGCAGCTGGGCAATGACTTTGAGCTCATGCTCGATCTGGGAGTACGCGCGCGGTGCGCTCGGACCGTAGCGGTCGCGCGCGCCGGCCATGGTCAGCTGCCGCAGCCAGCTGCCCTCGGTGTGCCCGTCGGGCACGTCGAACGGCGGCAGCTGGGGTGCGATGAGCGCCAGCCCGAACGCGCACTGCTCGCCCAGTTCGGCGGCCGCGGTCACCACGTCGGGGCCCCCAGCGAACAGCCGGGCCATCTCCGCGCCGGAGCGCAGGTGCGAACCGCCCAGCGGGGCCAGCCACCCGGCGGCCGAATCCAGGGACTCCCGGGCCCGGATGGCGCCCATCGCCATGGCCAGCCGGCGCCGCGACGGCCCCGCGAAATGCGCGCCGGTGGTGGCGACGACGCCGACCCCGAAGCGCGGGGCCAGCGCGGCCAGCACCGCGTTGCGTTCGTCGTCGAGCGGTTGCCCGTGATGGGTCAATTCGACGCTGACCCTTTGCGCACCGAACCGGTCCACCAGGTCGGCCAGCGCCCGCTCGGCGGCTTCCGGACCCCCGTCGGAAAGCGCTTGGCGCACATGGCCTTTGCGGCACCCGGTCAGGATGTGCCAGTGCCCGCCGGCGGCCTCGGTCAGCGCGTCGAAATCGTAACGGGGCTTGCCCTTCTCGCCGCCGGCCAGGTGCGCCGCGGCCAGCTGCCGCGACAGCCGCCGGTAACCCTCGGGGCCGCGGGCCAGCACCAGCAGGTGTGGGCCCGCCGGGTCCGGCCGCTCGGTGCGGGCCTCACCGCCCAGCGACAGTTCGGCGCCGAACACGGTACGCATGTCGAGCTCGGCGGCCGCCTCGGCGAACCGCACCGCCCCGTACAGGCCATCGTGGTCGGTGAGCGCCAGGGCGCGCAGGCCCAGCCGGGCCGCCTCCTCGACCAGTTCCTCGGGCGTGCTAGCCCCGTCTAGGAAGCTGAACGCCGAATGCGCATGCAGTTCGGCATACGGAACGGAACGGGCGGCGGACGGGCGGGGTGCCCGGCCGTCCCCCGGCGGCCGGTACGTGGCGCGCTTGCGCGACAGGGGGGCGTCCTCGGGAAGGCCCGCCGGCTCACCGGCACGGCGCGGCTTGCTGTCGAGCACCCGCTCCATTTCCGCCCAGCTCGGCGGCCCGTTGAACCAGCCCACACGCGCAGTCTATCGAAAATATGTTCGATAGAGGTCGCCGTGAGAGGGTTGGCACATGCCGGTCATCATCGACCCGCGCCGCCACGACGCGGTGCTGTTCGACCTGGAAACCGACCTCGGCTCAACGCTGGCCGCGCGGCTGCGTGACGTCGGGGTGGGCACCGCCGTCGTCCCCGCGGACGGCGCGGCGCGGGCGGCCGCGGACCTGAAGGTGCGCCCGGGCCGCGCCGTCGTGGTCGCCGGGGCGGCGGCCGGCGTCGAGGCCGCCCGCGCCGCGGGATTCGCGTCGGTGATCGGCGTCGGGCCGGCCGGGAGCGCCGGCGCGCTGCGTGACGCCGGGGCCGACGCCGTGGTCAGCGACCTCGGCGAGGTCGGCGTGCGCACCGGGGACCTTCGGATGTCGCAACTGCCGGATGCGATGCGGGCCCTCACCGACGCCGCCGATGGCCTGGCCGGCCGGCGGCCGGCCGTGTTCTTCGACTTCGACGGCACGCTCTCGGACATCGTCGACGACCCCGACGCCGCGCGGCCCGTCGCCGGGGCCACCGAGGCGCTGGCGAAGCTGGCCGCCGGCTGTCCGGTCGCGGTGCTGTCCGGCCGCGATCTCGCCGATGTGACGAATCGCGTTGGCGTGCCTGGCATTTGGTACGCGGGCAGTCACGGTTTCGAGCTGACCGCGCCCGACGGGACACACCATCAGAACGACGCCGCGGCCGCGGCCATCCCGGTGCTCGAGCAGGCGGCGGCCCGGCTGCGCGACCAGCTCGGCGGAATCCCCGGAGTGGTGGTGGAGCACAAGCGATTCGGCGTCGCCGTGCACTACCGCAACGCCGGACGCGACCGCGTGGGTGAGGTGCTGGCCGCGGTGCGCGCGGCGGGGCGCCGCGACGCGCTCCGGGTGACCACCGGCCGCGAGGTCATCGAGCTGCGTCCGGATCTGGACTGGGACAAGGGAAAAACGCTGCGCTGGGTGATCGATCACCTGCACCGGGCCGGGTCGGGATCACTCACGCCGGTCTACCTCGGCGACGACATCACCGACGAGGACGCGTTCGACGCGGTGCACGACGACGGGGTGCCGATCCTGGTGCGGCACAGCGACGATGGCGACCGCGCCACCGCGGCGCTGTTCGCGCTGGACAGCCCCGCGCGGGCCGCGGCATTCACCGACCGGCTGGCCGATCAGCTCGAAGCCTAGTCAGGCGTATTCCACCGCGCCGTCGTCGAGCACCACGCGAACGCCGGAACCCTCGGCGCCGGACGCCTCGGTGCGGAACACCGCCTTGCCCTCCCCGGTACGCCAGATCAGCGTGGTCAGCGTCTCGCCGGGGAACACCGGCGAGGTGAATCGCGAGGCGATCGAGGTGATGTTGGCCGCGACACCCCCACCGAGCTCGGCCACCAGCGCGCGACCCGACACCCCGTAGGTGCACAGCCCGTGCAGGATCGGCTTGGGGAACCCGGCGAGCTCGCGGGCGAACCATGGGTCGCTGTGCAGCGGGTTGCGGTCGCCGGAGAGCCGGTAGATCAGCGCCTGGTCCTCGCGGGTGGGCAGCGCGATCCGCGCGTCGGGCTCGCGGTCCGGGAACTCCGGCGCGACCGGCCGCTGACCCGGCATCCCGCCGAACCCGCCCTCGCCGCGGATGACCAGGGTGGTGAGCGTCTCGGCGATCAGCTGCCCCGATTGCGGGTCGGTGCCCCGGCCGCGCAGCACGAGGATCGCGTTCTTGCCCTCGCCCTTGTCCTGGATGTCGGCGACCTCGGAGACCACCGAGAGCTTCCCCGCGGGCGGCAGCGGGGCGTGCAGCCGGATGCTCTGCGATCCGTGTAAGAGCATGGCCCAGTTGAACTTTCCGACCAGGCCCGCCGCGCCGAAGGCCGGGCAGCAGATCACCGCGTAGGTGGGCAGCACCTGCTGGTCGATGTCGTGGCTGTTCTCGGTGGTGAACGCCAGGTCGTCGATGCCGGCGCCGACACCGAGCGCGTAGAGCAGCGTGTCCCGGTCGGTCCATTCGAAGGTCATGGGTTCGGTCACCGCGCCGACGGCACTCGGGTCAATCGCCATGGGGTCTCCTATTCCAGAAGTCGAGAGCTTTTCTGCACGTAACCATCGCAAACCCTTCCCACCGAAGGCGTCGGCAGGGCAGGCTATCTCCCATGTCCAAGCGCAGCTTGTTCCGGAAGGCCTCGGTTGCGGTCGCCGCCCTCACCGCAACGGTAATCGTCGCCGGCTGCGGCGGCTCGCCGCAGGCGCGGTCGATCACGGTGACGTTCGTCCGGCACGCCCAGTCGGAGGCCAACGCCGCCGGCACCATCGACACCGACGTGCCGGGCCCGGGTCTGACCCCGGAGGGCAAGGGGCAGGCCGAACAGATCGCGCACCAACTCGGCCGCAAGGACTACGACAGCGTCTACGCCTCCACGATGACGCGGACGCAGCAAACCGCCGCGCCGCTGGCCGCCGAGCTCGGCAAGCAGGTCGAGATTTTGCCCGGCATCCAGGAGATCAACGCCGGCTGGTACAACGGCAAACCCGAGTCGATGGCGAAGTCGACCTACCTGGTGGCCCCGGTGAACTGGATCAAGGGCGATGTGTCCTACAGCATCCCCGGCTCGATCAGCGGCAAAGAGTTCAACGACCAGTTCACCGCGGCCGTCAACAAGGTCTACAACAGCGGCCACCGCAACCCGGTGGTGTTCTCGCACGCCAACGCGATCATGGTGTGGACGCTGATGAACACCCGCAACGGCAAGGAAAGCCTGATGAACACCCACCCGTTGCCCAACACCGGCCGCGTGGTGATCACCGGCAACCCGATGACCGGCTGGACGCTGGTCGACTGGGACGGGATCCGCGACTTCCACAGCTAGCCCGCGGCCAGCCCTCGCGGATCGGCAGTTGACGTGGGCGGCTGCCGACGCCACCATGTCTTCATGCGGTATGTCGTTACCGGCGGTACCGGGTTTATTGGTCGCCGCGTCGTGTCTCGTCTTCTGGAATCCCGGCCCGACGCGCAGGTGTGGGTCCTGGTGCGACGGCGGTCGCTGGGCCGCTTCGAACGCCTCGCGGCGCAGTGGGGCGATCGGGTCAAACCGCTGGTCGCCGAGCTGCCGGAGCTGGACCTGAGCGACGAGGTCCTCGCCGAGCTGGGCGAGATCGACCACGTGGTGCACTGCGCGGCGATCTACGACATCACCGCCGGGGAGCCCGAGCAGCGCGCCGCCAACGTCGAGGGCACCCGCGCGGTGATCGGGCTGGCGCGGCGCCTGGGCGCGACGATGCACCACGTCTCGTCGATCGCCGTGGCGGGCGACTTCCGCGGCGAATACACCGAGGACGACTTCGACGTCGGCCAGCAACTGCCGACGCCCTATCACCAGACCAAGTTCGAAGCCGAACTGCTGGTGCGCTCGACGCCCGGCCTGCGCCATCGCATCTACCGCCCGGCGGTGGTCGTGGGCGATTCGCGCACCGGCGAGATGGACAAGGTGGACGGGCCGTACTACTTCTTCGGCGTGCTGGCCAAGTTGGCCGTCCTGCCGTCGCTGACGCCCATCCTGCTGCCCGACACCGGCCGCACCAACATCGTCCCTGTCGACTACGTCGTCGACGCGCTGGTCGCGCTCCTGCACGCCGACGGTCGTGACGGGCAGACGTTCCACCTCACCGCCGAGAAGACGATCGGCCTGCGCGGCATCTACCGCGGCGTGGCCAAGGCGGCCGGGCTGCCGCCGCTGCGCGGGTCGCTGCCCCGCTCGGTGGCCGCCCCCGTCCTCAACGTGCGCGGCCGGGCCAGGGTGCTGCGCAACATGGCGGCCACCCAGCTGGGCATCCCCGCCGAGGTGTTCGACCTCGTCGACCTGCCGCCCACCTTCGTCAGCGAGAAGACCCGAAACGCCTTGCGGGACTACGAGATACGGGTTCCCGAGTTCTCCTCCTACGCACCGAAGCTGTGGCGGTACTGGGCGGAACACCTCGATCCGGACCGCGCGCGCCGCGACGATCCGCGAGGACCGTTGCACGGCCGGCACGTCATCATCACCGGCGCGTCCAGCGGCATCGGCCGGGCGTCGGCGATCGCGATCGCCGAGCGCGGCGCCACGGTGTTCGCGCTGGCCCGCAACGGCGCCGCGCTGGATGAGCTGGTCGCCGAGATCCGCGCCAATGGCGGTGCCGCCCATGCCTTTACCTGTGACGTCACCGATTCCGCGTCGGTGGAGCACACCGTCAAAGACATCCTGGGGCGCTTCGACCACGTCGATTACCTGGTGAACAACGCCGGCCGCTCGATCCGCCGCTCGGTGGTCAACTCCACCGACCGGCTACACGACTACGAACGGGTGATGGCGGTCAACTACTTCGGCGCGGTGCGAATGGTGCTGGCGCTGCTGCCGCATTGGCGCGAGCGGCGATTCGGCCACGTCGTCAACGTGTCGAGCGCCGGCGTGCAGGCACGCAACCCCAAATACAGCTCCTACCTGCCGACCAAGGCCGCGCTGGACGCGTTCTCCGACGTGGTCGGATCCGAGGTGCTGTCCGACCACATCACCTTCACCAACATCCACATGCCGCTGGTGCGCACCCCCATGATCGTGCCGTCGCACCGGCTCAACCCGGTCCGGGCGATCAGCCCCGAACGCGCGGCCGCGATGGTGGTGCGCGGGCTGGTGGACAAGCCCGCGCGCATCGACACCCCGCTGGGCACGCTCGCCGAGGCCGGAAATTACTTCGTCCCCAGGACTTCTCGACGAATCCTGCACCAGCTCTATCTCGGCTATCCCGACTCGGCCGCGGCGCGCGGGCTGGCACCCGCCGCCCAAGCGCCGCCGCCGGCCGTGCGCCGCAAGCCCAACCGGCCCGTCCGCGCCGTCACCGGCGGCCTGCGCACGCCGCGGGGCGTCAAGCGGCTGGTGCGCCGGGTGCCCGGCGTGCACTGGTGATCATTTCTCCAACGTGAACTGGTTGACGTCGACATAGCCCACCCGAAAGGCGTCGGCGCAGCCGGTCAGATATTTCATGTACCGCTCGTAGACTTCCTCGGACTGCACCGCGATGGCCTGCTCCTTGTGGGCTTGCAGCGCGGCGGCCCAGATGTCGAGGGTCTTCGCGTAGTGCGGCTGCAGCGACTGGATGCGGCTCACGGTGAAGCCGTTCGCGGTGGCGCGCTCCTGCACCATCGGTATCGACGGTAACCGCCCACCCGGAAAGATCTCGGTGACAATGAATTTGATGAATCGGGCGAACGTGAACGAGATGGGCATGCCGCGCTCCACCATCTCGGTCGGGTGCAGACCGGTGATGGTGTGCAGCAGCATGACCCCGTCGTCGGGCAGCAGGTCATGCGCCATGGTGAAGAACGCGTCGTAGCGCTCGTGCCCGAAATGCTCGAAGGCGCCGATGCTGACGATCCGGTCGACCGGCTCGTCGAACTCCTCCCAGCCCTGCAGCAGGATCCGGGCGGAACGGGGGCTCTTCGACTGCGCGATCAGCCGCTCGACGTGCTCGGCTTGGTTGCGGCTCAGGGTGAGGCCGACAACGTTGACGTCGTATTTCTCCACGGCGCGCATCATGGTGGCGCCCCAGCCGCAGCCGACGTCGAGCAACGTCATGCCCGGTTGCAGCCCGAGTTTGCCCAGGGCGAGGTCGATCTTGGCGATCTGCGCTTCCTCCAGCGTCATGTCCTCGCGCTCGAAGTAGGCGCAGCTGTACGTCTGGGTCGGGTCGAGGAATAGCCGGAAGAAGTCGTCCGACAAGTCGTAGTGGGCCTGCACGTCGTCGAAGTGCGGCGTTAATTCAGTGCCCTCCGGGGGCTCCGACGTTGTGGGCATCAGCTCAGCCTAATAGCCGAGATGGCTATGTTGTAGACAATGAACGGTTGTAGACAATGAACGCTCCCGTTTTCGTCGACGTCGACACCGGCGTGGATGACGCGCTGGCGCTGATCTACCTGTTCGCCAGCCCGGACGCCGAGGTGGTCGGCATCGCCTCGACCGGTGGAAACGTCGGGGTGGAGCAGGTCTGCGAAAACAATCTCGGCCTGCTGCGACTGTGCGAGGTCACCGGCATACCGGTTTCGAGAGGCTCCGATCAAACCCTGACCGGACCGATGTGTTTGCCGTCAAAAGTCCACGGCCCCAGGGGATTAGGCTACGCCGAGCTGCCCCCGGGTGGGGACGGGCTCACCGACTACGACTCGGCGGACGCGTGGGTGCGGGCGGCGAAGGCCCACCCCGGGGAGCTCATCGGCGTGGCGACCGGCCCGTTGACCAATCTGGCGCTGGCGCTGCGCGCCGAACCCGCCCTGCCGTCGCTGCTGCGCCGGCTGGTGATCATGGGGGGCTCCTACGACCACCGGGGCAACACCACCGCGGTCGCGGAATGGAACATCAGCGTGGACCCGGAGGCCGCGGCCGAGGTGCTGGCCGCCTGGGGCCAGGAAACCGTTGGCCGCCAACGGCTTCCGATTCTGTGCGGGCTGGATTTGACCCGTAAGGTCGCCATGACACCGGAGCACCTGGCCCGGCTGGCGGCCACCGCCGGGTCGACGACCACGCCGCTGAGCGAACACGACGAACGCGCAACCCGGTCCACGGCGTGCAACCCCTTGATCAGGGTGATCGAGGACGCGACCCGGTTCTACCTGGAGGCCTACCACGACCTCGGCCACGGGTATCAAGCACACATGCACGATCCGTTGGCCGCCGCCGTCGCGCTGGATCCGGGGCTCGTCAAGACCCGGCCGGCGACGGTGGACATCGAGCTGACCGGGACCCTGACCCGCGCCATGACGGTGACCGACTGGTCGGGTCGCCGAGAACCCAACGCGCTCATCGGGATTGACGTGGACGCAGCGGGGTTCTTCGATCGGTTCATCGAGCGGGTGGGCCCCTTCGCGCGCCGGTTAGCCGATACCCCATGAAGTTTCGTGCCATCGAGCTGATCCGGGCGGGGTGGGGCGGCGTGCTGCTGGCCGCCCCCGCCGAGGTGCTGAGCCACATCCACGGGGTACGGGTCGACCGCAAGGCGATCGTCGTCACCCGGATCCTGGGCGCTCGCCATCTGGTCCAGGCGGCGTCGTCGGGGGTCGACCCCGGCCCGGAGGAGCTGGCGGCCGGGGTCTGGGTCGACACGGTGCACTCGGCGACCGCGCTCGGCCTGGCCCTCGTCGACCGGCGCCGGGCCCGCGGCGGGGTGACCGACGCCGTGGTCGCGGCGTCGTGGGCGTTCCTGGGGTGGCGCCATTTGCGCACCGGTCAGGCCAGGACCGGCGCTCTCCGCGGCCGCGACCGGCTGGCCCGCGCCGTTCTGCGGGCGTTGCCCGGCGGCCGCACCCTGGTGGCGCAGGCGCAGGCGGTACGCGCCGATTAACGCCACGCCCTTGACGTCAGGGACAATGGGAGTTTGTGTTGGCATGATTTGGTGGGATGTGTGGGGCTCGGCGTCAATTCGTTAGCAGCTCTCATCAAATGAAAGGTTTCGGAAGTCATGGCGGAGCTGGTTACGGGGAAAACGCTGCCGAACGTGGTCGTCACGGGCATTGCCATGACGACCGCACTGGCGACTGACGCCGAGTCCACGTGGAAGCTGTTGCTGGACAGGCAAAGTGGCATCCGCAAACTCGAGGACTCGTTCGTCGAGGAGTTTGACCTGCCGGTGCGCATCGGCGGTCATCTACTCGAGGATTTCGACGGCGGACTCACCCGCGCCGAACGCCACCGGATGGGCTACCTGCAGATGATGTCGACCGTCCTGGGCCGGCGGGTCTGGGAGAACGCCGGCTCGCCCGAGGTCGACAGCAACCGGCTGATGGTGTCCGTCGGCACGGGCCTGGGCTCGGCGGAGCAAATCGTGTTCAGCTACGACGACCTGCGCGCCCGCGGGATGAAGGGTGTCTCCCCGCTGGCGGTGTCCAAGTACATGCCCAACGGGGCAGCCGCTGCGGTGGGCCTGGAGCGGCACGCCAAGGCCGGGGTCATCACCCCGGTGTCGGCGTGCGCATCGGGTTCGGAGGGCGTCGCCCAGGCGTGGCGCAACATCGTCTTCGGGGAGGCCGACATCGCGATCTGCGGTGGCGTGGAGGTCAGGATCGAGGCGGTCGCGATCGCGGCGTTCGCGCAGATGCGGATCGTGATGTCGACCAAGAACGACGACCCCGTCGGCGCGTGCCGCCCGTTCGACCGCGACCGGACCGGCTTCGTGTTCGGCGAGGCCGGCGCCCTGATGGTGATCGAGACCGAGGAGCACGCCAAGGCCCGCGGGGCCAACATCTTGGCCCGCATCATGGGCGCCAGCATCACCTCCGACGGCTACCACATGGTGGCCCCCGACCCCAACGGCGAACGCGCCGGGCACGCCATGAGCCGCGCCATCCAGCTCGCCGGGCTCTCCCCCAGCGACATCCACCACGTCAACGCCCACGCCACCGGCACCTCGGTCGGCGACGTCGCCGAGGGCAGGGCCATCAACAACGCCCTGGGCCCCCACGGCGGCAACGCCGCCGTCTACGCCCCCAAGGCCGCCCTGGGCCACTCCGTGGGCGCCGTGGGCGCCGTCGAATCGATCCTGACCGTGCTCGCGCTGCGCGACCAGGTCGTGCCGCCCACGCTGAACCTGGAAAACCTCGACCCCGAGATCGACCTGGACGTGGTGGCCGGCAAACCCCGCCCCGGCAACTACGAGTACGCGATCAACAACTCGTTCGGCTTCGGCGGACACAACGTGGCGACCGTCTTCGGACGCTACTGACGCGCGCATAGCGAAGCGCATCGAAACCGCTTAGTGCCGAACGCGTTTTCGCCACACCGGCGACCCGTCGGACCGCATCCTCGAACACGGTTTGGTGCACGGGGTGCGGGGTACTGGACCGACTATGGCCTTCGCCGACTATCAAAAAGAGCTGTACGACCAGTCGCTGCACGGTAATCAGCCGCAGTACCCGATCAGGTTCGAGGACCTGGAGGAAAAGGCGGCGGCGGCGATGGCACCGAAGGTGCTGCAGTACGTCGCGGGCGGCGCCGGTGACGAGCACACCCAGCGCGCCAACTGCGCGGCCTTCAAACGGTGGGGGCTGTACCCGCGGATGGGGATCGCCCCCGAGGAGCGCGACATGTCCGTCGAGCTGTTCGGCATGAGGTTTCCGTCACCGATCTTCATGGCGCCCATCGGCGTCATCGGGGTGTGCGACCCGGAGGGCCACGGGGACATGCTCTGCGCCCGGGCCTCCGTCCGCACCGGCGTCCCGTTCTTCGTGGGCACGCTCACGTCCGACCCGATGGAGGATATCGCCGCCGAACTGGGCGATAGCCCGGCGTTCTTCCAGCTGTACACGCCGCCGGACCGCAAGATGGCCGCCAGCCTGGTGCACCGCGCCGAGGCGGCCGGCTTCAAGGCCATCGCGGTCACCCTGGACACCTGGGTCACCGGCTGGCGGCCCCGCGACCTCAGCGGGGGGAACTACCCCCAGGTGCCCAGCGGGTGCCTGGCCAACTACACCAGCGATCCCGTTTTTCGCTCCCGCTTGAGCCGGGGCGAAGACGCCACCGAGGCGGCGGTGCGCAAGCTGCCCATTTTCGGCGGCCCGTTCCGGTGGGACGACCTGGAGTGGCTGCGGGCGGAGACCGACCTGCCGCTGATGGTCAAGGGCGTCTGCCACCCCGACGACGTCCGCCGCGCCAAAGACATTGGCGTGGACGGCATTTACTGCTCCAACCACGGCGGCCGGCAGGCCAACGGCGGGTTGCCCTGCCTGGATTGCCTGCCCGACGTGCTCGAGGCGGCCGACGGGCTGCCCGTGCTGTTCGACTCGGGCGTGCGCAGCGGGGCCGACATCATCAAGGCCCTCGCGCTGGGGGCGACCGCCGTCGGGATCGGCCGCCCCTACGCCTACGGGCTGGCCCTCGGGGGCGTCGAGGGCGTCGTGCACGTGCTGCGCTCGCTGCTGGCCGAAGCGGACCTGATCATGGCCGTCGACGGATATCCCTCGCTCAAGGACCTGACGCCGGAGGCGCTGCGGCCCATCTACTCATAGCTGCCCTCGAGGTACCAGCGCCGCTGGCGATAGCACAACAGCAACGCACGCTCGCTTTCCAGCAGGATCTGGGCGCGGGCGGTGCGGCCGGACCCTTGACCGGCCCCCTGACCGCCCACGGGCCGGTCGTCCCACCACCGCTCGTCGACCGGCCAGGGGCCGGCCCACCAGCACAGCCGCTCGTCTCGGCCCTGGCTGATCATGCGGGCGGGGTCGGCGGAGAACAGCCCGCGGTTGGTCACCCGTATCGGGTTCCCTTGGGTGTCAAGCAATTCCACCGGATCGTCCAGCAACACCGCCGGTGACGGCGCGGGCAGCCGGCCGGGCCACGGCAGATCGGGATCGGCCCGCGGCACCGGCTCGCCGCCCAGCGGGATCAGCGTGATGCGCTCGGCCGGCCCGCGACCCCCGGACAGCACCGGCACTCGCACCGCCTCCGGACCGAGCAACCCCTGCACCCGCACCAGCGCCCGGCGGGCCCGCAGCCTGTCCTCCTCCCCCAGCCCACCCCAGAGCGGCAACTGCAGCGCCTCGGCGGATACCACCTCCACCGCCTGCAGCCGCAACAGCGTCACCGCGGCGGTGGGCCGGGGATCGCGCGCGGTGCGATTGCTCAGCCAGCCGTCGAGCTGCCAGCGCACCCGGTCGGCGGTGGCGTCCTCGGTCAACGGCTCGGCGCACCGCCACACCCGATGGCGTTCTTCGCCGTTGGCGGTGACGGCGTGGATGGCCAGCCGGGTGCATCCCACGCCGGCGGCCATCAGCGCCTGATGCAGCGTTCCGGCCAGCGAGCGCCCGGCGAACGCCGCGGCATCGACCCGGTCGATCGGCGGATCGCAGTCCAGCACGGCCTCGAGCTCGGCCGGCGGCTCCCGCCCGGAGGGCGGCCGTTCGGGCTCGCCGCGGGCCAACCGGTGCGCGGTCACCCCGTCGGCGCCGAACCGGGAGGCCACATCGCTGCGCGACAGCGCGGCGAACTGCCCGATGGTGCGAATCCCCATCCGCCACAACAGGTCCGTCAGCTCTTCCCGGCCCGGACCGGACAGGCTCGGCTCGGTGGCGAGTTGGCGGATGGACAGGACCGACAAAAACCTCGCGTCGCCTCCCGGCTCGACGACGCGGCCCGCCCGCGCCGCGAAGACCGCGGTGGACAACTGGTCGGCGATCCCGACCTGACACTCGGCGCCGGCGGCGGCCACGGCATCGATCAGCCGTTCGGCGGCGACGGCCTCGGACCCGAAATAGCGGGCCGCCCCGCGCACCGGCAACACCAGGAGCCCGGGCCGCAGCACCTCGGCGCGGGGCACCAGGTCGTCCACCGCCGCGATCACCGCTTCGAAGAAGCGGGCGTCGCGGTCCGCGTCGGCGGTGGTGACGTGCAGCTGCGGGCACCGGGCCGCCGCCTCCCGGCGTCGCAGCCCCCGGCGCACCCCCACCGCGCGGGCGGCCGACGAACAGGCGACCACCCGGTTGGCCAGCGTGACCGCGACCGGCACGGACGCGGGCAGATCCGCGGCCGCCGCCGCCGCGACCGCGGGCCAATCCATGCACCAGATCGCCAAAACCCTTGAACCAGAAGGGGTTACCACCGGAGTTCACCCCGCTCGCGCTTGGGCCGTCACCCGTCGTCCCGCACACATCCCGCTGACCTGCAGCCGCACCCCGCTGATCCGCCCGAATCCGGGGGCGGGCATTCCCCAGTGCGGGGTGATCTCGTAGCCACAGACCCGGGCCGCCAGCCGCGTCGGCGCGCCCTGCCAATCGCCGCCGGTGACCAGCAGAGTGCAACCCTTGCTGCGGGCCCGCGCCACCACCGCCCGCGCCCGCGTCGGCGGCACCCGGTGCCCGCCCAGCCCGAGGACCACCAGATCCATGCCGTCGACGAGCACCGCGGCCACCTCGACCGGATCGGTTCCGGGATCCGGTATCACCGCGAGCCGGCTCAGATCCGCCCCCATCTCCGCGGCGGCCAGCAGCCCGATGTCCGGCTGGCCGACGATCGCGGCGTTGCCACCGGCCGCCGTGACCGCGGCGACCATGCTCAACAACAGCGACCGGGCACCCGAGAGCACCGCCACCGTTCCCCGCGGCAGCGGCGCCGGCAGCAGGTCCGCCAGCCACTGCGGCAGCGCCAGCTGGGACTCCGAGTCCAGCAGGTCGTCGGGGACGGTCGGCCCGGCCTTTTTCGAGGAGATGCTCGCCATCCGCCGTCGAAGCGATTCGAGCTGCTCAGCGCGGGTTTCTTCGCGGTGGCTGGAGGCAAAAGCCGCGGTCATGACCTAGCCTCCTTCACCGGGCGTTCGAAAGTATGTTCGAAGTAAACACCGGCCCTCTGACAACCGTCAAGCAACGTGAGGGGCTGCTTTATGCGCTCGGTGCCGGTGTGGCTGATGGTGTTTTCGGGCGTGATTTTTTCGGCGGCAACGCCCACTCCGTCGACGCTGAACCATGCCAACCGGCCGGCCGCCACGGCCCCGGGCACGGGGCCGGCGTCGCCGCACGTCGCGCCCTACAAGTCCCATCGGCCACACCAGACCCTGGCGGAGGGCGCAGTGCGTGTGCCCACCTCCGAGCGACAACACGTTTTCGCTGGTCATGGGCCCGCCCGAGATTGTCGCTCGGAGGTGGGCACAACGCCTGTCCACCCGCGCAGCGACGCGTGTGGCGCCTGTTACCCATGTTGTGCGGCATCACTCGGCGGCCGCATCTCCCGCTCGCGCATCTTGTCCAGGAGGCGGACCTTCCGGCGGAAGCTCAGCGGGCACGCCGAGCAGCCGGGTGATCACTTCCACCGGAAACAACGCCGAAAAGTCCTGCACCCACGCGAGGGCGACTACTCCCATTCGATGGTGCCCGGCGGCTTGCTGGTGATGTCCAGCACCACGCGGTTGACCTCGGCGACCTCGTTGGTGATGCGGGTCGAGATGCCTTCGAGCACCTCGTAGGGGACCCGGGTCCAGTCGGCGGTCATGGCGTCCTCACTGGTCACCGGCCGCAACACGATCGGGTGCCCGTAGGTGCGGTTGTCGCCCTGCACGCCGACCGAACGCACGTCGCCCAGCAGCACCACGGGGCACTGCCAGATCAGGGTGTCCAGGCCAGCGGCCGTCAGCTCCTCGCGCGCGATCGAGTCCGCCCGCCGCAGCGTGTCCAGCCGCTCCGCGGTGACCTCGCCGACGATCCGGATGCCCAGGCCGGGACCCGGGAACGGTTGGCGCGCAACGATTTCCTCCGGCAGGCCCAGCTCGCGCCCGACCGCGCGCACCTCGTCCTTGAACAGCAGCCGCAGCGGCTCGACGAGTTTGAACGTCAGGTCGCCGGGCAGGCCGCCGACGTTGTGGTGGCTCTTGATGTTCGCTGTGCCGCTGCCGCCGCCGGACTCCACCACGTCGGGATACAGCGTGCCCTGGACCAGGAACTCGACGCCGGAGCCGTCGGAAGCGTTGTCCCCCACGATGTCTCGCACCGCGCCCTCGAACGCCCGGATGAAATGGCGGCCGATGATCTTGCGCTTGCCTTCGGGATTGGTCACGCCGGCGAGCGCGTCGAGGAAGGTGTCGGCCGCGTCGACGGTCACCAGATTGGCGCCGGTGGCGGCCACGAAATCGCGTTGCACCTGCGCGCGCTCGCCCTCGCGCAGCAGCCCGTGGTCGACGAAGACACAGGTCAGGCGGTCACCGATGGCACGCTGTACCAGCGCGGCGGCCACCGCGGAATCCACGCCGCCGGACAGCCCGCAAATCGCATGGCCGTCGCCGATCTGGGCGCGCACCTGCTCGACCAGCGCCTCGGCGATGTTGGCGGCCGTCCAGTCCGCGCCGAGCCCGGCGAAGTCGTGCAGGAAGCGGCTGAGCACCTGCTGCCCGTGCGGGCTGTGCATCACCTCCGGGTGGTACTGCACGCCGGCCAGCCGACGGGCCCGGTTCTCGAACCCGGCGACCGCCGCGCCTGCGCTGCTGGCCACCACCTCGAACCCGTCCGGCGCGGCCGTGACCGCGTCGCCGTGGCTCATCCACACCGGCTGGACGCTCGGTAAGCCCGAATGCAGTTCGCCGCCAAGGACTTTCAGTTCGGTGCGGCCGTATTCGCTGGTGCCGGTGTGGGCGACGGTCCCGCCCAGCGCCTGGGCCATGGCCTGGAACCCGTAACAGATGCCGAACACCGGCACCCCGAGGTCGAACAGCGCCGGGTCCAGCTGCGGGGCGCCGTCGGCGTAGACACTGGACGGCCCGCCGGAAAGGACCAGCGCCAGCGGGTCCCTGGCCTTGATGTCCTCGGCCGTGGCGGTGTGCGGGATGACCTCCGAGAAAACCCGCGCCTCGCGGACCCGGCGGGCGATCAGCTGCGCGTACTGCGCCCCGAAGTCCACGACGAGCACCGGTCGAGCGGGCGGTCCGGACGCGCCCGCCGGCTCGGTTGCCTCAGTTTCCCTGGATTCGGCCACGCAGGCGAGTCTAGTGGCCGCCTGCGCCGCCGCCGCCCGAGAGGCCCACGGCGAAAACGCGGTGCGTAACGCGCCGCCGCGGCGAATTCTATGCCTTTGGCATGAGGTCGGCGGTCGAGTATTGATAACGACAATCATTTTCAATTGACTGGTCGAGGATCTGCACACTGCCCAGCCCAGGAGTTGCCGTGATGACGTTGCCCGCCGCAAGCGCGCCGCCGATGGCCGACCGCCGACGAGGCGTCCGGCGATGACCGCGCCGGTGTGGATGGCGTCCCCGCCCGAGGTGCACTCGGCGTTGCTCAGCAGCGGACCGGGGCCGGCGTCGCTGTTCGCCGCGGCGGCGGCGTGGAGCTCAATGAGCGCCGAATACGCCTCGGCCGCAGAAGAACTCGGCGCGCTGTTGACGTCGACGCAGGCCGGGGCATGGCAGGGGCCCAGCGCCGAATCCTACGTCGCCGCGCACGCCCCGTACCTGGCGTGGTTGACACAGGCCAGCGCGCACAGCGCCGCGGCGGCCGCCCAGCACGAGGCGGCGGGCACCGCCTACACCGCCGCGCTGGCGGCGATGCCGACCCTGCCGGAGCTGACCACCAACCACGTCGTCCACGGTGCCCTGGTGGCGACGAATTTCTTTGGGATCAACACCATTCCGATCGCGGTCAACGAGGCCGACTATGCGCGGATGTGGGTCCAGGCCGCCGGCACGATGGCGACCTATGAAGCCGTCTCCACGGCGACGGTGGCGGCCGTACCGCCGACCGACCCGGCACCGCCGATCCTGAAGTCCGAGGCCACCGCGCAACACGACCACGAGGAGGACGACGACCACCACGACCACGAGCACGGGTTCGACAGCCCGCTCAACCAGTTCGTCGCCCAGATCCTGCGGCTGTTCGGCCTCGACTGGGATCCGGTCGAGGGGACCCTCAACGGCCTGCCCTACGAGGCCTACACCAACCCCGGGGACCTGATGTGGTGGGTGGTCCGGGCCCTCGAACTGTTTTCCGATTTCCAGCAGTTCGGGGCCCTGTTGCAGGAGAACCCGGCGGCGGCCTTCGAGTTCATCACGCAACTCGTGCTGCTCGACTGGCCGACACACCTGGCCCAGCTCGCCAGTTGGCTCCCGACGCAGCCCCAGTTGCTGTTGCTGCCGATGCTCGTCGCCGCGGCCCCCTTCGGGGCGCTGGCCGGCTTTGCCGGCCTGGCCGCGCCGGCCCCCCCGGCCGCGCCCGCCGCGGTGCCGGCCGCCCCCGCCCCAGCCGCACCCCCGAGCCTGCCGGCTGCGCCCGCCATGAGCCCCGTCACCGCGCCAGCCGCGGCCGCCGCGCCGGCACCCGCGCCCGCGCCCGCGCCCTCGGCCGCCACGGTGGCCAGCCCGGCGCCGCCCGCGCCGCCAGCCGCCGGCACCGTCCCGTTCGTGCCCCCGTACGCCCTCGCGCCTCCCGGCATCGGTTTCGGTTCGGGGATGAGCGCGGGCGCCGCCGCCGGCGCGAAAAAGAAGGCGCCCGAACCCGATTCGGCCGCGGCCGTCGCGGCCGCGGCCGCGCGGGAGGCGGCGCGCAACCGCCGGCGCCGGCGGGCGCGGCAGCGCGCCCATGGCGACGAGTTCATGGACATGAACGTCGACGTCGATCCGGACTGGAACGAGCCGGAGACGACGGCGTCGCACGGCGGCGCCGGAAACCTGGGCTTCGCCGGCACGGCACGCAAGGAACCCGTCGCCGCGGCGGGCCTGACCACCCTGGCGGCCGACGAATTCGGCGACGCACCCCGCATGCCGATGGTGCCGGGCACCTGGCCCCCGGGCGACGGCAAGGGGGCGCCCGGCAGCGGGGGCTGACTCCGTCGTCGACGAAATCACCTGCGGCACAGCGCGTTAACGCGTTGACCGGCGACCGGCCGTCCCCGCAGGCATCCGCCCCGCCGCGGCGGCGGACACCGAAACGCTGGCGGCACGCATGGCGGACATGGTGGAGTGGGTATCGGTCAACCAGCCCCCGAGACCAGAAAGCGAGGACCGCCGGTGAGCTCAGAGCTGGGTCTGCCAGAAAAGGTGCGCGCCTGCCTGTTCGACCTCGACGGCGTGCTCACCGACACCGCCAGTGTGCACACCAAGGCGTGGAAGGCGATGTTCGACGCCTACCTGTCCGACCGGGCCCAGCGCACCGGCGACGAATTCGTCCCCTTCGACGCGGCCGCGGACTACCGCAAGTACGTGGACGGCAAGAAACGCGAGGACGGGGTCCGGTCGTTTCTGGAAAGCCGCGGCATCGAACTGCCCGACGGCAGCCCCGATGACCCCGATGACGCCGAGACCGTCTACGGCCTGGGCAACCGCAAGAACGACATGTTCCAGAAGGTCCTCAAGCAGGACGGCGTCAAGGTATTCGACGGTTCGCGGCGCTACCTCGAGGCGGCGTCGGCCGCGGGCCTCGGCATCGCGGTGGTGTCCTCGAGCGCCAACACCCGCGACGTCCTCGAGGTCACCGGGCTGGACCGGTTCGTGCAAAAGCGGGTGGACGGCATCACCCTGCGCCAGGAACACATCGCCGGCAAGCCGGCGCCCGACTCCTACCTGCGCGGGGCGCAACTGCTCGACGTCCCCGCCGAGGCGGCGGCCGTGTTCGAAGACGCCTTGTCGGGGGTGGCCGCCGGCCGGGCCGGTAACTTCGGTTTCGTGATAGGTGTCGACAGGGTGGGCCAAGCCGAGGACTTACGCCGCAACGGCGCGGACGTGGTGGTCAGCGACCTCGCCGAGTTGCTGCAGTCATGATCACCGACGAAGCGTTTCCCGTTGACCCGTGGCACGTTCGCGAAACCCAGCTCGACCTCAACCTGCTGGCCCAGTCGGAATCCCTGTTCACCCTGTCCAACGGGCACATCGGGCTGCGCGGCAACCTCGACGAGGGCGAGCCCTACGGCCTGCCGGGCACCTACCTGAACTCCTTCTACGAGATCCGGCCGCTGCCCTACGCCGAAGCCGGCTACGGCTACCCGGAAGCCGGCCAGACGCTGGTCGACGTCACCAACGGCAAGATCATCCGGTTGCTGGTCGAGGACGAGCCCTTCGACGTGCGCTACGGCGAACTGATCTCTCACGAGCGCGATCTCGACCTGCGCGCCGGGACGCTGACGAGAACCGCGCACTGGCGCTCGCCCGCGGGCAAAGAGGTCAAGGTGGTCACCACCCGGCTGGTCTCGCTGCCGCACCGCGGCCTGGCCGCCATCGAGTACGTCGTGGAAGCGGTCGGCGAATTCGTGCGGGTCACGGTGCAGTCCGAACTGGTCACCAACGAGGACCAGCCGCAGACCTCCGGCGACCCGCGCGTGTCGGCCATCCTGGAGAACCCGCTCGAAGAGGTCGCCCACGAAAACACCGATACGGGCGCGGTTCTCATGCACCGCACCCGTAGCAGCGCGCTGATGATGGCCGCCGGAATGGATCACGAGGTCGAGGTTCCCGGCCGCGTCGAGGTCAGCACCGATGCGCGGGCCGATCTGGCGCGAACCACCGTGATCTGCGGGCTGCGCGAGGGACAGAAGTTGCGCATCGTCAAATACCTGGCCTACGGCTGGTCGAGCATGCGCTCGCGTCCGGCGCTGCGCGACCAGGTCGCGGCCGCGCTGCACGGCGGCCGCTACAGCGGATGGCAGGGGCTGCTGGATTCGCAACGGAAGTATCTGGACAACTTCTGGGACTGCGCGGACGTCGAGGTCGAGGGCGACCCCGAATCCCAGCAGGCGGTGCGCTTCGGGCTCTTCCACCTGCTGCAGGCCAGCGCCCGCGCCGAACGCCGCGCCATCGCGGCCAAGGGACTCACCGGAACCGGCTACGACGGGCACGCCTTCTGGGACACCGAGGGTTACGTGCTGCCGGTGCTGACCTACACCGCGCCGCACACCGTGGCCGACGCGCTGAAGTGGCGGGCCTCCACCCTGGATCTGGCCAAGGAGCGGGCGGCCGAACTGGGCCTGGAGGGCGCCGCCTTCCCGTGGCGGACCATCCGCGGGCAGGAGTGCTCGGCATACTGGCCGGCCGGCACGGCGGCCTGGCACATCAACGCCGACATCGCGATGGCCTTCGAGCGCTACCGCATCGTCACCGGCGACGACGAGCTGGAAGCCGATTGCGGCCTGAAGGTGCTGGTCGAGACAGCCCGGCTGTGGCTCTCGCTCGGCCATCACGACCGGCACGGCGTCTGGCACCTGGACGGTGTCACCGGCCCCGACGAGTACACCGCGGTCGTCCGCGACAACGCCTTCACCAACCTGATGGCCGCGCACAACCTGCACACCGCTGCCGACGCGTGCAACCGCCATCCCGACGCGGCCAAGGCGCTGGGGGTCACCACCGAGGAGGCGGCCGCGTGGCGCGATGCCGCCGACGCCGCCCACATCCCCTATGACGACGGGCTCGGGGTCCATCAGCAGTGCGAGGGGTTCACCACCTACGCCGAATGGGACTTCGAGAAGAACACCACCTACCCGCTGCTGCTGCACGAGGCCTACGTCCGGCTCTATCCCGCGCAGGTGATCAAGCAGGCCGACCTGGTGCTGGCGATGCACTGGCAGAGCCACGCGTTCACCCCCGAACAGAAGGCCCGCAACGTCGACTACTACGAGCCGCGCATGGTGCGCGACTCGTCGCTGTCGGCCTGCACCCAGGCGGTGATGTGCGCCGAGGTCGGGCATCTGGAGCTGGCCCACGACTACGCCTACGAGGCCGCCCTGATCGACCTGCGCGATCTGCACCACAACACCCGCGACGGCCTGCACATGGCCTCGCTCGCCGGCGCCTGGACCGCGCTGGTGGCCGGGTTCGGCGGCCTGCGCGACGACGAGGGCATGCTGTCATTGGATCCCGCTCTGCCGGACGGGATTTCGCGGTTGCGATTCCGGCTGCGGTGGCGCGACTTCCGGGTCACCATCGACGTCAACCACGTCGATGTCACGTACACGCTGCGCGACGGGCCCGGCGGCGAGCTGACCATCCGGCACGCCGGCGAGGACCTCGAGCTGAGCACCGAATCCCCGACGACGGTCGCCGTGCGTCCCCGCAAGCCGCTCCTGCCGCCGCCGCAGCAGCCGCTGGGGCGCGCGCCCATGCACCGGCGGGTGCTGTCGCGGCCTCACTGAGTGTCGGCGGGCCCGAGCATCCGCTCCACTTCGGCGCCCACCGCGGCGCGCAATTCGGCGTCGGTCAGCTCTTCGATCCCGGTCGCCGAGCGCAGGACCGGCGCGAACAACCGCCAACCAAATTGCAGGGCAAGGGCATTGGCGACGGCGAGCCTCGCCTTGACCTCGTCGTCGTAGAGCGGCCGCACCCCGTCGAGCAGGGTGGCGATGTTGGGGAAGCGCTTCTGCAGCTGGCCCGCCGGATAGCCGTCGAGCACGGTGCGGGCCATCACCCGCATCTGGCGGTCCAGGGAGCGCTGCACCACCTCGGCGGGGGTGTCGGTCTCCAGCTGGGCGCTCAGGTCGGCCCCGAGGTGGTCGAGCACGGCGCCGACGAGTTGTTCCTTGGTGCCGAAGTGCCGGAAAACCAGCCCGTGGTTGACGCCTGCCCGCGCGGCGATGTCGCGGATGGAGGTCGCCGCCGGGCCGCGCTCGGCGAAGAGCTCGGTGGCGGCCTCCAGGATCGCCGCGGCCACTTCCGCCCGCCCGGTCGGGGGTTTCCCGCGGCCTCTTGCGGACGTTGTAGTCATCTGACTACACTACCAAACGTAGTCACTTGACTACACCCGTTTTGACTCAAGGAACACGACATGACTGCTCAAATCACCGTCACCAAGCTGGGAAGTCGCATCGGGGCCCGAATCGACGGCGTCAGCCTCGGCGGCCACCTCGACGACGCCGCGGTCGAGACGATCCGCCGGGCGCTGTTGACGCACAAGGTCGTCTTCTTTCGCCACCAGCACCACCTTGACGACGAGCAGCAGCTCGACTTCGCGCGCCTGCTGGGCACCCCCATCGGCCACCCGGCCGCGTCCGCCCTGGCCGCCAAGCACATGCCGGTGATCACGCCGATCGACTCCGAGTACGGCAAGGCGACCCGCTGGCACACCGACGTGACGTTCGCCGCCAACTACCCGGCGGCCTCGATCCTGCGGGCGGTCACCCTGCCCTCCTACGGCGGCTCGACGCTGTGGGCCTCCACCGTGGCGGCCTACCAGCATCTGCCGGAGCCGCTGAAGCACCTGGTGGAAAACCTCTGGGCGCTGCACACCAACCGCTACGACTACGTGTCCACCGAGGCGGTCATGTCGATGAGCGACGCGCAGCGGGCGTTTCGGCAAGCCTTCGAGAAGCCCGACTTCCGCACCGAGCATCCCGTGGTGCGGGTACACCCGGAGACCGGTGAACGCGCGCTGCTGGCCGGCGATTTCGTGCGCGGCTTCGTGGGCCTGGACAACCACGAGTCGAGCGTGCTACTCGAGCTACTCCAGCGACGAATCACCATGCCGGAGAACACCATTCGCTGGGCCTGGGCGCCGGGCGACGTCGCCATGTGGGACAACCGCGCGACCCAGCACCGGGCCATCGACGACTACGACGACCAGCCCCGGCTCATGCACCGCATCACCTTGATGGGCGATGTGCCGGTCAACGTGCACGGCGAGCGCAGCCGGGTGGTCAGCGGCACGCCGCTCGAGGTGCTGGCGAGCTGATCGTGACGACCCGCAGCGCCCGGCTACGCCGCGCTCGCGATCGTCACGGGAGCTGATGGTGACGACCCGCAGCGCCCGGCTACGCCGCGCTCGCGATCGTCACGGGAGCTAGCTAGCCCACCGAGCTGACCGGATCGACCGGTGACCAGCGCAGCGCGCCCGGGGCGGAGAGGGGCACCCGCGGGTGCGCCGGCGCTATCGGATCCAGCCGGCGGTACGGTTCGCCCTGCGCCGGGCGCCGGTCGTTTTCGCCGTTGTTCGGCCACAGCGACGCGGCCCGCTCGGCCTGGGCGGTGATGGACAGCGACGGATTCACGCCGAGGTTCGCCGAGATCGCCGCGCCGTCCACCACATACAGCGTCGGGTAGCCGTAGACCCGGTGATAGGGGTCGATGACCCCGTGGTCGGCGTTGTCGCCGATCACCGCGCCGCCGAGGAAGTGCGCGGTCAGCGGGATGTTGAGCAGCTCGCCCCAGGTGCCGCCGGCCACGCCGTCGATCTTGGCGGCGATGCGGCGGGTGACCTCGTTGCCCACCGGGATCCACGTCGGGTTCGGCTCGCCGTGGCCCTGCTTGCTGGTGTACCAGCGGATGCCGAGCTTGCCGCGTTTGGTGAACGTGGTGATCGAGTTGTCCAGGTGCTGCATCACCAGCGCGATCATGGTGCGCTCACTCCACTGGCGCGGGTTGAGCAGCCGCAGCATTCCGCGCGGATCTTCACGGGCGGTGTCCAGCAACTGCTTCCAGCGTGGCACGTCGGTGCCTTCGGGGCCCGGCCCGTCGGTCATCAACGTCTGCAGCAGCCCCATCGCGTTGGAGCCCTTGCCGTAGCGGACCGGCTCGATGTGGGTGTCGGGCGTCGGGTGGATCGACGACGTGATCGCCACCCCGTGGGTGAGGTCCAGATCCGGAGAGACCTCCAAGCGCCCGGCCCCGACGATGGACTCGGAGTTGGTGCGGGTCAGCACGCCGAGGCGGTTGGAGAGCCGGGGCAGCCGGCCCTCGTCGCGCATCTTGAACAGCAGGTGCTGGGTGCCCCACGTCCCGGCGGCCAGGATCAGGTGCTTGGCGGTGTAGGTGCGCCGGTCGCGGCGCAGCCAACTGCCGGTGCGCACCGTGCGGACCTCCCACAGCCCGTCGGGGCGCTGCTCGAACCGCTTCACCGTCGTCATCGGAATGACTTGCGCCCCACCCGATTCCGCGAGATAGAGGTAGTTCTTCAGCAGGGTGTTCTTGGCGCCGTAGCGGCACCCGGTCATGCAGCAGCCGCACTCCAGGCAGCCGGTGCGCTCGGGTCCGGCGCCGCCGAAGTAGGGGTCCGGCACGGTCTTGCCCGGCGCCTTGGTGCCGTCGGGGCCGAAGAACACCCCGACCGGTGTCGGCACGAACGTGTCGCCGCAGCCCATGTCGTCGGCGACCTCCTTGACGACGCGATCGGCGTCGGTGAAGGTCGGGTTTTCCACCACACCCAGCATGCGTCGCGCCTGGTCGTAGTGCGGCATCAGCTCGTCGCGCCAGTCGGTGATGTGCGACCACTGCTGGTCTTTGAAGAACGGCTCCGGCGGCACATACAGCGTGTTGGCGTAGTTCAGCGAGCCGCCGCCCACGCCGGCGCCGGCCAGGATCAGCACGTTGCGCAGCGGGTGGATGCGCTGGATGCCGTAGCAACCCAGCTTCGGCGCCCACAGGAACTTGCGCAGATCCCAGGACGTCTCCGCGAAATCCTCGTCGGCGAACCGGCGTCCGGCCTCGAGGACGCCGACGCGGTAGCCCTTTTCCGTCAGCCGCAATGCGCTGACGCTGCCCCCAAAACCCGAACCGATGATCAGTACGTCGTAATCCGGCTTCATCGCACCAGTATGGCCTTACTCGCGGGTAACAAACCAGCGGCCTCCGCCGATGCGCGGACGCCCGGCTGGCCGCGCGGACGGCGTCCCGCGCCCGCCTGGCCGGGCACTCGCCGATGACGAGTCAGCTACCGACGGTCAGCCCGACCTTCTGGAATTCCTTGAGGTCGCAGTAGCCGGCCTTGGCCATCGACCGGCGCAGCCCGCCGACCAGGTTGAGGCTGCCGAACGGGTCGTCGGACGGCCCGCCCAGCACCTGCCGCAGGGGCGGGCGTTCACCGACGGCGATCTGCAGCAGCGCCCCGCGCGGCAACGACGGGTGCGCGGCCGCGGCCGGCCAGAACCACCCCTCGCCGAGCGCCTCGGCGGACTCGGCGAGCGGGGTGCCCAGCACCACCGCGTCGGCGCCGCAGGCGATGGCCTTCGCCAGCTCGCCCGAGGTGTGGATGTCGCCGTCGGCCAGGACGTGCACGTACCGGCCGCCGGTCTCGTCGAGGTATTCGCGGCGCGCGGCGGCCGCGTCGGCGATCGCGGTGGCCATCGGCACGCTGATGCCCAGCACCTCGTCGCTGGTGGTCACGCCCCGGGTGGCGCCGTAGCCGACGATGACGCCGGCGGCGCCGGTGCGCATCAGGTGCAGCGCGGTGCGGTGGTCCTGCACGCCCCCGGCGACCACCGGCACGTCGAGCTCGGAGATGAACGTCTTCAGGTTCAGCGGCTCGCCGTCGCTGGCCACTCTTTCGGCGGAGACGATGGTGCCCTGGATGACCAGCAGGTCGATGCCGGCCTGCAGCAACACCGGGGTGAGCGCCTGGGCGTTTTGCGGGCTGACCCGCACCGCGGTGGTGACGCCGGCCTCCCGGATGCGGGCGACGGCCGAGCCCAGCAGGTCCGGGTTCAGCGGGGCGGCATGGAATTCCTGCAGCAGCCGGATCGCCGCCGAGGGTTCGGGCTCCTTGCTGGCGGCCTCGACCAGCTGGGCGATCTTGGCCTCGACATCGGCGTGCCGGCCGATCAGCCCCTCGCCGTTGAGCACGCCCAGCCCGCCGAGGCGGCCCAGCTCGATCGCGAACTCCGGCGACACGAGCGCATCGGTCGGATGCGCCAGCACCGGGATCTCGAACCGGTAGGCGTCGAGCTGCCAGGCGGTCGACACGTCCTGCGACGACCGGGTGCGCCGGGACGCCACGATGCTGACTTCGCTCAGTTCATAGCTGCGACGGGCGGTGCGGCCCATCCCGATCTCGACCATCTGGGCCTCAGCGCGCGTAGTAGTTGGGGGCTTCGACCGTCATGGCGACGTCGTGCGGGTGGCTTTCCCTCAGCCCGGCCGCCGTGATCCGGACGAACTGGGCCTGCTGCAGTTCCTCGATGGTCGACGAGCCGGTGTACCCCATCGCCGCGCGCAGACCGCCGGTCAGCTGGTGGATCACCGAGGACAGCGGGCCGCGGAACGGCACCCGGCCCTCGATCCCCTCGGGCACCAGCTTGTCCTCGGAGAGCGCGTCGTCAGCGAAGTAGCGGTCCTTGGAGTACGACTTTCCGGTCCCAGAGCCCCGGCCCGCCATGGCCCCCAGCGACCCCATGCCGCGGTAGCTCTTGAACTGCTTGCCGTTGACGAAGATCAGCTCGCCGGGCGCCTCGGCGGTGCCCGCCAGCAGCGAGCCCAGCATGGCCGTCGACGCCCCGGCGGCCAGCGCCTTGGCGATGTCGCCGGAGTACTGCAGCCCGCCGTCGGCGATCACCGGCACCCCGGCCGGCCCGCAGGCGGCGACGGCCTCCAGGATCGCGGTGATCTGCGGCGCGCCCACGCCCGCGACCACCCGCGTGGTGCAGATCGACCCCGGCCCCACGCCCACCTTCACGGCGTCGGCGCCAGCGGCGACCAGCGCGGCGGCCGCCGACCGGGTGGCGACGTTGCCGCCGATCACCTCGACGCGGTCGCTGGCCTCGGCCTTGAGTTTGCCGACCATGTCGAGCACCAGCCGGTTGTGCGCGTGCGCGGTGTCCACGATCAGCACGTCTACCCCGGCGTCGACCAGCATCATCGCCCGCACCCAGGCGTCGCCGCCGACGCCGACGGCGGCGCCGACCAGCAGCCTGCCGTCGCTGTCCTTGGTGGCCAGCGGGTGCTGTTCGGTCTTGACGAAATCTTTGACGGTGATCAGCCCGGTCAGCCGGCCGTGGCCGTCGACGATCGGCAGCTTCTCGATCTTGTGGCGCCGCAACAGGCCCAGCGCCGCGTCGGCGGACACCCCCTCCTGCGCGGTGATCAGCGGGGCCTTGGTCATCACCTCGGCGACCTTCTTGGTCTGGTCGACCTCGAACCGCATGTCGCGGTTGGTGATGATGCCGACGAGCGCGCCCGATTCGTCGACCACCGGCAGGCCGGAGATGCGGAACCGGGCGCACAGCGCGTCGACCTGGGCCAGCGTGTTGTCCGGGCGGCAGGTGACCGGATCGGTGACCATGCCGGCCTCGGAGCGCTTCACCATCTCGACCTGGCCGGCCTGTTCGGCGACGGGCAGGTTGCGGTGCAGCACACCCATGCCGCCGGCGCGCGCCATCGCGATCGCCATGCGCGACTCGGTGACGGTGTCCATCGCCGAGCTCACCAGCGGCACCTTGAGCCTGATCTTCTTGGTGAGCTGGCTGGACGTGTCGGCGGTGGCGGGGACCACGTCGGAGGCGGCGGGCAGCAACAGGACGTCGTCGAAGGTCAGCCCCAGCATCGCGATCTTGTGCGGGTTGTCGCCCCCCGTGGGCACCGGGTCGTCGACCAGGCCGCCGACCCGCACATACGGACTGCCGACGAGGTCAGAGCTGGCTTCCAGGTGGGACGTGCCACGGGTCATCAGTGGGGCCCTCCATACGATGCGGCGTGAGAAAACCCATCCTATCGGCTCCCCTTCGCCGGGTGACGATGCGCGCCGGGACGGCGCGAGGAGGAAGCCGGCCAATCGGGCACAGCGTGAGAGTTCGCTTGCTCGGGGCGCGCCGCGCACCCCGAAGGGAACGGGAACGGCGGGCGGCTCCCTGCTGGCGTTATCCCGACCGGGCTGCGTAGGCTAGGGGCGTGCGCGACCACCTCCCACCGGGTTTGCCGCCCGACCCTTTCGCCGACGACCCCTGTGATCCGTCGGCGGCACTGGAAGCCGTCGAGCCGGGCCAGCCCCTGGATCAGCAGGAGCGGATGGCCGTCGAGGCCGACCTCGCTGATCTGGCGGTGTACGAAGCGTTGCTGGCGCACAAAGGCATTCGCGGGCTCGTCGTCTGCTGCGACGAGTGTCAGCAGGATCACTACCACGACTGGGACATGCTGCGGGCCAACCTCCTGCAGCTGTTGATCGACGGCACCGTGCGCCCGCACGAGCCCGCCTATGACCCCGAGCCGGACGCCTACGTCACGTGGGATTACTGCCGGGGCTACGCCGACGCCTCGCTCAACGAGGCGACGTCAGACGCCGACGGCTTCCACCGCCGTCACTGATTGGGCGCACCCGGCGTAGCCGCCGACGAGGGCAGCGTCGCGTTCGGGTTGCGCGATTCGACCTTGGCGTTCAACAGCTTCAGCTGATTCATCAGCTCCCGCTTGGCGACGGGGTCGTCGATCGACTGCACCAAACTGCTCACGTCGGTCAGCTGATTCTTAGCCTGCTCCCACTCGCCGCGGTCGATCGATTCCTGCACCTTGGCCAGGTCGGCCTTGGCGGCCAGCATTTCCTGCTTTTCGTGGACCCGCGGTTGGTCGAAGAACATCGCGTGCAACCCGTGCAGGGGGGTGCCGGGACGGGCCTCGACCACCATGGCCCCGAAACCGCTGAGCGCGATCAGCGCGGCGGCGACCGAGGCGATGGCGGTCAGGCCGCGACGGCCCCGCCGGCGCTCGGCCAGTCCTTTCCGCAGCGCGTTGACGGCCTCCTCGGGCGTCACCAGCGCGCTGGCCGGCGGCCACCGCAGGTTGTCGCGCCAGTCCTCGAGCATCGTGGTCAGCACGTCGACGTCGGGGTCCTCGACGCTCACCGGCCGGCGCTGAGCCAGCGCATCGAGGAGCAGGTCGGTGCGGGCGAATTCATCCAGGGATTCAGGCACAGTCACCTGCCGCAATCATCTCGGACTTCAACCGCGACAACGCGCGGTGCTGGGCAACTCGGACCGCCCCCGTGGTGCTGCCGACCGCGGCCGCGGTCTCCTCGGCGGACAGGCCGACGACGACGCGCAGGATCAAGATCTCGCGCTGCTTGGCGGGCAGGATTTCGAGCAGTTCGCTCATCCGGCTCACCGAATCGGCTTCGATGGCAAGCTGTTCGGGCCCCGCGTCGGGCGACCACCGTTCGGGAATCGATTCGGTGGGATAGGCCAGGTCACGACCGGCGGCCCGATGGGCGTCGGCGACCTTGTGGGCCGCGATGCCATAGAGGAAGGCCAGGAAGGGGCGTCCGCGATCGCGATAGCGGGGCAGCGCCGTGATGGTCGCCAAGCACACCTCCTGCGCCACGTCATCCGCTGACAGGCCACCCCGATCGACCGTGCCGACGCGGGCCCGGCAATATCGCACGACGATCGGACGGATGGTCTCCAGCACCTCCCTCAGCGCGCCGTGGTCTCCGGTGACGGCCTTGGCGACCACGGCATCGAGACGTTCCCCTGCTGGAATTGTCATCGACGGTGATATCCCTAACGTTACGAACCGGACACATCGCGGGCCAACTGGGCTAACTAACGAAATGACAATAACGGGCAAGGGCCCGATTCAAGCGGAACGCCACGTTCCACCGGCGTGCCGCACCTGGCCTGCGCAGACATCCCGGATTTCGTGCAGTTGCTGTGCCGAAAACGTGACGCTTTCGATATCGATCAGCAAGCACGCCAACGCCCAACGCAACGGGAGCAGACCTAACCGGCCGGTGGTCTGCAGCGCGGCGTCCGCGACCGCGCGGGCGCGCTCGATGTTTCCCGCGCTGCACAGCGCGGCGGCCAGCACCACCTCGCTCTTGACTCGGTGCCGGGCCGACGGGACGCTCATGGCCGCCGCCAGCTCCACCGCCTCGCCGGCATGGCGGACGGCGACGTCACCCTCGCCGCGGGCCATCGCGAGTTCGGCGGCCACCCACCGCCGGCGCACCGGAATCCGGTCGGGCACGGGCGTTTTGGGGTCCAGGGATGCCAGCAGCGGGTCGGCGCGCGCCAGCAGCGCCGCCGCGGCCGCGAATCGCCCCACGCCCAGCGCGTCGGCCGCCAGCCCGACCAGGGCGTCGGCGCCCGCCTCGGGATCGGCGCCGGCCAGCGCGAGGGCGCGCCCGTCCCAGCGGCGCGCGACGGTGTGCCAACCGAGCTGGCGCAGGAACGATCCCTGCGTGCTCATGCCCAGCGAGGCCAGCCGTCCGGCCGGCGCAGCGCGCCGCAGCGCCGCGAGGTCGCGCTGCGCGGCGCCGTAGCGCCCCTGTCCCCCGGCCGCGACGGCGCGCAGCCACAGTTGCGCGGGCGTCGTCGCCGACGGCAGCGGCCAGTCGCCGGGCCCGTCTCCGAACGCGGCGTCGGCCAACCGCCGCCCAATCAAGGAAGTGTGACGAGTTTCAATCACAATGATGTAGTAAACAGTTTGTGGTCTTCCTGTTACCGAACAGTTAATCACTATAGCCCATGGATAAATTCGGCCCGCGGGCGCGGTCGGCGCTGAGCTGGGAAATTACGTTTCGTACAACCGCCTGGTAGCGCCCCGTCGGAGGCGCCATTTCATTCGAGATGAACGCAACGTTAATTTTGCACCAAGGGACACATACTTTGCCGGGCTAAGTGGCTATTGACGGAAATTCACCGTCGCCCCTAACGTCTACACACGACGGGTAGTCATCGGGGACTCCACTCCACTTAATTTAAGTTGCACACAATCGCTTTCGCGAACCCGACCGCACGTGGGCGGGCCGTGCAGAGAGGGAACGAACCAATGCCACAGCCGGAGCAGCTACCTGGACCCAACGCCGACATCTGGAATTGGCAACTACAGGGCTTGTGCCGCGGCGTTGACTCAGCAATGTTCTTCCACCCCGACGGCGAGCGCGGCCGCGCCCGCATGCAACGCGAGCAACGCGCCAAGGAAATGTGCCGGCAATGCCCGGTGATCCAGGAATGCCGTTCGCACGCCCTCGAAGTCGGCGAGCCCTATGGGGTGTGGGGCGGCCTGTCGGAATCCGAACGCGACCTGCTGCTCAAGGGTGACATCGGCCGCGGCATCCGGCGCAGCGCCTGACCCCCGATCGTCTTTCGGCGCGGGCCTAGTATTCCGGCCGTCGACGCGACCTGGGCAGGTACTCCGCGCCGCCCTCGCCTTCCCAGCGGTGGATCTGCTTGTCCGGAACGTGCGCCGAATCACGCTGGGTGAACAGCGATTTCGCCTTCTCCGCGGGCATGGTTGCTTCCATAATCTGCATCATCGCAAGACCACCTGTGGCCCAAGGCTTTTCGCCGCATGCATTTCGTACGGCAGGGCCCTCAGCACCGTCACGGACCGCCCCGTCCCACCCGGGATGGCGTAGAAACGCTGGTCGCCGGGGCGGGCGCCGGCAATCGCGCGACCCAGCGGGGACGCCATCGAATAGGCCTTGATGCCGGCGGCCTCGGGGCACGGCCGGCCGAGCAGAAGCGTCTCCGTCTCGCCGGTGTCGTCGTAGCGGATGGTCAACACCATGCCCGCTTCGGCGACGGGGTCAAAGGCCGCCCCTTCGCCGACGACGACCGCGTGGGACAGCAGGCCCTCGATCTCGCAGATGCGCGCGCGCCACACGGACTGGCGCGCACGGCGATTCGGGTTGTAGTCCATGAGGTCGTCGGGAACCTCAGCCCCGCGGCGCGAACGCAGCCCGGCCAGTTCGTCGTGCAATCGGGTGTAGTCCTGCGGCGTCATCCGGATGCGCTGGATGGTGGTCATGGCGCGTGGCGTCCTTTCGTGTCGGAGGGGGTTGCCGCCAGGGGCGGGCGGGCCGGTGCACCGCCCCTGACGACTGGGCGCGCCCTGGGTTGGGCGAAGTCTGCGTCCCTTGCTGATTCCATGGTCGCGTGACCGGCCGCAGTGGCGCTTGCCCGAACACGACAACGGCGCGGGGGTTCGTTGTCGCGCTCCGACAACGTCGGGTTCTGCGCGATCAGCAGCGGTGAAAATGAACGATTCGCATCCGCAGTCCGTGAACCAGACATGGACGCGGCGGGCCAGCCGCGGTCTATAGCCGACGCGGCGTCGAGACGCGTTGCGCCGCGCCGGTCCCCGCACAACGGAGGGGATGCACTGTGGCACACGGGCGCACCACACTGGGACGACAAGCGTGGCTGGATCGGCCGAGCTACCGACTCGAGCACGCTCTGACCTTCGTGTTCGCCGCGGCGGGTCGGCACCGGGATCGGATCAGCAATTTCTTGCACGGCACCTGGCTCGGTCATCCGCTGCATCCGGCTCTGACGTCGATTCCGATGGGAGCGCTGACGACGACGGTCGCGATGGATGCGGTCAGCGTGTTGCCGCGCCGCGCCGCGCCGCTGCACGACGCGTCGAGGTTTGCGCTGGGCGTCGGGCTCGCCGGCAGCGTCGGCGCGGCCGCCACCGGACTGACGGACTGGCAGCACACCCACGAACAATCGCGTCGAATCGGTCTCGTCCACGGCGCCCTCAACGCCATAGCGACGGGCCTGTACGCGGCGTCCTGGTGGGAGCGCCGGGGCGGGCGGCACCGGCGCGGGATGGCGGCGAGCGCGCTGGGCTACGGCCTCACCCTCGGCGCCGGCTACCTCGGCGGCACGTTGGTGTTCGCATCGGGCACCGGGGTTGACCGCTCCGGCGCCCGGCTGAGCGGAGACCGGTGGACACCGGTGCTGGCGGTCGCGTCCTTGGATGGCCAGCCGCGGCGTGTGGAGGTGGCCAGCGTCGGCGTGGTGCTCTATCGCAACGAAGGCCGGGTGCTGGCCGTCGGCGAGCACTGCCCCCACCTGGGCGCGCCGATGAACGACGGCTGGATCGACCGCGATCGAATCGTTTGCCCCTGGCACGGTTCCAGGTTCGCGTGCGAATCGGGAGAAGTGTTGCGCGGACCGGCAACAGCGGCGCTGCCGCGCTATCCGGTGCGGATCCGCGACGGACTCGTCGAGGTGCGCGGAGTCATGCGATGAATGCCTACGACGTCCTGTTCGAGCACCACAGAGTTTTACGCGGACTCTGCGAGAGGATCAGCGCGATACCGCCCGAGGCCGACGAGCGCCAGGCCGCCCTCGCTGAGCTGCTGTTCGAGTTGGACATCCACATGCGCATCGAAGACGACCTGTTCTATCCGGCGGTAGCGGCGGCGAGCGCACTTGTCGCCATCGCCCACGCGGAACACCGCCAAGTGTGGGATCAGCTGGCGGTGCTCCTGCGGACGGCGCCGACCGCGCCGAATTACCAAGACGAATGGTCCTCATTCGTCCGGGTCCTCGACGCCCACGCCAGCGAGGAGGAACGCGACTTGTGTCCGGCTCCAATAGATTTGAGTGAGGACTTGCTCGAAAGTCTCGGGAATCAAATGGTCGAGCGCATGGCCCGGCTACGGCAGTCGAGGCTCAACAGGCTGCGCGTCCGCGGCCGCGCGGCCCTGCTCAGTTCGCTGTGACCGGCGGGGATCTGGCGCTGCGGCGAGGCGTGCCCGTTTTTGAAATCGGCGAATTGGGTAGGCACCGCCCATGAACAAGGGCGCATCCTTTGCGGTCGCGGCGCTCACCGCGACCCTCGCACCGCTGGCCGCCTGCGCGAACCAGCAGGGCAGCCAACCCAATACGTCGCCGCTGACCAGCCCCGCCCCGGGCGCGGAGCGGCTGACCACCCAGCTCAAGACCGCCGACGGGATCCCGGTCGCCAACGCCACCTTCGAATTCGCGAACGGCTACGCCACGGTGACCGTGGAGGCCGGCCCCAACCAGGTGCTGAGCCCCGGTTTCCATGGGCTGCAAATCCATTCGGTCGGCAAATGCGAGGGCGACTTCGACTCCGCGGGAAGCGTCTACCAGGCGGCCGATCACACGGGCTACCCCGCCAGCGGAGACCTGACCGCGCTGCAGGTGCGCTCCGACGGCTCGGCGAAGCTGGTCACCACCAGCAACTCGTTTACCGCCGCGGACCTGAGAAGCAGCTCGGGCAGCGCGCTGATCCTGCACCAGAGCGTCGACAACTTGGGCGGCGGCCCCACCGCCGAGTCGAACAAACGAATCGCCTGCGGTGTGATCGCGGCGGCGTCGGCGACGACGACCTCGTCGACCACCAGCGTCACACCCAGCACCAGCACCAGCACAGTCGTCGTGCCACCGCCGTCGACGAGCACGAGCACGAGCACCGTCACGGTCACCAGCACCCCGACCACGACGTCCGCGCCGACCACGACCGTGAGCACTCCGCCCAGCCTGCCGCCGGGCACCCGCTGACGCTTGAGGCCCCGAAAACGGCGCCGGCCCCGCGACGGCGAATTACTGTGCTGAGATGCAGACCGCGCTGTTCACCCTGGGTCTGGTCCTGTTTCTGCTCGGCCTGCTCACCGGGCTGGCCGTCCCCGCCCTGAAGAACGGGCGCATGGGGTTGTCGAGCCACCTGGAGGCGTTGCTCAACGGCATGTTCCTCGTGTTGCTCGGTCTGCTGTGGCCGCACATTCACCTGCCCCACGCGTGGGGAATCGCCGCGGTCGCGCTCATCGTGTACGCGGCCTACGCGAACTGGTTGACGACGCTGCTCGCGGCGGCGTGGGGCGCCGGTCGCAGATTCGCGCCCATCGCGGCGGGCGACTTTGAGGCCTCGACGGCGAAGGAGAGCTTTGTCAGCTTCGGGTTGGTGTCGCTCTCGCTGGCGATCTTGGTGGGCGTAGGCATCGTCATCGTCGGGGTCCTCGTCGGGCGCTGAGGATCGTGCTTAGGTCGGGATTGTGAAACCCCTCGCCGACTTCTTTCGCGACACGGTCGGGGCGCGGATAGCGGTGGCCGCCGTGCTCGGAGTCGCCGTCGCCCTTGGGGTGGGCAACACGGTCGGCTGGCGGTTCGCGCTGGCCGGCTGGATCGTCACCGCCGGTGTCTACGTGGTGTGGACGCGGCTCATCCTGGGCGGAATGGATGCCGATCAAACCCGCGAATATGCGACCCGGGAGGATCCCACCCGGTGGGCATCCGACGCGGTCATCGTGTCGGCGAGCGTCGCGAGCCTGGGCGGGGTGGGTTACGTGGTCGCCGCGGCGTCGCGTTCGGGTCCCGGCGCCGTGGAAGCCGCCGTCGTCGGCATCCTGACCGTCGCGGCGTCCTGGTTCGCCGTGCACACGCTGTTCACCGTGCACTACGCGCGGCTGTATTACTCGGACGAACCGGGCGGAATCAACTTCCACGACCCGGAGCCGCCGCGCTTTCGCGACTTTGCGTATGTCGCCTTCACGGTCGGCATGACCTATCAGGTGTCAGATACCGAGATCGGATTGACCTCCATCAGGGCCACGGTGCTGCGCCAGGCGCTGCTGTCCTACCTGCTCGGCGCGGTCGTCCTGGCGGTCACCATCAACCTGATCGCGGGATTGGGCGCCAAGTTCTGACGCGTGCGGTCGAGTGGAACGCGTTGCGCCACAGTCGATCGCTTCGAAATAGTCGGCCATCTCTTGCTGCGACTCGGGATAGCCGCGCATGGGCACGTGGAGCAGCCGGGCCAGCCGGCGGTTGTCGCGCAGCAGCTCCTCTTTCTCGGCCTCGGTGAACTCGCGGCCGATCAACAACCGCCCGGCCTGTGCGTTGACGATGTAGCCGGTGGCGATCACCCACTGATAGGCCTCGGGATTCAAAGCGCTGATCTGCCTACCGGTCTCGGCGCTTTCATGGTGATCGGCGGCGCCGGGGCGGAAGAATCGAGAGACTTACCGAGCCGCCGCTCCGACGGCATCGCCGAGTGACCAAGTTGCTCATTTCGTAACGGGTATGTCCGCTATCCACTCACTAGCCGGTACATCTGACGGAGGTATGAAGACGTACGGCGGTATGTCCTGCCCGATGCACAACGGCCAGTCGACCACGCTGTCATCGTCTTGATGTTCGGGTCCGTGCACAGTGCAGCATCATCCCATAGCACACAGACGACACAACAGATACGTTAGCTGGCACGTCACGTCGAGCGCGTGTATGTCCTGTTAGAGACATTGTTCGGCGCAAGTGGTGGCTTAGCTTGTTGCCTCAAAAATCGTGGTCATCGCGCGCAGGCGCCCGACGACGAGAAACACCCCCGGTCCCAAGACCGAGGGTGCATCTTTGAGTCAGCCGAGACCCCTAGCTAGTGATGGTGATGATCGTGGCCGTGGTCATCCCCCTCGGCCGGCTTGTCGACGACGGCCGTCTCGGTGCTGCTCCATGCAAGCCAAGCCAAGCGCCGGCCGGGATTCAGTTACCTGTGCGCGAATTCGGCAAGCTTGGCATTGACGGCTGCAGAATCGGGTCCCGCGTACGCCTTCGGATCGCGCGTCTTGACCCATACGAGTAACGGGCAACTTACTGCCGGACCGTCCACGGTGCCTAGTTGCTCGATGCGCTTGCCGGTCTTCGCCTCGCGCAATTCGATGTCGTACTGAACTGCGTAGACGTCAACGTCGACGTGTTCGCCGGTGTCAGTCTGCAAGTTGCAGGTGCGGGCCTTTACTTCCGTCCCGGATTTGCGGGTAAGGCAGGCAACAACGTTCGTCGAGCGGAAGTCGTCGGGATTCGCCCGGTAGTCGGCACGGGAATCCAATGTCACTTCCGCCCAGTGGGAATTGGCCAGTTCGCGCATCGGGCTCGGCTCGTCGTCCGGGGCGAACGCAGCAATCTTGTACGGCTTCCCGTACGCGGCTGCGTTACTGATCGATCCGCCGTCGCACACCACATCGAAGGCCGTGGGAGATGCGGCTTCCTGGACTCGGCCGCGCTCATCGCGGGCCATGTCCTGGAGGAGAAAAAATCCGACCAACGCCACCGGTACGAGAACGACGACCGCCGCGACGGCAAGCACGACTATGAGCCCGACATTGGTCTTACGTCGAAGAGGCGGCTGCGACGGGCACGACGGTGGCCACTGCTGGGGGTATCGCGGTGGTTGCGGTGGCCACTGCTGCGGATAGCTCACGCTCACGCTCCCCAAGTCAGAGTCCGGCCAGCGTAGCAATCGGCGCGACGAAAACGCCCCCGGCGATTTGAGCCGGGGGCGTTTGTCGTCATTCATTCAGTGGTGGTGATGACCGTGGCCGTGGTCATCGGCTTCCTCGGCCGGCTTGTCCACGATGGCCGTCTCGGTGGTCAGCACCATCCGCGCCACCGACGCCGCGTTGAGCACCGCCGAGCGGGTGACCTTGACCGGGTCGATGACACCGTCAGCGATCAAGTCACCGTAGGTGAGCTTGTCCGCGTTCAGCCCGTGCCCGTTGGGCAGCTCGGTCACCTTGTGCACCGCGACCGCGCCGTCGAGCCCGGCATTGGTGGCGATCCAGTACAGCGGGGCCGCCAGCGCCTCGGAGAAGACGTCGACGCCGAGCGCTTGATCACCGGTCAGCGAGCCGCGCAGCTGTTGAAGCGCCTTGCGGGTCTGCAGCAACGCCGAGCCGCCGCCCGCGACGATGCCCTCCTCGACGGCGGCCTTGGCGGCCGCGACGGCATCCTCGACGCTCTCCTTGCGTTCCTTGAGCGCGGTCTCGGTGGCGGCACCCACCTGGATCACGGCGACACCGCCGGCCAGCTTGGCCAGCCGCTCCTGCAGCTTCTCGCGGTCCCAGTCGGAGTCGGTGGACTCGATCTCGGCGCGCAGCTGCTTGATGCGGTTGGCCACCGCGTCCTTGGCGCCGCCGCCGTCGACGATGACGGTGTCGTCCTTGCTGACCACCACGCGGCGAGCCGAGCCCAGCACGTCCGTGCCGACCTCGCGCAGCAGCAGGCCGGCGTCGGGGTTGATCACCTGGCCGCCCGTCACGATCGCCAGATCCTCGAGGAACGCCTTGCGGCGGTCGCCGAAGAACGGCGCCTTGACCGCGACGGCCTTGAGCGTCTTGCGAATCGAGTTCACCACGAGGGTCGCCAGCGGCTCGCCCTCGATGTCCTCGGCGATGATCAGCAGCGGCTTGCCGGATTCGGCGACCTTTTCCAGCATGGGCAGCAGGTCGGGCAGCGAGCTGATCTTCTCCTGGTGCAACAGGATCACGGGGTCGTCCAGCACGGCCTGCTGGGCATCGAAGTCGGTCACGAAATACGCCGACAGGAAGCCCTTGTCGAAGCCGACGCCCTCGGTGAACTCGAGCTCGGTGCTCAGCGTGGAGGATTCCTCGACGCTGACTACGCCGTCGGTGCCGACCTTGGTCATCGCCTCGCCGACGAGCTCGCCGAGGAGCTGGTCGCGCGACGACACGGTCGCCACCTGGGCGATCGCTTCCTTCCCGGAGACCGGGGTGGCCGACGCCAGCAGGGCCTCGGACACCGCGTCGGCGGCCTTGGAGATTCCCGCACCGAGTTCGATGGGGTTGGCGCCGGCCGCAACCAGGCGCAGGCCGCCCTTGACCAACGCCTGGGCCAGCACGGTCGCCGTGGTGGTCCCGTCGCCGGCGACGTCGTTGGTCTTGGTCGCCACCGACTTCACCAGCTGGGCGCCCAGGTTCTCGAACGGGTCTTCCAGGTCGATCTCCCGCGCGACGGTGACACCGTCGTTGGTGACCGCGGGCCCGCCGAATGCCTTGGCCAGCACCACATGCCGGCCGCGCGGGCCCAACGTCACGCGTACCGCGTCGGCGAGCGTGTTCACGCCCGCCTCGATGGCGCGGCGCGCCGTTTCGTCGTACTCAATAATCTTGCTCATCAGGCTCCTTCACGCCCCAGCTCTGAGGCTCTAACGCATGCCGCCCCGGAAATCACCCGCGCGGACGCGGGGATCGCCGGGGCGGGACACGGTTCTTACTTGGAGACGACAGCCAGCACGTCGCGCGCCGACAGGATCAGGTACTCCTCGCCGTTGTACTTGATCTCGGTGCCGCCGTACTTGCTGTAGATGACGGTGTCGCCTTCCGAGACGTCCAGCGGGATGCGCTTCTCGCCGTCTTCGTCCCACCGGCCGGGGCCGACTGCGACGACGGTGCCTTCCTGCGGCTTCTCCTTGGCGGTGTCGGGAATGACCAGACCGGACGCGGTCGTGGTCTCGGCCTCGTTGGCCTGCACGAGAATCTTGTCCTCGAGTGGCTTGATGTTCACCTTCGCCACGATTGGAGCCCTCCAGTGTTTGGGTCGGGTCCGGGACGAGCCCGGACCGGGAGTTGGTGGCCGGTCCGGGGCGGGCCCGGAACCTGCCGAATTATCAGGTGTTCGGCATTCGTCCATGCCCGAGCGCCGTCGTCGCGGGTGCCGACACAGGGCGTGGCCGATTGCCACCTAGCACTCTATACACGGGAGTGCTAGCACTCAAGGGGGCCCCGCTGCTCCCCGCGCGTTCGCCCTCAGCGATCAGCCGACCTGCGCCTTCACCACCGGCAGGCCCGGGTCGCTGGGCACGTCCAGCGGGGATGGCGGCGCCCCGGCGGCCACCAGATGCGCGGCGAACGACGCGATCATCGCTCCGTTGTCGGTGCACAGCCGGGGCCTGGGGATGCGCAACGTCAGGCCGCCCGCCGCGCAGCGCTGCTCGGCCAGCTCCCGCAACCGCGAATTCGCGGCCACTCCCCCGGCGATCAGCAGTGTCGAGACGCCGAGGTCCGTCGCGGCGCGCACGGCCTTGCGGGTCAGCACGTCGGCCACCGCCTCCTGGAACCCGGCCGCGACGTCGGCGTTCACCGCGTCCGGGTGGCTTTCCAGGTGCCGGGCCACGGCCGTCTTGAGGCCGGAGAAGCTGAACGCATAGGGGTCGTCGCGCGGCCCCGTCATGCCGCGCGGGAAGGCGATCGCGTCGCGGTCGCCGGTGCGGGCCAGCTCGTCGAGCACCCTGCCGCCCGGGTAGCCCAGCCCCAGCAGCCGCGCCACCTTGTCGTAGGCCTCGCCGGCCGCGTCGTCGACGGTGCTGCCCAGCTCGACGATCGGCTCGCCGAGCGAGCGCACATGCAGCAAGTGGGTGTGGCCGCCCGAGACCAGCAGCGCCACGCACTCGGGTAGCGACCCGTGCTCGTAGACGTCGGCGGCCAGGTGCCCGCCCAGATGGTTCACCGCATAGAACGGAACCCCCCAGGCGGCCGAATAGGCTTTGGCCGCAGCAACTCCCACCAACAGGGCGCCGGCCAGCCCGGGCCCGATCGTGGCGGCGACGATGTCCGGCCTGTCCAGGCCCGCGGCCGCCAGCGCGCGGCGCATGGCGGGCCCCAACGCCTCCAGGTGCGCGCGCGAGGCGATCTCGGGGACCACGCCGCCGAACCGCACGTGTTCGTCGACGCTGGAGGCCACCTCGTCGGCCAGCAGGGTGACGGTGCCGTCGGTGTCCAGCCGCGCGATGCCGACTCCCGTTTCGTCGCACGACGTTTCGATGGCCAAGATCGTCGTCACAGCGCCTCCCGCCGCATGGTGTAGGCGTCGGCGCCGCTGACCCGGTAGTAGCTCCGGCGCACGCCGATCTGCTCGAACCCGACACTGCGGTACAGCGCGATGGCCGCCTCGTTGTCGGTGCGCACCTCCAGGTAGACGACGCCGCCGTCGGCGAACGTCAGCAGCTCGTCGAGCAACCGGCGGCCGATGCCCTGCCCCTGGTAGGCGGGGTCCACGCCGATGGTGTGGACCTCGTGCTCGTAGGGCGGTGTGCGGCCCAATCGCGAGATGCCGGCGTAGCCGACGAGCGTTCCGCCGACGCGCGCGCCCACGTAATGGTTGTGGGCACTGGCCAATTCGCGGTTGAACGCCGCCGCCGGCCATGGATCGTCGCCGTCGAAGAGCTGCGCCTCCAGCTCGGCGCAGCGCTGCGCGTCGGCCCGCGTCAACGCGCCGACGGTCACCGGCTCGGCGATCATTGCCGCGCCGCCAGGGGTTTGGCGTCGGGCCGACGCAGGTACAGGGCCACCAGCGGAGCCGGGTCATCGCGCCAATCCCCCACCGCGGCAACGAGTCCGGCCGGTGTCGGGTGGATGGGACCGCACACCGGCAGGCCGAACATCGCCGCGTGGTCGGGTGAGCCGGCCACAGCCTGCGCTCCGCCGTGGTCGACGTCGGCGGGGGCATCAACGCCCGGTCCGCCGGTCCGGACGCCGTCGCGGTAGCGGGCCCAGTAGACCTCGCGCCGTCGGGCGTCGGTCACCACGAGCGCGTCCCCGGTGGTGTGCACGCCGATGGCGTCCAGGCTGCACACGCCGTGCACCGGGATGCCGAGCGCATGCCCGTAGGCGGCGGCGGTGGCCATCCCGGCCCGCAGGCCGGTGAACGGACCCGGGCCGCAGCCCACCACGACGGCGTCGAGGTCGACCATTGTCAGCCCCGCATCGGCAAGGGCGGCAAGCACATTCGGGGTCAGGCGTTCGGCGTGGGCGCGGGCGTCGACGGTGACCCGCTGCGCCAGCGCGCACAGGTCCTCGCGCCGCACGATGCCGGCCGTCACCGCGGGGGTGGAGGTGTCGAGGGCAAGGACGATGCTCATGGGTGCGCCTCACCGCCGGCCCACTGCCAGGTCGCGATCCGCACGTCGGACCCGCTGAGGCGTTCCAGCCTGATGTCGAGGTGGCGTTCCGCGAGGCGCTCGACCAGACCTTCACCCCATTCCACCACGACGACAGCGTCGTCGAGATCGCTGTCCAAGTCCAGCGAATCGAGCTCACCGAGCAGGTCTGCGCCCTGGTTGTCGGTGTGGTCGAGCAACCGGTACATGTCGACGTGAATCATCGTCGGGGCGCCCTCCCGTCGCGGCGGATGCACCCGCGCCAACACGTAGGACGGCGAGGTGACCGGGCCGTCGACGTCCATGGCCGCGGCAATCCCCTTGGCCAGCACGGTCTTTCCCGCACCGAGCGGACCGGAGAGCACCACCACGTCGCCCGCCCGCAGCTGCTCACCGAGCCGGGTCCCCAACGCGATCGTGTCCTCGACGCGCTCGCAGGTCGCGGTGCCCTCACCCTTACCCACGACGCCACAGCCTTTCCCGTATCCGCCGCAGCCGCAGCGCCGCCTTGGTCGGGGTGGCACGCCTGACCAGCCGCACCAGGCCACCGTTGATCGCCTCCGGCTTGTCCAGCAGCGCCAGGTGACTCGCGCCGACGACGATGACCAACTCGGACCGCGGCAGGCTGGCGGCCATCTTTCGCGAATACTCGTCCGGGGTGAGCAGGTCGTGGTCCCCGCAGGCGATCAGGGTCGGGACCCGCAGCAGGGTCCACAGCCCGGCGGTTTCGTCGTGCTTTTCCAACGCGTCCAGAAACCCCACCATGGTGGGTATCGGCGTGCTGTTCATCATCCGCTGCGAGAACGCGTCCAGGCTCCGGCTGACCTGCAGATCGCTGTAGGACGCGGCGCGCAGCACCGGGCCGATCAGCGAGCGGGATACGTTGCGCCCGCGGTGCATCAGGTTCGGCGCGGACCGCGCGGCGACCCGGACCGCTTCCAGCGCAGGGTTTTTCAGGATCTCGCCCAGTGGTGATCTCGCCACACCTTCGGCCGCCGAGGAAATCAGCGCGGCGCCCACGATTCGGCGCCCGTACTGTTCGGGGAACTGGCGGGCGTGCGACAACACCGTCATGCCGCCCATCGAGTGGCCCACCAGCACGATCATTCCGCGCGGCACCACCGCGTTCAGCACGGTCTGCAGGTCCCTGCCGAGCTGGGTCAGCGTGTAGGTCTCGGGCTCGGCCTCGCCGGATCGGCCGTGGCCACGCTGGTCGTAGAAGACCATGCGCACGTCGGGGCCCAACTGGTCGGGCAGCCGGGTCCGCTGAAAGTGGAAGGCCCCCATCTGCAGGCAGAATCCGTGCACGAACACCAGCGTCAGCGGCGCGTCGGCGGGGCCCGCGTCGCGGACCGCGAGCGGCACCCCGTCGGGCGTGGTCACCACCAGGCTGCGGTCGTCCTCGAGCCGGTTGAAATCCTCGTGGGCGTAAGGGTCTTCGACCGTGGCGCGTTGGGTGATCGAGCGGCGGGCCGAGGCTCCGATGATCGTGGCGATGGCCGTCAGCCCCGCACCACCCGCAAGCCATGCCCTGCCCCTATAGCGCCTGCGGGTTCCGTCAGGGCTCAATGGTTCGCGCCTCGCGGTAGGTCCTGGTGATCCGCCCGCGGGGGCTGGTCACCACTTCGTAGTGGATGGTGCCGAGCAGATCCGCCCAATCCTGCGCGGTGGGTTCGCCGCTCGCGCCGGGACCGAACAGGATCGCCTCGTCGCCCTCGGCGACATCGGTGGGGCCGGGTCCCAGGTCGACGACGAACTGGTCCATGCAGATCCGCCCGACCCCCGGTCGGCGCCGGCCGTTGATCAACACCTCCAGGCGGTTGCCCAGGGACCGGAAGACGCCGTCGGCATAGCCCACCGGCAGCAGCGCGAGGGTGGTGTCTCGCCGCGCGGTCCAGGTGTGCCCGTAGGACACGCTCTCGCCCGCACGAATCGACTTCACCAGTGCCACCGGGCATTTCACTGTCATCGCCGGAATCAGTCCCATGTCGCCGCGCTCGGGAACCGGGCTCAGTCCGTACACCGCGATGCCGGGGCGCACCATGTCGAAGGCGAGGTCGGGCCGCGACATCGTGGCCGACGAGTTCGACAGGTGCGCGGCCTCGTACCGCACCCCCTGATCGCGCGCCTGGGCGAGCATCTCGGTAAACCGTTGGGCCTGAAGGTCGTTGACCGGGTTGGCGGGTTGGTCTGCGTACACCATGTGGGACATCAGGCCGCGCAGCACGATGGCGTTCTCGGCGACGGCGCGGCGGAGCGCGGTCAGCATCGACGGGTAGTGCTCCGGCGGTACGCCGTTGCGATTCAGCCCGGTGTCGACCTTGACGGTGACCGTCGCGGTCCGGCCGGTGCGGCGCACGGCGTCGAGCAGCTCGTCGAGCTGGCGCTCCGACGACACGGCGATCTGGACGTCGGCCAGCAGCGCGGGCCCGAAGTCGAAGCCGGGTGGGTGCAGCCAGGCCAGCACCGGCGCGCGGACGCCGTCGGCGCGCAGCGCCAGCGCTTCGTCGACGGTGGCCACACCCAGCTCGGCGGCCCCCGCGGCCAGCGCGGCGCGCGCCGTCTGGGCGGCTCCGTGGCCGTACCCGTCGGCCTTGACGACGGCCATCACCTGCGCGCCGCCGGCCTGCTCGCACAGCAGCCGCACGTTGTGCGCGATGGCGCCGAGGTCCACCAGGGCCTCGGCGAGGAGGCCCGGTGTCAGGGATATCGGCGTAGCGGCCCGCCCGGTCATGGGCGCCATTGTCCCAGAACCGCGCCGCACGCCGCCGAGCGTGGACTTGTTGGCGAGATTTCGGCGTGATCGGCGCAACAACTCCACGCTCGACGGCGCGGCGCCACCACCTCAGTGCGCGAAGTGCTGATCCGCGTAGTGGCCGCCGGGCCGGAGCTTGTCCAGCGAACTGAGCGCCGAGACGGCGTCATCGTGCAGGGCCCGGGCCAGGTCGGCGGACAGGCCCTCGCGCACCACGATGCGCAGCACGGAGACGTTGGTGGCGTTGTCCGGCATGGTGTAGGCGGGCACCTGCCAGCCGTAGGTCCGAAGCTCGTGGGAGACGTCGAACTCGGTGTAGCCGCGGTCCTTGGACAGCCGGAACGCGACCACGGGGATCGCCGAGCCGTCGGAGACCAGCTCGCAGTGCTCGCTGACCCGCAGCTGCTCACCGAGCCAGCGCGCCGTCCCGGACAGCGCCTGCATGACCTTGGTGTAGCCCTCCCGGCCGAGCCGCAGGAAGTTGTAGTACTGGCCGACCACCTGGTTACCGGGCCGGGAGAAGTTCAGCGTGAAGGTCGGCATGTCGCCGCCGAGATAGTTGACCCGGAACACCAGGTCGTCGGGCAGGTACTCCTTGCTGCGCCACACCACGAACCCGACGCCGGGATAGGTCAGCCCGTACTTGTGGCCGCTGACGTTGATCGACACCACCCGGGGCAGCCGGAAGTCCCACTTGAGCTCGGGGTGCAGGAAGGGCACCACGAACCCGCCGCTGGCGGCGTCGACGTGCACCGGGACGTCCACACCGCCGCCGGCGGCCAGCTTGTCCAGCGCGCCGCAGATGTCGGCGACCGGCTCCAGCTCGCCGGTGTAGGTGGTGCCCAGGATCGCCACCACGCCGATGGTGTTCTCGTCGACGGCGTCGACGACCTGTTCGGGGGTGATGACGTAGCGGCCCTCCTCCATCGGCAGGTAGCGGGGCTCGACGTCGAAGTAGCGGCAGAACTTCTCCCAGACCACCTGGACGTTGGACCCCATCACCAGGTTCGGGGTGCGGCCCTTCCAGTCCTTGCCGATTTTCGCGCGCCACCGCCACTTCATCGCCAGCCCGCCGAGCATCACCGCCTCGCTGGAGCCGATCGTGGACACCCCGCACGCGCTGTAGGGGTCGGCGTCGTTCAGGCCGTCGGCGTGGAACAGGTCGGCCACCATGCACACGCAGCGCTGCTCGATGGCCGCGGTCGCCGGGTACTCGTCCTTGTCGATCATGTTCTTGTCGAACGTCTCGGCCATCAGCTTGCCGGCCTCGGGGTCCATCCAGGTGGTGACGAAGGTGGCCAGGTTCAGCCGCGAGCTCCCGTCGAGCATCAGCTCGTCGTGGATGAAGCGGTAGGCGGCGTCGGGATCCATCGATTCGTCGGGCATCCGCAGTGCGGGGACCGGCGCGGTGAACAGCCGGCCCGTGTAGGCGGGGGCGATGGAGTGCGCGGGCAGCGAAGGGTGTTGTGGCACTGGGGAATCCTCTCGATAGGTCTACAGGGCGGCCAGGGCGGCTCGGATGTGTGGCACCATGCGCGAGGCCGAGGTGGGCGCGTCGCCGGGGCCCGGGTCGGCGGCCGAGCTCGCCGCCGCGCGCGCGTGGACGAAGGCCGCGGCCGCGGCCGCCTCCCCCGGCGGCAGGCCCGCCGCCAGCAGCGCGCCGATCATGCCGGACAGCACGTCGCCGGAGCCGGCGGTGGCCGCCCACGACTGCCCGGCCGGGCTGAGGTAGACCGGACCGCCTGGATCGGCGACGACCGTGACGTTCCCCTTGAGCAACACCGTGGCGCCGAACGCGTCGGCCAGCTTGCGGCACGCACCCACCCGGTCATCACCGGGGGGGTTACCCGCGAGGCGGGCGAATTCACCCGCGTGCGGGGTCAGCACCGTCGGCGCGCTGCGTTCGGCGACCAGTTCGGGATGGGCCGCCAGGATGGTCAGCCCGTCGGCGTCCACGATCACCGGCAGGTCGGTGTCGAGCGCGAACCACAGCGCCGCGGCCCCGGCGTTGTCGGTGCCCAACCCCGGCCCGACGACCCAGGACTGCACCCGCCCGGCCGACGCGGGGGTGGGCGAGGCGATCACCTCGGGCCAGTGGGCGAGCACCTCGCGGTGCGCGCTGCCGGCGTAGCGGACCATCCCGGAGGTCGCCGCGACGGCGGCGCCGGTGCACAGCACGGCCGCACCCGGGTACGTCGACGAGCCGGCCATCACGCCGGTGACACCCTGGGTGTACTTGTCGTCGTGGGGCCCCGGCACCGGCCAGCGTGCCGCCACGTCGGCGGCCTCGAAGCCCAGCACGTCCGTGGCGGGCAGGTCCAGGCCGATGTCGATCAGCCGCACCCGCCCGCACTCGCCGAGCGCGTGCACGGGTTTGAGCCCGCCGAAGGTGACGGTCAGGACGGCGCGCACGGCGGGGCCGCTGGTGGCCCCGGTGGCCGCGTCGATGCCACTGGGGATGTCGACGGCAACCACCGGGATCCCCGCGTCATCGACCGCGGCGAACACCTCGGCCGCGGCGGGCCGCAACGCCCCCGACCCGGAGATGCCCACCACCCCGTCGATGACGAGATCGGTTGCGGGCGAGACGCTTTCGACGATCCTGCCGCCCGCCCTGCGGAACGCCGCCAGCCCCTTGCGGTGGGTGCGCTCGGGGTTGAGCAGGATCGCGTCGGCGGCCGCACCGCGACGGCGCACGAAGGTGGCCGCCCACAGCGCGTCACCGCCGTTGTCTCCGGAGCCGACGACCGCGCACACCCGTCGCCCGCTCACCCCGCCGGTGCGGGCCGCCAACTCGCCGATGATCTCGGCGGCCAGCCCGTAGGCCGCGCGCCGCATCAGGGCGCCGTCAGGCAGGCTGACCAGCAGCGGCGCCTCGGCCTGGCGGATCGCGTCTACGGAGTAGTAATGCCGCATCAGAGCCAGATTACGTGTCGCCGTCGCGGGGGCTTGGCGCCCACCATCTTTCGCCGCGGACCGCCATCAGCTCGGGGGCACGCTGCGGCGCGCCATGGCCTTGAGTCGCGCGGGACTCAATTGCCGGCTGCGCCGGGACCGGGTGCGGGTCATCGGGTAGAAGCACAGTCCGATGAGGATCGAGGCGAAATGCCCGATCGCGGTGAAGTCGAGGTCGACGCGGTCCATCGTGATCAGCGGGAAGCCGAAGATGACGAACAGCACCCCCAGATAGCCCCAGCGCCAGGGCCGGGCGATGTGGTAGGCCAGCACGGCCATCACGCCGACGAGGAAATAGCTGACCCCGATGTCGCGGGCGTGCACGAGGCGTTGCGACGCATCGCGTTCCTCGATCGCGAAGTAGAGGATGCCCTCGCTGATGTAGGTGGCCAGGATGTGAGAGCTCAATCCCACACTGAGCCAGCGCAGCTGACCGAGCCAATGCTCGGCCGGCGCGAGAAACAGGGTGAACAGCAGCAGGTAGGGCTCGAAGCTTTTGCCGTCGATCCACAGCAGGCTGGAAAACAGTACGTGGAGTGGATCCTTGCCCAATTCGTGAATGTTGGTGGAGCGGTGCAACAACACCGAGTGCAACTGCCGGCCGGTGAGATGGTTCTGGATGATCGTCGTGACCATCAGCACCAACAGCCAGCCGTAGGTCAGCGGCGCGGTGCTGACGAAATGCCACACCGCCAGCGTCATGCTGCGCACTCGTGCTCGAACCGATGCAGGCGCCACGACATCAACCTTCGCACGCGGGGCGCCGCGCCCCTGCGACTTCGGCGGCTAACACGCCGCCACCCCTCAGCTACCCGATGGCGCCGGGACCTCGGCCGGCGGAGCGGCCGCGGGCGCCGGCGGTGTCAAATGTCGCCACCAGCAGCCGATGTAGAGCACCATCGAGGCCACCAGCGCCACCAGGACCCAGATCACGACGGTGATGTCGACCCAGCTGCCGAAGGGTGGTGAGCCGGGCAGGGCGTTTCGCAACGGCACCACCGCGAACAGCATCGCCGCGTACCAGGTCGTCATCGGTGGCTGGAACGGCCGCCGGTCCCGCGCGGTCTGAACCGCAACGAACACAGCCAGACTGGCGATCGTGATGAGCACGCCGAGGATGACGATGGCGAACGCCGCGGTGCTCAGCGACCGCCGCAGTTGCAGCCGGTAGGGGCCGTCCGCCTGGGGCCTGGTCGCGGTGAGCTGCCACCCCGAGAGGTGGTCGACGAACGTGACGGGCACGTGTGCGGGCGCGCGGTCGGTGTCGGGGCCGTAGAAGATCTCGACTTCGATCAGCCCCGAGCGGTATTGGTCGAACGGCCAGCGTTCGATCTGCCCGGCGATGGTCAGCGGGACCGACATCAGGCCGGGGAGCATGCCCTTGGTCCAGGTGTGCCGGGACGGCATCGCCGAGGATCGGACGCGGAGGCTGAGATCCTCTTTGAGATGGTGGGTTTTCGGATCCAGCAACGCCGATCCCGGATTGAAGGCGAGGTTGACGGCGAGCACGCTGTAGTTCGACTGGATCTCTTCGACGTTGATCGTCGCCGAGGGCTCGTCGGCGCTCACGACCGGGGTTATACCGTCCAGACGCCGGACGGCATCGCCTTGGGCGTACATCATGATCGACACGATGTATGCCGCGACGATGAGCACGACGAGGCCCACGACAACGTATCTGATGCCGCCCGATCGCATACTTCCTCCCGCACGGACGCCGTGACCAGCTGGCCGAAATGCTTCCCAGGGCAATGTAATGGATCGACCGCGGGTCCGTCGCCGATACGCGCGAAGCGGTGCGCGCTGCCTACTCGACGGTGACGGACTTGGCCAGGTTGCGCGGCTTGTCCACGTCGTAGCCGCGCGCCTGGGCCACGGACGCGGCGAACACCTGAAGCGGGATCGTCGACAGCAGGGGCTGCAAAAGCGTTGACACGGAGGGGATTTCGATCAAGTGGTCGGCGTAGGGGCGCACGGTGTCGTCGCCTTCCTCGGCGATCACGATGGTGATCGCCCCGCGGGCCTGGATTTCGCGGATGTTGGACAGCAGCTTGGCGTGCAGCACGGCGGACCCCTTGGGGGACGGCATGACGACGATGACGGGCAGATCGTCCTCGATCAGCGCGATGGGGCCGTGCTTGAGCTCGCCGGCGGCGAACCCCTCGGCGTGCATGTAGGCCAGTTCCTTGAGTTTGAGCGCACCTTCCAGCGCCACCGGGTAGCCGACGTGGCGGCCCAGGAACAGCACCGTCGGCGACTGGGCGAATTGGTATGCCAGCGCGGCCACCGGCTTGATCGTCGCGAGGACCCGCGCGACGACGTCCGGCATGGCTTCCAGCTCGTGGTACTCGCGCGCGACCTCGTCGGGGTACTTGGTGCCCCGCGCCTGCGCCAGCGCCAGGCCGACCAGATAGTTGGCGGTGATCTGCGCCAGGAACGTCTTCGTCGACGCCACCCCGATCTCCGGGCCGGCGCGGGTGTAGAGCACCGCGTCGCACTCGCGCGGGATCTGCGAGCCGTTGGTGTTGCAGATCGCCAGCACCTTGGCCTTCTGCTCCTTGGCGTGCCGCACAGCCTCGAGCGTGTCGGCGGTCTCGCCGGACTGCGAGATGGCGACCACCAGGGTGCTGCGGTCCAAAACCGGGTCCCGGTAACGGAATTCGCTGGCCAGCTCCACCTCGACCGGCAGCCGCGTCCAGTGCTCGATCGCGTACTTCGCCAGCAGCCCGGAGTGGTACGCGGTGCCGCAGGCCACCACGAACACCTTGTCGATCTCGCGCAGTTCCTGATCGGAGAGCCGCTGCTCGTCGAGCACGATCCGGCCGTCGACGAAATGGCCCAGCAGGGTGTCGGCGACGGCGGCGGGTTGCTCGGCGATCTCCTTGAGCATGAAGTACTCGTAGCCACCTTTTTCGGCGGCGGCCAGATCCCAATCGATATGGAACTCGCGGTATTCGACATCGTCGTTGCCGTCGAAGTCGGTGATCCGGTAGCCGTCCGCGGTGATCACCACGGCCTGGTCCTGGCCGAGTTCGACGGCGTTGCGGGTGTGCGGGATGAAGGCCGCGACGTCGGAGCCGACGAACATCTCGCCGTCGCCGATGCCGAGCACCAGCGGGGTGGAGCGGCGGGCGGCGACGATGGTGCCGGGGTCGTCGGCGTTGGCGAACACCAGCGTGAAGTGGCCGTCGAGGCGGCGCAGCACCGCGAGGACCGACGCGGGGAAATCGCCGGCGGTCTCGCCGTGGCGGTAGGCCTGCGCCACCAGGTGCACCGCGACCTCGGTGTCGGTGTCGCTGGCGAACTCCACGCCCTGGGCCTCGAGCTCGTGGCGCAGGTTCGCGTAGTTCTCGATGATGCCGTTGTGGACCACCGCGATCTTGCCGGCGGCGTCGCGGTGCGGGTGGGCGTTGCGGTCGGTGGGGCGCCCGTGGGTGGCCCACCGGGTGTGGCCCAGGCCGGTGGTGCCGGTCAGCGAGTGCCGCGGCATCTGGGCGACCGCCTCTTCCAGGTTGGCCAGCCGGCCGGCGCGGCGGCTCACCGTCAGGGTGCCGTCGCCGTTCGCCAGCGCGATGCCCGACGAGTCGTACCCGCGGTACTCCATCCGGCGCAGCGCGGCCATGACGACGTCACAGGCGGGCTGCTGCCCGACATAGCCGACAATTCCGCACATTCTGACCAGGGTAGTGCAGGCGGCACACCGAACCCGCAATCCGGCGCTATGGTTAGGCCGCCCACCTGCAGGAAGGCGTGCCCGGGCACCCCGACTGGGACGGCCTCGGGTGGACGTCCTGGACCAATCCGCCCAGTCCCCAGCCATTCATGTCACCGTCATAACCGGCGGGAGTTCTTTCATCTGATGTGCGCGCGACGTTTTCGTTCACGTCATCGCGGCCGCGCTTAACGCCTCTAGCATTCGAAATTGTCAGCAAAGATCGTCACCGACCGAAGGACGAGCTGCGTGAGGTTGCCCAGAGTTTCTGGCTACCTCGATTCCCGTTTTCGCCGACGCATGAATTCAGCCGTCGATGGTTGTTCACCGGGAATTGTGCAGCGGGTCGCATTGAAATGCGTAACTTGCTCCGACCGACAACCGTGCGCCATGAGGAGGCAATCATGACCGCAGTTCGGTACGACGAAGTGGTGCCCGCCCCCTCGGCGCCGGCCCCCGGGCACGCCGCCCGGCCACGCCGGCACCCGTCCGCGGGCTCCGGAAACGCCTTGATGGACTTGACCACCCACGTGCTCACCGCCACGCTGCACCAGCTCTACGCGGCGCTGTGGCGGGCGGGGGTTATCGAGGTCACGGCCTAGTCATCTGCGCCGGCGCGCGATTGGGATGCGCTAACGTCGACGCGTGGCCCGCATCCGCAAGCTCGTCGCCGCTCTGCACCGCCGTGGTCCGCACCGGGTTTTGCGGGGTGACCTGGCCTTTGCCGGTCTGCCGGGTGTGGTGTACACCCCGGAAGAGGGCCTGAATCTGCCCGGCGTGGCGTTCGGCCACGAGTGGCTGGCCGGCGCCGCCCGGTACTCGAATCTGCTCGAGCATCTGGCGTCGTGGGGGATCGTGGCCGGCGCTCCCGACACCCAGCGGGGTGTGGCCCCCTCGGTGCTGAACTTCGCCTTCGATCTGGGCACCGCCCTGGACATCGTGTCGGGTGTGTGCCTCGGGCCGGGCAAGATCAGCGTGCATCCCGCCAAGCTGGGCGTGGTCGGTCATGGTTTCGGCGGCTCGGCCGCGGTATTCGCCGCCGCGGGGATGCCCGCCAAGCTCGCGGCGGTGGCGGCGATTTTCCCCAGCGTCACCAGCCCGCCGGCCCAGCAGCCCGCCGCGACGCTCAAGGTGCCGGGAGTGATCTTCACCGCGCCGGGCGACCGGGCGACGTTGAACTCCAACGCGCTGGCGCTTGCCGAGGCGTGGAAGCCGGCGACGCTGCGCATCGTCAGCAAGGCCGAGCCCGGCGGGCTGGTGGAGGGTCGGCGGCTGGCCACGGTGCTCGGCCTGCCCGGCCCGCACCGCCGTACCCAGCGGTCGGTTCGGGCGCTGCTGACCGGTTACCTGCTCTACACGCTCGGCGGCGACAAGAGGTATCGCGATTTCGCCGACCCGGACGTGCACCTGCCCGGGACGGACGCCATCGATCCCGAGGCCGAGGCGATTCCCCTGGAAGAAAAGATCGTCGCCCTGCTGAAGTGAGGGGGAGTTCATGTCGAGCGCGCACGCGCTGTACGCCCGCTGGATCACCGAACTCTGGAACGGACGGCCGGTCGCGGCCGAGCTGGTCACCGACGACTTCGTCGGTCACTGGCCCGGCCGGGAGGTACGGGGACCGGACGCGCTCGCGCAGATCATCGAGCAGACACGAAACATGTTCTCGGACTTGAGCTTCGCCATCGTGGTCGGCCCGCTGACCGAGGGTGATCTGGTGGCCGGGCGCTGGGTGGGCACCGGCCACGGCCCGGACGGCCCGGTCTCGTTCACCGGCAACGACATCCTGCGCCTGGCCGCCGACGGCCGGCGGTTCGCCGAGTACTGGACGGGCACTTCCGCGGGCTGAGCGCCCCGTCCCGCACGGGCGCGTGGTAAGTGTCATGGATGCGAATCGGGATCGCTCTCAACTATTCGGGCGGCTTTCACGAAGCCGTGGACCGCGTCGTCGAACTTGAAAAGTCCGGCATCGAGGTCGCGGTGGTGGCCGAGGCGTATTCGTTCGACGCCATCAGCCAGCTGGGATACCTGGCCGCCAAAACCAACACGGTCGAACTGGCGTCCGGGGTGCTTCCCCTCTACATCCGCACGCCGTCGCTGCTGGCGATGACGGCCGCGGGCCTGGATTTCGTGTCCGACGGGCGATTCCGCCTCGGCATCGGCACCTCCGGGCCGCAAGTGATCGAGGGCTTTCACGGGGTCCCGTTCGACGCCCCACTCGGGCGCACCCGCGAGATCGTGGAGATCTGCCGCAAGGTGTGGCGCCGCGAGCGCGTGCAGTACGCCGGCAAGCACTACCAGCTGCCTCTGCCCGCCGACCGCGGAACGGGTCTGGGCAAGCCGCTGCAGCTCATCAATCACCCTGTGCGCGAACGCATTCCGATCAGCATCGCCGCGCTGGGTCCCAAGAATGTCGAGCTCACCGCGGAGATCGCCGAGGGCTGGCAGCCGGTCTTCTATCTTCCGGACAAGGCCGCGTCGATCTGGGGTGAGCCGCTGGCCGCCGGCGCCGCCAAACGCGATCCCGCGCTGGGTCCGCTCGACGTCATGGTGCACGCGTCGCTGGCCATCGGGGACAACGTCGACGAGCGGCTGGCCTGGGTCAAGCCGCAGCTCGGGCTCTACATCGGCGGGATGGGCGCCAAAGGCCGCAATTTCTACCACAATCTGGCGACGCGTTACGGGTACGGCGAGGTCGCCGACCGGATCCAGGAGCTGTATCTGTCCGGCCGCAAGCAGGAGGCCATCGACGCCGTGCCCGACGAGCTGGTGCGGGGCATGTCGCTGATCGGGCCGCGCGGGTATGTGGCCGAACGGATGGCCGCCTTCGCCGAGGCCGGCGTGACCACGCTGTTGTTGAGCCCGCAGGCCACCGATCGCGACGAGTCCATGCGTTTCGTCGAGGAAGCCCTGCAACTGCGGCCCTGAGCGGTCACTGCCCCGCCTGCGGAAGCTGGTCCGCGGCAATCTCGCACGGCGTCGACCCCTCGCCCGCGGCGGGTGTGGGTTCGGCGGCCGGCGCTGCCGCGGGAGCCGGCGGCTCGGCCGGTGCCGGATCCGCCGGCGGCGGGGTCTCGACCGGTTGGGCTTGCTGTTCGTGCTCCGTGGGATCGGGCTGACCCGCCTCCCCGTCGACCGGTTCGGCTGGGCCGCTCCCCTCGGCGGTGTCGTCGGCGTCCTCGGCGTCGCCGGCGTCCTCTGCGCCCTTCGCGTCAGTCGGATCCTCGGCGTGAAAAGGGTTCTCGTCGAACGCGTTTCCGTCCGCCGAATCACCGAGCGCGGCCGCGCCATCCGACCCGTCGCCCGCCGACCCGAGCAGATCGCCCATCGCGTCGACGATCCTGCCGGCGAGCCCGAGAAGACCGCCGCCACCCCCACCGAGCCCACCACTGCCGAGGCCGCCGCCGAGCCCACCGCCGCCGAGCCCACTGCCGAGCCCGCCCAGATCGCCCAAGCTTTCGGCGGGCCACCCCGAGGCGTCACCGAGGCCGCTACCCCAGCCCGCGGCCGGCGCCGGCGGGGCCGGCAGGGGGGCGACCGGCGTCGGCGCCGCGGCCGCCACCGTCGCCGCGGAGTCGTCCACCCGCGGTGCGGACGCGGCGGCCACCGGCGGGGCGAGCTGCACCGGAACGACGCCCTCCCCGAGATCACCGGGAAACTCGAACCGCGCCGCCGGGGCGGCCGCGGCCCTGTCGATCACCATGGCGTAAGACGTCTGGACCCCGTCCGACGTGGACCGCATCGCGGCCAGCCAGTCGTTACGAATGTCGTTGTCCACGTACGGAATCACCTGCTCACGCAGCACATCCTCGGCGCCCCGGGGGTCCCCGGCCGTGACCTTGGCGGCGGCGGCCAACCAGGCCGGCCGCTGCGCCTGCGCGCGGTCGTCGACGGCGATGGCCGTCGCGACTTTCGAATCGACCAGGTGCCACAGGTTGTCGCGCAGCGACTCGCATCGCTGGGCCGCCGCGCGCAGTTCGCCGACGACCGCGTCCGCGCTGTCGCAATGCCGTTGCAACAGCTGCGCCGCGGCGTCGCCGCCCGCGCCCTGCCACGCCGCGGCCAGCTCGGCCACCTGGGCGCGCTGCATGCGCAGCGCCTCGGCGGCCACCACGCCGGCGGCGCGCAGCTCCGCGCAGTCACGGTCGAGCGCGCGCAGGTCGAGTCCGTCCTCGCTCGCATACCATTCCCGGATCTGCGCGGGATGCGCTGTCAGGTCGGGATGTTGGTAGCCGAGCGCGTGGGACGCCAGCACGTAGGTCTGGGTGTGCTCGATGGCAACCCGGCCCTCGGCGAGGCGCGCGTCCACGTCCAACCGGTCGGCCACGAGCTACGCGATCCGCGCCGCGGCATACAGTTCGGCGTCGGCGTAGCGCTGCGCGCTGGACCGCAGGGCGGCGGCGATCTCGCTGGACGCGCGCGACCACTGCGTCACCTGCTGCGTCAGGCGCCCCAACTCGACGCGGAGCGCGTCGCCGCGCGCGGTGTGCGCCCGCCCGGCGCAGGCCCCGCCGAACGCCAGCCTGGCCAGGTGATCGCTGACCGCGCGGTCGAGAAATTCCGCGGCCATGGCGAATTGGTTAGCGACCCGGTGCGTGGCCGACGCGTCGATCTGGGCGCGGGCGGCGGCGACAGGCCGTGTTCCCCCAACGAATTTCATGCCTAATCCGACGCCGGTAGGCGGGTCGGGGTTCCCGGCGCTGCGGGATCAGTGCGCGGCGCTGACCGCTTCGGCGACCCGGGTGGCGATCCGCGCAGCGATCTCCTTTTCGGGGGCCTCCACCATTACGCGGATCATGGGCTCAGTTCCCGACGGGCGCAACAGGATTCGACCGGTGTCGCCCAGCTCGGCCTCGGCCTGCCCGACGGCGGACTGCACCGACGGCGCGGCTGCGGCCGTGGCCTTGTCGGCGACCGTGACGTTGATCAGCACCTGCGGCAGCGTCTGCATGGCCGAGGCCAAATGCGCCAGCGACGAGCCGGTCTGCGCCATGCGGTTCATCAGCCGCAGCCCGGTGACGATGCCGTCGCCGGTCGAGCCCAGCGCGGGCATCACGATGTGCCCGGACTGCTCGCCGCCCAGGCTGTAGTCGCCGGCCCGCAGTTCCTCCACGACGTAGCGGTCGCCGACGCCGGTGGTGCGCACCGTGATTCCGGCCGAACGCATGGCCAGATGCAACCCCAGGTTGCTCATCACGGTGGTCACCAGCGTCCGCGAGGACAGTTCGCCGGCCTCGTGCATGGCCAGTGCGAGCACCACCATGATGTGGTCGCCGTCGACCAGGTTGCCGTCGGCGTCGATGGCCAGGCACCGGTCGGCGTCCCCGTCGTGCGCCAGGCCCAGGTCGGCGCGGTGCGCGACGACCGCCGCGCGCAGCGAATCCAGGTGCGTGGAGCCGCAGTTGTCGTTGATGTTGAGCCCGTTGGGCTCGGCGTTGATCGCGATCACCCTCGCGCCGGCCGCGCGGTACGCGCGCGGGCCCACCGCCGAGGCCGCGCCGTGGGCGCAGTCCACCACCACGGTCAACCCGTCGAGGCGCAGCGTGCTGGCCTTGCTCAGGTGACGCAGGTAGCGGTCGGCCGCGTCCTCGGCGTCGACGACCCGCCCGATGCCGGTTCCGACCGGGCGCGGCCCCGGATCCCCGACGAGGGCTTCGATCTGGTCCTCGGTGCCGTCGTCTAGCTTGCGGCCGCCGGGCCCGAAGATCTTGATGCCGTTGTCGGGCATCGGGTTGTGGGAGGCGGAGATCATCACCCCGAAATCGGCGTCGTAGGCGCCGGTCAGGTAGGCCACCGCCGGGGTGGGCAGCACCCCAACCCGCAGCGCGTCGACGCCCTGGCTGGTCAGCCCGGCGATCACTGCGGCCTCGAGCATCTCGCCGCTGGCCCGCGGATCGCGGCCGATCACCGCGACGCGGCGGCCCGGCGCCGACGCGCTCGCCAGACGCCGCGCCGCCGCGGAACCCAGCGCCAGCGCCAGCTCGGCGGTCAACTCGCGGTTGGCGACCCCACGGACACCGTCGGTGCCGAATAGTCGACCCATGCGAACAAACCTCTCACAGTTGTCGGGCTAGCACCTAACGTGCCCGTTCCTTTGTGGCCGAAACCAGGCGCGGGTGGGCGCAGACACGCCGCAACCGGCCACAACTTGTGCACCGCGATGCCAAGTTGTGGCCGGAAAGCGACGGCTGATCAGCGCTTGCTGTACTGAGGCGCCTTGCGGGCCTTCTTCAGGCCGTACTTCTTGCGCTCGGTGGCGCGCGGGTCACGGGTGAGGAACCCGGCCTTCTTCAGCGCGGGACGGTCGTCCGGCGAGGCCACGATGAGCGCCCGCGCGATGCCCAGGCGCAGCGCGCCGGCCTGCCCCGAGGGGCCGCCGCCGTGCAGGTGGGCGTAGACGTCGAAGCTCTCCACCCGGTCCACGGTGACCAGCGGGGCCTTGATGAGCTGCTGGTGCACCTTGTTGGGGAAGTAGCCCTCCAGGGTGCGGCCGTTCAGGTTGAACTGGCCGGTGCCGGGCACCAGGCGCACCCGCACCACGGCCTCCTTGCGGCGGCCGACGGTCTGGATGGGCCGTTCGAACACGTAGGGCTCGGCGGGCGCGGCGACGTCGGCGGGCTCCGAGGCCTCGACCGGGGCTTCGGTCACCTCGGCGACGGCCACTGTTTCCTCTGCGGTCTCTGGGTTGTCCGGGTTCTCTGGGTTCTCCAGGCCCTCGGTCGTTTCGGTCACTGGGCCACCTGCTTGATCTCGTACGGAACGGGCTGCTGTGCGACGTGGGGGTGCGTCGGGCCGGCGTAGACGTGCAGCTTGCGCGCGATCTGCCGGGCGAGCTTGTTCTTGGGCAGCATGCCGACGATCGCGTCCTCCACGACGCGGTCGGGGTGCTTGGCCATCAGCTCGCGGATGGTGCGGCTGCTCAGACCGCCGGGGTACCCCGAGTGGCGGTACGCCAGCTTCTTGTCCAGCTTCTGGCCGCTGAAGGCGACCTTGTCGGCGTTGATGACGATGACGAAGTCACCGCCGTCGACGTTGGGGGTGAACGTCGGCTTGTGCTTGCCGCGCAGCAGGTTGGCTGCCGCGACGGCAAGGCGGCCAAGCACCACGTCCGTGGCGTCGATGACGTGCCACGACCTCGTGGTGTCACCCGCCTTTGGCGTGTACGTAGGCATAGCGCTTACCACTCTTTCTCTGCGAGCCTCTGTTCCGAGGCTGTGGATCCCGGTGTGACCGGGTGCCGGTCAGGCGTCCGCGGTAAGGGCTTGGTCTCGGCGACCGACGTTGACCCGAGGCCCTGGCGTACCGCACGCCAACGGAGCAGCTTACCGACCGCCATCCCCGCAGGTCAAAATGACTGTGTGGCCCCGACGGCTCTCCCCCGTCAGGACCACACAGTCTCACGCGCGGCCAGACCGCGCGGTGTCTCGTGGGCCGCTACCGCGCCCACACGCCGGCGGCGCGGCGGTCGGCGTTGGCCACCTCGTCCGCGCCGTCGCGGACCGCGTTTTCGAGCGCGGCCAGCATCTCGTTGAGCGCGGTCGCCGACTGGTGCCATTTCAGCTGCTCGGCCTGGTAGGCGGCGGCCGCTTCGCTGGTCCAGAGCTGCTGCAAGGGCGCGATGTGTGCTCTCAGCTCGTCGAGCGCGGCATTGAAGCGGGCCGATGTCGAGTGAATTTCCTGGCGCACCGAGTATTCGATTTCACCGAAGTTGTAGGACAACACCGAATCCACGGGATCTTTCCTCCTCACAGGTTTCCGCCGGCGGCGGCGATGCGGTCGGCGTGGCTTTGGCCGGCCTCCTGCAGGGTGGCCGCGTTCTGCCGAATGGTGTCGGCGATGGCGTGTAGGGCGTGGTAGAGCCGCACCGACTCGGCGTTCCAGCGATCGATCACGTCTTTGAAGCGCGTGGCCGCCGGCCCGCCCCACGCCGACGGCGGCACGCCGCTCATCCGGCCGATGAACGCCTGCAACATCGCCCTGATTTCCTCGTTGCGCGCGTCGGTGGTGCCCGCCACCGACCGCATCAGGTCGACGTCGGCGCTCAGTGGGTTTGGTGCAGCCATACCTATTACGACCGCGACGGGGGTCGTTCGGTTCCACGAATTGTCATCCGATCGCGTGGGCGGATCTGACCGCCTGCTCGCACGCATCGCGGACCCCGCCCTCGTCGCCGGGTCTGCTCTGGCATCCGACGCTGATCCGCACGGGGCCGTCGAGCAGCACCGTCCAGCGCACCTCATGACCCGGGCGCACCTCGCGGTAGGTCACCGCCGACCGGCCCGCGCTGGTGCCGGACGGGTTGAAGTCGACGAACAGCCCGGCGGGCTCGGCGTCGATCGCGCGTTTCAACCGTTCGGCGGTGCCGCTGAGCGTCTCGCCGGCCACCGGCGACTGGGTGATGTGCAGCGCGACCTCGGGATCGGCCGGAGACGTGACCTGCACCCGCGCCGAGCCCGGCCCGGTGACCACCCGTCGCGTCGGCCATGTCGCCGGAACCGACAGCGCCACCCGGCCTTCCACCAAAAACGTCGTGGGCGTGGCCTCTACTCGCGTCGGGGGCACTACGCCGCGCCGGTCCGGCGCCATCGCAGCCGGCGCCGCCGCGGCGACGACGATGGCGGCGGCCCCCAGTGTGCCCAGGGCCCGCACCCGCGACGGGCGGGCGGTGGGAGGTGCCCCCGACGGCACCGGGCGCTGCGGGAGGGCCGCCCGCGCAAGCCGGGTGAAGCGAATATCGTTGATTTCCAGCACACTTGGTGCCGACGGCCCGCTCCCGCTTAGCCTCTGGGTGACCGACGCCGCCAGCGCCGACGCCCCGGCGACCGTGCTCGGCGTGTCGATCACCACCGCCGCGGGGGCCACGCCGGCGATGACATCCGCGACCGCTTCGGCGACGGATTGTGGATCGGCGTTGCGCGGTACGGCAGTGATCTCGCTCGCGGTGACCACCACCAGCCGCTCGGCGATTTCCACCGCCACCGTCGGTTCCGCGCGAGACGCCCGCGTCAGCAGCCACGATCGCGGGCGCGTCCGCACCGCACCGGCCACCCTCGCGGCGGCCGCGGTCACCACGCCCACCCGCGAGGAGGACCACCAGGACGGGTGCACGACGACCATGCCGTCGGCGGTTCGGCAGGTTGCCGCTCGCAGCGCGGCCTCCCACAACGCGTCGACGGTTACCGGCCGCTCCCCCACCAGCGCGACGCGGTCGTCGATCGCGTCCAGGGCGGACCGGATGACGTCGACCGTCTCGCCCTCGTCGATCGTTCCTGTGCCACAACATAACCGGCGGATAGTGCCCGGCCCGGCCTCGATGATCGGACGGTGTTCGCTCACGGCGGGCTCCATGCCACCTGGACGAGGTCTTCGTCGGCGGTACGGTTGGTCAGCAAGCCGCGGCCCGGCGGCAATTGCGCCGGCCGAGCGCGGCCGAACGGCGCGCCCTCGCTGGGAGATCCGCTCATCATCAGCGACATGCAACCGAGGTCACGCAGACCCGCGAGCACCGGCTCGAACATCGCGCGCTCCGCCCCGGCGCCGCGCCGGGCGACGACGAGGTGTAATCCCAAATCTTGTGCGTAGGGTAGGAATTCGGCGATCGGACCCAGCGGGTTTCCCGTCGGCGTGGCGACCAGGTCGTAGTCGTCGACCACGACGTAGATCTGCGGCCCGGACCACCACGCGCGGCTGCGCAACTCGGCCTGGCTCGCGTCGGGCGGCGGCATTCGTGCGCTCAGCAGGGCGAGCACGTCGGGCAGCAGCGCGGCCAACGCGGCCGGCGACATCGCATACCCGCGGAGATGCTCCGACTCGACAACGCCGAGCAGCGTGCGCCGGAAGTCGACGATCAACAGCTGTGCTTGCGCGGCGGTCTTCGTCCGGACCAGCTCACGGCACAAGGTACGCAGCGTCGCCGTCTTCCCGCACGCGTTGTCGCCGAGGATCACCAGATGCGGCTGACCGTCGAAATCGATTGCCGCCGGGCATAGTTCGCGCTCTCGCAGGCCGAGCAGCACTTGGGCGCGAAGCTCGGCTCCCGACCCGCGCACCAAGGTCTCGCGGTCCACGTGATCGGGCAAGAGCGGTATCGGCGGCGCAACCGAGTGACCGGCGGGCACCTCGGCGACGGGCCTTGCGACCACCATGTGCAGCCCGTCCCGGGACAGGCCCCGTCCCGGGCTGTCGTGCGGGACGTGCGCGGCGGCCTTGCGGTCCAGTTCGGAGTCGGCGGGATCGCCGAGCCGTAACTCGACGCGGGTGCCGAGCTGATCCCGCAGCGACGGCCTGACGTCGGCCCAGCGCGACGCCGACAACACCACGTGCACACCGAACGAAAGCCCATGGGTCGCAAGGGCGGTGATCGAGGCCTCCAGCGCCTCGAATTCCTGGCGCACGGTTGCCCAGCCGTCGATGACGAGGAAGACGTCGCCGAACGGATCATCGTTGGCGACGCCGGCTGCGGCCCGCCGGCGATAGTCGGCGATCGAGCCGATCGCGTGCTCACCGAATATGGCTTCACGCCGCCGCACGACCGACTCGCATTCGGCGACGATCCGCCCGACGAGTCGGGACTCGGCCCTGCCGGCGACCGCGCCGACGTGCGGCAACGACCGCACCGACGACAGCGTCCCGCCACCGAAATCCAAGCAGTAGAACTGCACCTGGCTCGCGTCGTGCGTGGCCGCCAGGGCGGTGATGAGTGTGCGCAGCGCCGTCGACTTGCCGGATTGGGGCCCCCCGACGATCGCCGCGTTGCCGGCGGCCCCGGACAGGTCGATCATCAGTGGCGTTCGGCGCTGTTCGAAGGGGCGGTCGACAAGGCCGATGGGGACGGCGGTCAGGCCGGCCGGCATGAGCTCCGCGCTGTGCAGCAGGGTGTGCAGCTGCGGAGCCGGCCCCAGCGGGGGCAGCCAAACCCGGTGCGCGGGCGGCCCCTGGCCGCGCAGCCGGTCCAGGACCGCATGGTAGATGGCCGGCGGGGAAGTCATGTTCGCCCGGTGGGTGCGACGGACCGCGCCGGTGACGCGGGTCGTGAACGCCTGGGCCGAGCGCGCCGCGGCGGGGGCCTTATCCGGGGAAGCGTCCGTCCGCAGCGGTCCCGAAACCGAGGCGGCCTGGAAGCGAATCGGTTCGCCACCGCCGATCCGCAGGAAGCCGGCGCCGGGCGCGGCGGGCAGCTCGTACGCATCGAGATTGCCCAGCACCGTGCGGGATTCGGCGGCGGACAGGGTCTTCAGGCACAGGCGGTACGACAGGTGGGCGTCAAGCCCGCGTAGCCGGCCCTCGTCGAGGCGCTGGCTGGCCAGCAGCAGGTGCATGCCCAGGGATCGGCCGAGACGACCGATCGCCACGAAGGTGTCGGCGAAATCTGGTTGTTGGCTGAGCAATTCGGTGAACTCGTCGACGATGATGAACAGCGCCGGGAGGGCCGGCAGCGCCCCCGGCGGGTCGCCGCTGCGGCGCGCGCCTTCGTAGGCCTCGACGCTGACGCAGCCCGCCGTGCGCAGCAGCTGCTGGCGACGATTCATCTCGCCGGCCAGCGCGTCGCGCATGCGGCTCACCAGCGGCGCGTCGTCGGCCAGGTTGGTGATCACGGCGGCCACGTGTGGCGCTCGCGCATAGTCGAGAAAGGTTGCCCCGCCCTTGAAGTCGATGAGCAACAGGTTGAGCGTCAGCGGGGGGTTACGGACCATCATGCCCAGCGCGATCGTTCGCAACAGCTCCGATTTTCCCGACCCGGTGGCACCGATGCAGAGCCCGTGCGGGCCCATCCCGCCCTCGGCCGGCTCTTTGATGTCCAGCTCGAGCGGTGCGCCCTGCATGGTGGTGCCGATGGGGACGCGCAGGCGGTCGCGGCGCGCCTGGCCGCGCCATAGCGTCGCCGGGTCGAAACGATGCACGTCGCGCAGACCGACCAATCCGGGCCAACCGGGATCACCGCCCCCCACGCTCCCCCGAAGACCGGCCAGCCGGAGGGCGCACACCAGCGCGTCGACGGGCTCCATCCGGTCGGGGCACGAAACCGGCGCCGTGTCGCCGGAGCGCCGGATGGTCAGCGGCGCACCGTCATTGACGTTGCCGATCGCGATGGTGATGGCGCCGCCGAGCGCGGCGGGACCCTCGTCCAGCTCGGCGACCACCACCACCCGAGTCGCCGAAACGCCCGCGAGCGCGCCCTGCGCCTGCGCGGCATCCGAATAGACCATCCGCGCCGGACCGGCCGCGTCGGAATCGCCGGGATGTTGGTTGTGCGGCAACCATTTCAGCCATTCCCAGTGGGCGCGATGCGGGTCGCTGACCGCGGCGGCGATCCGCACCTGATCGGGCGCATGCTGCACGGCGAGCTGGCAGATCATCGCGCGTAGCAAGCCACGCGCGGCCCTCGCGTCGCCGTCGATCGTCACCAGCGATCCGTCCCGCAGGTCGATCGGTACCGGCGCGACGACCGTCGAATACGCGTGGAGGAACCGGCGCAACGCCGTGTCGGTGACCGGGTCGCGTAGCTCCTCGGCAGCGAGCTCCGGCGCCACCAAACGACGGGCGAGCGGCTGGGGGCCCATGCCCACCCGCACGACGCAGAAGTCCGCGTCGTCCGGTCCGCGCTGCCACATCCGAGCGCCGCCGACCAACGTCCACAGTGTGTCCGGATGGGGATGACGCCGAATGGCGCACGCGCGCTGCGCCATAGCGACCTCGGATACGGATTGGCTGAGCCGACTCAGGTAGTCGAGATACCGTCCGCGGTCGGCATCGATGCCATCGCCGCGCCGGCGCGCCCGGCCGGTCAGCCCGGACGCCAGGGCCGAGACCAGCATCATCAGCGGAAAGGCCAGGAACACGGGGTTGCGGGCCATGGCGGTCCCCGACGCGAACGCGGCGGCCATGATGCCGATGCTCACCACGGAGATCGCCACCGGCAGCAGGCGGGGCAGCAGCCCGGGCCCCGCCGATGGCGGCAGGTCCGGTGGCGCCTCGACCACGATTGGCGCCTGTTGTGCCTCGGGCAACAACATCTCGGTCATCGCATCGCCTCCAGTTCGACGACGGTAGGGAGCACCGAAAACGGCGACAAGTCACCTGTGGACAGCCGGATACCGGGGCGTCGAAACCCGGCTATGTTCGCCAGGATCCGACCGAAGGGATCGCCATTGGCTGCATCCGATACCGGGCTGTGCCGGGTCCGCGTTCATTGGGGCACCGCCGTCGCCGATCTGGCGCTACCCGCCGGAGTGCCTGTCGCGGTGTTGATTCCGTCGCTCATCGACGCGCTCGGGGTCAGTCACGCCGACCAGGAGGCGGTGCGCTACCAGGTGTCGATCCCTGGCGCGTCCGCGCTGGACCCGTCGACGACGTTGGCGCAGAACCGCATCGGCGACGGCGCGGTCTTGGTGCTGAGCACACCCCCCGTGCCGTTACCCGCGCCGCGTTACGTCGACATCGCGCGGGAGGTGGCGGCCACGCTGGAGGGGCCCGCTCGGTTGCGTGGCGGTGCCGCAACTCGGCGGGTCACCCGGCTCTGCGGAGCGACTGCGGCCGTCGTCCTGACGGCGGTGGGCGGGCTGGCTTTGGTCCGAAACACCTTCAGCGACAGCCACCCTCGAGACGTCGGGATGACGGGCGCCGCTTTGGGATCGGCCGCCCTCGTCGCGCTCGGGCTTGCCGCGGTCGCGCACCGGGCCTACCGAGACCCGATCGCCGGGCTGGCGCTGAGCGTGATCGCCACCGTCTTCGCGGCGGTGGCCGGGTTTGTGATGGTGCCCGGTGGCCCAAGCGTTTCCAACGTGTTGCTGGCCGCCGCGGCAGCGGCCGTCACCGCCGTGCTGGCGATGCGGCTGTCGGGCTGCGGCGTCGTCGCGTTGACGGCGGCGGCGTGCTTCGCGGCGGCCGTCGCCGCGGCGGCGCTGGTGGGCGCGATCACCGCCGCGCCTGTGCATGTCATCGCGTCGGCATCCGCGGTCCTGTCGCTCGGTCTGCTCGGGGCGGCGCCGCGCATGTCCATCGCGCTGGCGAGGTTGTCGCCCCGATTTGCGACGACGGACTTCGCTGACCCCGGCCCGAGTGACTCGCGGGTGCCCGCGCAAGCGATCCGCGCCGACCGGTGGTTGGTGAGCCTGCGCGCGGGGCTGTCGTCGTCGGCCGGCGTCGGCGCCGCTCTCACCGTGCTCGCCGGCGCACCGCGGCTGTCCTGCATGGCGTTCGGGACCGTCACCGCCGCCCTGTTCCTGCTGCGCTGCAGGTCCGGCGCAGGCGCCGGGCTGCTGAGCTTTGCCGTCGGCGGAACCCTCATCGCGGCAACGACCTTCGGCGTCACGGTACTGCGCATGCAGATGCCCGGACCGCTTCTCGCGGCGGCGACGGCGCTGGCCGCCGCCGCGATGTACCTCGGGTTAGCCGCGACACCCTCCTCGCCCGTCGCGCTCCGATGTGTCGAAGTGCTCGAGTGGCTGGCGTGGTCGGCACTGGTCCCGCTGGCCTGCTGGATCAGCGAACTCTACGGCGCGGTCCGGGGATTGCATCTCACGTGAGGAACTCGCACGTTGGGCGCGTGCTCGCGGTGTCGGCGCTGACGATGCTCGCCGCGTTCGGAACGCCGCCGGCGCAGGCGGTTTCGCCACCCGGCATCGACGACAAGTGGCTGCCCGGGCCCGCCTTGCCCGCGCCAACGCGGCCGACCGTGCAGCGCGAGGTCTGCGCGGCGCTGACGCTCGACTCGAGGCCGGGCCGTAACCAGCCGCCTGGGGCGTTCGATCTCTCGGAGGTGTGGCGCCTCACCCGCGGCGCCGGACAACGGATCGCGGTCATCGACACCGGGGTCTCGCGGCACCGCCGGCTGCCCGACGTGGTGCCCGGGGGTGACTACGTGTCGACCGGCGACGGCACGCAGGACTGCGACGCGCACGGCACGCTGGTCGCGGGAATCATAGCGGCCGCAGCGGATTCCAAGTCGGACGGCTTCAGCGGGATCGCTCCGGAGGCCACGTTGATCAGCATTCGGCAGTCCAGCGCGAAGTTCGCGCCCGCCACCGACCGGTCCCGCTCAGGGGTGGGTGACGTCGACACCATGGCGAAAGCCGTTCGGACCGCAGCGGATCTGGGCGCGTCGGTGATCAACATTTCCTCGGTGGCGTGCGTTCCGGTGGCCGCCGCGCTCGACGACCGTGCGCTGGGCGCCGCGCTGGCCTACGCCGTCGACGTCAAGAATGCCGTCGTGGTTGCGGCGGCGGGGAATACCGGCGGCGCCGCGCAGTGCCCGCCGCAGCGACCGGACGCCACCTGGCAGACCATCACGGTCGCGGTCAGTCCCGCGTGGTACGACGACTACGTGCTGACCGTCGGTTCGGTGAACGCCGAAGGTGCGCCCTCGGGTTTCAGCCTTGCCGGACCTTGGGTCGATGTCGCCGCGACCGGCGAGGCCGTGGCCTCCCTCGCGCCGGATCCGGTGTCGGGCACGAGTTATGCCGCCCCGGTGGTGAGCGGCCTGGCCGCGCTCATCCGGGCCCGCTTCCCGGCGCTGACCGCGCGGCAGGTGATGCAGCGCATCGAGTCGACCGCGCATCATCCGCCCGCGGGGTGGGATCCGCTCGTCGGCAACGGCACCATCGATCCGCTCGCCGCGGTCAGCACCGGGATGGGCCCGCCCGCCACCACTCCCAAGCCGCCGCCTGCCGCGGCGCCGGCCGCCGTGTCGCCGCCGACGACCCGATCGCGCGATACCCGCGCCCGGGACACCGCGGTGCGCGGCGCCGCGGTTTGCCTCGTCGCGCTGACGGTCGCGCTCGCCGCCGGAGGGGTCAGAAGCCGGTTACGGGGAGCCCGCGACCGCGTCCCGGGCGATTGACGCGCCGCGTCTGCTCAGCTCCGGTCCCGCCGGCAAGAGCGTGAGGATCGACCAGGGCGCCGGGGTCGGCCCGGAGAGGCCGAGATCGTGCGCGGCGTCGTCGTCGGGGATGGCGAATCGCACCCCGGTGTCGACGATCAGGTAGCGGGTGCCGGCTTTGTCGCCCGCCCGCACGTAGGCGCTGCGGCCGGTCGGCACGTACGCGGCATCCAGCGCGGGACCCCGGCCGTCCGCCTGCGCCAGCGTCACCGCCGCCTGACCGGGCGGCACGGGCAGCCGGCCCCCCGCCAGCAAAGCCACCCCCGCTCGCCCGCCCGCCCAGCTGGCGCATAACGTGCCGGCGGCCTCCGGCAGCGTCGGCGCCCGGTCGGGGAAACCGGCCACGGGCAGCTCGGCGACGACGGGCGCGGCCCGGATCGCCGCGGGCGCGACGGTGATGGGACTGACCGTGCCCTGGGAGCTGCTAAAACGCATCAGGTCGGCGGCGACCTGGCCGATCCGCTGCACGCCGTCGGCCAGCACCGCGTAATACTCGTCACCGTCGGCGCGTGTGACGCGCAGCACACTGCCGACGCGAAACCCCGCCAGCCCGGGCGCGGCGCCCCCGAGGCCGCGGATGCGGGGCGCCGAGATCGGCGGCGCCTCGGGCATGGCGTTCAGCAACGCTTGCGAGACGAGCCGCGGCGCGTGGCCCTCGAGTCGGAGCGCCCGCACGACGGCCGCATCTTCCAGGTCCACGATGGCCCGGTGCCCGTCGTAGAGCAAATAGGCCGGCGAACCCGAGGAGACCGCGGCAAGGACGGCCTGCCCGGGGGGCATGCGGGTGACCCCGTTGTCGGCGACGGGGCCGACGATGACCGTCGTGCTGCTGGCGTCGTCACTGTCGCACATCGAGAAGGCCAGTTCCTGCGCGGGCAGGGGCCTGCCGACGAATTGCGGTGCACCCGGGATGCCCAGCAGCGGGCCGCGTTTGGCGCGCTCCAGGTCGGCCTCGCGGATCGGCTGCGGATCGGCGGCCGTCCCCGCGATGAGCCGCGCGGAGGCCAGGTTCGGCACCGGATGCCAGACATCGCCCACTCGAACGAACAGCGCACCCGAGTCCCGGGACATCACGATCTGCGCCCGATCCAACGCGACGTGCGGGCTCAGCAAACCCAGCAGCGCACAGCCCGCCAGCGCGAGGACCGTGAACACACACCCGGCTGCCAGCGATGCCGACGGCATCCGCGCCCGGGGACCGGTCGGGTATATCGCCTCGCCCAGCAACGCGCATTCGGTGCGGCGCACGAGGTACCGGTGAGCGCTGACGCGCAGCCACGTGGTCGGCTGACGCGGCACTGATCCCCCCACCCTGCGAAATCCGTCTGGGCCCACGGTAGGCCGCCGAACGGCCCCGCCGGAGCGCTTATCCACAGGTCGCAGGAGTTTCGCCCCGGCCGAAATTGGGTAAAATTGCCCGGTGAAAACTCACCGTGCAGCTCGCCTCGTCGGCCTGGGCGCTTCGGCCCTGGTGACCGCCGCCGGCCTCCTCGCCGCACCGGCTGCGACGCCGGTCGCCTCCGCCGATGACTGCCCGGACGTCGAGGTCATCTTCGCCCGCGGCACCAACGAGCCCCCCGGCCTGGGCCGGGTTGGCGATGCCTTCGTGGACTCGCTGCGTCAGCAGACGGGCGGGCTGAACATCCTGCCCTACGGCGTGAACTACGCCGCCAGCAAGCTGCAGCTGCACGGCGGTGACGGCGCCAACGACACCATCGACCGCGTGAAGAAAAGCGTGGAGAAGTGCCCGAGCACCAAGATCGTGCTGGGCGGCTACTCGCAGGGCGCCTCGGTGATGGACATCGTGGCCGGCGTGCCCATCGGCGGAATCAACTGGGGCAACTCGCTGCCGCCGCAGTACGCCGACAACATCGCGGCCGTCGCCACCTTCGGCGACGTGGCCGACCGCGCCGGCGGCACACTGCCCAGCCAGAGCAAGCTGCTGGGCTCCAAGGCCATCGACCTGTGCAACCCCAACGACCCGATCTGCCACGCCGGCCCCGGCAACGAGTGGAGCGGGCACACCGAGGGCTACGTCCCCGTCTACACCACCCAGGCCGCGGCGTTCGTCGCGTCCAAGCTCGTCGGCACCGGCCAGTCGGTGCCCGGGTACGGTCCGTCGTTCCCCGGCGCCGGCCCGCAGGTCCCGGGCCAGCCCGGGTACGGCCAGCAGACGCCGGTGTACGGGCAGACCCCGCCCGGGTCGGGCCCCTCGATCCACGGCGGCACCGGCACCGCCCCGGCGCCCGCGCCGCTCGCGCCCGGGCCGGTCACGTCCGTACCGCAAGCACCTCTCGTCTAAATCGTTACCGGCGGGTTATCAACGCGCGCTTAACATCTCTGTGTGAGGCTTATCCCTTTAGGGCTGGGCGTCGGATTGCTCGCGGGGGCAGCGTTATTGGTTGCCCCGCAATTGGTTCCCCGTGCATCGGCGTCCTGCCCCGGCGTTGAAGTGGTGTTTGCCCGGGGAACGGATGAGGCGCCCGGGATCGGGAAGGTGGGCGGGGCGTTCGTCAACTCGTTGCGCGAGCAGACCCGCAAAAGCGTTGGCGCATATGGCGTGAACTATCCCGCCGACAAGGACTTCCTGGCCGCCGCGGACGGCGCCAACGACGCGAGCAGCCACATCCAGCGCATGGCGGTGAACTGCCCCAACACCAAGCTGGTGCTGGGTGGCTACTCGCAGGGGGCCGCCGTCATCGACATCGTCACGGCCGCACCGGTGTCCGGCTTCGGGTTTCGCAGGCCGTTGCCGCCGGCGGCCGCCGATCACGTCGCCGCCGTCGCTCTCTTCGGGAATCCGTCCGGCCGGGCGGGAAACCTGATGAGCGCGCTGAGCCCGAATTTCGAGGGCAAGACCATCGACCTCTGCAACCCGGGCGACCCGATCTGTTCGGGCGGCCTGCGGTGGGCGTCGCATTTGAGCTACGTGCCCGGATTGACCAACAAAGCCGCGAGTTTCGCCGCGGCGAGGGTCTAGCGCGAGCGCACGTCCCTGGTGATGAGGTTGCGCGCGGCCAGCTGGTCGTCGGGCGGGTAGTCGACGCCGACCAGTGTCAGCCCGTGCGCCGGGGCGGTCGCGTAGTCGCTGGATCGGGCTGTGGCGCTGAGCAGTTCACGGCACCAGGAGACGGGACGGCGGTGTTCGCCGACGGCCAGCAGCGCCCCGACCAGGGAGCGCACCATCGACCAGCAGAACGCGTCGGCGCTGACCCGCGCGGTGATCAGGTCACCCTCGCGCGTCCACTCCAGCCGCTGCAGGTCGCGGATGGTGGTGGCGTTCTCGCGGTGACGGCAGAACGCGGCGAAGTCGTGCAATCCCAACAGGTCCCGCGAGGCGCTGGCCATGGCCTCGACGTCCAGGGGGCGCGGCCAGGCGGTGACGTAGCGGACCTGCTGCGGATCCACACCCCACGGCGCCGTCGACAGCCGGTACACGTAGTGACGCCGCAGCGCCGAGAACCGGGCGTCGAAACCCGCAGGGGCGCGGACGATGTCGACGACCCGGACGTCGGTGGGCAGGAACCGGCCCAGCCGGCGCAGCAACGGCAGAAACTCCGCCTCACCGACGTGCGGTGCACGCGAGTACGCGTTCGGCAGGGCCGCCGCGGGCACGTCGACATGGGCCACCTGCCCGGTGGCGTGGACTCCGGCATCGGTGCGTCCCGCCGCCCGCAGCCGCACGGGTGTGCGGAAGATGGTCGTCAGCGCCTCGTCGAGAACCCCGGCCACGGTACGCTGGCCGGTCTGAGTGGCCCAGCCTGCGAAACCTGTTCCGTCGTAGGCGATATCGAGCCGCAGACGGACGTCCTCGCTAACTCTCGTCAGCCTCGTCGTTCGCCTTCTCGGCGGCCTCGGCTTCGGCCCTCGCGGCCACGGCCTTGTCGGCCTTGTCTTCGGCTTCGGCCTGGGCCTTGGTCGGCTCGTCTGAGGCCTCGGAGGCCTGGGTCTCGGGCTTGGTCTCCGAGGCCTCGGCGGTGGCTTCCTCGGCCGTCGGGCCGACGGCTTCCTCAGGCTCGACGGCGGCCTGAGGCGCCGCCGCCGCCGCGACAGGAGCGTCAGACTTCTTGGACGCCTTCACCCGGCGGGCCCGATCGGCCTCGGAGGTGACCGTCTTCTCCCGCACCAGCTCGATCACGGCCATGGGCGCGTTGTCGCCCTTGCGCGGCTCGACCTTGATGATCCGGGTGTAGCCGCCGTTGCGGTCGGCGAAGAACGGCCCGATCTCCTCGAACAGGGTGTGCACGACGTCCTTGTCGCGGATCTTCTTCAGCACCTCCCGACGGTTGTGCAGCGCACCCTTTTTCGCGTGGGTGATCAGCTTTTCCGCATACGGCCGCAGCGCACGCGCCTTGGGCTCGGTCGTCTTGATACGGCCGTGCTCGAACAGCGACGTCGCCAGGTTGGCCAGAAGGGCCTTCTGGTGCGATGACGACCCGCCGAGGCGAGGACCCTTGGTGGGCTTGGGCATTGCGACTTCTCCTAATTGGGGCCGGTCCCCGTATCAGGTAGGACCGGGACGGACTTTCGCCAGTTGTGTCCGGTTCCTCAGCTGCCGCTGCACGGCCGCATCGTCACCGGACGGCCTTTAGAGCTGTTCGGTTTCCGCGTAGTCCTGGTCGTCGTAGGCGGCCTCGGTGGACCAGGTGCCGGTGGCGACGTCGTAGCCCGCGACCTGCGAGGGGTCGAAGCTCGCCGGGCTGTCCTTGAGCGACAGGCCCAGCTGGTGCAGCTTGACCTTCACCTCGTCGATGGACTTCTGACCGAAGTTGCGGATGTCCAGCAGGTCGGACTCGGTGCGCGACACCAGCTCGCCGACGGTGTGCACGCCCTCGCGCTTGAGGCAGTTGTAGGACCGCACCGTCAGGTCCAGGTCGTCGATCGGCAGCGCGAACGACGCGATGTGGTCGGCCTCCGCCGGCGACGGCCCGATCTCGATGCCCTCGGCCTCGACGTTGAGTTCGCGTGCCAGACCGAACAATTCGACCAGGGTCTTGCCCGCGGACGCCAGCGCATCGCGGGGGTTGATCGAACTCTTGGTCTCGACATCGAGGATCAGCTTGTCGAAGTCGGTGCGCTGCTCGACACGGGTGGCGTCCACCTTGTAGGTGACCTTGAGCACCGGCGAGTAGATGGAATCGACTGGGATGCGGCCGATTTCGGCGCCTGAAGCCCGGTTCTGAACGGCCGGCACGTAGCCACGGCCCCGCTCGACGACCAGCTCGACCTCGAGCTTGCCCTTGTCGTTCAGCGTCGCGATGTGCAGGTCGGGGTTGTGCACCGTGACACCGGCGGGGGGCACGATATCGCCCGCGGTGACCTCGCCCGGACCCTGCTTGCGCAGGTACATCGTGACGGGCTCGTCCTCCTCGGAGGACACCACCAGGCTCTTGAGGTTCAGGATGATCGCGGTGACGTCTTCCTTGACGCCGGGCACGGTGGTGAACTCGTGCAGCACGCCGTCAATGCGGATGCTGGTGACGGCCGCACCCGGAATCGAGGACAGCAGCGTCCGGCGCAGCGAATTGCCCAGGGTGTAACCGAATCCGGGCTCCAGCGGCTCGATGACGAACTGGGAGCGGTTGTCGGTGAGGACTTCCTCCGACAGTGTGGGTCGCTGAGAGATCAGCATGGTGTTTCTTCTTCTCCTTCTCGGCACCCGCTATTTGATGCCGTTGGGTTTTCGGGCCGGCCGGCCCGAAAGTCACTTACTTCGAGTAGAACTCGACGATGAGCTGCTCGGTGAGTGGGACGTCGATCTGTGCCCGCTCGGGCAGCTGGTGGACGAGGATGCGCTGACGCTCCCCCACGACCTGCAGCCAGCTCGGGATCGGCCGGTCGCCCGCCGTCTCCCGCGCGATCTGGAACGGCACGGTGTTCAGCGAGGAGTCCCGCACGTCGATGATGTCATACTGCGACACCCGGTAGCTGGGGACGTTGACGTGCACGCCGTTGACGCTGAAGTGTCCGTGGCTGACCAGCTGGCGTGCCATCCGGCGGGTGCGCGCCAGTCCGGCGCGGTAGACGACGTTGTCGAGCCGGCTTTCCAGGATCCGCAGCAGCTCTTCACCCGTCTTGCCGGGCTGCCGCACGGCCTCTTCGTAGTAGCGGCGGAACTGCTTTTCCATCACGCCGTAGGTGAAGCGGGCCTTCTGCTTCTCCTGCAGCTGCAGCAGGTATTCGCTTTCCTTGATCCGCGCGCGGCCGTGCTGGCCGGGCGGGTAGGGGCGCTTCTCGAACGCCTGGTCGCCACCGACGAGGTCGGTGCGCAGCCGGCGCGACTTGCGGGTGACGGGTCCGGTGTAACGAGCCATGAGTATCTCCTAGACCCTTCTGCGCTTCGGGGGGCGAACGCCGTTGTGCGGCTGGGGGGTGACGTCGGAGATCGCGCCGACCTCCAGTCCGGCGGCCTGCAGCGACCGGATCGCGGTCTCCCGGCCCGAGCCCGGTCCCTTGACGAACACGTCGACCTTCTTGACGCCGTGCTCCTGCGCCTTGCGGGCCGCGTTCTCGGCGGCCAGCTGCGCGGCGAACGGCGTCGACTTCCGCGAGCCCTTGAACCCGACGTGACCCGACGACGCCCAGGCGATGACGTTGCCCTGCGGGTCGGTGATCGTCACGATCGTGTTGTTGAACGTGCTCTTGATGTGGGCGGCGCCGTGCGGGACGTTCTTCTTTTCCCGGCGACGGGTCTTCTGCCCCTTCTTGGGGGCGGACGCTGCCTTCTTGGCTGGTGGCATGGGGGGTTACCTGGCCTTCTTCTTGCCGGCGATGGTGCGCTTGGGGCCCTTGCGGGTGCGCGCGTTGGTCTTGGTCCGCTGGCCGCGCACCGGCAGGCCGCGGCGGTGCCGCAGGCCCTGGTAGCAGCCGATCTCGATCTTGCGGCGGATGTCGGCCTGGACCTCGCGGCGCAGGTCACCCTCCACCTTCAGGTTGGCTTCGATGTAGTCGCGCAGGTGGGTCAGCTGGTCGTCGGTGAGGTCCCTGGTGCGCAGGTTCTTGTCGATCCCGGTCGCTTCGAGAATCTCGTTCGAACGGGTCCGGCCGACGCCGAAGATGTACGTCAGCGCGATCTCCATCCGCTTGTCACGCGGCAGATCGACGCCTACTAGTCGAGCCATAGGTGGCGTTTCCTCTTTTTCTCGGCGGAGGTCTGATCCCAGCCCGTTCCCGATCTATCCGGGGCCCGGCCTCCGTCCGGGCGTGGATGAGCGACGTATTCGCTCAGTGGTGCTGGGAGGTCTGCATTCAGTTGTGTTGGTACCGCGGGGCGCCTGGCTCAGCCTTGGCGCTGCTTGTGGCGCGGATCGGAGCAGATCACCATGACCCGCCCGTGCCGACGGATCACCCTGCACTTGTCACAGATTGGCTTGACGCTCGGGTTCACCTTCACGGCTGTTCGATCCTGTTCTGTGTCGTTCGTAGGTTGTTCTGATCGGGCTTGTTACTTGTACCGGTACACGATGCGGCCCCGGGACAGGTCGTAGGGAGACAACTCCACCACCACCCGGTCCTCGGGCAGGATGCGGATGTAGTGCTGCCGCATCTTGCCACTGATGTGGGCAAGCACCTTGTGACCGTTCTCCAGCTCAATGCGGAACATCGCATTGGGCAGCGGCTCGACCACGCGGCCTTCGACCTCGATGGCGCCGTCTTTCTTGGCCATAACTAGTTAACAATCCTCATCGTTTAGTCTCGTTCGCGTCTGCGCCCAGATCGGCGCGACATGGCGCACCGACTTGTAACGTGAGCCGGTGACAGGAAATTCCTAGGACTGGACACACCGAAAGTCGGCGCGGATGCCGCACCGTCGTTCCACGATACCTGGTCATCGGCGTCCACCAAAATCGCTGTCGGCGGAAGGCGGGCCGCCCGCTCGACCTCCCACACGCCCGCTGACGAGCGCATACTTAACGCCGATGACCAACCCCTCAAGCCAGCGCAAGCCCGTCATGCTCACCGTCGACGACGACCCCTCGGTTTCGCGGGCGGTCGCGCGCGACCTGCGTCGTCATTACGGCGAGGACCACCGGATCGTGCGCGCGGAGTCGGGGCCCGACGCGCTGGGCACCCTCAAGGAGCTCAAACTGCGCGGCGAGACGGTCGCGCTGCTCATCGCCGACTACCGGATGCCGCAGATGAGCGGCATCGAGTTCCTCGAGCAGGCGATGGACCTGTATCCGGCGGCGCGCCGCGTGCTGCTGACCGCCTACGCCGACACGCACGCCGCCATCGACGCGATCAACGTCGTCGACCTGGACCACTACCTGCTCAAGCCGTGGGACCCGCCCGAGGAGAAGTTCTACCCCGTCATCGACGGGTTGCTGGACGCCTGGCGGGCCGCCCCCGAGCACCCCGTCCCGCACACCAAGGTGATCGGCCACCGCTGGTCGGCGCGGTCCTGGCAGGTGCGCGACTTCCTGGCCCGCAACGGCCTCTACTACACCTGGTTCATGGCCGACGAGCCCGCCGGCGAGCGGCTGCTCAACGCGGCGGGCGAGGACGGACTGCGGCTGCCGGTGGTGGTCACCCAGCGCGGCGACACCCTCGTCGAACCCACGGACGCGCAGCTGGCCGAGACCCTGGGCCTGACCACCACGCCGTCGCAGGAGTTCTACGACCTGATCGTGGTCGGCGGCGGGCCCGCGGGCCTGGCCGCCGCGGTGTACGGCGCCTCCGAGGGCCTGCGCACGGTGCTCATCGAACACATCGCGACGGGCGGTCAGGCCGGGCAGAGCTCGCGCATCGAGAACTACCTGGGCTTCCCGGACGGGGTTTCGGGCGGCCAGCTGGCCGACCGCGCCCGCCGCCAGGCCGAGAAGTTCGGCGCCGAATTGATCACCGCCCGCAAGGCGACCGCCCTCGAGGTGAACGGGTCCAAGCGCACCGTGCGCTTCGCCGACGGCGGCTCGATCGACGCGCACGCGGTCATCCTGGCCACCGGCGTCGCCTACCGCCAGCTGGACGCCGAAGGGTGCGCCGCCCTGACCGGCTGCGGCATCTACTACGGGGCGGCGGTCTCCATCGCCGCGGAGTGCGAAGACGAAGAGGTCTACGTGATCGGCGGGGCCAACTCGGCCGGGCAGGCCGCCATGTACCTGTCGCGCACGGCCAAATCGGTCAACATCGTGGTGCGCGCCCCCTCCCTGGAGGCGTCGATGTCCTACTACCTGATCCAGCAGATCGAGGCCAACCCCAAAATCAACGTGCTGACCTGCACCGAGGTGCAGCGCGCCACCGGCGACGGCCACCTCGAGCAGCTGAGCCTGGTCAACAACCGGACCGGCGAGACCGAGGACGTCACCTGCGGCCGGATGTTCATCTTCATCGGGGCCGCCCCGCGCACCGACTGGCTGGACGGGGTGCTGGCCCGCGACGACCACGGCTTCATCCTCACCGGCCCGGACCTGCGCAACGTGTGCGGCTGGACGCTGGACCGCCCGCCGCATCAGCTCGAAACCAGCGTGCCGGGGGTCTTCGCCACCGGCGACGTCCGCTCGACGTCGGCCAAGCGGGTCGCGGCCGCCGTCGGTGAAGGGTCGATGGCCGTGATGCTGGTCCACCGCTACCTGGCCGAATCATGACCGGCGCCGAATCGATCAAGGTCCCCTGCGAGCCCGACGAGCTGCGCAGCCTGTTTTTGTTCGAGGCGCTCACCGACGAGCAGCTTGCGGTGCTGTGCGCGGCGGGCCACATCGAAACCTACGAACCGGGCCCGATCTGCGTCGAAGGCGAACCAGCGACCTGCTTCTACGTGCTGATCGAGGGCGAGCTGATGATGTCCAAGCTCTCCGGCGGCCAGGACATCGAGACCAACCGCACCTCGCAGCGCGGCGTGTACTGCGGGGCCTGGCGGGCGTTCACCGGCGGCAAGCAGAAGAGCTACGACGCCTCGGTGCACGTGACCCGGCCGTCGCGGTTCTTCGTGATGGACGCGCCGGTATTCGCCCAATTCATGCGCGACCAGTTCCCGATGGCCGTCCACCTGCTCGACGGCATCGCCGTCGGCACCGACCGGACCCGCCGCATCATCGACAACCGGGAGAAGCTGCTGGCGCTGGGCCGGCTGTCGGCCGGGCTGACCCACCAGCTCAACAACCCGGCCGCGGCGATCTCGCGGGCCGCGTCGGATCTGCGCGAACGGGTGGCCAGCATGCGGCACAAGCTGGCGATGCTCGCCGACGGCACCGTCTCCCCCGAGGCGCTCAGCGCCCTGGTCCGGCTGCAGGAGAGGGTCGCCGAGCAGGTCGCGAAGTCCGCCTCGCAGCATCTGAGCGCGCTGGAGACCGCCGACCGCGAGGACGCCGTCGGCGACTGGCTGGAGGCCCACGGCATCGACGGCGGCTGGGACATCGCGCCGACGTTCGTCGAGGGCGGCATCGACACCGATTGGCTGGAGCGGATTTCCGCGGTCAGCGAGGAGCTCGCGTCGACATCGGCGGAGCAGGCGATCCGGTGGATCAACTACACCATCGAGAGCGAACTGCTGATGAACCAGATCCTCGAAGCGAGCAAACGGATTTCGGCCCTGGTCGCCGACGCCAAACAGTATTCGCAGCTTGATCGCGCGCCGTTCCAGGTGACCAACGTGCACGAGCTGCTGCGCAGCACGCTGGTGATGTTCGCCGACCGGCTGACCAAGGACGGCGGCAAAAACTCGCACGCCATCGCCGTGGTCAAGGACTTCGACCAGTCGCTTCCCGAAATCCCTTGCTATCCAGGTGATCTCAATCAAGTGTGGACCAACATCATCGACAACGCGATCGCCGCGATGCGCGATACCGGCGGCACGCTGACCATCCGCACCTGCCGGGAAGGCGAGCACATGGTCCGCGTCGAGATCTGCGACACCGGCCCGGGCATACCCGAGGACGTGCGCGAGCACATCTTCGAGCCGTTCTTCACCACCAAGCCGTTCGGCGAGGGTACCGGCCTGGGCCTGGATCTGGCGTTCAACATCGTGGTCAAGAAGCATCGCGGGGACCTGCGGGTGGAATCGGCGCCCGGCGACACCCGATTCATCGTGCTGCTGCCACTGCAACCGCCCGCCGCCGACGTCGCCCCCGAACTCGACGGCCCGGAAGAAAACGTCACGACCCCGGAATAGGACTGGAATAGGGCCGCACCGCGCCCGGTTGGGAAGACCATGACCGATGCAGCAAGCAAGCCCGATCTCGGCCGGTTCGGATCGTTCGGACGCGGCGTCACACCCCAGCAGGCCAAGGACATCGAGGCGCTGGGCTACGGGGCCGTCTGGGTCGGCGGGTCGCCTCCCGCCGAGCTGTCCTGGGTCGAACCCCTCCTGGAAGCCACGACGACGCTGCAGGTGGGCACCGGCATCGTCAACATCTGGACCGCGGCCGCCAAGCCGGTCGCCGAGTCCTTCCACCGCATCGACAAGGCGTACCCGGGCCGCTTCCTGCTCGGCATCGGCGTCGGCCATCCCGAGGCTCATACCGAGTACCGCAAGCCCTACGACGCCCTGGTGGACTACCTGAAGCAGCTCGACGACTACGGGGTGCCCGCCAACCGCCGGGTCGTCGCCGCGCTCGGGCCGCGCGTGCTCAAGCTGTCCGCGGAGCGCTCCGCCGGAGCACACCCGTACCTGACCACGCCGGAACACACCGCGCGAGCCCGCGAGATCATCGGCCCGTCGGCGTTCCTGGCCCCCGAGCACAAGGCGATCCTGACCACCGACGCCGAGAAGGCGCGGGCGGTCGGCCGCAAGGCGCTCGACGTCTATTTCAATCTCGCCAACTACCGAAACAACTGGAAGCGGCTGGGTTTCGGCGAGGACGAGGTCACCCGGCCGGGCAGCGACCGGCTGGTGGACGCGGTGGTGGCCTATGGCACCGTGGACCAGATCGCGGCGCGGCTCACCGAGCACCTCGAGGCCGGCGCCGATCACGTCCCGGTGCAGGTCCTGACCAAGGATGAAAACCTGGTCTCGGCGCTGGCCGAACTGGCGGGGCCACTGGGACTGAATCCGTCCTGACGACCGGCAGGGGGAGCTGGATGACCGAGGGAGTTTCGCTCAAGCCCGACCTGGGCCAGCTCGGCGTGTGGCTGCCGACGCGATCCATCCAACCCGAGTTGGCGGCGGGGATCGAATCGCTGGGCTACGGCGCCGCCTGGATCGGCGGCTCGCCGGACGCCGAGTTGTCCTGGGTCGAACCGGCCCTGGCGCGCACCACGTCGCTGCAGCTGGCCACCGGAATCGTCAACATCTGGTCGGCGCCCGCCGCGGCCGTCGCCGAGTCGTTCCGCCGCATCGAAACTCACCACCCGGGAAGGTTTTTGCTCGGCGTCGGGGTCGGCCACCCCGAGCACACCCAGGAGTACGTCAAACCGTACGACGCCCTGGTCTCCTACCTCGACGAACTGGACGCGGCGCTGGTGCCGACCAGCCGCCGGGTGGTCGCCGCGCTCGGGCCGCGGGTGCTGCGGCTCGCCGCGCGACGCAGCGCCGGCGCACATCCCTACCTGACCACCCCGGAACACACGGCCAAGGCGCGCGAGTTGCTCGGCGGGGCAGTGTATTTGGCGCCCGAGCACAAGGTGGTGCTGAGCACGGACGCCACACAGGCCCGCGAGATCGGCCGCCAGTCCGTCGAGCATTATCTGGGCCTGAGCAACTACGTGAACAATTGGCTGCGGCTGGGGTTCACCGAAGCCGACGCGCGCACGCCCGGCAGCGATCGGCTGATCGACGCGGTGGTCGCCCACGGCACCCCGGAGGCGATCGCGGGCCGGCTGCGCGAGCACCTGGACGCCGGAGCCGACCACGTGGCCATCCAGGTGCTGGGCGGCTATTCCGAAGAAACCCTGCTACCTGCGCTGACCGAATTGGCCGGCGCTCTGGGGCTAACTGCCGCAAACTGACCCATCGGCTCGGATAGGGTTTGGGGCATGCGGTTACTGGTCACCGGCGGCGCTGGTTTCATCGGCGCCAATTTCGTGCACAGCACCGTTCGCGAGCACCCCGAGGACTCCGTGACCGTGCTCGACGCCCTGACCTATGCGGGCCGGCGGGAGTCGCTGGCCGGCGTCGAGGACGCCATCGAGCTGGTGGTCGGCGACATCACCGATGCCGAACTGGTGTCGCGGCTGGTCGCCGAATCCGACGCCGTGGTGCACTTCGCCGCGGAGAGCCACGTCGACAATGCGCTGGAGGGCCCCGAGCCGTTCCTGCACACCAACGTGGTCGGCACATTCACCATCCTCGAAGCGGTGCGGCGTTACGGTGTGCGGCTGCACCACATCTCGACCGACGAGGTCTACGGCGACCTGGAGCTCGACGACCCCCAGCGGTTCACCGAGGCGACGCCGTACAACCCGTCCAGCCCCTATTCGGCAACCAAGGCCGCCGCCGACATGCTGGTACGGGCCTGGGTGCGGTCGTACGGGGTGCGCGCGACGATCTCGAACTGCTCCAACAACTACGGGCCGTATCAGCACGTCGAGAAGTTCATCCCGCGGCAGATCACCAACGTGCTCACCGGGCGGCGACCCAAGCTCTACGGCGCCGGCGCCAACGTCCGGGACTGGATCCACGTCGACGACCACAACAGCGCGGTGCGGCGCATCCTGGAATCCGGCGAGATCGGCCGGACGTATTTGATCAGCTCCGAGGGCGAGCGCGACAACCTGACCGTGTTGCGGACGCTGCTGCAGATGATGGGCCGCGAACCCGACGACTTCGACCATGTCACCGATCGCGCCGGCCACGACCTGCGCTACGCGATCGACCCATCGACGCTGTACGACGAATTGTGTTGGGCGCCAAAGCATACCGACTTCGAGGAGGGGCTGCGTGAGACCATCGACTGGTACCGCGCGAACGAATCATGGTGGCGCCCGTTGAAGGACGCCTCCGAAGCCCGCTACGAAGAACGTGGGCAGTGACGTGGAAGTTCGCGAGCTGAAAGTTCCCGGCGCCTGGGAGATCACCCCCGCCGTTCATGGCGATTCGCGGGGTCATTTCTTCGAATGGCTGACCGACAAGGGATTCAGGTCCTTCGCCGGTCACCGGTTGGATGTTCGGCAGGCCAATTGCTCGGTGTCATCGGCCGGCGTGCTGCGCGGCCTGCACTTCGCCCAGGTGCCGCCGAGCCAGGCCAAGTACGTGACCTGCGTGCGCGGGGCGGTATTCGACGTCGTCGTCGACATCCGGGTGGGCTCACCGACATTCGGTCAGTGGGACTCAGTGCTGCTCGACGATACCGAGCACAGGACGATCTACCTCTCCGAGGGCCTCGGACACGGTTTCCTGGCGCTGCAAGACAATTCGACGGTGATGTACTTGTGCTCGGCGGAATACAACCCGCAACGCGAACACACCATTTGCGCAACCGATCCGGCGCTGGGGATCGATTGGCCTCTAGTGGACGGCGCTCCGCCCACCCTGTCCGACCGCGACGCGGCGGCCCCCAGCCTCGATGACGTACGCGCCTCCGGCCTGCTCCCCACGTGGGAGGAGACGAACGCGTTCGTCGAGGGTTTGCGGGCAAAGCCCACGAATTGACGCGGGTGATCGGCATGCCCATCTGAGGCGATGTGCGTTATCCCGCACCATTGTTGACGCGCGCGGCGCGCAAAATCATTTGCACCGCCTGAGCTGCCTATTAGACGCATATCTATTAACGTTCCCATTGCGGGCGCCGAATTGGACCAGTACCGTAAACCGGCCCAATTCAGTATTCGGTGGCGCTAGGATTGCGCCGATGAAACTCGGGCAGGTGTTCGATCCGCGAAGCAATGCGCTCAACGCATGGCGGTTAGCGCTCGCGGGCGAGGTCATCTTCTGGCACACCTACCCGGTCCGGGGTCATCTGCCTTCGGTGCGGGCCGTTCTTCAGCTGCTGCTCTGCGTCGGCGTCGACGGATTCTTCGCGATCTCGGGCTTTCTCATCACCGCGAGTTGGATGAGCAACCCGCGGCTGCGCGCGTACCTGGCCGCGCGGGCGCTTCGCATCCTGCCCGGCTTCTACGTCTGCATGATCGTGACGGCGTTCGTCTTCGCCCCGCTGAGCGTGGCGATCCAGGGCGGCTCCGCGGCCAGGCTGCTGTTCTCGTTCGCCCCGTTCGAATATGTCCTCAAGAACATCGCGGTGATGTGGCTCAAGCCCGACGTCGGCGGCACCCCGCACGACATTCCCAACGCGGGCATCTGGAACGCGTCGCTGTGGTCGTTGTTCTGGGAAGTGATGTGCTATCTCGTCGTCGCGATCATCGGCGTCGCCGGACTCGCCAACCGCCGGTGGGTTTCCCCGGCCATTTTGGTGGTCGCGGCGATCGGGGCCTCGATGATGCCACCGGTCACCTTCCCCGAGGTGTTCAATCGTCCGACCGGCAACGTGGGCATCGTCATCGTCTTCCTGGCGTGCCGCGCCGCAATCATGTTTGCGGCGGGAGCGCTGCTGTACCAATGGCGCGATGTCATTCCCGCGCGGTGGTCGCTGGTCGCGGTGAGCGTGGTCATCGTGTTGCTGGCCGGCCAGCTGCCCGATTACCGGGTGGTGGCCGCCGTCCCCCTGGCGTATGCCGTGGTCGTCTCCGGCTCCCTGCTGCACAACAAGCGCTTGAGATTACGCACCGACGTGTCCTACGGCATGTACATCTACGCGTACCCGATGCAGCAGCTTTTGGCGGTCCTCGGCTTGCTCAGCCTCAATCCGTTCGTGTTCTGTCTCACCGTGGCGGCGGCGACACTGCCGCTGGCCGCGGCGAGCTGGTTCCTTGTCGAAAAGCCGGCGAGGTCCCTGAAGGCGCGCATCAAACGAAAAGCGGCGGGTGCCCGCGAAGCGGCGATGGTGCTGCCTCCGGAGGTCACGGGCGCCGCGTAGCTGCGGTCGTGGCCACAGCCCAAGGACTCACGCGACGGCGCGACCGGCTTCACCGGTTGTCACCGACCACCGGCCTCTGGCCGATACGATGGCGCCGATGGTGCGTGGCGTGACGGGGGTTGGAGGCAGATGAAGCTCGGACAGGTATTCGATCCGCGAAGAAACGCGCTCAACGCGCTCCGGCTGGCGCTGGCGGCCGAGGTGATGCTGTTCCATTCGTGGCCGATCACCGGACACATGCCCCCCAAGTCGACTCTGCAGCTTTTCTTCTCGGTGGGTGTGGACGGGTTTTTCGCGATCTCCGGCTTCCTGATCACCCGGAGTTGGCTCACCGACCCGCGCCTGCGTGACTACCTCACCGCCCGCGCCCTTCGCATTCTGCCCGGTTTCTACGTCTGTCTGATCGTGACCGCGTTCGTTTTCGCCCCGCTCAGCGTGGCGATTCAAGGGGGGTCGGCCGCCAAGCTGCTGGGGTCCACCGCGCCGCTCGAGTACGTCCTGAAAAACAGTGCGATCGCCTACCTGCAGCCGACGATCGACGGAACGCTGCACGATCTACCGGGTGGAAACACCTGGAACGGCTCGATGTGGTCGTTGGTCTGGGAACTGCTGTGCTACTTGTTCGTTGCCGCTATCGGCCTGGCGGGACTGGGCAATCGTCGCTGGGTATCCCCCGTGGTTTTGGCGGTGGCAACACTGGGAGCGTTGGTCTTGCCGCCCCTGACATTTCCCGGGGTGTGGACCATTCCGCAGCTCGCGGTGCGCGCGGCCATCATGTTCGCGGCCGGAGCCGTCATGTATCAGTGGCGAGACGTCATCCCCGCCCGATGGTCGCTGGTCGCGGTCTGCCTCGTGATCGTGGCGGCGTCCGGGTTACTGCCCGATTACCGGGTGGTCGGTGCGCTTCCGCTGGCCTACGCCGTCGTCGTCTCGGGCTCCTTGCTCAAGAGCGAACGGTTGAGGCTGCGCACCGATTTGTCCTATGGCGTCTACATTTACGCCTTCCCGGCCCAGCAATTGCTGGCCGTCTGTGGACTCGCGACGCGCCTCCACCCGGTGCTGTTCTTTCTTGCCTCGGTCACGGCCACCCTGCCGCTCGCCGCGATCAGCTGGTTCGTCGTCGAGAAACCCTCGATGTCCCTCAAACGCCGGCTTCGGGTCAAGTGGTCGGCTCCGGTCCCGTCCAGCTCCGACGAGGCGGGCCCCGTCAGCGCGGCCAACGCCGTGGCCGACCGGCCGGCTACGGAGGCCCCGGGTACCGCCTAGGCCGGGTCGTCTCCAACGGCGGTAATATCCGCGAAGCGGGGGGTCCACGACGGGCGGTGGCCGATGACCCTCGGACAAGCTTTCAACGCGGGGAACAACGCGCTGAACGCGTGGCGGCTGGTGCTGGCTGCCGAGGTGATGCTGTGGCACTGCTGGCCCGTCACCGGCCGGATGCCACCGGCGGCGACGCTGCAACTTCTGTTCTCGATAGGGGTGGACGGGTTCTTCGCGATCTCGGGGTTCCTCATCACCAGGAGTTGGCTCGACGACCCGCACGTGCGTGACTACCTGACCGCCCGCGCCCTTCGCATCCTGCCCGGCTACTACGCGTGCCTCATCGTGACGGCGTTCGCCTTCGCCCCGCTCAGCGTGGCGCTCCAGGGCGGCTCGGTCGGCGAGCTCGTGTGCTCCGGCGGGCCGCTCGAATACGTCCTGAAAAACAGCGCGGTGGCTTATGTCCATCTCGATGTCGGCGGAACACCAAGCGGGATACCTCATTCCGGGCTCTGGAACGGTTCGCTGTGGTCGCTGGTCTGGGAAGTGATCTGCTATCTCGCCGTCGCCGGTGTCGGTTTGGCGGGCCTGGCCCATCACCGCTGGGTCTCTCCGGCAATACTCGTCGTGGCTACGGGTCTGGCGACGGCGATGCCGCCGATGACGTTCCCCGGGGTATGGACCATCCCCCAGATCGCCGTGCGTTCGGCGATCATGTTCGCGGCCGGAGCCGTCCTCTATCAATGGAGAGAGGTGATCCCCGCGCGGTGGCCGCTCGTCGGGATGAGCGTCGTCATCGTGCTGGCGTCCAGCATGCTGCCCGATTACCGTACGGTCGCCGCCCTTCCGTTGGCCTACGCGATCATCGTGTCCGGAGCCTTGCTGAAGAGCAGCCGCTTGAGGCTACGCACGGATCTGTCCTACGGCGTCTACATCTACGCGTTCCCGACCCAGCAACTCTTGGCCGTGTGCGGCCTTGCGCGTCTTCAACCCGTTGCGTTCTTTCTCGTCGCCGCCGCGGCGACGCTACCCGTGGCCGCGGCAAGCTGGTTCCTCATCGAAAAGCCCTCGATGGCTCTCAAGCGCCGGCTCAAACGGAAGTGGTCTGACGCCGCGAAAGCCGAAGGCGGCCACCCCGCCACCACAACAGCAGGATGACCACTTCGGCGGCCACGCTGATCGCCGCATGAGGCGACGGATCCCAGCCCCGTTCGGAGAAGCCGAAAAGCCCCACGGTCCGCGACAGCGCGAAGGCGACCAGAGATCCGGCGGCCATCGCGGCACCGGCCCAGCGCAGCCACGCGGGACCGCCGGCCACGATCAGCAGAGCGATCGCCAATGACACACTGGCCTGCACCAGGAATCCCGTGCCGATGGCCGGAATGCGTTGGTAGCCATGGACATAGAGGTAGGCGTGGCTGACGGCGCTGAGGGCCAACGACGCGGCGAGTCCGAGCCGCACCAGGGCGCCGATCACCGCAACGCCCGCTCTTTCAGCGCCAGCGCGGACTCTCCCGTGGTGTAGCCGACCTCGCGGATACCCAATGCGTCGCGCAGCTTGCCGGCCGGCAGCGTCACCGGTTTGGGCGCGGGCCCGTCACCGGGTCTGGGCAGCGGGTACGCGGTGGCGGTGCCGCTGTGAAACGTCACATTGTCCTCCGTTTTGGAAAACAGCTGGTGGACATGGCCATTGAGGCACGTGACGGAGGAGAACCGGCGCAGGTAGCTCAGCGCCTGGGCGGCGTCGTCGGTGCCCCAGCCCCATTGGGGGTACATCGCGAACAAGGGGATGTGACTGAACACGATGATCGGGGTGTCGCTCGGCAGATGGGCGACGTCCTTCTTGACGAACTCCAGCTGATCCACCCCCAGATGGCCCAGCTTGCGCAGGTTCAACGTGTTGACGAGCGCGATCAGGTGCACACCGGCGATGTCGAAGCTGTACCAGCCGTCGCCAACCGCGGCCGCGCCGAAGGTGTTTCGGTACTTCTGTCCCGCGTCGTCGACGGAGTCGTGCTCGCCCGGCACGGTGAACACGTGGGGCGTCTTCAGACCGCTCATCATCTGCTTCGCCTGGTCGAACTGTTCGGGGCTGGAAAGGTGAGTGAGGTCGCCGGTGTGGATGACGAAATCCGGTGTGTAGCCGAGGCTGTTGACCTTGTCGATCGCGTCGCTGAACGTCGCCGCGACGTCCCTGTTGGGCGCACCGTTGAAGCCGAGGTGGCTGTCGCTGATTTGGGCGAACCGCAGGGCGGGCCGGACGTGCGCGCGCTGAGCCGCCGCTTCCCCGGCGACATGCGAGATGACCTCGCCCCCGGCCACGGTCAACCCGACCGCCGCCCCGAACCACGCCGTGTGCCGGAGGAGCTGGCGCCGGGTCATGGCATCGTCGCCCGGGCGGCCGGTCATCCCGTCACCACCACGGTGCCGCGCATCATCGGATGAATCGAGCAGACATAGTCGAAAGTCCCAGGGGCGGAGAAGGTGTGGGCGAAGGTCGCTCCGGTTCCCATGCCGGGTGAGTGAAATGAGCCGTCACTTGCGGCGACCGTATGGGGTTCCTCGTCGCGGTTGGTCCAGGTGACGGTGGTCCCGGCCGGCACCGTCAGGTTCGGCGGCGCGAAAGCGAAGCCGTCGATGGTGACCTGGTTGGCGCCGGCTGCGGGGGGCGGCGCGGTGATCGACACCCCGGCGGTGGGCGCGGGGGTGGTCGCCACGGAGCGCGGCCGGCCACAGCCGGGCGATGAGATCACGCTCGCGGCCAGCACGGCCGCCAAAAGCCTTCGACGCAGGGCGATATCCATGCCCACAGATAGGGCGGCGGGTTACACCGTTCAGGCGCGGCGCCCCGGAGCGAAGACCTCGATAGCACCGTCGACCTCACGAACCATCAATTCGGGCAACGGTTTTGGTGCGATCGGCAACTGGTGGGTGAGCACCTGCCCGCTGGGCGAGAACGACGTGGTGTGGCAGGGGCAGCGCAAGGTGTCTTCGGGCGCGTCGAACCACAGCTTGCACCCTTGATGGGTGCACACCCCCGATATCGCGTGCACGTTGCCGTCGATGCGCCGGACGAATCCGGTCACCGAACCCAGATCGAAAGCGCGCATGGCCCCGTCGGGCACGTCCGAGCTGGAGGCGACGCGCTGCCAGCTTCCCTCGTTGGGGGTGAGTTGCCCGGCGGCGTTATCCAGGGCACTCGGTCGCCGATGGCGACCGGAGATCACTGCGCGATCGAGGGAAACCGCGGCGACCGCGGCCGTCGCCGCGGCCGACGTGCCGACGATGACCTGGCGGCGCGTGCCGGTGCGCCCGGGCGGGGTTCGCGGCGGCGTGCCTGACATCTGCTCGCCGATGCGACGGTGCAGATCGGCGAGGAATTCCGGGCGCGGCGTGTCATCCCCGCTGCGGGCGGCCCGCAGCTCGATGGCGGTGCGCAGCTGCGCCGCCTCGAAGTCGTCGGGCGCGAACGGCCTGGGCCGGCGCCCCCGCAACAGATCGTCGACATAGCGTCGCAAGCCCCGCGCATTCATTGCTTGCCCCCATCGTTGACCTGCGCCGCCAGCCGCAGGGCGCGGTGCTGGAGCACTTTGGCATTGGGCACGCTGATTCCGAGTTCCGCGGCCGACTCCTTGATCGAATTGCCGCGCAGAAAGCGCGATTCCAGGATCAGGCGATACCGATCCGGCAGGGCGTCCAGGACGCGGGCCACCCGCTGCGGCGCGGTGCTGATCGCCTCCTCGCTGTCGGCCGGTTGCTCGATGTCCTCGATCGAGGTGATCTCCCGTCCCAGGGTCTGGCGCCAGTGTGCGGCCAGCACCGTCCTGGCCGTGGCCCGCAGGTAGGCGCGCACCTCGGCCACGCTCACGGTCAGGCGCAGCGGCCGCAGCGCGGCGAGGAACACCTCGGCGGTGAGGTCTTCGGCGTCGGTCCGGTTGCCGACGCGCGCGAACAGCGTGCGGTACACCCACCCCACGTTGTCGGAGTACACGGCCTCCCAGTCCGGGTAGCCGGGCTCATGCCCGGCGCCGGGTACCGCGCGCAGGGGTCGCGGCCCGACGGGATCGCTTCTTGCCGCCACATGCCTCCTTCACCCGATCAATATCGGCTCGGGTTACACGGGTCAGCGCGCGGCGAGCGCGGCCTCGGCGGCCATCAGCTCGTCGAGCTTGGTGGCGGTGGCGGAAAACACGGACTTGGCGATGCCCAGTATCCGGTCGCGGACCCGGGGCTTCGCCGACGCGGACGGCAGCAGGTGGCCGATCAGGTGACCGAACAGGTCCAGGCGCGCCGTCGACAACCACGACATCAAGTCCGGGTCGTCCAACCAGCGCAGCTGGTTGCTGTAATCGGCCCACGCCAGCCGTAGCCAGTCGATGTCGGTGTCCGGATGCGGCAGCGGCACGCAAAGCTCGTTTTTCAGCGAGTCGTCGCGGTACGCGGCCTCCACGTGGGCGATCAGCGCCGCGCTGAAGATCTGTTGGCAGCCGCGCACGCTCTGCAGGGTGATGCGGTTGGAATCGAATATCGGTGTGGCGGGCCGCTTTTCGGCGCCGTCGGCGGTGCAGTCGAGATAGAGCTCGCGGCCGCTGACCGCCACGGCGCCCCGGTCGAGGACCATCGTGTCGGCCTCGATGGCCCGCAGGTGCCCCATCCTCACGACGTCGGTAATCCGCCGCAGCTGCTCGAGTTCGAGGCGGGTGACGGTGGCGCAGCGGTACATGGCGGGACGGATCGCCGGGTCGATCCGCAGCAGCAGGCCGGCCTCTTCGAGGCGGTCGAACAGATCCCGCACCGACGCCGCGTCGTTGATGGCGCGCAGTTGCGCGGTGAAGCTGGCCTTGATCTTCTCGGCGAACAACGCGCCGGGCTGCATGGTCTCGCGGTCCAGCAGCCAGGAATCGCGCGGCATGATCCAGGTGAGCCGATCCGGGTCGACGCCCTGGCCCAGTAGCCACAGGCAGGTGTCGATGCCGGTCTTGCCCGCCCCGACGATGACGTAGCGCTCGTGGGCGCCGCGCCGCGGCAGGTCGCCGGGCGGGACGCAGTCGATGCCGGGCGCGACCCGATAAGGCGGCGGGCGCATCGCGGGGACCGTGACCCGCATGTAGGTGGCGTCGACGACGCGGCGCGCCACCCGGACGGTGTAGTCGGCGCCGGCGAGCGTGCGGAACCGGGCTTCACCACGGTGTTCGCCGAGGTATTCGCTCATCGGGAAGTAGCTGACCCGCCCGCTCGGCAGCAGCCGCCGGCGCATGATGTGGTCGTAGTAGGCGCAGATCTCGCCGGCGGTGGCCAGTTCGTAAAGCCCCCGGTTCCAACCGACTTGGTCGATGGCGTCGCCACCCAGCGGCAGCGAGTTGACGCCGTAGAACGCCGAGGGCTGGTGCAGCCGCACGAACGGGTAGGCCATGGTCCAGTGCCCACCGGGCGCGTGGTTGCGGTCCACCACCACGACGCGGGCCTGCGCCGCTGAGGCTTCGGCGACCAGCGCGTCGATGAACGCCATGGCCATGGCGCCCGCCCCGACCACCAGGTAGTCGGCCTCGATGGTGTGCATACCGCTGTCAGGCTAGCCCGCCACCCACCTTGCCAAGGCCCGAACCGGGTTACTAGGATATGCAAGTATCCGCTTAAGCGCGTCAACCACATCCGAGGGCCCCATGACCACACAGATTCCCCACTTCATCGACGGTCGGCGCACCGCCGGCCAGTCCGGCCGCACCGCCGACGTCTTCGACCCCAGCACCGGGAGTGTCCAGGCCCAGGTGCCGATGGCCGGCCAGGCCGACATCGACGCCGCGGTGGCGTCGGCCCTCGAGGCCCAAAAAGGTTGGGCCGCAACGAATCCGCAACGCCGCGCGCGGGTGATGATGCGTTTCATCGAGCTGGTCAACAAACACAACGACGAGCTGGCCGAGCTGCTGTCGCGCGAGCACGGCAAGACCCTGGCCGACGCCAAGGGCGACATCCAGCGCGGCATCGAGGTCATCGAGTTCGCCATCGGCATCCCGCACCTGCTCAAGGGCGAATACAGCGAGGGCGCCGGTCCGGGCATCGACGTCTATTCGCTGCGCCAGCCGCTGGGCGTGGTCGCAGGCATCACGCCGTTCAACTTCCCGGCGATGATCCCGTTGTGGAAGGCCGGCCCGGCGCTGGCCTGCGGCAACGCGTTCGTGCTCAAGCCCAGCGAGCGCGACCCGTCGGTCCCGGTGCGCCTCGCCGAACTCTTCGTCGAGGCCGGCCTGCCACCGGGCGTGTTCCAGGTCGTGCACGGCGACAAGGAGGCCGTCGACGCCATCCTGAACCACCCGGACATCCAGGCGGTCGGGTTCGTAGGGAGCTCCGACATCGCCCAGTACATCTACGCCGGGGCCGCGGCCACCGGCAAGCGTTCGCAGTGCTTCGGCGGCGCGAAGAACCACATGATCGTGATGCCCGATGCCGACCTGGACCAGGCCGTCGACGCGCTGATCGGCGCGGGATATGGCAGCGCGGGCGAGCGCTGCATGGCGATCAGCGTCGCGGTCCCGGTCGGTGAGCAGACCGCGGACCGGCTGCGCGCCCGGCTCATCGAGCGGATCAACAACCTGCGCGTGGGCCACAGCCTGGACCCCAAGGCCGATTACGGTCCGCTGGTGACCGAGGCCGCCGTGGCGCGGGTGCGCGACTACATCGGCCAGGGCGTCGACGCGGGCGCCGAATTGGTCATCGACGGCCGCGAACGCGCCAGCGACGACCTGACTTTCGGTGACGCCAACCTCGAAGGCGGCTTCTTCATCGGGCCGACCCTGTTCGACCACGTCACCCCGGACATGTCGATCTACACCGACGAGATCTTCGGGCCCGTCCTGTGCATCGTGCGCGCCCACGACTACGAGGAGGCCCTGCGTCTGCCGTCCGAGCACGAGTACGGCAACGGCGTGGCCATCTTCACCCGCGACGGCGACGCCGCCCGCGACTTCGTCTCCCGCGTGCAGGTCGGGATGGTCGGTGTCAACGTGCCGATCCCGGTGCCGGTGGCCTACCACACCTTCGGCGGCTGGAAGCGCTCCGGCTTCGGCGACCTCAACCAGCACGGTCCGTCGTCAATCCTCTTCTACACCAAGACCAAGACGGTGACGTCTCGGTGGCCGTCCGGCATCAAGGACGGCGCCGAATTCGTCATTCCCACAATGGATTAGGGCCGCGCATGTTTACCCTTGACGACGACGAACGGGTGATCACCGAGACGGCCGCCGCGTTCGCCGCCAAGCGCCTGGCCCCGCACGCCCTGGAATGGGATGCGGCCAAGCACTTTCCGACCGACGTGCTGCGTGAGTCGGCGGAGCTAGGCATGGCGGCGATCTACTGCCGCGAGGACGTCGGCGGCAGCGGGCTGCGCCGGCTCGACGGGGTCCGCATCTTCGAGCAGCTGGCGATCGCCGACCCCACCACCGCCGCATTCCTGTCGATCCACAACATGTGCGCGTGGATGATCGACACCTTCGGCACCGCCGAACAGCGCAAGGACTGGGTCCCGCGCCTGGCGTCGATGGACGTCATCGCCAGCTACTGCCTCACCGAGCCGGGCGCCGGCTCCGACGCCAGCGCGTTGAGCACCCGCGCGGTCAAAGAGGGCGGCGACTATGTGCTCGACGGGGTCAAGCAGTTCATCTCGGGCGCGGGCGCGTCGGACGTCTACGTGGTGATGGCCAGGACCGGCGGCGAGGGCCCGCGCGGCATCTCGGCGTTCATCGTCGAAAAGGACAGTGCGGGGCTGAGTTTCGGCGCGCTGGAGGAGAAGATGGGCTGGCATGCCCAGCCCACCGCCCAGGTGATCCTGGAGGGCGTGCGGGTGCCGGCCGACGCGATGCTGGGTGGCGCGGACGGCGAGGGCGCCGGATTCGGCATCGCGATGAACGGCCTCAACGGCGGCCGGCTCAACATCGCCGCGTGCTCGCTCGGTGGCGCCCAGGCCGCCGCCGACAAGGCGGGAGCCTACGTTCGCGATCGGCAGGCGTTCGGCAAGTCCCTGCTCGACGAACCGACCATCCGGTTCGCCCTGGCCGACATGGCGACCGGCCTCGAGACGTCGCGCATGATGTTGTGGCGCGCGGCCAATGCGTTGGACACCGACGACCCCGACAAGGTCGAGTTGTGCGCGATGGCCAAGCGTTACGTCACCGACACCTGCTTCGAGGTCGCCGACAAGGCCCTGCAGCTGCACGGCGGCTACGGCTACCTGCGCGAGTATGGTCTGGAAAAGATCGTGCGCGACCTGCGGGTGCACCGGATCCTGGAAGGCACCAACGAAATCATGCGAGTGGTCATCGGTCGGGCAGAAGCCGCACGGTTCAGAGCTTCTCCGGCAACCGCATAGAAGGGTCTTCAGATGACCGAGCACGTGACCGTGGCTTTCCTGGGGTTGGGCCACATGGGCGGGCCCATGGCGACGAACCTCGTTGCGGCCAACCATGCGGTGCGCGGATTCGACCCGGTGCCCGCGGCGCTGTCCGCGGCCGCGGCGGCCGGCGTCGCCGCCTTCGACACCGCCGTCGACGCGGTGGCCGGTGCGGACGTGGTCATGACCATGCTGCCCAACGGCGAGTTGGTGAAGCGCTGCTACGCGGAGATTCTGCCCGCGGCGCGGCCCGGTGCTCTGTTCATCGACAGCTCCACGATCTCGGTCGATGACGCCCGCGAGGTGCATGCGCTGGCGGAGTCGCGCGGCATCGCCCAGCTGGACGCGCCCGTCTCGGGCGGGGTGAACGGCGCGGTCGCCGGGACGCTGGCATTCATGGTGGGTGGCGACGACGCCGCCCTGCAACGCGCGCGGCCGGTGCTGGAACCCATGGCGGGCAAGATCATTCACTGCGGCGCGGCCGGGGCGGGCCAGGCCGCCAAGGTGTGCAACAACATGGTGCTGGCGGTGCAGCAGATCGCGATCGGCGAGGCGTTCGTCCTGGCCGAAAAGCTCGGCCTGTCGGCGCAGTCGCTGTTCGACGTGATCACCGGGGCGACCGGAAACTGCTGGGCCGTGCACACCAATTGCCCTGTGCCGGGCCCGGTCCCGACGTCGCCGGCCAACAACGACTTCAAGCCGGGGTTTGCGACCGCGCTGATGAACAAGGACCTTGGACTGGCGATGGATGCGGTGTCCTCCAGCGGTTCGACCGCCCCCCTGGGCCGCCACGCCGCCGAGATCTACGCTGAGTTCGCCGCCGATCACGGTGACAAGGACTTCAGCGCGATCATCGAGACGCTGCGTTGACCGCGCGCCGAACGTCGACTTGTGGCGGGAAATAAGCCGATTCGGCGCAACAACTCCACGTTGGGCGCGCGGGACGAAGAGCTTCAGAAGTCGCCGGCGTTGCGGCGCAACGTCTCGATGGACGACGCGAGGTCCTGCGATTCGGCGTCGGACATCCCGAGATCGGCGAACACCTGCTTGTTGAGCGTGATCGTCGCGTCCTCGACCGTGGAGCGGCCCAGGTCGGTGATCTGGACCAGCGTGGTGCGCCCGTCGGTGGGGTGCGGAACACGCTGCACCAGCCCGTCGGCCTCCAGCCGGCGGATCGCGTGGGTGACGCTGGTGACGTGAACCTGCAGCCGGTCGGAGGCCTTGGTGATGGGTAGCGCGCCGGAGCGGCTGAACGCCAGCAGCCGCAGCAATTCGTACCGGGAGAAGCTGAGGTCGTAGGGCCGCAACGCCGTCTCCACGCGGGCCAGCAGGATCTGGTGCGCACGCATCACCGACGTCACCGCGACCATGCCCGGCGCCACGTCACCCCACCCGGCGCGCTCCCAGTTGGCCCGCGCCGCGGCGATCGGATCACGCTTGTCCGGTCGTGAGTCGGCCACGCCCCTTCTTACCGCACTTGGAGCCCGAGCGTGGCCTTTCCCAACGCCGACAGCACCGCCGTCGTCGATGCGCGGCCGCCCACGGTGATCCGCGCGGCACCGTCCGCGTAATACCGCACGCGTGGAGCGTCGTCGCCGAAAGCCTCACGCCACGACAAGCCCTGTTGAGACGGCAGATACATGAAGTTCGCGTGCGCGTCGGTCGTGTAGATCCCCAGCGCGCTCAGGCGCATCCGGAGATAGCGGCGTTCGGCGGTGATCAGCCGGATCCGGCGCAGCAGTTCACCTTCCGCGGCATACGACGCCGCGACCGCGAGCAGGCCCGTGATCGCGATGCCGAACGGCAGCTGCTGGGTCCACAGCGTCGGCGCCAGCTGGTGGGACGCCACCGCGTAACCGATTCGCAGCCCGGCCAGGCCGTAGGCTTTGGAGAAGGTCCGCACCACCACGACGTTGGGAAAACGGGTGACCAGTGCCGCCACGTCGAAACGGTGCTCGGGAGCGGTGAACTCGATATAGGCCTCGTCGAGCAGCACGACGGTGTCGCGCGGCACCCGGCGCAGGAACCGGAGAACGGCGGCCGCGGGCTCCAGCGTGCCGGTCGGATTGTGCGGCCGGCACACCACCACCACGCGGGCGGCGCCGGCCGCGTCGGCCAGCGCGTCGAGGTCGTGCTGGCCGTGCGCGTCCAGCGGAACGAACGACGAGTTCAATCGTGCCAGTTGCGCGACGATCGGATAGCCATCGAACGTCGGCGACGCCATGGCGATCGTGTCGCCCGGCGCGGTCAGCGCCTGCAGCGCCTGCAACACGACGCCCGTCGCCCCGGCGCCCAGCACCACCCGCTCGGTGGGCACACCGATGTGGCCGGCGACCAAGCCGCGCAACCGCTCCGGCAAGAACTCCGGATACCGGTTCGCCGCGGAAACGGACCGAATCAACGCCGAACGCACCGACGGTAGCGGCGGAAACGGATTCTCGTTGAGCGACAAGGCGAACGGATCCACCGCGTCGGGCAGCGCATCGCAGATCTGGCCGGCAACCGGGGCCGGAACCGCGTGCATCAGTCTCGTCCGCCCCAGCGCACCGCGGCGGCGCCGGCGAAGTCGCCGGCATGCGCGAAGGCCGCCATCATGACCACTTCCCCGGCACCCAGCTGGCCGTCGGCGATCGCGCGGTCCAGATTGATCGGGATCCCGGCACCGAACAGGTTGCCGCACTCGTCAAAGGTGTCCCGATGACGTTGCGGGGGCAACTCGAGCGCGTCACGCCAATTGCGCAGAAACGCCCTGTTGGGCTGGTTGGTGACCAGCAGGTCGATGTCCTTGGCGGCCAACCCGATTCGGTCGCAGACCGCCAGCGCCACTTCCGGAACCTGCCGGTTGCCGCGGGCCAGCACCTTGGTGATCTTGCTCTCCGTGAAACCGATGCTGCCCTCGCCGGGGCCGGCCTGCCACCACTTGCGGGGCGGGTCGTAGGACAGCGTCATTTCGCCCGCATACTCGCCGTAGGTGCGGCACTCGACATCCAGGATGGGCGAGTGTTCGCTCAGCGCGACCAGTCCCACGGCGGCGCCGTCACCGGGCACCGCCGACTGCGCCTTGCGGCGGATGGTCGGCTGATCGAAGAATTGTCCGGCCGCGTTCTGTGCGATCGCGATGAGCGCGGTGCGGCCCTGGCCCGCGGACAACAATGTGCGGGCCACGTTGAGCGCCAACACGAATGCGGCGCAGCCGCCGTTGTTCAGGTCGAGCACCCAGGACGGCCGCATGCCCAGCCGATGCGCGATGCCGCCACCCTGGCCGTAGAACGCCATGTCGGGTACCTGGGTGTGGGTGATCAGCACGTCCGCACCTGCGACGACGTCGTGGCCGTGCCGTTCGATCAGGCCCCGGGCCGCACGCTCGATCATGTCGACCGAGCTCTCGTCCGCGCCGACGTGATGGCGAAACTTCGGAGCGCGGAACATCACGTTGTCGCGCAGGTCGTCGGATTCGGCGAATCGGGCGTAGTAGCCGGCGGGAATCGGATCCCCCGGCAGATAGGTGGAAACGTCGATCAGGCTGACGGTCGGCTTAGCCATGGTCTGCTCATCTCATCCACACCGGCGTCACGGGCAGGCCGTTGCGGTGGCGGTACTCGGCGATCGCCTTGAGGTTGCGCAACTCCAGCAGGTGGCCGGCGGCGAACATGTCCCAGAAGTCGCCGACCCACACGGGCCGCTGCGCCGGAGCGGTCTCCGGGTACGGGTTGTGGTCGTAGAAGGGGTGGTGGCAATTCGTCCACAGCACAACCGATCCCGGCTTGTCGAGGACGGTCTGGGCGTCGACGACACGCATCAGGTAGATCATCCACAGATGTTTGCCTTGATCCCAGGCGCAGTGGTAATCCACGGTCCGCGCCTGGGCGTTGGCGACGGTGCGCGTGTAGATCTCGGTTTCCGAGCCGAGCCGGTCGTGCGCCAGCCATAATCCGGGCTCGTCGGTGGGGGTGAACCCGCGCAGGCTGTACGTCCACTCCTCCAGGCTGCGGGTGTCGGCCATGTACTCGTAGAGCTCGTCGGGCGGGCAGTCGACGTAGTCGTTGACGGTGCAGTACTGCCCGAAGACCTGGTCATGCGGGTACACCGACCGCATCATGTCCATGATGATCGGCGTGGCCTTCTCCCTGGGGCTGGTTTCGATGCGGGTGACCCCGTCGATGAGGTCCGGGATATCCTCAAGCGCTGGCAGCGACATTGGTCAAGTTCTCCTCAGCAAGTGAAATCTGGTCCACCCCGCGGCCTTTGGCGGGCGCGGCGGTGAGAAATGGTGCGAACGGCGGGATCTCGTCGGCGGCGCACTCGACACTGACCACCGCCGGGCCGTCGATGTCGAGCGCCGCGCCCATGGCCGCGGCGAATCCATCGGCGTCGCTGACGTCCACCGCCGCCAGGCCGGGGAACATCGCCGCCAGGCCGGCGCCGAGCCGGCTGGGACGAAACCGGTTGTAGCTGTACAGGTCGTCGTAGAACAGCTGCTCGCGGGTCACGCACATGGCGTGCGCGTTGTTGTTGAACAACACGAACGTCATCGGTAGCCGGTACTGCACGGCCGTGTGCACCTCCATGCCGTGCATGAAGAACGCGCCATCACCGGCGATCACCACGGTGCGGCCGGCCGGGCGGCCAGTGTTGGCTCGCCCCAACGTCATTCCGATCCCGGCGCCGAAGCTGTAGCCCATGCCGCCCATGCCGAGCGCGACGGCGAACCTGCCGCCGCGTCGCACCGGGAGGTAGTGGATGGCCGCGGCGCCGGTGTTGCCGGCGTCGACCACGATGTCGGACCCGTCGGGCACGACATCGTCCAGCACCGCCATGGCCTCGCGGTACCGCACGCCCGGCCCGGTGAAGGGCGGGGGCGTCATTTCGGCGGGCCGGCCCGCGCCGGGGATGCGCGGACCGGCCGGCCGCCCGCGGTGGCGAACCGCATGGGTCAGCGCGCGCAGCGAGCCGCGCAGATCATCGGTATGCACGTGGGTGCAGGGCAGATACGGCGGCGCCGAACCGATCGAGACCGTCCGCACCGCCGCCAGCGCCTCGTCCAGGCCGCCGCGCGCGGTGACCGCCAGCCGGGTGCCGACGATGAGGCACACCGCGCTGGTGGCCACCGCCTCGGCCACGTTGCGGTGACCCATGACGCCGGTCACCCCCAACGCGGCCGGCCCCCCGTCTGCAGCCGCGACATCCTTCGCGTCCGGCACGGTCGCCACCCGCGCGTGCAGCAGCGCGCGTAGCTCTTCGAGTTCGGCGCGGGCGTCATCGCGCGCCACCTGCTCGCCGGCCAGGATGGTGACCCGTCCCTGCACCCGCCGCAGCTCGGCGACGATCGGATGCGGGTTGCCGATCGCGGCCCGCATGCCATCCGCGTCATTGTCGTCACGCCCGGCGTCAAGATGGGCCTGCTGAATGTCCTTGGGCAGCAACAACACCGCCGGTCCGCCGATGCGCGCCGCGGCGATGGCCCGGGGCAGCAGCGAGACGATGTCGGCCGGCGTCAGCAGCCGCTCGCAGAACACCGATACCGCCGAGAACAATGCCTCGGCGTTCAACGATCCGTTTGCGCCGCTGGTGTCCTGAAAGCTGCCGCGGCCGTCCATCGTGCGGGCGGGCTGGCCGACCAACGCCAGCACCGGAACCCGGCTCGCCAGCGACTCGCCCAGACCCGCAACGAGGTTCAGCGCGCCCCCGCCCGAGGTCGCGGCCACCACGCCCACCCCGGCCCCGCTTCGGCTGTACCCGTCGGCCATGGTGGCCGCGGAGAACTCGTGCTTGGCCAGCACCGCGTCGATGTCGGGGCAAAAGTGCGCGGCGTCGTACACGTCCTCGATGTTGGCGCCGTCCACACCGAAGATGTGATCGACTCCGATCGCCGCGAGGTGCCCGACGATATGGTCGACCACCCGGTGCCTGCCAAGCATGCCTGATGAAACGAGGTAGCGGCCCGGTCGGTTCATCGTCGTCCAGATCCAGTACATGAACCGTTCACCGGCGGCCATCGTGATGTTTGAATGACCGTCGAACTTTGCAACGTCGTGCGCGAATACCGGGTCGGCGGTCAAACGGTGCGGGCGCTCGACGGCGTCAGCCTGCGGCTGGCGGACGAGCAGTTCGTGTCGGTCGTCGGACCGTCCGGGGCGGGCAAGAGCACGCTGTTGCACGTGCTCGGCGCCTTGGATTCCCCCGATTCCGGGTCGATCGCCTTCGATGGCGAGGAAATCGCCCGCCTTAGCGATGAACAGCAGTCGCGGTTCCGCCATCGGCGGGTGGGTTTCATCTTTCAGTTCTTCAACCTGCTGCCGACGCTGTCGGCCTGGGAGAACGTGGCGATTCCCAAGCTGCTCGACGGAGTCCGGTTGGGCAGCGCCAAGCCGGACGCGATCCGCCTGCTGGACCGGGTCGGGCTCGGCAACCGGGCGCAGCACCGGCCGGCGGAACTGTCCGGCGGCCAAATGCAGCGGGTCGCGGTCGCGCGTGCCTTGATGATGAACCCGCCGCTGATCCTCGCCGACGAGCCGACCGGAAACCTGGACTCCGCGACGGGCGCGTCCATTTTGGCGCTGTTGGCGGAGGTGGCGCACGAGGAGGGTGGGGGTCGGCTGGTGGTGATGGTGACCCACAACGCCGACGCGGCCGCGGCCACCGACCGGGTGATCACGCTGCAGGACGGTCGCGTCGGTTCGGACGTGATGGCGGTCGCGGGGTGAGGCCCGGGGCGCGGCGCGGCCTCAAGCTCACGGCCGCGGCGAGCAGGCTGCGCGTGTTCAGCCTGCGCGAGCTGGCCGTGCATCGACGCCGCACGTTTGCGTCGATCGCCGTAATGGCGGTCTCGGCAACGTATTTGGTGGCGATCTTCGGCATCTTCGGGTCGATCACCGGGTCGGTGGGCCGGCTGGCCGACGGGATCGCCGGGGTCGCCGCGCTCGAGGTGTCCGGCATCACCGACGGCGGATTCCCCGACTCGATACTGGCCGACGTGGCCGGCGTTCCCGGCGTAGCCACCGCCGCACCGATGATCCGGGCGTCGGCGTCCACACCGTCGGGGCCGGTGCTGCTGCTGGGCGCCGACGCGAGCACCGCCGCCCTGGGCGGCGCCCTCAAGGACGTGGTGACCCGGCCGGTGCAGGCGCTGTCCTCGACGCCGTCCGGCGTTCAGGCCGGACCCCGCGTCGGCTATGCGAAAGGCCAGGCGTTTCAACTGGGTTCGGCGTCGGTCACGGTGACCGATGTGCTCGCGGGCAAGCGATACGAGGACCTCAACGGCGGGCACTACGTGCTTGCGCCACTTGCCTTGGCGCAGAACGCCACCGGCCGCACCGGTCAACTCGACTCGATACTCATCACCACGAAGCGGGGCGCCGACCCCGGCGCCGTCCGCGCCGCGGTCACCGCCGCCGTGCACGGCCGTGCGATCGTCGCGGCCCCGAGCTTTCGGGCGGCCCGCGCCGGCGACGGCGTCAAGCTGATGAACTACATGGCCCTGCTGGGCGCCGCGGTCGCGTTGGTGGTCGGCGCGTTTTTGATCTACACCACGATGACGATGGCGATCACCGCGCGCCGGCCGGTCATCTCGATGCTGCGGGCTATCGGCGGCCGGCGCGCCAGCATCGTCGGCGACATGCTGGCGGAGGCGGCGGTGCTCGGCCTGATCGGCGGGGCAATCGGGTCCGGCATGGGAATTGTGGCGGGCCACATCGCGATTGGGCGCTTGCCCCCGGCGATGACGCAAGGGCTCGAAGCCCGCGTGCAGTATTGGCTGCCCGGTTATGCGATACCGCTGGCGCTCGCGGCGACGGCGCTGACCAGCGTGGCGGCCTCGGCGATGGCGGCGCGGCAGGTGTACAAGGTCTCGCCGATCGAGGCGCTCGCGCCGGTCGGGGCCTCGGCGGCCGACACGGTGCCGCGGTGGCTGCGCATCGCCGGCGGGGTTGGTGCGGTGGCGGTGTTCGCGGTGTCGACGCCGGTCGTCACCGGCCAGCGCGGCAGCTACGCCGTCGTGGCGATGGCCGCGGTGCTGGGCGCCGAGATCGCCCTGGGCTTCGCGCTCACCGCGCCCATCGTCCACGCCACGGCGGCGATGGCGCGCACGTTCGGGTCGTTCGGGGCGCTGGCCGCGGCGACGATCCAGCGTGCGCCGCGCCGGGTGTGGGCGACCGTGATGACCGTGCTCATCGGGGTACTCACCACCGTCGTGATCACCGGCACGAACGCCGACATGATTCGGTCCGCGCGGGACATCTTCGCACCGGTCACCGATACCGACGTGTGGGTGAGCGCGGACCCGCCCGACAGCTACCCCACCGACGTTCTGCCACAGGGGCTTTCCGCGAAGGTCGCCGCGCTTCCCGGCGTGGCGCGCGTGACCGAGGGAGCGTTCGGTTTCGCCGTGGTCGGCGGTACCCGCGTCCTGCTCGACGGGTTTTCCGCCGGCAGCAACGATGCGCTCTTCCGGGCGCTGGACGAACGGGTGCGCACCGAGGTGCTCGCCGGCCGCGGTGTGGTGCTCACGCGGATTCTCGGCACCACTCTGCACGTCCGGGCCGGCGACCAACTGCGGCTCCAAACGCCGCACGGCCCGCGGTCGGTGACCGTGCTGGCCCTGGTGCCGTTCTTCTCGACCGTGATCGGCACCGTCGGAATCGACCTCGACCAGATGCGGGCCTGGTTCGATCGCCCGGCGGCGACGACACTGCAAATCGCCGCGGCCCCGGGGGTGAATCGGCAGCGGCTGCTGGCCGGCGTCCGCGAGGCGGCGCCGGCCCCGAACCACGTGTACGACGGCCCCACCGCGCTGGCGGGGCTGCAGGCCCCGCTGCGTCAGAGCATGTTCATCGCCAACGCGGTGTGGGTCATCGTCGTGGCGGTGGCCGCGGTCGCACTGCTGAACACGCTGACGCTCTCGGTGAACGAACGCCGCCGCGAAATCGGCGTGCTGCGCGCCATGGGATCCAGCCGGCGGTTCACCTTGCGGATGGTGCTGGCGGAGGCGGCCGGAATCGGTGTCGTCGGCGGCGTTTTGGGGCTGGCGCTCGGTCTGACCGACCAGTGGTTGTTCAGCCGCATCAGCGACGACATCATGAATTTCGAAGTCGGCTTTCACCCGAGCCCCCTGGCGCTCGCCTTCACGCTCGGGGCGCTGGCGATCAGCCTGCTCGGCTCGGTGCCACCGGCACGGCGCGCGGCGCGCCTGTCCATCATCGAGGCGGTCAGCGTCGAGTGACGGTGGCGAATCCCTGCAGATGGGGTTTGCACGGGAAGGGCACCGGCGTTCGGATGCTGCGCAGCGCGGCGGTGTCGAATCCGGCGGCGGCGATGGCCTCGAGGGTGCGCCGGTTCGGCTCGCAGCCACCGGCGAGCCACGACCACGGCTTGGCGATCAGATCCTGGAACCGGCCGGTCGCGCCGTCACCGCGCACGTGCTCGAGGACCACGAGCCTGCCGCCGGGCACCAGCACCCGCCGGATCTCGCCGAGGGTTGCGGCCACGTCGCCGACCGAGCACAACACCAGCCCGGCGTGGACGGATTCGAAAGAGTTGTCCGGGAAGGGAATCGACTCGCCCGTTCCCTCGACGAGGTCGACCGCGATGCCGCGGCGCCGGGCGAGCCTCGCGGCCATCCGCCGGAACGGCGCCGCGGGCTCCACGGCGGCGACCGACGTCACCGTGTCGGGCAGAAACATCAAGTCGGTTCCCGGCCCCAGCCCGAGCATCAGCAGCCGGCCGTTCGCGTTACTCAGCGCCGCCCGTCGGTAGCGGTGGTAAAAGAGCCGGTCGAAAAGCGGCTGGCCGAATCGGTACACGTAGGGGAACGCCAGGCTTCGCAGGGTCATCGTGCGCCCAAATCCATTCGGAACGGCGGGTATTCGTCGCGCATCAACGACACGTACACCGCCACCCGGTATCGCCAGCGGACCATGCCCATGAGCAGATCGAACGCGCCCCGTGGGATCGTCCCGGTGAACAGCAGCGCCAGCGCGGCGATGACACACAGCACCTGCAGCGGCGCCTCCATCGACCAGCACAGCAGAACCTGGGGGATGGCCAGCAGCCACTTCACCAGCACCGCCCAGTTTTTCAGCCGCTCGGGATAGTCGACCGCGAGATCGCCGGGGTAGTCGGGCCGAGACGCCAGCGTGAAAGGCGGGTACCTGTCGGTGCTGTTCATCGGGAAGCGGTAGTTCATCAGCCGCCACGACCAGCGCAGCACGCCGACGTTGAATACGAACAGCGGCCGCGGATATCGCCCGGTGCACAGGATGGCCACTCCGGCCGCCACGGTCGAGAACGGATAGATCAGGTAGAGCAGTATCAGTATCGGGTAGTGCGGCACGGCCAGCACGCACCACTTCACCAGCCAGAGCCAGCGCGAGGGCGAGTCGAAATCGCCTCGCACTCTTACGGAATCGGCCGGGCTGTTCACGGGCTTGACGGGACCGTCGCCGCTACCCCCAAGTTTCGGCTGATTTCGGCGGACATCCGGCGGTGACTCGTAAGGCGCAGAAACGTCGTCAGCGCGCCGGCCTGCAGCCGGTCGGAGATCAGCGCGGCCGGTCGCAGCACGAACTCACCGTGCGACACCGGCAGCGACGCCACCCAGGACACGGCCATGACTTTGCGTCGACGGGTCCTCTCATACCACCGCAGGGCGGCCGAGACATCGGCGCCGCCGTTGGTCCCACCGCGAAAATCCCTCAGCGCCTTGCACAAAACCATCGTGTCGAGCAGCGCCTGGTTGGTCCCCTGCGCCAGGGTGGGCGGCATCGCGTGCGCGGCATCGCCGAGCAACGTGACGGGGCCGTGCCCCGGGCCCGGAATCGGATGGCGAAAATGCGGGAACGGCGAGCCGGCCAGGTCGTCGTCGCTCAGCGTCGCGAGCACCCGGTCGACAGAGTCGGACCATCCGGCGAAGTGGGACCGGATCATCTCGATCGGGCGCTGCGGTCGGACGAAGCCATGCGACCACGGCAGGTCGAACCACCACTGCACCTCCGACCCGCCGGCGGGCCACAGGCCGAGGTTTCCGCGCGCACCGATGATCATCAGCGCGGCATCGGAATCCGCGATCTCCGGGACAGTGGCAAGCCCCTGCCAACTGCACCAGCCGGTCGGCTTGGCGGCTTGCGCGCCAACGCAATTGCGCACCATCGAGTGCAACCCGTCGGCACCGATCACCACGTCCGCATCAGCCACGGTGCCGTCGCCGAACTCCACGCAGACACCGACGTCCGTACGGTTCACCGCGATCACCGGGGAGCCGCACCGGATGCGCTCGGCGTCGAACCCGTCGAGAAGGCGTTCCAGCAATATTCGGCGCGGAACCATCCGCACGGGTGCGCCCAGCCGCCGCACCATCGCGGTGACGTCGAGCGTGGCCAGCGGCCGGCCGTGGGACGTCACGGCCCGCACGGTGGCCAGCAGGCGGCCAGCGCCGCCCATGTCGACACCCAGCTGGTTCAGCACCGTCTCACCGTTGGACCAGATCGTCACCGCACCGCCGGGCGCCTGCACGTCGGGCCGGCGCTCGAAGACGGTGACGTCATGTCCGTCCCCCACCAAGCCGCGGGCGACGGAGATGCCGGCCACGCCGGCGCCCACCACCAGCACCCGAAGCGGACGCCCGAACACGCTGGCTCCGATCTCTACAGCGAACGCTGCAACAACACCTTGCCGCTGTCGGCGGCGACCACTTGCACGGCGGCGATCTGGTCGACCGGGGTCGAGATCGCGCCCACGGGTGTCGCGGTGTGACCGGGCACGGCCACCCAGGTCGCCAGCCGCGTTTGGCTGCCGTCGCGACCCACCACGACCATCGCCAGCGTGTCATGGTGCGCGTTCAGCGGGGCCAGGCACACGCACCGAAGCGCGATGGATGTGCCCCAGTGCTGGCCGGTGACCTGGACGCTGGAGGTCAGCAGCGAGGTGCCCACCTGCGCCATCGGCTCGGCCGACGCGGTCACCTGCTGGGCGGGAGTCGACGACCAGGCCTGCAGGCCGACGAACACCCCGATCGCCAGCACCGCGGCCGCCGCGGCGGAGGCCACCCAGGTCACCACCCGGGTGCGCCGCCGGCGCCACCGCACCGCCGCCAGCAACGACGGCAGCATCTCCTCGGACATCTCCGGCGCCGGGCCGGACTCGTCGATCGCGGCCACCTCGTCGCGGTCCAGTTGCGAAAGCAGTGCCGGCACGCCGCTGAGGTCTGCGACCGCCTCACGGCAGGCCGGGCAGCGCGCCATGTGCGTCTCGAATTCGCGGCGTTGCGCGGCCGACAGCGACCCCAGCACGTATGCGGCATCCCACATCGCGTAGCGGTCTTCGGGAGGGCCGATATCGGCCACCGGCGTGTTCATTTCATCCATGTCCTTCACCCCTCAAGCCTTCGGAGCCCTCATCGGGTAACCCCAAGTTCCTGCAGAGTGAGTCGCAACGCCCGTACGGCATAGTGTAGTCGCGACTTCACCGTTCCCTCGGCGATGCCGAGGTCTGCAGCTATCTGCGTGGTGGTCCAACCGCGGTAGTAGGACCGTTCGATCACCGCTCGGTGATCGGCGGACAGCTGGGCCATCGCGTCCGCTATCAGCAACCGGTCCAGGGCCGCGTTGACCTCGTCCGGCGTGGACTGTTCGGGCGCCCCCGAGACGTCGGTCGAACCGACGACGTTGCGGTACCGCGCGCTGCGCCGATCGTCGATGATCATGTTGCGGGCGACGGTGAACAACCACGCCCGCGCCGAGCGCTCGGTGTCCCCGACGACTTCGGGATGCTGCCACGCCCGCAGCAGCGTTTCCTGGACCACATCCTCGGACTGGCTCGTGTCCCCCGTCAGGCGCAACGCGTAGCGCCACAGAACCGCGGCGTGTTCGTCGAAAAGCGCCTTCATCAGAGCGGCTTCGGCAGCCGCTGACGCGTTCCGAGTGCCAGCCACACGAGCCACTCGATCACCTCCTGCCGGGAGAACGAGCCGAGCAGGCGCCCGGTTCAACGGCCCCGACCCGCCGCGCCCGGCTTCGCCGCGCTTGCGATCGTGGCTCGTTCAACGGCCCCGACCCGCCGCGCCCGGCTTCGCCGCGCCTGCGATCGCGGCTCGTTCAGGCCCCCAGGGTCAGGATGCGCGGTCCGGACTCGGTGACCGCGACGGTGTGCTCCCAGTGTGCCGCCCGCGAGCCGTCGGTGGTGACGACCGTCCACTGGTCGTCGAGCACCACGGTCTTGCCGGTTCCCAGCGTCAGCATCGGCTCGATGGCCAGCACCGACCCGGGGGCCAGCTGCGGCCCGCGCCCTGGCGAGCCCTCGTTGGGCAGGAACGGGTCCATGTGCATCTGCCGGCCGATGCCGTGGCCGCCGTATCCCTCGACGATTCCGAAGGACCGCGAGTGGCGGGCCGCGGCCGCGTGCGTACCCATCTCGATGGCGTGCGATACGTCGGTCAACCGGTTGCCGGGCACCATCGCGGCGATCCCGGCCTCCAGCGATTCCCTGGTGGCCTGGGACAGCGCTTCGTCGGCCGCATCCAGGGTCCCGATCCCGAAGGTGATTGCGGCGTCGCCGTGCCAGCCGTCCAGCACGGCGCCGCAGTCGATCGATACCAGGTCACCCGAGCCCAAAACCTCTGCGGCCGAAGGGATTCCGTGGACCACCCGCTCGTTGACCGACGCGCAGATCGATGCCGGGTAGCCGTGATAGCCCAGGAACGACGGCACCGCCCCGGCGTCGCGGATCACCGATTCGGCGATCTCGTCGAGGCTCAGCGTCGATACGCCGGACACCGCGGCGGCCCGGACGGCCTGCAGCGCGGCCGCCACGACCGCGCCCGCCGCGGCCATCGCGTCGAGTTCGCCGGCGCTGCGCTGCGGCACCACCTTGCGACTCCGCAGCCGCGCCAGCGGGTTCATTTCTACTTGCCCAGCGCCTGCAGCGCGCGGGCGAACACTTCGTCCAAGGTGCCGATGGCGTCGACGGTCTTGAGTTCGTCGCGGTAGTAGTCCAGCAGCGGGGCGGTCTCGTCACGGTAGACCTTCATCCGGTTCAGGATGACGTCGTCGGTGTCGTCGGCGCGGCCGCGCGACTTGAGCCGCTGCAGCAGCTCGTCCTGGGAGACCCGGAACTCCAGCACCGCGTCGATGTCGGTGCCGCGGCGTTCGAGCATCTCGTGCAGCGCCTTGGCCTGCTGCAGCGACCGCGGGAACCCGTCCAGGATGAAGCCGTTGGCCGCGTCCGGGTCGCTCAACCGGTCGTCGACGAGCTGGTTGGTCAGCTCCGAGGGCACCAGGTCACCGGCGTCCAGGTAGCGCTTGGCCTCCAGGCCCAGTTTGGTGCCGTTCTCGATGTTGCTGCGGAACAGCTCACCGGTGGAGATTTGCGGGATCCCCAGCTTTTCGGAGAGCTTCTGCGCCTGCGTCCCCTTGCCCGCCCCCGGCGGACCCAGCAAAACGACTCTCACTTGAGGAACCCTTCATAGTTGCGCTGCATGAGCTGACTCTCGATCTGCTTGACCGTATCCAAGCCCACGCCAATCATGATCAACACCGCGGTGCCGCCGAACGGCAGGTTCTGTACCGCCCCGCCGTTGCCGATCTGCAAGAACAGGTTGGGCAGCACCGAGATCGCACCGAGGTAGATCGAACCCGGCAACGTGATCCGGCTCAGCACGAACCGCAGGTAATCGGCGGTCGGCTTGCCCGGCCGGATCCCGGGGATGAACCCGCCGAACTTCTTCATCTCGTCGGCGCGCTCATCGGGGTTGAAGGTGATCGACACGTAGAAGTACGTGAAGAAGATGATCAGCCCGAAATAGATGCCGATGTAGACGGGGTCGCTGGGGTCGGACAGGTAGCTGCCGACGAACTTGTCCCACCAGCTGTTGCCCACGCCGCCGCTGCCGCTGCGGATCAGCTGGGTGATCAGGTGCGGGATATAGATGAGCGAGGACGCGAAGATCACCGGGATGACACCGGCCTGGTTGACCTTGAGCGGCAGATACGTCGAGGTGCCGCCGTACATCCGGCGGCCGACCATGCGCTTGGCGTATTGCACCGGGATGCGCCGCTGGCCCTGCTCGACGAACACCACGCCGACGATGATGATCAGCGCGGCGATGAGCACGGCGGTGAAGATCATCCCGCCCCGGCTGTCCAGGATGGTCTTGCCCTCGGCGGGGATGCGGGCCGCGATGCCGACGAAGATCAGCAGCGACATGCCGTTGCCGATGCCGCGTTCGGTGATCAGCTCACCCATCCACATCACCAGGGCCGCGCCGCCGGTCATCACCAACACGATGACGATCAGCGTCAAGATGCTCTGGTCGGCGATGATGTCCAGCGAGCAGCCCTGCAGCAGCCCCCCGTTGGCGGCCAGCGCCACGATGCTCGTGGCCTGCAGGATCGCCAGCGCGATCGCCAGATAGCGGGTGTACTGCGTCATCTTGGCCTGGCCGGACTGGCCCTCCTTGCGCAGTTCCTCGAACCGCGGGATGACCACCGTGAGCAGCTGGACGATGATGCTGGCGGTGATGTAGGGCATCACGCCCACCGCGAACACCGTGAGTTTGAGCAGCGCCCCGCCGGAGAACAGGTTGATCAGCGAATAGATCTGTCCGGCCGCGCCGCCGCTGGCCTCTTTGATGCACTGCTGGACGTTCGGATAGTTGACGCCCGGGGACGGCAGCGCGGCGCCGACCCGGTACAAGACGACGATGCCAAGCGTGAAGAGGATCTTCCGTCTCAGGTCGACTGTCCGCAGCGATGAGATGAAAGCGGAAAGCAACTCTTCCTCCTGCGCAGCCGGGGGTTTCCTGCATCACGCGCCCAACTCCCGCAGGCCAGGACGTACGGCGTCGCGCGTCGAACCGTGTACGAGACTAACAGCTGGTCCGGTCAGGTCCGGTCAGGGCCTTTCCCGCGGCCACCGGAAATGCTCGGACGGGGCCCCGGAAAAAGCACAGGAAGCCGTCAGGCCGGCGGCGTAGAGTGCGGCTGTCTCGTTGCATTTGCTAAGTAACTTGGGAGCAGTATGACACGCACCGACCAAGACAGCTGGGACTTGGCCTCGAGCGTCGGCGCCACCGCCACGATGGTCGCCGCGGCCCGCGCGCTGGCCAGCGGGGGAACCAATCCGATCATCAACGACCCGTTCGCCGCGCCGTTGGTGCGGGCGGTCGGCCTGGATTTCTTCCGCCGCCTGGTCGACGGCGAGGTCACCGAGCCCGAGGGCGACGGGGCGGCCGGAGGCGGCGGGAAGGAGCTGGCGCTGGAGACCGATTCGATGGCGGTGCGCACCCGCTTCTTCGACGACTTCTTCCTCAATGCCGCCCGCGACGGGATTCGCCAATCGGTGATCCTGGCCGCCGGCCTCGACGCCCGCGCCTACCGGCTGGGCTGGCCGCCCGGCAGCGTGGTGTACGAGGTCGACCAGCCCAAGGTCGTCGAGTTCAAGAGCGCCACCCTGGCCAGCCTGGGCGCCTCCCCGGCCGCGGACCGGCGGACCGTCGGCATCGACCTGCGGGAGGACTGGCCGGCGGCGTTGCGCGGCAGCGGCTTTGACGTGACGCGGCCGACGGCGTGGAGTGCCGAGGGCCTGCTGATGTACCTGCCGCCCGACGCGCAGGACCGGCTCTTCGACAACATCACCGCGCTCAGCGCGCCCGGCAGCAAGCTGGCCACCGAATATCACCCCGACAACGGGACGACGATGTCGCAACGCGCGCGGGAGTTCAACGACAGGTGGGCCAGAGTCGGCTGCGACATCGACCTTTCGGGGCTGTTCTTCGACGGCGAGCGCAGCAACGTCGTCGACTACCTCACCGGCCGGGGATGGCGGGTGAGTACCCGGCCGCGGCGCGATCTGTTCGGCGACTACGGCCTGGAATTCCCCGACGATGACGAGGCGGCGCAGCACCCCAACATCGTTGCGGTCACCGCGACATTGGGCTCATAACCGCGGCCACGCCCAGCGCTCAGCCGGGGGGTTTGGCCGCCGGTGCGCGCACGACCATCGGGACCGCGGGGAAACACCACGCCATCTCCGAGCGCGACTTGCGCAGGGCGGCGGTGCCGTAGCCCCGCTTGCGGTAATCGGGGTGAATCCAGATCCGCACGTTGACCTCGCCGCGGACCAGCTCGCCGAACACCATGCCGACCTTCTGGCCGGAGTCGACGGCCACGAACCACGCGGCCTCCTCGTCGTCGACGCGTCCGAGGGCCGCGCTGATCTCGTCGTCCAGGCTGCCGGCCGGCCCGCCCGAGCCGTCGCCGGCCGCGCCGATCTCCTCGGTGCGCACGGCGAAGATGTCGCGGTCGGTGGCGGCGGAGAAGGGCCGCAACTCCAGGGTCTCTCCCGAGCTCGCCGGGCGCTCGCCCAGGGTGAAGCTCAGCTGCTTGTTGAGGTCTTCGAGTTCGGCGAGGATCTTGCGGCGCGAGTCGATGGTGAGCTGATCGAACGACATGCCCATCACCGCCTCGGCGGCCAGGTGGGAGGTGTCGAGCAGCCGGACGATCGCCTCCACCGCGGCCGCCCTGTTCTCTGATTCCACGATGGCGTCGGCGATTTCGTGCCGCCGCTCCACGGCTTTCGACAGGGCGTCGGCGATTTCCCGGCGGGTGGCTTTGCGGTCGTGGTCGGTCATTGCACCAGCCTAGAACGGCGGTGGTGCCACCGCGCCACATCGGCGCTCTGCCATCTGTAGGAAGCGGTGGTAGCGGTCCTCGACCGCCGCCGCCCATACGGGATCGGGCTCGACGACGCGCTCGGTGCGCACCCAACGGGCGGCGTCGGCGATCGTCGTCTCCAGGCCGGCGGCCATGCGGGCGAGGAAGGCGGCCCCCAGCGCGGCCCCCTCCGCCACCGCGGACACCTCGACGGGGCGCCCGGTGGCGTCGGCGATGGCCTGCAGCCACGGCCCGACCCGGGTGCCGCCGCCGGTGGCCACGATGCGCGACACCGGCGCGGCGGACAGTTCGATGAGCTGGCGCACCACGAAGCCCGACGCCTCGTAGGCGGCCCGCCGCAGCGCGGCGGCGTCGTGGGTCAGATCCAGCGCCTCGAGCAGGCCGCGGCGGTCCGGGTCGTGGAACGGGCTGCGCTCGCCGCGCAGGTAGGGCGACCACACCGGTACGCGGCCGGGTTCGACGGCCGTCGGATCCGCTTGCGCCACAACGCGATCCACCCAGCCGAGGAACAGCCCGCCGGCGTTGCTCGCCCCGCCGATCTGACTCTTGCCGGGCGTGGTGTGGGGAATGGTCCACAGCCCTGGCATCTGCCGGGGCTCGGAAATGGTCGTCCACACGATCAGCGTGGTGCCGCACATCACCAGCACGTCGCCGTCGCGGTCGGCGCCGGCCACGATCTGTTCGCACAGCGCGTCGATCGCGCCGGTGGCCAGCGCGGCGCCGCTGCCCCGCACCTCCCCGACGACGGCCCCCATGCTTTCCACCCGCGGCATCTGCTCGATGCGGGCGCCGCGCTCGGCACACGCGGCGGGGTCCCAGCCGGTCCCGTCGAACAGGGGGAACGCCGTGGCGGCGGTGGCGATGTCGATCACGGCGTCGCCGGCCAGCGCGTGGTTGGCCACCGCCGGCGCGGGCCAGTAGCCGGCGGCGTCGGGCTCCTGCGCGGCCGTCCACCGCAGGAACTCCGCCGCCTCGCCGAGCGCGGGCAGGGGCTGCGCGTCCCCGCCGGGGGTGCGGCCCCGGCCGTCGCCGTACAGCAGCCCCGGCGTGATCGGCGTGCCCGTCGCGTCGACGGCGGTCATCGACGGCACCATCGCCGAGACGGCCACCGCCGCGACATCGGTCCGGTCGGCCAGTTCGGCCAGGGCCGCCGACGGCCCCCGCCGCCACGCCTCGTCGGCGTCGTGCTCGAGGCGGTCGGCCGCCGGGACCCGCAGCGCGTGGGGGATGCGCACCCGCGCCGCCACGTTGCCGTCGGCGTCGGCGGCTATCGCCTTGACCGCGGTGCTGCCGACGTCGATGCCGATTGTGACGTCTATGCGTGACACGGGCGTCACCGTACGCCAGCATTGGCATTCGTGACGTCCAAACCGCGCGCCTTGGTCACGGCCCCGATGCGGGGCCCGGGCTTCGCCAAGCTGCGGGAACTGGCCGACGTGATCTATGACCCCTGGATCGAGCAGACCCCGCTGCGCATCTACAGCGCCGAGCAGCTGGCCGAACGGATCGCGAGCGAGGGCGCCGAAATCGTGGTGGTGGAAAGCGATTCGGTGCGCGGCCCGGTGTTCGCCCAGGGGTTGCGCGCGATCGCCTCCACCCGCGGCGACCCCAACAACGTCGACATCGCCGGGGCCACCGCGGCCGGCATCCCGGTGCTGAACACCCCGGCCCGCAACGCCGACGCCGTCGCCGAGATGACGGTGGCGCTGCTGCTGGCCGCCACCCGCCACGTGCTGCCCGCGGACGCGGATGTGCGCAGCGGCAACATCTTTCGCGACGGCAGCATCCCCTATCAGCGTTTCCGCGGCGGCGAGATCGCGGGGCGCACCGCCGGGCTGGTGGGCCTGGGCGCCGTCGGCCGCGCCACCCAGTGGCGGCTGTCCGGGTTGGGCCTGCGGGTCATCGCGCACGACCCGTACAACCCCGACGCGCGCCACAGCCTCGACGAGCTGCTGGCCGAGGCCGACATCGTGTCGCTGCACGCGCCGGTCACCGATGACACGGCCGGCATGATCGGCGCCGGGCAGTTCGCGGCCATGCGCGACGGCGTGGTCTTCCTCAATACCGCCCGCGCCCAGCTGCACGACACCGACGCGCTCGTCGACGCCCTGGTCGCGGGCAAGGTGGCCGCCGCCGGCCTGGATCACTTCGCCGGCGAATGGCTGCCGGCCGACCATCCGCTCGTGGGGATGGCAAACGTCGTGCTGACCCCGCACATCGGCGGCGCGACCTGGAACACCGAGGCCCGGCAGGCGCAGATGGTGGCCGACGACCTCGAGGCGCTGCTGAAGGGTGACGCGCCCGCCCATCTCGTCAACCCGGAGGTACTAGGCCCATGAAATTCGTCGAGAACGCGGAGACCGCGGTGCTGGACGCGGCCAAGGACATGCTGCGCCGGGGCCTGGTGGAGGGCACCGCCGGCAACATCTCGGCGCGCCGCGCCGACGGCAACATCGTCATCACCCCGTCTTCCGTCGACTACCGCGACATGCAGCTCGACGACCTCGTGCTGGTCGATCCGGGCGGCTCGGTGCTGCAGGCGGCCGATGGCCGGTCGCCGTCCTCGGAGATGCAGTTGCACCTGGCCTGCTTTGCCGCGTTCGACGACATCGGCAGCGTCATTCACAGTCATCCGGTGTGGGCGACCATGTTCGCCATCGCCCACCAACCGATCCCGGCGTGCATCGACGAGTTCGCGGTGTATTGCGGCGGGGACGTCCGGTGCACCGATTACGCCGCGTCCGGGACCGCCGACGTGGGTACCAACGCGGTCGCCGCGCTCGAGGGCCGCGCCGCCGCCCTGATCGCCAACCACGGCCTGGTGGCGGTGGGACCGCGGCCCGACAAGGTTTTACATGTCACCGCGCTGGTGGAGCGCACCGCCCAAATCGTTTGGGGCGCACGCGCTCTCGGGGGGCCGGTGCCGATCCCCGAGGACGTCAACAAAAACTTCGCCGCGGTCTACGGTTATCTGCGGGCCAACGCCTGATGCGGCGGTTCCGGCTCGGCCGCGCCACCCTGGCGCGGGTAGTCGAACTGCGATTCTCGTTGGGCGCCAAGTCTTTTCCCCATACCCCGCCGTCGGGGTGGCACGACAATGCCGACCTGCTGGTGCCCGACTTCTTCGATCCCGACACCGATCAGTGGCACATCGCGATCCAGAGCTGGGTCATTCAGGTCGACGGCCTGACGGTCATCGTCGACACCGGCGTCGGCAACGATCGGCTGCGCCCGCACATGCCGCCCTTGGACCACCTGAACACGGCGTTCTTGGCCGCGCTGCGTTCGGCGGGCGTCGAGCGCGACGCCGTCGACGTGGTGGTCAACACCCACATGCACTCCGACCACGTCGGCTGGAACACCATGCTGGACAACGGCACCTGGGTGCCGACGTTCCCCAACGCCCGGTACCTGCTGCCCGCCGCCGACTATCGCCACTTCGAACCCGACGGGCCCGCCGCGCGGCGGTCGCCGCGCACCGAAGCCGAAGCTGCCCAGCAGCGCGGCGACCAGCTGGTGTTCGCGGACAGCGTGTTACCCATCGACGCTGCGGGGCAACTGATCCGGTGGTCGGACGACTACGCGGTCAGCGATTCGCTGCGGCTGCGGCCCGCCCCCGGGCACACGCCGGGCTCCTCGGTGCTCTGGCTGGACGCGGGCCAACCCGCGGTCTTCGTCGGTGATCTCACCCACAGCCCGTTGCAGGTGCGTCGCCCCGGCGACGCGTGCGCCTTCGACATCGACGCCGCCGCGGCCGCAGTGACCCGCCGCCGCATCTTCACCGAGGCCGCGCAGGCGACAGCGACGGTGATACCCGCGCACTACCCCGGCCGCGGCGGCGCGACGATCCGCGCGCTCGGCGACGAATTCGAAGTCGGTGAGTGGCTGGACATTCCAGCCCTGTGACGTGCGAGGTCACCGCTGATCGATCGCCACCTTGACCGCGCCGCTCTCGCCCTGATCGGCGAGCGCCCAGAAAGCGTCGCGCCACCGCGCCAACCCGAAGGTATGGGTGAGCATGGGACGCAGGTCGACGCGTCCGGCGCCGGCCAGGTCGAGGTAGTGGGCGATGGCGTGCTTGCGCTGCCCGTCGACCTCCTCGACGCCGAAGGCGTTGGAGCCCACCAGGGAAACCTCTTTGAAGTAGAGCGGGCTGTCCTCCCAGCGGCCGGGCGCGTGCACGCCGGCCTTCACCAGGGTGCCCCGCGAGCGCAGGACCCGGACGCCCACCTCGAAGGTCTCGGGCTTTCCGATCGTGTCGTAGACGACGTCGACCGCGCCGGGGTGGGCCATCGGCAGGCCCAGCAGCGGCCGGCGCAGCCGGCCACCGCCCCACGCCACGAGCTCCTCGATGAGGTCCGAACGCGGCTCGTGGGCAAGGACTTTCGCGGCGCCGAACCGGCGGGCCAGCTCGGCCTGGGCACCGAAACGGGCTATCACGGCCACGGCCACGTCGGGATACAGCGCCCGCAGGATCGCGACCGCGCACAAACCCAGCGAGCCGGCCCCGTACACCAGCACCGGGCCCGTATCGGGCGGAGGGTGGCGGGTGACCGCGTGCAGGGACACCGAGAACGGGTCGGCGAACACGGCCGCCTCGTCGGGGATCGAGTCCGGAACCGCGAACAGCATGCTGTCGTGGGCGGGCATCAATTCGGCGTAGCCGCCCGTCACGTCGGCCGAGACGCCGGTGTGGATGCCGGGGCTCAGGGCGCCGTCGGTGAAGCTCCAGCACAGGCTGTAGTCGCCGGCCTGACACGCCGGGCAGGGCGGCGCGATGCCCCGCGGCCCGCAGGACAGCCACGGGTTGAGCACCACCCGCTGCCCCACCTGCAGGCCGCGCGCCCTGGGGCCCAGCGCCACCACGTCGGCCACCACCTCGTGGCCCAGGACTTGCGGGAACGAACAGAACGCGGACATGGCGTTGTCGGCGTCGCCTTCGCCGAAGTCCATCAGGATCTGCTTGGAATCCGACCCGCAGATGCCGGTCAGCCGCGGCCGGGTGAGCACCCAGTCCTCCTGCGGCAGTTGCGGATCCGGCACCTCGCGCAGCGCGGTCGGGGTGCGGGCCAGGTTCTGGGTGAGCGCGTTGGCGCGCTCGGGCACCTCGAAGGGCTCCGGTGGCACGCCGTAGACCAGCGCCCTCATGGCGCCGCCAGCCCCGCCGCCCCGGCGATGAACGCGTCGAGGTCGGCGTTCTTGGCGTCGACGACCGGTTTCATGTCCGGCACGTAATGCTCGAAGCCCTCGGTGCCCAGGGCGGCGAGGATGCCGTCGGCCACCTCGTCGGCGGAAACCTTGGGACCCCGGTAGAGGGGTTCCTCGCTGCCCGGGTGATCCCAGATCTCCGTGTCCACCGGGCCGGGCTCGATCAGCTTCACCGCGATAGGTGTGCCGTGCAGGTCCACGGCCATCGCCTCGCTCCAGCCACACAGCGCGAATTTGCTTGCACAGTAGGCGCTTTCGTGGATTATCCCGAGCCGGCCGCCGACACTGGACACGTTGACGATCATGCCCGATCCCCGCTCGCGCATCCGCGGCAACAGGGCCAGCGTCAGCCGCATCGGGGCGAAGAAGTTGACCCGCATGACCTCTTCGACCTCGTCGGGATCCAGCGCGGTGACCGGGCGCCGCTTCGGGACGGCCGCGTTGTTGATCAGCACGTCGATGCCCCCGAGCGTGTCCCAGGCGGTCGCCGCCAGGTCACGCAGCGCGGAGGTGTCGGCCAGGTCGGCGACCCACATCGCCGATCCCGGGGCGGTACGCCGGCAGTCGGCCAGGACCTCGGCCAGCCGATCCCGGCGGCGCGCGACCAGCCCGACCACTGCGCCACCGCCGGCCAGACGCCGGGCCAGGGCCGCGCCCAGACCCGACGAAGCGCCCGTGATCAGCACCCGCTCGTACGCCATCAGTAAAGGTTGCCGCGAATCGCGGGAAGCGTACAGTGGGGGAAGCTTGTTATATCGGCTAAATATTAGATTGACTACCTCCGATAGGGGCACCACCATGACTTCCACCAGGTACGAGGGCGACACCTGGGACCTCGCCTCCAGCGTCGGCGTGACCGCCACCATGGTCGCGGCGGCCCGGGCGATGGCCACCCGCGCCGAGCGCCCGCTGATCAACGACCCGTTCGCCGAGCCGCTGGTCAAGGCGGTCGGAGTCGACCTGCTCTCCCGGCTGGCCAGCGGCGAGCTCGACCCGGCCGAGCTGAACGACGTCCACGACGGCGCCGCCAGCTCCGCCGGGGCAATGTCGCGGATGGCCGACAACATGGCCGTGCGCACCAAGTTCTTCGACGAATTCTTCATGGACGCCACGAACGCGGGCATCAAGCAGGCGGTGATCCTGGCCTCCGGGCTGGACGCGCGGGCCTACCGGTTGGCGTGGCCGGCCGGGACGGTGGTCTACGAGGTGGACCAGCCGCAGGTCATCGAATTCAAGACCCGCTCGCTGGCCGAGCTGGGCGCCGCCCCCACCGCCGAGCGGCGCGTGGTGGCCGTCGACCTGCGCGACGACTGGCCCACAGCGCTCAAGGACGCCGGATTCGATCCCGCCCAGCCGACGGCGTGGAGCGCCGAGGGCCTGCTCGGCTACCTGCCGCCGGAGGCACAGGATCGCCTGCTGGACACCATCACCGAGCTCAGCGCGCCGGGCAGCCGGCTGGCCACCGAGAGCGCGCCCAACCCCGCACCCGGCGACGACGAGAAGCTCAAGGAGCGCATGCAGGCGATCTCCGAGCGCTGGCGCGCGCACGGCTTCGATCTCGACATGGCGGGGCTGGTCTACTTCGGCGACCGCAACGAGGCCGCCCCCTACCTGGCCGCTCACGGGTGGCGCCTGAACAGCGCCAGCATCCGGGATCTGTTCGCCGCCAACGGGCTTGACCCGCTCGGCGACGACGACATGCGGATGGGCGAGATGCTCTACACGAGCGGCACCTATGAGTGAGGGGCGCGCCGAGGGCGACAGCTGGGGGCCGGCACACAGCGTGGGGGCGACGGCGACCATGGTCGCCGCGTCCCGCGCGGTCGCGTCGAAGGGTCCCGACGCGCTGCTCGACGATCCGCTGGCCGACCCGCTGGTCCGCGCCGTCGGCCTGGATCCCTTCATCCGGATCATCGACGGCGAGATCGACTTCGAGGACGACCCGCTGTTCAACCGCCGGGCGCGGGCCGAGCAGATCACGGTGCGCACCAGGTTTTTCGACGACTTCTTCCTGGACGCGACGAACGCGGGCATCAAGCAGGCGGTCATCCTGGCCTCCGGCCTGGACACCCGGGCCTACCGCCTGCGGTGGCCGGCGGGAACCGTGGTCTACGAGATCGACCAGCCCGACGTCATCGCCTTCAAGACCGACACGCTGGCCGGCCTCGGCGCCGCCCCCACCGCGCAGCGCCGCACGATCAGCATCGACCTGCGCGACGACTGGCCGGCGGCCTTGCGCGACGGTGGTTTTGACGTCACCCAGCCGACCGCCTGGAGCGCCGAGGGGCTGCTGCCCTACCTGCCGCCCGAGGCGCAGGACCGGCTGTTCGACAACATCACCGCGCTGTCCGCGCCGGGCAGCCGGGTGGCGACCGAACACGTGCCCGACCCCGACGCGTTCTCCGACGAGCGCCTGCGCCGCATCTCCGAGCGGTGGCAGCGCTTCGGCTTCGACCTGAATGCGGCCGACCTGTTCTACCGGGGCGAGCGCAACGTCGTCGTCGACTACCTGAACGGCCATGGCTGGCAGGTGAGCGCGCATCCCGCCCGGGAACTATACGCCCGCAACGGGTTTGAGTTTCCCGAGGACGAGATGGCGGCCACCTTCGGTGAGCTGAGCTACGTCGCCGCGACGCTCGAGTAAGGTTTTTCCCATGCCACGCACTCACGACGACAACTGGGATCTGGCGTCCAGCGTCGGCGCCACCGCGACGATGGTCGCGGCGGGGCGGGCGATGGCGACGAAGGATCCGCGGGGTCTGATCAACGATCCGTTCGCCGAGCCGCTGGTGCGGGCGGTCGGGGTGGAATTCTTCACCAAGATGATGGACGGCGAGCTCGACATCGATGCGATCGAGAACGCCTCGTCGGTGCGCGTTCAGGCGATGATCGACGGAATGACGGTGCGCACCAGGTACTTCGACGACTATTTCATGGACGCCGTCGGCGCCGGCGTGCGTCAGGTGGTGATCCTGGCCTCCGGGCTGGACGCGCGCGCCTACCGGTTGCCGTGGCCGGACGGCACGGTCGTCTACGAGATCGACCAGCCCCAGGTGATCGAGTTCAAAACCAGCACGCTGGCCGGCATCGGCGCCGAGCCGACCGCCGATCGGCGCACCGTCGGCATCGACCTGCGGGCGGACTGGCCGACCGCGCTGAAGGACGCCGGGTTCGATACGACCGCACCGACGGCGTGGCTGGCCGAGGGCCTGCTGATCTACCTGCCGCCGGACGCCCAGGACCGGCTGTTCGACAACATCACCGCGCTCAGCGCGCCCGGCAGCACCATCGCCACCGAATTCGTGCCCGGCATCGTGGATTTCGACGCCGAGAAGGTGCGGGAGATGTCCGGTTCGTTCCGGGACCACGGCGTGGACATCGACATGGCGTCGCTGGTCTACACCGGCGACCGCAACCATGTCGTGGACTACCTGTCGAGCACCGGGTGGCACGCCGAGGGCGTGACCCGCACCGAGCTTTTCGAGCGCGGCGGGTTCGACGTGCGCGCCCCGGAGGACGACGACCCGCTCGGTGAGATCGTCTTCATCAGCGGCAGGCTCGGCGGCTAGCTAAACCCTAGAGCCGCCAGGGCCCCGCCCACAGCGCGCTGGCGCCGCTGACGGACCGTTCGACGTTGTCCACGATGCCGCCGATGGTGCGGCCCAGCAGCGCCCCCAGCGCGTCGGGCAGCGACGCGGCGGCCGGCTGCGAGGACGCCCGGGGCCGAAGCATGTCCAGCAGCGAACCGCCCGGGTAGGTGACGATGCGCACGTCGGCGTCCTCGTCCAGTCCGGCAAGGATTTTCGCGCGCCGCAGCGCGGTTCGGAACCCGCCCAGCTCGTCGACCAGGCCCCGCTCCAGCGCGTCGGCGCCGGTCCAGACCCGGCCCCGCGCGACCCGGTCGACGGCGTCTTTGGTCAGGTTGCGCCCGTCGGCCACCCGCGCCACGAAGTCGGCGTACAGCAGGTCGGCCTCGGCCTCCCGGTGGGCGCGCTGCTCCGGCGTGAACGGCGTGTCGATCGCCCAGGCGTCGGCGTTGGCGTTGGTGCGCACGGTGTCCGAGCCGACGCCCAGCCGCCCCAGCAGATCACGGATCACCAGCTTGCCGGTGAGCACGCCGATCGAACCGGTGATCGTCGCGGGGCTGGCGACGACCGCGTCGGCCGCCACGGCGATGTAGTAACCGCCGGAGGCGGCGACCGACCCCATCGACGCCACCACCGGCTTGCCCCGGTTGCGGGCCTTTTTCACCTCGCGCCACAGGGTTTCCGACGCGGTGACCGAGCCGCCGGGGCTGTTGACGCGCACCACGATCGCCGACACCGAATCGTCGGCGGCGGCCTCCCGCAGCGCCGGCGCTATGGTGTCGCTGCCGACCGTGGAGGTGCCGAACGGCAGGAACTGGGGTCCACCGCGCCCGTCGACGATCGTGCCGTCGACGTTGATGACGGCCACCGTCGGCTTGGGCCGGCGACCGGGCACCGACGGCGCCGGCGGGATCAGCCGCGACCGTGCGGCGCCGGCGTAGCGCGACAGATACAGCCGCGGCGGCGCATTCTCCTCCGAAACATCTTTCACGCCAACCAGTTCCGCGATGCGGTCATAGGCTTCGTCCCGGAATCCGATACGGTCGACCAGGCCCGAGGACACGGCCTCCTCGCGCAACAGCGGGGCGCGATCGGCCAGGGCGTCCAGGGCGGCGGCGTCGAGCTTGCGTGATGTCCCCACCGCTTCCCACACCTGCTCCCGGATGCTCTCGAGCATCCGGGTGACGGCCTCGCGGTGGGCCTCGGTGAAGCCGTGCTCGGTGAAACGGTTTGCCGCGGACTTGTATTCGCCGCGCGCGACGACTTCGGCTTCGATGCCGGCCTTGTCGAACGCGTCGCGTAAAAAGGTGGCGTTGCTGGCGAAGCCGATCAGCCCGACGCTTCCCGCCGGCTGCATCCAGACCTCGCCGAAGGCCGAGGCCAGGTAGTACGACAACGTGCCCGGGTAGGTCTCGGCCCAGGCCAGTGACGGCTTGGCGGCGGTGAACGCGACGATGGCCTCGCGCAGTTCCTGCACCGCGGCCGACGGCGACGCCGTCAGTTGCACGCGGGCGATCAGCCCGGCGACCCGCGGATCCTCGGCCGCCCGGTAGATGGCGGACACCGTGTCGCGCAGCGACACCGGACGGCTCCCACCGGTGATCATCGCCAGCGGGTCGAACCCCGACGTCTCCGGCGGCATTGAGCGCAGATCCAATTCGAGCACGCAGCCGTTGGGCACGCCGTGATGACGTGCGGTGTCGACCCGGTCGGCCAGCGCGCGCACCTCGTCCGCGCCTTTTGACAAACCGGGTATCGAGGGCAGGAAAGCGAACATGCCTGCAGACTACCGACCGGCCACCGTACGGTGGTCCGGTGAGGTTTTCCATCGCCATCCCGCAGTTCGACTACGAGACGTTCGACGCGGCGGGGCTGCGGTCCTTTCTCACCCGCGCCGAGGAGCTCGGGTTCGAGGGTGGCTGGGTGCTCGAACAGATCATCGGACCCGCGCCGCTACTGGCCCCGATGGAGCTGCTGGCCTATTGCGCCGCCTGCACCGAGCGGCTGCGCCTGGGCGTCGGCGTGCTGGTGACGTCGCTGCACGAACCGCTGCAGCTGGCCTCGGCGATCACCGCCGTCGACCGGCTCAGCCACGGCCGCCTCGACGTGGGTGTCGCCCCCGGTGGCGGGCGGCGGAAATTCGCCGCCTTCGGCGTGGACAAGGACACCTTCATCTCGTATTTCACCGAGGGCCTGGAGCTGATGAAGGCCGCCTGGTCCGACGACCCCCGGGTGACGTTCCACGGCCGTTTTCGCGAGGTCGACGACCTGCCCGTCGCGCCCAAGCCGGTGCAGCGACCGCACCCGCCGATCTGGTTCGGGGGCCTCGCCCCGAAGGCCCTGGCCCGCGCCGTGCGGCACGGCGATTCGTTCCTGGGCGCCGGCTCGTCGACCACGGAGGCGTTCGCCGGGGCCGTCGCCGTCGTGCGCCGTGAGCTCGACGCGCAACACAAGGACCCCGCCGGGTTCACCATCGCCAAGCGGGTCTACCTGACGGTCGACGACGACGCCGCCAGGGCGCGGGAACGCGTGCTCGCCGGGCTGGATCGCATCTACGGGCGGATGCCCGGCGTGCAGGACGTGCCGGTCTCCGGCACCCCCGACGACGTGGCCCGCGGGCTGCGCGAGGTCATCGACGCCGGGGCGCAGATGCTGTTACTGAATCCCGTCGGCATCGACGCGAGCGAGAACCGCGAGCAGATGGAACGCCTTGCCGCGGAAGTGATTCCGCAGCTGAGTTAGGACAGCTCGGTGGCCGAGCCGCCGGCGGCGGTGATCTTCTCGCGTGCGCTGCCGCTGAACTTGTGCGCGGTCACCTCGACCTTGACGGTCAACTTGCCGTCGCCGAGGACCTTGATCAGCGAGTTCTTGCGAACGGCGCCCTTGGCCACCAGCTCGTCCACGCCGATCGAACCGCCTTGCGGGAAAAGCCGATTGAGGTCGCCGACGTTGACGATCTCGTACTCGGTGCGGAACCGGTTGCGGAACCCCTTGAGCTTGGGCAGCCGCATGTGGATCGGCATCTGACCACCCTCGAAGGTGGCCGGCACGTTCTTGCGCGCCTTGGTGCCCTTGGTACCGCGGCCGGCGGTCTTGCCCTTGGAGCCTTCACCGCGACCGACGCGGGTGCGGGCGGTCTTCGAGCCGCGGGCGGGTTTCAGGTCGTGCAGCTTGATAGTCACTTGGCCTCCTCTACCTCGACCAGGTGGCTGACCACCGCGATCAGGCCGCGGGTCTGCGGGTTGTCCTCGCGGATCACCGAGTGGCGGATCCGTCGCAGGCCGAGGGTGCGCAGGGACTCACGCTGCTTCCAGCGGGCCCCGATGGTGCTGCGCACCTGGGTGATCTTCAGTTGACTGCTCATGGTTGGGTCCCCGAAATCTGCGCCTCACGTGCCGCCGCACTGGCCAGCGCGTCGCTTTCCCGTCGCGCCTTGAGCATTCCGGCCGGCGCAACGTCCTCGATGGGCAGTCCGCGGCGGGCGGCAACCTCCTCGGGGCGCTGCAGCAGCTTGAGCGCGGCGACGGTCGCGTGCACCACGTTGATGGCGTTGTCACTGCCCAGCGACTTGGCCAGGATGTCGTGCACGCCAGCGCATTCCAGCACCGCGCGGGCGGCGCCGCCGGCGATCACACCGGTACCCGGGCTGGCCGGGCGCAGCAGCACCACGCCGGCGGCCGCCTCACCCTGCACCGGGTGCGTGATGGTCCCGCGGATCAGCGGCACCCGGAAGAAGCCCTTGCGGGCCTCCTCGACGCCCTTGGCGATGGCGGCGGGAACTTCCTTGGCCTTGCCGTAGCCGACGCCGACCATGCCGTTGCCGTCACCGACGATCACCAGCGCGGTGAAGCTGAATCGCCGACCACCCTTGACCACCTTGGAGACGCGGTTGATGGCGACGACCCGCTCCAGGTAGTTGCTCTTGTCGCCGTCGCGGTCGCGGCCACGACCGCCGTCGCCGCGCCGACCGCGGCTGTCGCGGTCACCGCGCGAGTCACGGCTGTCGCCGGCGCCTTGTCCGCCGGCGGGCTGCTCCGCCATTATGCGGTCCTTCCAGTCGTGTACACGTTCTCAGTCATCAGAATTGCAATCCGTTCTCGCGTGCGGCATCGGCCAGCGCCGCGATCCGTCCGCCGTAGGTGTATCCGCCGCGGTCGAAGACCACGCTGTCGATGCCGGCGGCCTTGGCGCGCTCCGCGATCAGCTGGCCCACCCGCACGCTGCGGGCTTTCTTGTCCCCCTGCAGGCTGCGCACGTCGTCCTCGATCGACGACGCGGCGGCCACCGTGGTCCCGTTCTCGTCGTTGACCAGTTGCACATGAATGTGTCGCGCGGATCGGTTGACCACCAGCCGCGGACGCTGCGGCGTGCCCTCGATCTTCTTGCGCAGCCGGGCGTGCCGGCGCAGCCGAGAGACGCGCCGAGTCGCGGATACGCTCTGCCCCACCGGCTTTCGCGCGGCGGCGCCAGCTTGTGATTGCGCCATGATTACTTACCTGTCTTTCCGACCTTGCGGCGGATCTGCTCGCCCTCGTAGCGCACGCCCTTGCCCTTGTACGGGTCGGGGCGACGCAGACGACGGATGTTCGCCGAGATCTGGCCGACCTTCTGCTTGTCGATCCCGGTGATGGTGAACTTCGTCGGCGACTGCACGGCGAACGTGATGCCGTCGGGCGCCTCGATCACCACGGGATGGCTGTAGCCCAGCGCGAACTCGAGGTTGGAGCCCTTGAGCTGCACGCGGTAACCGACACCGAAGATCTCCATCTTGGTGGTGTAGCCCTGCGTCACGCCGGTGACCAGGTTGGACACCAGGGTGCGCGACAGCCCGTGCAGCGAGCGGTTGCGCCGCTCGTCGTTGGGGCGGGTGACCACGATCGCGCCATCGTCGTTGCGCGCCACGGTGATCGGCTCGGCCACGGTCAGATCCAGCGTGCCCTTGGGGCCTTTCACCGAGACCTTCTGACCGTCGATCGTTACGTCGACTCCGGCGGGAACCGGAACCGGCTGCTTACCAATACGCGACATCTTTTACCCCCTCACCACACGTACGCGAGGACTTCGCCGCCCACGCCCTGTCGGGCTGCCTGGCGGTCGGTCAGCAGGCCCGAGGAGGTGGAGATGATCGCCACTCCCAGGCCGCCGAGCACGCGCGGCAGATTGGTGGATTTCGCGTACACCCGCAGGCCGGGCTTGGACACGCGGCGCAAGCCGGCGATGCTGCGCTCCCGGCTCGGCCCGTACTTGAGCTGAACGATCAGCGACTTGCCGACCCGAGCATCCTCGGTGCGGTAATCGCTGATGTAGCCCTCGCTCTTGAGGATCTGGGCGATGTTCGCCTTGAGCTTCGAGTGCGGCAACGTCACCTCGTCGTGATACGCCGAATTGGCGTTGCGCAGACGTGTCAAGAAGTCTGCGATCGGGTCCGTCATAGTCATCGAGCGCCACTCCTCTTCATCGCTGCGCTCTGCTTCGTCGCTGTCGCAGTCATCGAGCGCCACTCCTCTTCATCGCTGCGCTCTGCTTCGTCGATGTCGCAGTCATGACAGTGTCTGTCACCTTCCTCGCGGTGGTTCCCGGTCCGGGCCTGTCGCGCACTTTTCTGGGTTGGTCTGGGGGTTTGCGCTGTTTACCAGCTGCTCTTTTGCACGCCGGGCAGCTCGCCCGCATGCGCCATCTCGCGCAGGCAGATCCTGCACAGGCCGAATTTGCGGAAGACCGCGCGCGGCCGGCCGCACTTGTTGCAGCGCGTGTAGCCGCGCACCGCGAACTTCGGCTTGCGTGCGGCCTTGTTGACCAGTGCCTTCTTTGCCATTTACTCAGTTCTCCTTGAAGGGAAAGCCGAGGGCCCGCAGCAGCGCTCGTCCTTCTTCGTCAGTCGTCGCCGAGGTGACGACGTTGATGTCCATGCCGCGGACCCGGTCGATCTTGTCCACGTCGATCTCGTGGAACACCGACTGCTCGGCCAGCCCGAAGGTGTAGTTGCCGACACCGTCGAACTGCTTGGGCGAAAGGCCGCGGAAGTCGCGGATACGGGGCAGCGCGATCGAGGTGAGACGGTCGAGGAACTCCCACATCCGGTCCCCGCGCAGGGTGACCCGCGCGCCGATCGGCATGCCCTCACGCAGTTTGAACTGCGCGATGGATTTGCGGGCGCGACGGATCTCGGGCCGCTGCCCGGTGATCAGCGCCAGGTCGCTGACGGCGCCGTTGATCAACTTCGCGTCCCGGGCGGCGTCGCCGACACCCATGTTGACGACGACCTTGGTCACCGTCGGGATCTGCATCACGTTGCCGTAGCCGAATTCCTTGTGCAACGCATCGCGAATCTCGTTGCGGTAGCGCTCTTTCAGGCGCGGCTGCACCTTTTCTGCAGTGGTCATGTCAGATGTCCTTGCCGTTGCGCTTGGAGATGCGGACGCGCTTGCCGGTCTCCTCGTCGACCCGGTAGCCGACGCGGGTCGGCTTGCCGTCCGAGTCGACCACCATCACGTTGGACGCGTCGATCGGGGCTTCCTGGGTGACGATTCCGCCCGACTGGGCTCCGCGCTGGTTGGTCGAAATCGCGGTGTGCTTCTTGATGGCGTTGACGCCCTCGACCAGCACCCGGTTGCGCTCGGGGTAGACCTTGAGCACCTTGCCTTTGGCGCCCTTGTCCTTACCCGCGATCACCAGGACGGTGTCGTCCTTTTTGACCTTCATCTACAAAACCTCCGGAGCCAGCGAGATGATCTTCATGAACCGCTTCTCGCGCAGTTCGCGGCCGACGGGCCCGAAGATGCGCGTCCCGCGTGGGTCGTTGTCGGGCTTGATGATCACCGCGGCGTTCTCGTCGAATTTGATGTAGCTGCCGTCGGGGCGCCTGCGCTCCTTGACCGTGCGCACCACGACGGCCTTGACGACGTCCCCACGCTTGACGTTGCCGCCGGGGATGGCGTCCTTGACGGTGGCGACGATGACATCGCCGATGCCGGCGTAGCGTCGCGACGAACCGCCGAGCACACGGATGCACAAGATCTCCTTGGCGCCGGTGTTGTCGGCGACCTTCAGCCGCGATTCCTGCTGAATCACTCGATCTCCTGACCTGGTTGCGTGTGCACGGCAGGAGAACCCACCTGGGTGAGCCTTCGGCGGGCATGACCCACCAAAAACCTGACGTGCGCGGTCTTTGTCACCGAAGGGCACGCGGGGCCGATTCGCACCGGCCGAGGTCTGCCCAAGGCAACCCCTAGAGTCTAGGGGACGACCAGCTCAGAGCCAAATTCCGCTCCGACGGCATCGAGATCAGGAAATTCCGCACCTAGAACGGCGGCGGATCGTCGTCGGGACCGTAGACGGTGGGCCAGGAGCAGGTCGCCGACGGGGCCCGCCGGGCCAGCCGGGCGTCGCGGTTGTGTTTGCGTTCTGCTGCGATGCGGGTGGCGCGGTCTTGGGTGCGGGTGCGGCGGCGTTGGGGCATCATCGCGGTGCGCTGGGCGCAGTGGTTCGGGGGCGGGTCGGCTTCGGGGGCCGCGATCGCGCCGGTGGCCGCGCACAAGCTGGGAAACAGCAGCGCGCTGCCCGGGGTGGTCACATAGGTGTGCCCGGCCGGGGAGGTGAAGATCAGCGTGCCATCGGGCAGCTGCTTTTCCTGCCAGCCCCAAAACGTTTTCACCAAATGATGCGTACGGCACAGCGCCTTGAGGTTCGACGCGTGTGTGGGGCCACCGGCGGCGTAGGGGATGGTGTGGTCCACATCGCAGGCGGTGGCCGGGCGATCACAGCCGGGCCAGCGACACGTCAGATCCCGACACCGCACAAAATCGGCCAGCGCCCGCGAGGGCACATACCCCGGCTCCGGGGCGGCGTCGCCGGGATGGGTCAACGGCACCAGTGTGGCCGAGGCCGCCAGCTCGGCGAGCACCTCCGGGGGGATCAATCCCTCGGCGCCGACCTCGGCACCCGGGGTGGATGCGCGACCCTCCAGCACCGCGTGTTCGCCGATCACATGGACAGTCACCGGGCCCGCGGCCCGCCCCCCGGCCGCACAATCCGCGCGCCCGCAGCGACACCCCAGCCGATCGGCGTCGGCGGCCAACGCCCCCAATGCATCAGCGCGGCGCTGCTCCCGAGTCCGTGGGTCATGCGCACACACCGTGGCCGCCAACCCATCCAGGCGCCGATCCAGGGCATGGGCATCCGGGGCATACAGGGTGGCCTCCAGATGCGCCAGCCCATCACCCATGTCGGCCATCCACACCTGCCGGCCGGCCGCGCGCTCCTGGCGCCGCCGCACCGCATCCACATCAGCCTTGGCCACGACCTTGTCGACCTGGGCCGCCAACCGGCCCTGACTCAACGACGGCCACCGGCCCACATTGGCCGCCAACACCGCGTCCACCGCCCCCAGAACCTCGGGATCGACGATCAAATCGGTGCGGAACACGATGGTCTGAAACATCCGATAATCGATATCCCCGGCGCCAAACACCGCCCCCACTTTCGGCAGGCGTTCGCGCATCGCGCGGGCATAGCGCACCCGACTCGCGGCCAACCCCTGGCCGATCCGCAACTGCGCGCCCACCTCCGCGGCCACCGCCGCCTCGGTGTCCACCGCCCACTCCTCGGTCTCCGCACAGCGCGAGAGCCGATAGGCAAACAACTCCCCGATCGCCACCAACTGCGCCGCCGCCGCCCGATTCTCCACCCGCGCCACAACCCCGAGGTGTTCCAACAACGCCGCCGACTCCCGCGTCGACGACGGATGACAACGCTCAACGAGCTCATCAAGCTCCGCGATCACCGCACGCCGCCGCACCTCATCGAACATACGTTCGACTATGCCACGGGGGTCCGACAAACCGCCCCACCTAGCCTGACCGCGAATCCGCCACGCAGCGAAACCCGATGTGGGTGGTCGCGGAGTCCTGCGATTGCGGGGACCGGGCCGCCGGCCGGTATCGGTGGCAGTACTCCGGCGCGCACAGGTGGCTGCCGCCCTTCAACGTCTGGCTGACGGACGGGTCGGCGGGGCCCGGCGGGGTGCAGCAGGCCTTGGGCGGCGAATCGAGCCGGTGGTGCGGCGAGAATTCGGTGGCGGTCCATTCCCAGACGTTGCCGATCATGTCGATAAGGCCGAACGCGTTGGGCGCAAACGTGCCGACCGGCGAGGTCCCCACCCAGCCGAGCGCCCCGTCATTGCGGTAGGGGAAGCTGCCCTGCCAGGTGTTGGCCATCAGCCGGCCATCGCTGGTGACCTCGTCACCCCACGAGTACGTCGTGGTGCTTCCGGCGCGGGCCGCGTACTCCCACTCGGCCTCGGTCGGCAGCCGCCGCCCCGCCCAGCGCGCGTAGGCGGCCGCGTCGGGGTAGGCGACCTGCACCACCGGGTGATCGCCGCGGTCGGCCACGTCGCTGTCGGGCCCGAACGGATGACGCCAGCTCGCGCCCGGCACCCACTGCCACCACTGTCGCCAGTCACGCAGGTCCACCGGCCCCGGCGTCGGCCGGAAAACCATTGCGCCCGGGCACAGATCGTCGGGATCCGCACCGGAGTACAGCGCCGGGTCGATCGGTTGCTCGGCCACCGTGAGATACCCGGTGGCGTCGACGAATTCGGCGAACTGCGCATTGGTCACCGGGTGCCGTTCCACCGCAAAAGGACCGACGGCGACCGTATGGATCGGCGCCTCTTCCGGGTAGAAGCTGGTCGAGCCCATGCGGAATGACCCGCCGGGGAGGTCGACCAGTTCGCTCAGCACCAGTCCAGGGTATGACGAACCCTGCTCGATCGATCCAGGCGTCGCCGGCGCTCGCTCGCGCGGCCGCGTCAGTCGCGCGAAAAGGCCAGCGCGATCTCGGTTTCCACGTCCCGATAGGGCCGGCCGGACAGGTCGACGGTGACCTGGGCGATGGTCCCGCCGGTGAACGCGAACGGCGCCTTGAAGCGACTGGACACACCCGACCCGCCGTTGCGACCGACGGTGATGCCGGCGCCCGCCAGCCCGAAGGTGCCGGGGTGGGTGCTCACCCCGGCGAGCGTGCCGACAACCTCGTCATCGATGAACAGCGTCAGGTCACCCAGCGGCGTATGACTGTTCTCGACCGTGCCGGTCCGCGAATAGCTGGCGCCGAACAGATGCCTGCCCAACGGCACGGCCTGCGCCGAGGAGACCTCCTGCTGGCGCTCGCCGAGGAAGTTGTACACGTAATGCAGCCGCCCGTCCTGGATGAACAACACGTGCCCGCCGTGCGCGCCGCCCTGCTTGAACAGCACACCCTCGGCGCCGGTGGTATCGATGGTCACCTCGGCCAGCACCGAAAACGAGCGGCCGCGGATCTCGGCGGCCGCGCCGATGCTCACGTCCGCGCAATCGGGATAGTAGACGTAGCTGGACCGTTCGCCGACCAGATACGGCCGCGAGCGCCCCAGGGTCTCCAGGATGTTGAAATCCGAGAGGGGCAGCCCGTTGTATTTGGCGGCCTCCGAGAACCACAACGCCTTGAGTTCCTCGAGTTTCTCCGGCTTTTGGGCCGCGAGGTCGTGGCACTGGCTGCGGTCGGCCTCGATGTGGAACAGCTCCCAGCGATCGGCGTCGAAATGCGACCAGCCGGCCGGTGTGGCCGCGTGCACGGTGTTGGCGAACCAGCCCTCGTGCCAGATCCCGCGGGTACCCAGCATGGTGTAGAACTGGGCGCTTTTGCCGGTGGTGGCCTTCGGATCGTCAAGTGCCGCTTTGAAACTCACGCCGTCCAGTGGTTTCTGTGCGATGCCCTTGACGGTTTGCGGCGGCGTCAGGCCGAGCAGGTCGTAGACGGTCGGCGTGATGTCGCAGACGTTGACGTAGTTGTCGCGGACCTCGCCGTGCGCGGCAATCCCGTTGGGCCAGGAGATGATTGCGGTGTCGGCGATCCCGCCCTCGTGGGAGGCGTAGCGCTTGTAGAGCTTGTAGGGCGTGTTGAATGCCATCGCCCACCCGATCGGGTAGTGGTTGTAGGTCTGCGGCCCGCCGAGATGCTCGAACAGCTTCATGCTTTCTTCGACCGTGTCGATGTAGCCGTTGAAGAACTTGCCCTCGTTGACCGATCCGTTGGGCCCGCCCTCGCCGCTGGCGCCGTTGTCGGAGATCACCACAATGATGGTGTTGTCGAGCTGACCCGATTCCTCGAGATAGTCCAGGATCCGGCCGATCTGGGCGTCGGTGTAGCTCAGGAACCCGGCGAACACCTCGGCCATCCGGGAAAACAGCCTCTTCTCGTCGTCATTCAGGGAATCCCAGGGTCGCACCGTGTCCTGCAGGGGCCACTCCTGGCCGTCGGGACCCTTCACGTCGAGGTACGGGTTGACCGGCGACAGTTCGGTGTCGCCCGGCACGATGCCCATCGACTTCTGCCGCTCCAGCACGATCTCGCGGTAGCGCTCGTAGCCCATGTCGAAGCGGCCGGCGTAGTGGTCGGCCCATTGCTTGAAGACGTGATGCGGCGCGTGCCCGGCGCCGGGGCACACGTAGGAGAACCACGGCTTTTCCGGCGCAATCACTTTGGCGTCGCGGATGAATTCGATCGTCTTGTCGGCGAGGTCCTTTGACAGGTGGTAGCCGTCCTCCGGGGTGGCCGGCGGGCTGACCGGATGGTTGTCGTACACCAGGTCGGGATACCACTGGTCGGTCTCCCCGCCCAGGAACCCGTAGAACCGTTCGAAGCCGCGCGAGAGCGGCCAGTGCCGCTTCGTCGACGCCAGGTTCGATTCCTCCAGCGGCGTCAGGTGCCACTTGCCCACGCAGTAGGTGTTGTATCCCGCCTCGGCGAGGGCCTCGGACAGCAGGGCGGTGTCGAACGGGATGCGACCGTTGGCGTTGGGGAAGCCCTCGGTGAACTCCTCGATGGTGGCCATGCCGACGGTCGTGGCATTGCGCCCGGTGAGCAGCGACGCCCGGGTCGGCGAACACAGCGCGGTGGTGTGAAACTGCGAAAGCCGGACGCCGCGTTCGGCGATGCGCGACATGGCCGGCATCTCGACCAGGCCGCCGAAGCAGTCCCAGGTCGCGATGCCGGTGTCATCCCAAACCAGATAGAGGACGTTCGGTGCATCCTGCGGCGCGGTCGGCGCGGCGTAGGGACCCCAATCCGGTTCGGAATCGCGGATATCGAGCTCGATCTTGCCGTTGAAGGCTCGCGAGTCAGTGGACATGCGCCGAGCGTAACGTGGCCGCGAACTTTCCGCGTTTTTTCGCAGCGGCGTTACGTGCGGCAAGCAAAACGCCCGAGACCATCGGGTCTCGGGCGTTTCCATGCCGCTCGGGGCTTACTTCGCCTTTTCCAGAATCTCGACGAGCCGCCAGCGCTTGGTCGCCGACGTCGGGCGCGTCTCCATCAGCGAGACGCGGTCGCCGATCCCGGCGGCGCTGTTCTCGTCGTGCGCCTTGACCTTCTTGGTGGTCCGGATGATCTTGCCGTACAGCGGGTGACGGACGCGGTCTTCCAGTTCGACCACGATGGTCTTCTGCATCTTGTCGCTCACCACGTAACCGATGCGCATCTTGCGGCGGCCACGCACCTTCGGGTTCGCGGGAGTGTGCTTGGGGCCCTTGTCCTTCGACGCGGCTTGGGCTGCGGCGGCCTTCTTGGGGGCGGCCTTCTTGGCTTCTGCCATCACGATTCCTTACCATCCGGCCCGGAAGCCAGGCCCAGTTCTCGTTCGCGCAGCACGGTGTAGACGCGCGCGATCTCCTGACGCACGGTGCGAAGCCGGCGGTTGTTGGTGAGCTGGCCGGTCGCCATCTGGAAGCGCAGGTTGAACAGCTCTTCCTTGGACTCGCGCAACCGCTCGGTCAGCTCCTCGTCGGTGAGCTCGCGCAGTTCGCCCGGCGAAATTCCCACTGCCATCAGAACTGATCCTCTCGAGTCACGATGCGCGCCTTGATCGGCAACTTGTGGATTGCGCGGGTGAGCGCCGCGCGGGCGATCTGCTCGTTGGGGTAGCTGAGCTCGAACAGCACCCGGCCCGGCTTGACGTTGACGACCCACCACTCCGGCGAACCCTTACCCGAACCCATCCGGGTTTCCGCGGGCTTCTTGGTCAGCGGGCGGTCGGGGAACACGTTGATCCACACCTTGCCGCCACGCTTGATGTGCCGGTTGATGGCGATACGAGCGGACTCGATCTGCCGGTTGGTGACGTACGCGTGCTCCAGGGCCTGGATGCCGTAGTCGCCGAAGTTCACCGCCGTGCCGCCGCTGGCGATGCCGCGCTGGCGGGGGTGGTGCTGCTTGCGGTGTTTAACTCTGCGTGGAATCAACATGATTCAGCTCTCCGTGCTTTGCGGTTCTGCAGCGGGTGCGGCGGCCGCGGCGCCCTCTTCGACGCTGGCGGCCCGGCCGGCCTCGGTGCTGGTGGCCGTGGTGCCTGAGGCGCCACTGCGGCGCGGGCGGGTGCCCGACGGGCGCTCGCGGCGGGAACGCTCGGCGCCCGCGGGAGCGGCGGCGGCCAGTTCGCGCTTGCCACCGACGATGTCGCCCTTGTAGATCCACACCTTCACGCCGATCCGGCCGAAGGTGGTCTTGGCCTCGTACAGGCCGTAGTCGATGTCGGCGCGCAGCGTGTGCAGCGGCACCCGGCCCTCGCGGTAGAACTCCGAGCGGCTCATCTCGGCGCCGCCGAGACGGCCGGAGCACTGCACGCGGATGCCCTTGACGTTGGGCTGGCGCATCGCCGACTGGATGGCCTTGCGCATCGCCCGGCGGAACGCCACGCGGTTGCTCAGCTGCTCGGCGACGCCCTGGGCCACCAATTGCGCTTGGGACTCAGGGTTTCTGACCTCGAGGATGTTGAGCTGCACCTGCTTGCCGGTCAGCTTCTCCAGGTCGGCGCGGATCCGGTCGGCCTCGGTGCCGCGGCGGCCGATGACGATGCCCGGACGCGCGGTGTGGATGTCCACCCGGACGCGGTCGCGGGTGCGCTCGATCTCCACGTCGGCGATCCCGGCCCGCTCCAGGCCGGTCGACAGCAGCCGCCGGATCGCGACGTCTTCCTTGACGTAGTCCGAGTACTGCTTGTCGGCGTACCAGCGGGACTTCCAGTCGGTCGTGATGCCCAGCCGGAAGCCGTGCGGATTGATCTTCTGGCCCACTAGTCTGAGCCTCCCTTCGCGTCAGAAGTCTCAGACGTCTTGGCTTCGGCTTTCGGTGCGGCCTTCTTCGCGGGCGCTTTTGCCGCGGCCTTCTTGGCGGGTGCCTTGCTGGCCGGCGCCTTGGTGGCCGGGGCCTTCTTGGCGGCGGCCTTGCTCGCCTCGGCGCGGCGGGCCCGGGTCGACTTCGCCGACCGCTGGTCCTTGGCCGGGCGGCTCTCCACCACGACCGTGATGTGGCTGGTGCGCTTGCGAATCCGGAACGCGCGGCCCTGGGCGCGCGGCCGGATGCGCTTGGCGGTGGGGCCCTCGTCGGCGTAGACGGTGGCGACCACCAGGGTCGACGGGTCCAGCCCGTTGTTGTTCTGCGCGTTGGCCGCGGCGCTGGCGATCACCTTGGCCACCGGCTCGCTGGCGGCCTGCGGCGCCCAGCGCAGGATGTCGAGCGCGTCGGCCACCGAGCGGCCGCGCACCAGGTCGATCACCCGTCGCGCCTTTCTCGGCGACACCCGCACGAAGCGCGCTTTGGCCACCGCCGAGGGAAATTCAGTCGTGGTCATCGCCGTTTGGCCTTCCGGTCGTCCTTGATGTGTCCCTTGAAGGTGCGGGTGGGGGCGAATTCACCAAGCTTGTGGCCGACCATCGACTCGGTGACGAACACCGGGACGTGCTTGCGTCCGTCGTGGACCGCGAACGTGTGGCCGATGAAGTCAGGAATGATCGTCGAACGGCGCGACCATGTCTTGATCACCTGTTTGGTGTTCTTCTCGTTCTGCGCGTCCACCTTTTTGAGCAGGTGGCCGTCGACGAACGGGCCCTTCTTCAGGCTGCGTGGCATGTGCTGACTACTCCTGGTCCTGGGCTTCCTCAGCGACCGTGCTTCTTGCCGGTACGCCGGCGTCGCACGATGAGCTTGTTGCTGGCCTTGTTCGGATGGCGGGTGCGGCCCTCGGGCTTGCCCCACGGGCTCACCGGGTGGCGACCACCGGAGGTCTTGCCCTCACCACCACCGTGCGGGTGATCCACCGGGTTCATGACCACACCACGGACCGAAGGGCGCTTGCCCTTCCACCGCATGCGGCCGGCCTTCCCCCAGTTGATGTTCGCCTGCTCGGCGTTGCCCACCTCGCCGACGGTGGCGCGGCAACGCACGTCGACGCGACGGATCTCGCCGCTGGGCATACGCAGCGACGCGTAGGTGCCCTCCTTACCGAGCAACTGAATGCTCGCGCCGGCCGACCGCGCCAGCTTGGCGCCACCGCCCGGCCGCAGTTCCACGGCGTGGATCACGGTACCGGCCGGGATGTTGCGCAGCGGCAGGTTGTTGCCCGGCTTGATGTCCGCGTTCGGACCCGTTTCCACCACGTCGCCCTGCGAAAGTCCCTGCGGCGCAATGATGTAGCGCTTCTCGCCGTCCAGGAAGTGCAGCAACGCGATGTTGGCGGTCCGGTTGGGGTCGTATTCGATGTGGGCGACCTTGGCGTTGACGCCGTCCTTGTCGTTGCGACGGAAGTCGATCACCCGGTAGGCGCGCTTGTGGCCGCCACCCTTGTGGCGGGTGGTGATGCGGCCGTGCGCGTTACGCCCACCGTGGCCGTGCAGCGGCCGAACCAACGACTTCTCCGGGGTGGAACGGGTGACCTCGGAGAAATCGGACACGCTTGCGCCGCGACGGCCGGGGCTCGTCGGCTTGTACTTACGAATTGCCATGTCTAATCAGGTCTTCCTCTCGCGGCGGCTAGGCCGGTGCCCCGAACAGATCGATCGGCTTGCTACCCGGCGCCAGCGTGACGATGGCCCGCTTGGTGCTCTTGCGCTTGCCGAACCCGGTCCTGGTGCGCTTGCGCTTACCCTGCCGGTTCGCGGTGTTCACCGATGCGACCTTGACGGAGAAGATCTTCTCGATGGCGATCTTGATCTGCGTCTTGTTCGAATCGGGGTGCACCACGAACGTGTACACGTTGTCATCGAGGAGCGAATAGGACTTCTCCGAGATGACCGGGGCCAAGATGATGTCGCGGGGGTCAGTGACGGTCGCCATCAGACCGAAACCTCCTCGGGAGTACCGGTGTTGGCGCTGATGTAGGCGTTGAGGGCCTCCACGCTGAACACCACGTCGTCGGAGCGGAGCACGTCATAGGTGTTGAGCTGGCCGGGCGTCAGGATGTGCACACCGGGAAGGTTGCGCACGCTCTTGGCGCCCGCCTCGTCGCTGCGTCCGATCACGACCAGCACCTGCTTGCGCTCGGTCAGCGTGCCCAGGAACGCCCTGGCGCTCTTGGTCGACGGGGTCTGGCCGGCGACGATTTCGGTGACCGCGTGGATGCGCCCGTTGCGCGCCCGGTCGGACAGCGCACCGCGCAACGCCGCGGCGATCATCTTCTTGGGCGTGCGCTGGCTGTAGTCACGCGGCTTGGGGCCGTGCACGACGCCACCGCCGGTGAACTGCGGGGCCCGCGTGGAACCCTGCCGGGCGCGGCCGGTTCCCTTCTGCCGGTAGGGCTTACGGCCACCGCCGCTGACGTCGCCGCGCGTCTTGGTCGAGTGCGTGCCCTGGCGCGCCGCCGCCCGCTGGGCGGTGACGACCTGGTGCATCAGCGCGATATTGGCCGGGGCGTCGAACAATTCGGCCGGCAACTCGATCGAGCCTTCGACCTTGCCGGCCGGTGTCTTGACGTCGATCTTGAGCGTCTTGGAACCTTGTGCTGCCATCACTTCTCACCTCGTTTGACCGCGCTGCGGACCACCACGAGTCCACCGGTGCGGCCGGGGACCGCACCCTTGATCAGCAGCACGCCGTTCTCGGTATCGACCTTGTGCACCAACAGGTTTTGGACGGTCACCCGGTCGTTACCCATCCGGCCCGCCATCCGCGTGCCCTTGAACACGCGGGCGGGGGTGGCGCAACCACCGATGGAACCCGGGCGACGGTGCACCGCCTGGGCACCGTGACTGGCGCCCTGACCACGGAAACCGTGGCGCTTCATGGTGCCCGCGAAGCCCTTCCCCTTGGAGGTTCCGGTGACGTCGACGTAGCTGCCGTCGGTGAAGATCTCGGCCGTCAGCTCCTGGCCGACCTGGTATTCCGCCGCCGCGTCCGGGTTGTCCAGCCGCAGCTCGGCCAAGAACCGGCGCGGGTTGACGCCCGCGGCCGCGTACTGACCGGTCACCGGCTTGTTGACCTTGCGCGGACTGATCTCGCCGTACGCCAGCTGCACGGCGCTGTAGCCGTCCTGCTCCGGCGTGCGGATGCGGGTCACCACGTTCGGCCCGGCCTTGACGACCGTCACCGGCACAATCCTGTTGTTCTCGTCGAATACCTGCGTCATGCCCAGCTTGGTACCGAGAATGCCCTTACGCGCCATTGCTCTGTAACCCCCTACTGGATGTTGACGTCGACACTGGCCGGAAGGTCGATGCGCATCAGCGCGTCAACGGTCTTCGGCGTCGGGTCGAGGATGTCGATCAGCCGCTTGTGCGTGCGCATCTCGAAGTGCTCCCGCGAGTCCTTGTACTTGTGCGGAGAGCGGATGACGCAATACACATTCTTCTCGGTCGGCAGCGGCACCGGCCCTACGACGCTGGCACCCGTGCGGACGACGGTCTCGACGATCTTGCGCGCCGACGCGTCGATAGCCTCATGGTCGTAGGCCTTAAGCCTGATGCGGATCTTCTGTCCCGCCACGCTTCTCCTACCCTCGCTCCTGTTGAGGCCCGGTTTCCGGGCTCAAATAATCCATGTCCTCAGTGCCACCGGCGCGCCGATCGGGCCGGCCGATGTTGGCCGATCGAGCGTTGCGCCGGATAGTGCGCCGCTGTTTACCTGTCGTGGTCCACCGGCCCCCGCGGTCGGGTGTGTCACCCTCACGCGGCCTCGGCGCGCCGATTTCACGATCGAAATTCGTCGCACTCGAAGGATGGGACCGGACGCGCCCGTTTGGACGCTGGTCGTATGCCCGACCAGGCGCAAACCCGGCTCAAGGCAACCTGAACAGTATGCCCTAGATCGGGGCCCGAACAAAATTCGGGCGAGATCCCGGGCCCAATCCGTCACGCCCGGCCCGGACGCCGTCGCTACGCGACGCTAACGCCCAGGTCAGAGGCCTTGAGATGGCCGGTGCCGAGGCCAAGACTAGTGCCATGAGCACACCGACCGTCGATCCGGAAACCGCGCAGGCCGTCAAGGTGTTCGCCGACCCCATCGCGTACGCCGACGAGCCGCGGCTGCATGCGGCGCTGGCGCACCTGCGCGCGCACGCACCGGTGTCGTTGGTCGACTGTCCGCCGTACCGGCCGTTCTGGGCGATCACCAAGCACGCCGACGTCATGGAGATCGAGCGGGCCAACGACCTGTTCCTCAACGAGCCGCGGCCGCTGCTGGCCCCCGCCGAGGCCGACGACTTCGCGCGCGCCCAGCTGGACGCCGGGATGGGCCTGCGCACCCTGATCCACATGGACGACCCCCGGCACCGGGTGGTGCGCGCGATCGGTGCCGACTGGTTTCGCCCCAAGGCCATGCGCGCGCTGAAGGTCAGGGTCGACGAGCTGGCCAAGAGCTACGTCGACAAGATGATGGCCGCGGGCGGCGAATGCGATTTCGTGCAGGAGGTCGCCGTGAACTACCCGCTGTACGTGATCTTGTCGCTGCTGGGCCTGCCGGAATCGGATTTCCCGCGCATGCTCAGACTCACCCAGGAACTGTTCGGCGGCGACGACGAGGAGTTCAAGCGGGGCACCACGCCCGAGGAGCAGATGCAGATCCTGCTCGACTTCTTCGGCTACTTCAGCGATCTCACCGCGGCGCGGCGGGCCCACCCCACCGACGACCTGGCGTCGGCGATCGCCAACGCGCGCGTCGACGGCGAGCCGCTGTCGGACGTCGACACGGCCTCCTACTACGTCATCATCGCGACCGCCGGGCACGACACCACGAGCGCCACCATCGCCGGCGGGCTGCAGGCGCTGATCGAAAACCCCGACCAGCGCGCCCGGTTGACCGCCGACCCCGCACTGATGCCGCTGGCGACCGAGGAGATGATCCGCTGGGTGACGCCGGTCAAAGAGTTCATGCGCACCGCGGTCGCCGACACCGCCGTTCGCGGGGTGCCGATCGCCGCGGGCGAATCGGTGTATCTGTCCTACGTGTCGGCGAACCGCGACGAGGACGTGTTCGACGACCCGTTCCGGTTCGATGTCGGCCGAGACCCCAACAAGCACTTGGCCTTTGGCTACGGCGTGCACTTCTGCCTGGGGGCCGCGCTGGCCCGCATGGAGGTGAACAGCTTTTTCACCGAACTGTTGCCCCGGCTGGAGTCCGTCGAGTGCGCCGGGGAACCCGAACTCGTCGCCACCACGTTCGTGGGTGGTCTCAAGCACCTGCCGATTCGGTATTCGCTGCGTTAGCCCGATTGGTCTGGACGTGGAGGAAGCCGTCGACCGCCGCCAGCGCGCATTCGCGGTAGTCGAAATCGGGCAGGGTGGACAGGCGGCCGAGCACCAGGGGTCCGATGAGCATGGCGATCGCCCGGGATCGGTCCACCTCGCCCAGCTCGGCGGCCTCCGGGCTGTCGAAGATGACGTCGAACGGCTCCGCGTACTGCTGAGCGATCCGCTCGCGCAGGGTGGTGATCGCCGCGCTGTCGGCATTGGCGCTGTGCCGGGGTTCGGGCAGCCCCTCCAGGTCACGCCCCAGCGCCAGCCAGGACATCGCCGTCATGAGGGTGGGCGCGTGGGCCACGGATTCGGCCTGGGCCAACACCACCGCGACCAGCCGGTCCCGCAGCGATCCCTCGGCCGGCGGGGTCGGTGACGCCGGTATCAGGCTGTTGAAAGCCGCTGCCAGCAAGTCGTTTCCGCTCGGAAAGTGGCGATACAGGGTCGCCCTGGCCACGTTGGCGGTGCGGGTGACCGCGTCGACCGTCACCGCGCTGGGACCCCCGGCCCGCAGCAGCGTGACGGCGGCGTCCAGCAGCCTGGCCCGCGACCTCGCGGGGCGCGGGTCGGTCGTCCCGGCGGTAATGGCGACCACCTCCTGTCTGAGACGAGACTATCGGGTCGAAACGAATTCTGACGCCCGGTGCCCGATCATCACGATGGTGGCGTGCGGACCGCGGCTGGTGATCGTGGGCAGGACCGAGCCGTCGATCACCCACAGGTTGTCGATGCCGTAGACCCGGCACAGGGGGTCGACGACGGCCCGCGGGTCGCCGTCGACACCCATCGGCGCGGTGCCGCACAGATGCTGCGAGGTGGACCAGACCGCCGTCGCGGAACCGATTGTGCTGCCGGCCAATTCGTGGGCCAAGTCGATGCCCCGGCGCAGGTCCGCGACGTCGTCGGGCTCGCTGTCGTAGCGGTGCTCGATGCGCGGCGCCACGTCGGGATCCGGCGAGACCAGCGTGATGCGGCCCCGCGCGCGCGGTTGCATGAGGGCCACCCCGATGTGCGGCCAATCGGCGTGCCCGGCGGTGCCGTCGCCGGTCATCGCCACGAATCCACCGGTGTACGGCCTGATCTCGAGGCCGTCGGCCGTGCTCAGCACCACCTCGAGCACCGGGCGCCCGGGGGCCACCGTCCAGTCGGTGGGCAGCACCCACTCGGCGTGATCGCTGAACGACGCCCCCACCGGCAGCGCCGCGACCACCGGCACCCCGGCGGCCGCCAGCGCGTCGGGGTCGCCGATGCCCGAGAGCATGAGGAGATGCGCCGTTTCAATGGCGCCGCCGCACAACACGATTCGGTCGGCAGTGAACACGGTGTGGCCGTCCGGCCCGATCGCGTCCACGCCCACCGCGACGCTCCCGGCGAAGCGCAGCCGCACCGCCCGGGTCCGCGCGTGCAGGCGCAGGTTCGGCCGGCTCAGCGCCGGGATGAGATACGCGGTGCCGGACCCCCTGCGCACGCCGTCGACGATGTTGAGCGGGACGGCGCCTATCCCCGAAATTGGTTCAGCCGCAACGTCGTTGAGGTCGGCGATCCAGCCGAATCCGGCGCGCTGGGCGGCGGTGATGAAACGCTCCGTGGTTCCCGTCATCTCGTGGGTGCGGCGCACCAGGATGGGGCCGCTGTCGCCGTGGGCGGGACCGTCGAAGTCCAGGTCGGTCTCGATGGCCCGGAAGCTGTCCAGCACCTCGGACCATCCCCAGCCCGGTAGGCCGATGCGGTCGAAGTCGCGGGGCAATCCGCGGCAGAAGTAGCCGCCGTTGATGGCTCCCGATCCGCCCACCGTGGCCCCCCGCACCAGGGGGTGCTGGCGGACGGGTTCGTCGGTGAGGTGGGTCTGATAGCGCCGGACCAGGGGGCTGCCGACGCCGATCGGCAGCTGCAGACCGTTGGCGGTCTGGGCGAGCAGGCCCGGATCGTCGAGGGCGGGGCCCGTCTCGAGGACGGTGACCGTGCGGTCCGCGTCGGCGGAAAGGCGTTCGGCGACAACCGATCCAGCACTGCCGGCGCCGACGATCAGCACATCGCTGTGCGAGACGGCTGCGGTCAAGGCGGCGGCTAACTGCGGATCTGGGGTTTCAGGGCGCGCACGTTGCGCTCCCGTAGCACACCCCACCACAACCCGAGACCGTACGCCAGGTCGTCGACGCGCTTGAGCACCAGATAGGTCGGCAGCCCGATCGGTTCGACGTCGTCGCCGACGGCGTCCCGGCGGCGCAGCCAGTCGACCACCCCGTCCATGACGGCCGCGACCAGTACCACCCGCCGGAAGTGCCGCGACATGGTCGCGGCCATCAGCGCCAGCGGCCAGTAGTGCCGGCACAGCGCCGACGCCAGCTGCAGCGCCGCCGACCACAGGCCGCGGCCCGCGATCATGGCGACATCGGTCATCGACGTCTCCGCGCTGCGCATCGCCCGCGCGATGCGCCGCCCCGTCAGGACGGCCAGCACGATGGACGCCAGCCGCGACAGCGTGGACCCGAAGGCCATCAGCGTCCAGGTCATCAGCGCCCAGCCGGAGATCACCACCGGCGCCGTCTTGTCCGGGTGGCGCACCGACAGCGGGGCGGCCGAGCCGCCATAAAATGCTTTGCGCGCGAGCCAATCCCGCAATTCGGTGCGGTGGTCGTGGGCCACCAGCGCGATCGGCTCGTAACGCAGCCGGACGCCCGACTCGATCAGCCGCCAGCACAGGTCGACGTCCTCGCCGGACTGCAACGTCTCGTCGAACCCGCCGACCTCCCGGATGGCCGAGCACCGACAGATGATGGCCGCGCTGGGGACATACGACACCGTGCTGTGGGGCAACACCGGGGCCTCGCGCTCACCGAGGTCGAGCGAGGAGTGCACGGCCTCGTAGCGCGCCACCACGTTCTCGTTGTGCGACAGGCCGACGATGCGCGGCGCGACCAGGCCGACGGTGGGGTCGCAGAAGTGACCGAGCAGGGCCTCCAGCCAGCCCCGGCGCGGCGCGACGTCGGAATCCAGGAACGCCACGAAGTCCGTCCGGCAGGCCGCCAGCCCGGTGTTGCGGGCCGCCGCCGGGCCCTTGCTGCGGTGGTGGCGCAACACCTCGATGTCGCAGTGCGCGCCGACGAAGTCTTCGGGCTCGACGGCGTTGAACGAGCCGTCGTCGACCACGACGACGCGCAGCCCGCGCAGCGAGCTCACCAGCCGGCGCACGCCAGAAAGGTTGTTGCGCACCGGGATTACCACGGTCACGTCGTGGTGCGACGGCCCGCCGGCGGGCCTGGGATGCGCGACCGTGGCGTCCAGCAGGGTGCGGGCGAGCTGGGCGCTGAGGTCGTCGCGCACCTTCAGCCGGCCGTCGCAGAGCATGTCCTGTGCCGCCGGGGCCAGCTTCAGCAGCCGGGTCGGCGAACCGCCGAGCAGCGCCGAGCCGTCGCCGAGCACCCGCACGCGGCGGTCGACCTGGACCGCGAAGCCGTCGGGCAGCCGGGGCGCCGAGGAGGTCATGTCAGCATCCCGTCGGGGCCGGGTCCCCAGCGGGCGACGCGGCGGACACACTCGTCGACCATCTCGGCGACGATGCGCTCGCCCTCGGCGGCGGTGGCGGTGGTCGGGTCGCCCAAAACGCCGACCGGGCTGACCGCCGCGACTCCCCCGCGGCGCATCGACCCGAGCAACTCCGGCAACGGTGCGGTGTTGCCGGCGCGCCACTGGTCGGTCCGGACATCGGCCGGCGAGATATGCAGCAACACCGATGTTTCGGTATGCCCGGCGTGGGCGTCACCGCCGGGGGCCACACAGGGGCACCACCCGGCGTCGCGGCCCTCGGCGCGCAGCCTGGCCACCGCGGCGCCCAGCGCGGCGACGTTGCCGCCGTGGCCGTTGACGAAGACCAGGCGCCGGGCCCACGTGCCCGCCGACCTGCCGTACTCGACCAGCAGCAGCGTCAGCGCCTCGGTGCCGAGCGAGATCGTCCCGGCAAAGCTCTGGTGCTCGCCGCTCGCGCCGTAGGCGATGGCCGGCGCCACCAGCCACCCGTCGCCGAGGCGCGCGCGAGCGCGCCGGGCGACCGCCGTCGCGATCCGGGTGTCGGTGTCCAGCGGCAGGTGCGGCCCGTGTTGCTCGGTCGAACCCAGCGGAATCATGACCGATGCCGCCGTGCCGGACAGCTGGCTCGACGTCGCTGTTCCTAGTTCGCCGAGTACGGGCACTCGGTGATGGTAGGACGAATTCACCTGGCGTGCACCAATTGTTGAAGCTTGAAAATAACTTTTTTTCCGCGCCGTTCATCGGTCATTCGAATTGTCGGCTCGTTCGTCACGGTTACCCCGCCCGTACCACGATTTCCGTGGCCGTCAAATAATTCCGACAAAGCCGCCCTGGATAGCCCGGCTTTCGTTATCCGCCGGCCGGCGGCACACCCAGCGCCCGGGTGAAACCGGGCGGCACCAGGATGTCGCCGGGCCCGAGGTCGTGGATCGAGGAATGTCCCAGACCCATCAGGGCCGAGTCGATGCCGCCACGCAAAATGTCGAGGACGTTCTCCACGCCCGGTTGGCCCGCCGCGGCCAGGCCCCACAGGTACGCCCGGCCGATCATCACCGCGCGCGCCCCCAGCGCCACGGCCTTCACGACGTCGCTGCCGCGCCGGATGCCGCCGTCGAGCAGCACCTCGACCTGATCGCCGACGGCCGCGGCGATCGCCGGCAGGGCGCGGATCGAGGCCGGGGTGCCGTCCAGGTTATTGCCACCGTGATTCGACACCGAGATCGCCGAAACCCCCGCGTCCACAGCCCTTTTGGCGTCATCGACGCGGATCACGCCCTTGAGCATGAACGGCCCGCCCCACAGTTCGCGAAGCCAGGCGATGTCTTCCCAGGTCGGCGGCGGGGTGCCCATCCACTCGCCGTAGGCCGCGAAGAACGGGGGCCCGGGCTCGCCGCGGCGGCCCTGGTTGGGCACCCGCAGCTCCGGCGGCCGCATGGTCTTCGCCCACTGCAGAAACCACCGCGGCTTGGTGATCACCTCCGGGCTCATCTTCAGGATGGTTTTGAGGTCCATCTTCTCCGGGATCGAGGGGCTGCCCCAGTCCCGGCCGTGCGAGAAGCTCCAGTCGGTGGTGACGATCAGGCCCGCCGCGCCGGCCGCCCGGGCGCGCTCGACCCGCGCCGCGATCGCGTCGCGGTCACCCAGCCAGTACAGCTGGAAGAACAGCTTGGGGTTCGCCGCGATGACCTCTTCGATCGGCTTGCTGGCGAACGAGGACAGGCCCATGGCGGTGCCGCGGGCGGCGGCGGCCCGCGCGACGGCCACCTCGCCGTCGGGGTGCACGGCCTGCACGCCGGTCGGTGAGATCAGGACGGGCATCGAAATGTCCTGCCCCATAACGCTGGTCGACATGTCGCGCTTGGCCGGCGCGCCGACGACGTGGGGCGCGAAACCGAGCTCACCGAAGGCTTCGACGTTGTCGGAAACGGTGATTCCCTTTTCGCTGGCCGAAATCAACGACGAATAGGCCGATTTCGGCAGCCGGCGCTTGGCGCGTTGCTGCGCGATGGCAACGGTTTCAAACCATTTCTCGGCCATTGTCACACCGGGCTTTCATTACACAGGCGCGCCGGCGGCGCCGCGGGCGTGACCGTCGGTGGCCGCAGCGACAACGTGAGCGGCACCGGTTGGCGGATGCGCTTGCCGCGGGAGTGGTCGGCCCGGGGGCGCGGCGTCTCGCGGTCGTGCGCCAGCGCCGACGCGCTGTGGCCCTGGACGCATTCGGGGTCCGGCCCGTCCAGCGGCAGGCCGGTGAAGAACTTGGCCGCCATGCAGCCGCCCCGGCAGCTGTCGTAATGCCCGCAACTGCCGCAGGCGCCCGCCGACTGCGGTTCGCGCAGCTCGCGGAACAACGGGGCGTTCTTCCACACGTTGTCAAAGCCGCCGTCCGACAGCACGTTTCCGGCCAGGAAGCGGTCATGGATGGCGAACGGGCACGCGTACACGTCGCCGACGGGGTCGATCAGGCACACGACGCGGCCCGCGCCGCACATGTTCAGGCCGGCCAGCGCGCCGGACTGACCGAGCGGGGCCAGGTGGAAGAAGGAGTCGCCGGTGAGCACCCGCTCGCCCTTGGCGACCAGCCAGTCGTACAGCTGGACCTGCTGGTCGGCGGTGGGGTGCAGCTCCTCCCAGACATCGGCGCCGCGCCCGGACGGGCGCAGCCGGGTGATCCGCAGCGTGGCGCCGTAACGGCTTGCCAGCGCGGCGAATTCGTCGAGCTGGTCGACGTTGTGCCGCGTGACGACCACCGAGATCTTGGCGTCTTTGAAGCCGGCGTCGGCCAGGTTTTCCAGCGCCCGCACCGCCATGTCGAACGACCCGGGTCCACGCACCGCGTCATTGACCTCGGCGGTGGCGCCGTCCAGCGAGATCTGGACGTCGACGTAGTCGCTGGCCGCCAACCGCGCGGCGACCTCGGGCGTGATCCGGACGCCGTTGGTGGAGAACTTGACGCCGACGTGATGGGCGGTCGCGTAGTCGACGAGCTCCCAAAAGTCCGGGCGCACAGTGGGTTCCCCACCACCGATGTTGACGTAGAACACCTGCATGCGTTCCAGCTCGTCGATGATGTCCATGCACTGACGGGTGGACAGCTCGCGCGGATCCCGCTTGCCCGACGACGACAGGCAGTGCACGCAGGCCAGGTTGCAGGCGTAGGTGAGCTCCCAGGTGAGGCAGATGGGGGCGTCGAGCCCGTGCTCGAACTGCTCGATCAGCCGCGGTACGGCCGCTTGGGTCGGTGCGGTCATTGATGGTCCTCCCGGGGCACCAGCATCTTGGAGTCGACGAGCACACCCAGCGCGTGCAGGTAGGGACCCTGCCCCGCGTCGTCGATGCCCGCCGCGCGACAAGCGGAGCGGACGTCGGGGTGCTCGGCCAGCGACTGCACCACCGTGAGGATGGTGCGGTTCTTCAAAAACGACAGCTTGCGGGTGCCGAAGTGATAGAGCAGCGCGCCGAACGGTTCCGGCCGCACCGCCACCTGCGGGTGCAGTCGCCAGCCGCGATCAGGATCGAACACGGTGTCGCCGGCGGGGCGAGCCGTTTCGGCCTGCGCGGGCGCAGGCACGGTCAGTAGACCCCGCACATGCCGTCGATGGACACCTCTTCGACCAGGGTCTCGGTGACGAGCTGGGTGTCAGTTTCGGTCTCGTGGTCCACGGGGCCTTGCCTTTCGTCGGGTCTTGACAACGATGGGGTCTGAGTCACACTCGCCGCCAGAATATGGCATCGAGTGCCGAAATGGAAGGGCGGGGTCCGAAGATGCCGCAGCCGCGGGTGGGCAGGCGCCGCTCGACCACGCCGGCCCATATCACCGACGTGGCCATCGACCTGTTCACCGCCCGCGGTTTCGCCGACGTGAGCGTCGACGACGTCGCCCACGCCGCCGGCATCTCCCGCCGCACGCTCTTTCGCTACTACGCGTCCAAGAACGCCATCCCGTGGGGCGATTTCGACACTCACCTCGCCCACCTCCGCGACCTGCTCGACAACGTGGATTCCCGGGTGCGCCTGGGCGATGCCCTGCGCGCGGCGTTGTTGGCGTTCAACACCTTTGACGAGTCCGAGACCGCCCGCCATCGCCAGCGCATGCGGGTGATCCTGCAAACCGCTGAGCTGCAGGCCTATTCGATGACGATGTACGCCGGCTGGCGCGAGGTGATCGCCGGGTTCGTGGCCCGCCGCTGCGATTGCAAGACAACCGACCTGCTGCCGCAGACCGCCGCCTGGACGATGCTGGGGGTGGCGCTGTCGGCCTACGAACACTGGCTCAGCGATGAGTCCGTCCCGCTGCCGGTCGCCCTGGGCAATGCCTTCGACGTGGTCGGCGCGGGGCTCAACGAGCTGGACACTTGAGCGTCGAGCACCTGGCGCACACGCTGCGCGCCCAGGGCAGGTTCTGCGCCTCGTCGGGCTCCGCGATGTACGGCGAGCTGTTCGAGCTGGTGGCCGCCGACGTCGAAGCCGGCGGCGTGTTCGCGGCCATCCTGTCCCGGCACCGCCACGCCCCCTCGCGCGACGCGGTGCCGCTTCGACTGCTCGGCGGGCTGCACCGGCTGGTGCTCGACGGCCGGGCGGCGCACCTGCGCCGCTGGTACCCCAGCACCGGCGGGAGCTGGAACGCCGGACCGGCCTGGCCTCAGATCCGCGACGCCGCGGCCGGCCACGCCGATGCGCTGCGCGCGGCGCTGGATCAACCCCCGCAGACCAACGAGGTGGGTCGATCGGCCGCACTGATCGGCGGCTTGCTGCACCTCAAACAATCCGGTTTGCCGATAAGGCTTTTCGAGATCGGGTCGAGCGCGGGGCTGAACCTGCGAGCCGACCACTACCTTTACCGGTTCGCCGGGAGCCAGTGGGGGCCGCCCGACTCGCCGGTGGCCATCGACGACGCGTGGCGCGGCGCGCTGCCGCCCGGGCGTGACGTGCGGATCGCCGAGCGGTGTGGCTACGACATCGCGCCGATCGACGTCGGCGACACCGACGGGGAGCTGACCGTGCTGAGCTACGTCTGGCCCGACCAGGCCGCGCGGCTGGCCCGGCTGCGCGGGGCCATCGAGGTGGCCCGCCGGGTCCCGGCCCGGCTCGAACGCCGGACGGCGGCCGGCGCGGTCGCCGGTCTGCGGGTGGCCGACGGCGCGCTCACCGTCCTCTGGCATTCCATCACCTGGCAATACCTGTCGGCCGACGAGCGCGACGCCGTGCGCGCCCACGTGGACGCGCTGGCCGCACGGGCCGGCGCGCGCTCACCGTTCGCCCACCTCACGATGGAGCCGGCGAGCGATGGGCCCGGCGCCCCGATCAGGTTCGAGGTGTGCGCCCGCAGCTGGCCGGACGGCGAATCGCGCGTGCTGGGCGAATGCCACCCGCACGGCCCGCCGGTGCACTGGCGGTAAAACGCATGCGGCCGAATTGCCGGACTAGGCCCGGCAATTCGGCCACATTGACGTTGCGTGTACTAGGTCCCCATGAAGGTCATCGGATCGTGCAGCACCCGGGTGCCGTCGTGCAATCCGTTGATGGCCTCCATGTGCTCGGGCTCCAAAGTGAAGTCGAACACGTCGAGGTTCTGGGCCACGCGCTCGGGCTTGGACGACCGCGAGACGACCACGTTGTCCAACTGCAGGTTCCACCGGACCAGCACCTGCGCCGGCGTGCGGCCGTACTCGGCGGCGATCGCCGTCACGGTCGGGTCCTCGAGCATCTTGCCGACGCCCAGCGGGCTGTAGGACTGCGTGGTCACGTCGTGCTGGGCGTGCGCCTGGCGCAGCTCGGCCTGGTTGAGGCGCGGGTGCAGCTCGACCTGGTTCACCGCGGGCACCTCGTCGGTCTCCTCGATGACGTTCGCCAGCAGTTCCTCGGTGAAGTTGCAGACGCCGATCGAGCGGACGTGCCCCTCGTCGCGGGCGACCTTCATGCCCTCGAAGCTCTCCACGTACTTGCCCAGCTTCGGCGCCGGCCAGTGGATCAGGTAGAGGTCGAGGTAATCCAGCCCAAGACGGTCCAGGCTCTCCTTGCACGACTCCTGGGCACTCTGGAAGCCCTGCCTCGAGGTGCCCAGCTTGGTGGCGACGAACAACTCCTCACGCGGGATGCCCGACGCGGCGATCGCCCGCCCGACGGCTTCTTCGTTTCCGTACGAGGCAGCGGTGTCGATGAGGCGGCAGCCAGCCTCCAGGGCCGCGAGTACCGAGCTTTCCGTCTCCTCATCGGACAATTTGGCTACGCCCAAGCCGAGTACGGGCATCTTCGCCTCGTCGTTGAGAGCGACGGTCGGAATCACGCTGGAAGCGCTGTATATCTCATCAATCACTGTCACTTTTCAATCACCTGCCTGCCAGGTTGGGGTGTGGGGTTTCTTCGACGTAAACGATTCAGGGACAACACACCAGGCGGCTTATGCCAACCCCTTCTGGTGCGTATGGGCCCCATACATCGTTCGCTTGGTGACAATAACCGAGCCGGGCGGACGGCGCCCGGACCGAGGCGGTCGACGTCGCATTAGCAAAAAAACGCGAGCTCAGAAGTTACGTCTTTCCAGCACAATAAGATTGGCGATGGAATTTTGGCAATTTTGTGACACCGCAAACACGAGCGCCCGGTGCCCTCGACGAAGACAAACGAAACCTCAAACCGATGTGATGTGCAACACCATCGAATTGCGTTGTGGCGCATCACCGATTTCAGCGTAATTCTCCCTGGGGCAGGCGCCTTACCGGCGAAAACACCGACAATGGTGCGTGTTTCACTCCCGGGGGAACGGACATAGCTGCGTCGTGATGCGAACGTGATATACCGTGATGCGACTGTGATGTGAAATCACCTGTCCCCTATCCTCGAGAGACGCGACCACGCGCTACCCCTGGAAGCGAGGCAAGTCTGTCGCATGAAGACAATGCAAGAGCTTTTCGAAATTGCCTGGCAAGCAACGCAAATCGGTGCCGCCACGCTCAAGAAATCACAGCCGAGCTCGGTGCAGCACAAGGGAGACCGTGACCTGGTCACCGACATCGACCTCGCGATCCAGCGTGACATCGCCGACTACCTGGCCCAAACCACACCCGAGATCCCACTGTTGGCCGAAGAGTCCGAGCAACAGCCGGACATCGAAACCTCCGAGTGGCTCTGGGTACTCGACCCCATCGACGGAACGTCGAACTTCGTCCACGGGCTGCCGTTGTGCGCCGTATCACTGGCGCTGATGCGCACCGGGCGCACCGTGGTCGCGGTCACCCACGCTCCCCTGCTCGGCAAGACCTACCACGCCATCGAGGGCAAGGGCGCTTTCCTGGGCGGCCAGCGGATCAACGCCAGCGCCGCCGACAGCCTCAGCGGGGCCATCGTGTCGCTCGGCGACTACGCCGTCGGCCACGACGCCGGCAGGCTGAACGAGCACCGGCTGGCGCTCACCGCCGAGCTGGTGCCGCGGGTCGAGCGCATCCGCATGATCGGGGCGGCGACCCTGGACCTCGCGTTCGTCGCCGAGGGCGCCCTGGACGCCTGCGTGATGATGTCCAACAAGCCCTGGGACACCGCGGCGGGGACCCTGATCGCCCGGGAAGCGGGGGCGCAGCTCACAGACGCCCAGGGCAATCCCCACACCCACAAGTCCGCGTCGACGGTCATCAGCGCGCCGGGCATCGCCGAGCAACTCGCGACGGTGATCCGCAACACCGAGAACGTCGGCGACCGGTACGCGACCGCCGTCGGCTAGCGAAGGCTCAGCCCAGCACTTCCGAAATAGGCACGGCCGCAGCGATTTTGGCGCGCATCTTCATGACCTTGCCGGGCATCCCGCCGCCGACCACGCCTGCCAGGGCGCCGTCGCGTTCGTAGTAGGCCAGGAACTTGCGACCGTCGTCCTCGACGACGTGCACGATGTCGTCGGCCTCCGGCTCACCCAGGCACTGGATCTTGACGTCGTATTGGTCGCTCCAGAAGTAGGGAACCACCACCGCGGTGGGCACGTCCTGCCCCAGCATCGCGGGCACCACGGCGCGGGCCTGATCGGCGACATTGCTCCAATGTTCCACGCGCCCTTGGTGTCCCGTCGCGTCACGCCACGACGCGACGTCCCCGAGCGCCCACACGTTCGGCGCGCTGGTGCGCCCGGCCTCGTCGCAGATGACGCCGTTGTCGACGTCAACTCCGCTGCCCTCGAGCCATTCGGTCGCCGGGCGCGACCCGATGCCGACCACCACCACGTCGGCCGCCAACTCGGTGCCGTCGCTCAACACCACCGCCTCGACGCGCGTGTCACCGCGCACCTCCGCCACGCCGACCCCGAGCCGGACGTCGACGCCTTCGGCGCGGTGCAGCCGGGCCACCAGCTCACCGATCTGTTCGCCGAGCACCGCGGCCAGCGGAGTGGGCTGGGGCTCCACCAGCACCACGTCCACCCCCAGGCTGCGCAGGCTGGCCGCCACCTCGCAGCCGATGAAGCCGGCGCCGATGACGACGGCGCGCTGCGCCGCGGACGCGTGCTCGCGCAGCGCCAGGGACTCGTCGAACGAGCGCAGCACCCGGATGCCCTCGAGGTCGGGGATCGACGGGATGCGTCGCGGTACCAGCCCGGTGGCGATGACGAGTTCGTCGTAGCGAAGCGTCGTCCCGTCGTCGAGCGTCACCGTCTGCGCCGCGGTGTCCAGGCTTGTCGCGGCCGATCCCAGCCGCAGGGTGATGTCGTTCTCGTCGTACCACTCGCGCGGTTTGAGCGCGGTGTCGTCGACCTCTTTGCGCAACACCTCTTTCGACAGCGGCGGGCGGTCATACGGCAGGTGGACCTCGTCGCTGACGAGCGTGATGGGCCCGGAATACGCCGATTTCCGCAGGTGCTCGGCGGTGCGGGCGGCGGCCAATCCGCCGCCGACGATCACGATTCCGTTGGTGGCGCTCGCGTCAGTACTCACGTGGAGTTCTTAGCACGGTGGCCGGTCAGTACTTTAGGGCACCCTTATCTACCGGGATCTGCGTGCCGGTCAGTGTGCCGGACCCGTCGCCGGCGAGCCACGCCACGACGTCGGCGACTTCGTCGGCCGTCATGAAGCCGTTGGGCTGCACCGGCATTGGCGGGAAGCTGTGCACGAAGCTGGGATGCCTGCCGAAGATCTCCATCATCGCTTCGGGCTCGATCATCGGGGTTTCGACCGAGTACGGATGGATCGAGTTGACCCGGATGCCGTATTCGCCGAGCTCGATCGCGAGGGTATTGGTGAGCGCGGTGAGCCCGTGCTTGCTGGCCGAGTAGTGGCCGTTGCCCGGTGTCGCCTTGAGCCCCGCCGACGAGCTGACCACGACGATGGAACCGCCGTTGCCCGCCTCGATCATCGCGGGCACGGTGGCGCGCAGCGTGCGCCAGGTGCCGGTCAGGTTGACCCCGATGACGGCGTCCCACTGCTCGTCGGTGAGCTCCCAGACGCGGCCCCAGCTCAGCACTCCCGCGTTGGCGACCACGATGTCGAGCCGGCCGAACTGTTCCATCCCGTCGGCCACCAGCTCCCGCAGCGCGGCGTCGTCGCGGACGTCGAGGACGCGGGTCAGGATCTTGCGCCCCTGCCCCTCCACCAGGCGCGCGGTCTCGTCGAGGTCCTCGGGGGTGGCGGGCGGGTAGGTCACGCTGGCCGATGCCGGCGCGCAGATGTCGAGCGCGATGATGTCGGCGCCCTCGGCGGCCAGCCGCACCGCGTGCGATCGCCCCTGGCCGCGGGCGGCCCCGGTGATGAATGCCACCCGCCCGTGCAGTGATCCAGCCACGTGTAACCCCTTCGACCGCCGACAGACCAAGCCAGGCTAGCAGCGGAACTGAAACGTGTTCTAATTCGCCCGCAGGTGGGCGGACGAGCCCCTAGATTTCGGCGATGATCGCAGCGCGGCGGCTGTTGTATTCCTGGTCGGTGAGCGCGCCGCTCGCGTGCAGATCGTTCAGCTCCTGCAGCCGCGCGGCGATCGACGGTTCGGGCGGCGTGACGACCGCCGACGGCGCCGCGCCCGCGGACGGCGGGGCACCCGGCGCCGGTTGGGCGGCCGATGACTGCTGCTCGACGGCCCGGCGCACCACCGCCTGGATCTGGCCGCGCAGCGCCGGGTTCGACCGGATGTCGACCATCCGGTTGAGGGGAACGTTGTTGGCCTTGAGGATCTGCAGGATCTCCATCAGCGGGCCCGCCTGCCCGCTCAGGTCGTAGGTCCGGTTGTCCTCGGCCACCGTGAACTGCGCGGGCACCAGGCCGTTGACCAAAGCGCTTCGCTCCCAGTCGATCCGGTATTCGTTGGTGGTGGGGTTGACCAGGACCACCACCTTGCGGGCGTTGAGGTTGCCCAGCCGGGTGACGCTGGCGATCACGCGGTCTTCGCTGTCGAACGGCAGCAGCCCGGGCCCCGCGATGTGCAGGTGCACCTTGACGACCTGCTGGTTGTTGACCCACGTGCCCGTTTCGGTGATGCCGGTGATCTGCGCGAGCGCCAGCACGCCGCTCTGCTCGAGGGCGGCCACCTTCGCCGACGTCTTGGCGCCGTAGTTGGCCAGCGCGAGCGCGATCAGCACGTCGGCCGCGGTGATCAGCAGGCCGACGTAGAACATCCACTGCAGCAGGCTGTCGAGCCCCATGACGAAATACACGACCAGGAAAATCGGCCCCACGAGGCCTCCGCACAGCAAAACGATCAACTGTGCCTTCAGGTAGCGCGCTAACACTTGCCCCTCCTTGGCTTGCTGGGGATTTGTGTCAGATTAGCGCTCGGGGGCTCGCCGCGAACGCGATACGCGCAAACCGGGTTCGGCCGCGATCAGGCCAGCGATTCGGGCGGGACGATCGGCACCCGGCGCACCGGGGGCGCCGCGGGCTGCGTCCCCGCCGGCGAGTGCGGGGCGGTGCGCGGCGATACCGGCAGCGTCGTGGCCGGGGAGGCCTGCGGCGCCACCTGTGCCGGCGGCGCGGCGGACGTGCCGGCCGGTGCCGACGCCGCGGGCGTGACGGTGCTCGCGGGCCCGGCCGGTGCGTAGGCCGGCGTCGCCACCCGCGCCGGTCCGGCGGGTGCGGTGGCCGAGGCCAGCGTCGCCGACCCCACCGGCGCCGCCGCGACCGGCGTGCCGGCCGGTGCGGGCACCGCGGCCGCCGGGGCCACCGCCGCCGCCAGGGGCCCCGCGGGCGCGGTCGGCGCGGAGGCGCTCATGGCGCCGGCCGTCATCGTCGGTACCTGCGCGGCCATCGATGCGGGCGCGGCCGCGGTCTGCAGCGGCGTCGCGTTGGCCGCCTCGGCGGCGGCATACTGCATCGCACCGCCGTTCATCAGCTGGACGAACTGGCTGTGGAAGGCGGCCGCCTGGGCGCTGAGTGCCTGATAGACCTGGGAGTGGGCGTCGAACAGGGCGGCGATGCTCGCCGACACCTCGTCGGCGCCGGGGGCGAGCACCGCCGACGTCGGCCCCATCGCCGCCGTGTTGGCGGAGGTGATCGTCGTCCCGATCCTGGCCAGGTCCGTCGCGGCAGCCGCAACGAATTCGGGAGTCGTTTGAACGAACGACATCGGCACCTCCCCGCCACGCCTCACGGTCACCGAGAACTATGCCGAAATCCTAGTGCAGGGCGCTCTGCGGCCGCATCATTTCCGCGCCGGTCCGGCGAGGCGATGCGCACAGCAGACGAAGCCCGGATTGCCGTGTGGGCAATCCGGGCTTCGACCTGACTCAGTAGCGAACTACTTGATGATCTTGACGACCCGGCCGGCGCCGACGGTGCGGCCACCCTCGCGGATCGCGAACCGCAGACCGTCGTCCATGGCGACGGGCTGGATCAGCTTCACCGAGATGTTGGTGTTGTCACCGGGCATCACCATCTCGGTGCCCTCCGGCAGCGTCACCACACCGGTCACGTCGGTGGTGCGGAAGTAGAACTGCGGACGGTAGTTGTTGAAGAACGGCGTGTGCCGGCCGCCCTCGTCCTTGGACAGGATGTAGACCTGGCCCTCGAACTCGGTGTGCGGCGTGGTGGTGCCGGGCTTGGTCACGACCTGGCCGCGCTCGACGTCCTCACGCTTGATACCACGCAGCAGCAGACCGACGTTGTCACCGGCCTGGCCCTGGTCGAGCAGCTTGCGGAACATCTCCACACCGGTGACCGTGGTCTTGGTGCTGGTCGGGCGGATGCCGACGATCTCGACTTCCTCGTTCACGTTGATCACACCGCGCTCGACACGACCGGTGACCACGGTGCCACGCCCGGTGATGGTGAAGACGTCCTCCACCGGCATCAGGAACGGCTTCTCCGTCTCGCGGACCGGGTCCGGGATCGACTCGTCGACGGCCTCCATCAGCTGCTCGACGGACTCGACCCACTTGGCGTCGCCCTCGAGCGCCTTGAGCGCCGAGACCCGCACCACCGGGGCGTCCTCGTCGAACTCCTGGGCGGCCAGCAGCTCGCGGACCTCCATCTCGACGAGCTCGAGGAGCTCCTCGTCGTCGACCATGTCGGCCTTGTTCAGGGCGACCAGGATGTAGGGCACACCGACCTGACGGGCGAGCAGCACGTGCTCACGGGTCTGCGGCATCGGGCCGTCGGTGGCGGCGACCACCAGGATCGCGCCGTCCATCTGGGCCGCACCGGTGATCATGTTCTTGATGTAGTCGGCGTGACCCGGGGCGTCGACGTGGGCGTAGTGACGCTTGTCGGTCTGGTACTCCACGTGGGAGATGTTGATGGTGATACCGCGCTGACGCTCCTCGGGCGCGTTGTCGATCTGGTCGAACGCGCGGGACTCGTTCAGGTCCGGGTACTTGTCGTGCAGAACCTTGGTGATAGCCGCGGTCAGCGTGGTCTTGCCGTGGTCAACGTGACCAATGGTCCCGATGTTGACGTGCGGCTTCGTCCGCTCGAACTTCGCCTTCGCCACTTCTGTGTCCTCCTGGACTAGTTGGTGCTTGTTAAAGCAGTGTTGGTGTTTTCAGTTGTGCCGCGCCCAAGGCATTCCAATGACCCGGCAAGATTACTCCGAGCGAATGTTTACTGGCCCGTCGCCTTCGCGATGATCTCCTTTGACACGTTCGCCGGCACTTCGGCGTACGAGTCGAAGACCATGGAGTAGTTCGCCCGGCCTTGGGTCTTGGACCGCAGGTCGCCGACGTAGCCGAACATCTCCGACAGCGGCACATGCGCTTTCACGACGCGCGCACCGCTCCGCTCCTCCATGGCCTGGATCTGGCCACGGCGGGAGTTCAGGTCGCCGATCACATCGCCCATGTAGTCCTCGGGCGTGGTGACCTCGACGGCCATGATCGGTTCCAGGATGACTGGCTGCGCTTGCGCCGCAGCCTTTTTCAGCACCTGCGAACCGGCGATCTTGAAGGCCATCTCCGACGAGTCGACCTCGTGGAACGCCCCGTCGAGCAGGGTGACCTTCATGTTCACCAGCGGGTAACCGGCCAGGACACCGTACTGCATGGCGTCCTGCGCGCCCGCGTCCACCGACGGGATGTACTCACGCGGGATGCGCCCACCGGTGACCTTGTTCTCGAACTCGTAGGTCGCGCCGTCCTCGCCGGTGAACGGCTCGAGGTTGATGATGACCTTCGCGAACTGGCCGGAGCCGCCCGTCTGCTTCTTGTGGGTGAACTCGACGTTCTCCACCTTGCGGCGGATGGTCTCCTTGTAGGCCACCTGCGGCTTGCCGACGTTGGCCTCGACCTTGAACTCGCGGCGCATCCGGTCCACCAGGATGTCCAGGTGCAGCTCGCCCATCCCGCCGATCACGGTCTGGCCGGTCTCGTGGTCCAGGTGCACCTTGAAGGTCGGGTCCTCCTCGGCGAGCTTCTGGATCGACAGCGACAGCTTCTCCTGGTCGCTCTTGGTCTTGGGCTCGATGGCCACCTCGATGACCGGGTCGGGGAAGGTCATCGACTCGAGCACGACCTGCTGGTTCGGGTCGCTCAGGGTGTCACCGGTGGTGGTGTCCTTGAGCCCGATCACCGCGTAGATGTGACCCGCCGAGGCGGTCTCCACCGGGTTCTCCTTGTTGGAGTGCATCTGGAACAGCTTGCCCAGCCGCTCCTTCTTGCCCTTGGTGGCGTTGATGACCTGGCTGCCGGAGTCGACCTTGCCGGAGTACACCCGGACGTAGGTCAGCTTGCCGAAGAACGGGTGCGTGGCGACCTTGAACGCGAGCGCGGAGAACGGCTCGTCGGTCGACGGCTTGCGGGTGACCTCTTCGTCCTCCTTGCCCGGCGCGTGGCCGACGGCCGGCGGCACGTCCAGCGGCGAGGGCAGGTAGTCGATCACGGCGTCCAGCATCGGCTGCACGCCCTTGTTCTTGAACGCGCTGCCGCACAGCACCAGGTAGGCCTCGGAGCTGATGGTGAGCTTGCGCAGCGCACCCTTGATCTCGTCGACCGACAGTTCCTCGCCGCCCAGGTACTTCTCCAGCAGCGCCTCGTCGGTCTCGGCGACCGCCTCGAGCAGCTTGGTGCGGTACTCCTCGGCCTTCTCGGCCAGCTCGGCCGGGATGTCGATGGTGTCGTAGGTCTCGCCCAGCTTGGTCTCGCCGCGCCACACCTTGGCGTTCATCTCGACCAGGTCGACGATGCCCTCGAAGTCACCCTCGGAGCCGACGGGCAGCTGGATCGGGATGACGTTGGCGCCGAGGCGCTCCTCCATGGTGCGCACGGAGAAGTAGAAGTCGGCCCCGATCTTGTCCATCTTGTTGACGAAGCAGATGCGCGGGACGTCGTACTTGTCGGCCTGCCGCCAGACCTGCTCGGACTGCGGCTCCACGCCCTCCTTGCCGTCGAAGACGGCGACGGCGCCATCGAGGACACGCAGCGAGCGCTCGACTTCCACGGTGAAGTCGACGTGCCCGGGGGTGTCGATGATGTTGATCTGGTTGTCTTTCCAGAAGCAGGTGGTGGCCGCGGAGGTGATGGTGATCCCCCGCTCCTGCTCCTGCTCCATCCAGTCCATGGTGGCGGCGCCGTCGTGCACCTCACCGATCTTGTAGCTGATACCGGTGTAGTAGAGGATGCGCTCGGTCGTCGTCGTCTTGCCGGCGTCGATGTGCGCCATGATGCCGATGTTGCGGACCTTGGTCAGGTCGGTCAGCACGTCCTTCTGTGCCACAGAAGTCTTCCCACTCTTTCGATTGCTTAATTGCTGTCTGTCGCGGTCAGGCCAGCGCCCCGGCGCGCGGGCCGCAAAGACCTACCAGCGGTAGTGCGCGAAGGCGCGGTTGGCCTCGGCCATCTTGTGGGTGTCCTCGCGTCGCTTGACGGCGGCACCCAGGCCGTTGCTGGCATCCAGGATCTCGTTTGCCAGGCGCTCGACCATGGTCTTCTCCCGGCGTTGCCGCGAGAAGCTGACCAGCCAGCGCAGTGCCAGCGTGGTGGACCGATCCGGACGCACCTCGACCGGCACCTGATAGGTGGCACCACCGACGCGGCGGCTGCGCACCTCCAGGGCGGGCTTGACGTTGTCGAGAGCACGCTTGAGCGTGATCACGGGATCGGTGCCCGTCTTGTCCCGGGCTTGTTCGAGCGCACCATAAACAATGCGCTCGGCGAGCGATTTCTTCCCCTGCAGCAGGACTTTGTTCACCAGCTGGGTGACCAGCTGCGACCCGTAGACCGGGTCGTTGACCAACGGGCGCTTCGGCGCGGGCCCCTTGCGCGGCATCAGCTCTTCTCCTTCTTGGCGCCGTAACGGCTGCGAGCCTGCTTGCGGTTCTTGACGCCCTGGGTGTCGAGCGAACCGCGGATGATCTTGTACCGGACACCGGGCAGGTCCTTCACCCGGCCACCACGCACCAGCACCATCGAGTGCTCCTGCAGGTTGTGTCCCTCGCCGGGGATGTAGGCCGTCACCTCAACCTGGCTCGTCAGCTTCACGCGGGCGACCTTCCGAAGAGCGGAGTTCGGCTTCTTCGGGGTGGTGGTGTACACGCGGGTGCATACGCCACGGCGCTGCGGGCTGCCCTTGAGGGCCGCGGTCTTGACCTTGGCGACCTTGTCCCGGCGACCCTTGCGGACCAGCTGCTGAATGGTTGGCATCTACCGGCTTTCTCTGTTCGTGTTCGGCATATTTCTGGCGTCTTCAAGTCTGTGTACTGCAGTTATGACCGTCCGCTTCACCCCGCGGCCGGGTGTGTCGCATGCGCTGCGCACCGGACGTAAGTCCGATGCATGGTGGACACGCGAATTCGCCCGGCATTCACTTCCTTACGGTTAGGCGCCGTAAGCCGCCAGGCACGAGGAACCACAATACCCGCCGCCGGTCTCGCAGGTCAAAGCGGCGATCGCAAGGGGGCCTAGCCCCTGGCGCCGTCGTGGGCGGTGCGCCGTTCCAGACCCGCCGCCAGGCGCAGCACCATGTCGGAGAACAACACGTCGGTGTCGATGTCGTCCATGACGCCGGTCATCTCGAGCAACACGAAGCCATGCATCGCGGACCAGAACTCCAGCGCGGCGTGGAAGGCTTCGGCGCCGTCTAGACCGTAGGAGGACAGCACGGCGATCACCGGGGCGGCCGCGCTGCGGGTCGCCGCCGCGTACTCGGCGTCTTCGCCACCCAGCGGCATCCGGGTGAAGGCCGAGTAGCGGCCCGGGTGGTGGTGGGCGTAGCTGCGGTACGCGCCGGCCATGACGAGCACCGCGTCGTCGCGGGCGCGGCCCTCGCCCACCCGGTTGAGCATCATGATGATGTCGTCGATCACCCGGATCCGGACCGCCCGGCGCAAGTCCTCCAGGCTGTCCACGTGGTTGTACAGCGACGGCCCCTTGGTGCCCAACTGCGTCGCCAGCGCGTTGATGGTCAGGGCGTCCCAGCCCTCGCGGTCCAGGAACGTCAGCGCGCCGTCGATGATCCCTTCCCGGCTGAGCTTGGTCGGGCGCGAACCGGGCCGTCCCGCGCGTTGGCGCCCGGCCGCCGACGGCGATTCCGGTTGAGCTGCCATGGCGGTCGCCCTTCGATCGCGGGAACGGGTTGCGGTTAACTAATGACTCTAGTTGACGCCCGGTCAGACATTAATCTCCCCGCAGGGGCATGAGCGCCCGGCAAACCAAAAGAAAATCTGCCATCGGGCGGGCGAATGCACGTAATGTCATGCTTGGCTCATTCGAGCAGACGACCCGTCCAAGAGGGGGCCCGCAGTGAAGTGGACAACTGTCGCCGGGTCGTTGGCCACGTGCGCCGTCGCCGTCGTCGCCGGTTTCGCCGCCGTGCCGGGCCTTGCGCAGGCCAAGAACGGCGACACCCATGTCATCGGGGAGGACATGGAGCAGACGGTCGACTGCAACGACGCCACGCTGCTGGTCAACGGCTCGTTCCTGACGGTCACCGCGCTGGGCAACTGCTACGCCGTGACGGTGATGGGTTCGTCGAATGTCGTTATCGCCGACTCGGTTTCGCACGACATCACGGTGTACGGCCACGACCAGACCGTGCTCTACAAGGGTGGTCAGCCGTTCCTGTGGGACCGGGGCCGCGAACTGGGCATGACCAACCGGCTCCAGCAGGTGCCGGGCTGAGGCACCATACCGAGGGGAATCAAACAACGATGCGTGTGCACACCTTCGCCCTGGCACCGGCCGCCGCGATCCTGGTGCTGGCCGGCTGCAGCTCGACGGCCAACCCGCCGGCGGGCTCCTCCTCCACCACCACGACGAAGAGCAGCCCGACGACCAGTGCCGGCGCCGCGCCGACGACGGGATCGAGCGGAGCGAGCACCACCGCGTCCCTCGAGATCGGCAACACGGTGAACTACGGGTCGATGGGCACCACCACCAACCTCGACTGCGCCACCGGCAAGTCGCTGAACGTGGCCGGTTCGGACAACACCCTGACCGTCACCGGCAGCTGCTCGACGGTGAACATCGGCGGCACCAACAACAAGATCACCCTCGACAAGGTCGAGAAGCGCATCACCGTGCTCGGGATGAACAACACCATCACCTACAAAGACGGCGATCCCAAGGTCGATAACCTCGGCTCGGACAACACGATCAACAAGGGCAGCTGACCGGCGGCTCACCGGCCTTGATCGGCGGCTAACGCGCCCTCAATCGGCGGCCGCGCCGTGACGCCCCGCGCCGGCGGCGAACCGCCCGGCCCCTTCGTTCGCCTCGGCGGCGACCCGGGAGATGCTGGCGAATTCGAAGTCGAGCGCCTCGGATTCCGTTGCCCCCCATTGGTGTAGCGCCGAGAGCCGGTCCGAGCGCAGGCACTGCTGCGGCAGCGCCGACAGTTGTGCCGCCAATTCCTCTGCGGCCCGGCGCGATTGGCCCTTGGGGACCACCCGGTTCGCCAGCCCGATGGCCTGGGCTTCGTCGGCGGCCACGGCGCGGCCGGTGAGGATCATGTCCATCGCGCGGCTGTGGCCGATCAGGCGCGGCAGCCGCACCGTGCCCCCGTCGATCAGGGGAACACCCCAGCGCCGGCAGAACACCCCGAACACGGCGTCCTCCTCGACCACCCGCAGATCACACCAGATGGCCAACTCGAGGCCGCCGGCGACGGCGTAGCCGCTGACCGCGGCGATGACGGGCTTGGACAGCACCATCCGCGTCGGGCCCATCGGGCCCGGGCCACTCCGGTGCACGGCGTTGGCGTCGGGTGTGCCGAACGCCTTCAAATCGGCTCCGGCACAGAATGTCCCGCCGTCGCCCCACAGCACGGCGACCGACGCGGTGTCGTCGCGGTCGAACTCCTCGAACGCCGCATAGAGCGCGGCGGCCGTCGGGCCGTTGACCGCGTTGCGCGCCCCCGGCCGGTCGATGATCACGGTGGTCACCCGGCCGTTGCGCTCGACGCGCACCGGATCGCTCATCTCGCCTCCGCACATAGTGGTTCGCGCCGCCGCAGCAGCTCAGCGGCGAAGTCATGGTAGGCCGCCCGCAGCCGGCCCCCGGGCCAGTCGGCCGGCAGGAGTTCGTCGGGCAGGACCGGGTCGGTGAGCAGGTGCCGGACGGTCGCGGCGGCCACCACGAAACGGCCGGGAATGTCCGGCGCGGCGGCCATGTCGTCGAGCAACCGGTGCCCGGCCTGTGCCCAGGCGGGCAGGTCCCACAGCTGCGCGGCCAGCTCGGCGGGGTCGCCGTCGCGCGCCCGCAGCACCCGGACCCGAGCGGTGACGTCGGGGCCGAGCTCCGCGTCGATGTTGTCGGGGCGCATCCACACCCCCTCGCGCAGCTCACCAAAACGCTTGTCGTGCATGGCGGTTCGCAGCGCGGCCCGGGTGCGTGCGTCGTCCCCCACGCTGGTCACGACCAGGGTGACCCACTCCCCGCGCCAAGGACGCACGCGCGGGTCGATGGCATCGTCCTGGCGCCGCTGGCGGGCGAGCAGGCGCTCCGAGAGTTGGTAGCCGTCGGCGTTGCGGACCAGGTCGCCCGCGCCGACCATCCGGGTCAGCGCCACTCGCAGCGTCGACTCCTTGATGCCGAAATCGGAAGTGAGCCTGACCAGTTCGCTGGCGCGGGCGCGCGCCGGGTGGGCGCCGAGCAGCACGCTCAGCACCACCGACCGCGCCGTCATGTCCGGCATCGCTACACCCCGGACGCCCGGCGGCCGTGGTCGCCGAAGGGTTCGTCGCGATGCCGCACCGCCTCACGGAATCCGTGCTCGACCGCGTCGGCGACGAACGCGTGGCCCTCGGGCGTGTGCCGGGCGACGCCGTCGAACACCGTGCTGACCATCCTGCTGGTGGCCACACCCTGTTGCAGCAGGGCGGAATTCAGCGCGAGCTTGACCATGATCAGCTGATTGACCGGCACCGCGGCGATCCGCTCGACCAGCCGCTCGGTGCGCTCGTCGAGGTCCGCCGGATCCGGCGCCTCGACCGCCCACCCCCACTCGGCGGCCTGCGCGCCGGTGATGCAATCGCCGGTGAACAGCAGCCTTTTCGCGCGCGCGTCGCCGAGCCGGTGCGCCCACAGGCCGGCCGCCGGCACGCCCCACACCCGGGTGGGCGGGTAGCCGATCTTGGCGTCGGCGGCGGCGATCACCTGGTCGGCGTGCAGCGCGATGTCGGTGCCCCCGGCCACGCAGTAGCCGTGGATCTTGACCACCGTGGGCTTGTCGGCGTGCATGAGGCTGGAAAAGCCTCGCACGAAGCGGCTCATCATCTGGTAATCGATCATCGGGTCCCACGGCTGATCCGCCAGATGGTTGACCGCCTGGGTCTTTCCGTCCAGCACGGTGCCCGCGTACGCGCCGGTGCCGCCGGCCGAGCCGGTGCGATCGGCGTAGGCGCTCAAGTCGAAACCCGCGCAGAATCCCTCGCCGCGACCGGACACCAGGATGACGTGCACATTCGGGTCGAGGTCGGCGCGCTCCACCAGCGCCGAGAGCTCCAGCGGCGTGTCCGCGACGATCGCGTTGCCCTTCTCCGGCCGGTTGAACGTGATCCGGGCGACCCGGTCGGTGACCTCATAGGTCATCGTCTTCAGGTTGTCGAAGTCGACCGGCCTGATCGCGTGAGTCATCCCTTTACTAGAGCACGCTCGAGAATCGGCGCGAGGTCGAGCCCGTCGGGCATGGTGCCGAACGCGCCGCCCCACCGGCGGTCGAGCCGGGTCGTCAGGAACGCCTCGGCGACGGCGGGGTGCCCGTGGCGCACCAGCAGCGAGCCCTGCAGCGCCAGGCAGATGTCCTCGGCGACCTTGCGGCCGCGGTAGGCGATGGTCTCCAGGTTGGCCAGGTCGGCGCGCAGCCGCGCGACATGGTTGCCCAGGCGCGGGTCCTGGCCCGCGCTCTCGGCGATTTCGTCGAACAGCACCTCGACGCATTCGGGACGAGTTGCGGTAGCGCGCAACGTATCCAGCGCGCTGACGTTGCCCGAGCCCTCCCAGATGCCCATCAGCGGCGCCTCCCGGTACAGCCGCGGCATGCCGGAGTCCTCCACATAGCCGTTGCCGCCCAGGCATTCCAAGGCTTCGGCGGCGTGCGGGGTGGAGCGCTTGCACACCCAGTACTTGCTGGCGGCCAGGCCGATCCGGCGCAGCAGCGCCTCGGTCTCGTCGCCGCGCACCGCCTTGTCGGTGGCGCCGGCCATCCGCATCGCGACCATGGTGGCCGCCTCCGCCTCGACGGCCAAATCGGCCAGCACGTTGCGCATCAGCGGCTGGTCAATGAGGTAGGCGCCGAAGGCCTTTCGGTGCTGGGCGTGGTAGATCGCGCGGGTCAAACCGGTGCGCATGCTGGTGGCGCTGCCCAGCGTGCAGTCCAGCCGGGTGAGGTTGACCATCTCGATGATGGTCGGCACGCCGCGGCCCTCCTCGCCCACCAGCCACGCGATCGCGCCGTCGTATTCGACCTCGCTCGAGGCGTTGGCGTGGTTGCCGAGCTTGTCCTTGAGGCGCTGCAAAAACATCCGGTTGCGGGTGCCGTCGGGCAGCACGCGCGGCAGCATGAAGCACGACAACCCTCCGGGCGCCTGCGCGAGCACCAGGAAGATGTCACACATCGGCGCCGAGGTGAACCACTTGTGGCCCGTCAGGCTGTAGGTGCCGTCGGCGTTGGGGGTGGCCTGCGTGGTGCCGGCGCGCACGTCGGAGCCGCCCTGCTTCTCGGTCATCGACATGCCCGCCGTGATGCCGGGCTTGGCGGTGGCCGGCCGGAGTTCCGGGTCGTATTCGCGGGAGGTCAGCAGCGGCTCGTAGACCTTGGCTAGCTCGGGGTTGTAGCGCAGCGCGGGCACCACGGCATACGTCATCGAGATCGGGCAGACGTGCCCCGGTTCGACCGTCCACACCGAGGTCTTGGCGGCCCGCACGACGTGCGCACCCGGCCGCTCGTCGGCCCAGGGCGCGGCGTGCATGCCGTGGGTGATCGCCGCGCGCATCAGCTCGTGGTACGCCGGGTCGTATTCGACCTCGTCGATCCGGTGACCGTTGCGGTCGTGGGTGTGCAGGATGGGCCGGTTGCGATCGGCGAGCTCGCCCCAGCGCTGCGCCTCGCGGCTGGCCGACAGGGCGCCGACCTCGTTCACCTCGTCCAGGCCCCACTGCCCTCCCTCGCGAATCAGGGCCTCGATGAGCACCGCCGAGGTGGCGGGGTTGTGGTCTTCCAGGGGCGGGACCTGGTTGGTGACGACATGGGTGTCCGACATGGGATCAATGTTACATTTTTCCGACAGTTGCACAAGAGCTGTAATGATCAGCGCGGGTGCGCGGCGAAGAAGTCCCACAGTTGTCGCGTCGCGAAGTCGGGCCACTCGTGGTCGCCGTGGTCGACCGTGATGAGCACGACCCCGCGACCGTCGGCGCATCCCGCGGTCGAGGTGGTGATCGGGCCGTCGGTGGTGGCCGACGGGGCGCCGCACTGATCGACGTTGCGCCAGAAGGCGTTCACGTTCGGCACGGGCGGGCCGTTGATCACGCTGTAGCCCGGTCCGCCGCCGTAGGGCACCAGCTCGTCCGCGGTGCCGTGAATGTGCATGACCGACATCGGATGCGGCGTGCGGCAGGCGTTCAGCTGGGTGCCCGCGACCGGGCCGATCGCGGCGAAGATCTCCGTGGTGCAGGCCAGCGTGTAGGACATGATGCCGCCGTTGCTCATGCCGGTGGCATAGACCTTCGCGGTGTCGATGCCGACGTTCTTGGCGATGTCGGCGACGGCCGCGCTGATGAAACCGACGTCATCCACGCCTTCTCGCCCGGACCGGCCGCAGCAGGTTTGGCCGTCGACGTTCCAGGCGTGGTCGAGGCCGTCCGGGTAGGCGACGACGAACTTGCCCGAATCGGCCAAACCGTCCCAGTGGTAGTCCTTTTCGGCTTCCCTGGCGCTTCCCGACACGCCGTGCATCATGACCACGAGCGGGGCCGAGGCCGCCACTCCCGCGGGCTTGTACAGCCGATAGCTGCGATCGAGATCGCCGACCTTGAGGTGGTGGACGCTGGTGCCGGTCACGAAGCCCGTCGGCGCGTTGGCGACCCCGGGGAAGCAGCCCGCGAGCACCAGGACGACACCCGAGATCGTGGCCAGCCGGCGCAGCATGGATCAAAGGTAAGCGCTGGCCCGCGCTCAGCCGCCCGTTTTCTCCCGCAGGAACGCGATGTCGTCCTTGCGGCCCTCGTCGGCGGTTTCGCAGATCACCGGGGCGTCGGCGGCCTTGACCACCGCGGCGAGCAGCTCGGGATCGATCTGGCCGGTGCCGAAGTTGGCGTGCCGGTCGGCGCCGGAGCCCGCCGCGTCCCTCGAGTCGTTGCAGTGCACCAGGTCGATGCGGCCGGTCAGCGCCTTGATGCGGTCGACCGCGTCGATCAGCTGCTCGCCGGCGGCCCAGGCGTGGCAGGTGTCCAGGCAGAACCCAATTCCCTTGTCGCCGATGTGATCCCACAGCCGGCCGATGGTGTCGAAGTGGCGGGCCATCGCGTGGTCGCCGCCGGCGGTGTTCTCCAGGTAGACCGGCACGTCCGTTTCCAGGTAGTCCAGGGCCTTGACCCACCGTTCGAAGCCGGCGTCCATGTCGTTGTCGTCGGCGTGGCCGCCGTGCACGATCACCGCCGTCGCGTTGATCGCCGCGGCCGCGTCGCAGGTGTCCTGCAGGATCTTGCGCGACGGGATGCGGACCCGGTTGTTGGCCGAGGCCACGTTGATCAGGTAGGGCGCGTGGATGTAGAGCGGGATGGTCGACGCCTTGAGCGCCTCGGCGTCGTCACGCGGCTTGGGCTTCTTCCAGCTCTGCGGGTTGCCGAGGAAGAACTGGACGACGTCGGCGCCGTCGGCCTGCGCGGCGGCCAGCGGGTCATCCTGGTGGACATGCGAACCGATGAGCACGGTGGCCAGTGTAGTGAGGGGTCCTGACGGCGGCGAGAGTGCGGCTGGCCGCACACCCGAGTCCGAACGTGCGGCTGGCCGCACACCCGACCGGCTCGGCGCCCCACGCAACGACAAAGCCCCGGGCGAAACCCGGGGCTTTGTCGTTGTCGCAGAAACTACCGGTAGTCGCTGTAGCCGTAGTCGTCCAACGGAACCGCGGCGCCGGTGGCCTGGCCGAAGTCCGGGCTGTAGTACTGATCCTCGTAGGACGGGATCGTGTACGCGGCGGCCCGGGCCTCCTCGGTCGGCTGCACCTGGATGTTGCGGTAGCGGTTGATGCCGGTACCGGCCGGGATCAGCTTTCCGATGATCACGTTCTCCTTCAGACCGTTGAGCTTGTCGCTGCGGCAGTTGATCGCCGCATCGGTCAGCACTCGCGTGGTCTCCTGGAACGACGCCGCGCTCAGCCACGAGTCGGTGGCGAGGCTCGCCTTCGTGATACCCATCAGCACCGGACGGCCGGCGGCGGGCTCGCCGCCCTCGGCCACCACCCGGCGGTTCTCCGCCTCGAACTCCGCGCGGTCGATCAGCGAGCCGGGCAAAAACTCCGTCGAGCCCGAGTCGATGATGGTGACGCGGCGCAGCATCTGGCGAACGATCACCTCGATGTGCTTGTCGTGGATCGACACACCCTGCGCGCGGTAGACCTCCTGGACCTCGCGGACCAGGTGGATCTGCACCTCGCGGGGGCCCTGCACGCGCAGCACCTCGTGCGGGTCGGCCGAGCCTTCCATCAGCTGCTGGCCCACCTCGACGTGGTCGTTGTCGGAGAGCACCCGCTCGGAACCGTCTTCGTGCTTGAACACGCGCAGCCGCTGCCGCTTGGAGAGCTTGTCGTACACGACCTCCTCGCTCCCGTCGTCGGGAACGATGGTGATCTTGTAGAAGCGCTCGCCCTCCTCGAGGCGGACCCGCCCGGTGACGTCGGCGATCGGCGCCTTGCCGCGCGGGATGCGGGCCTCGAACAGCTCCTGGACCCGGGGCAGACCGCCGGTGATGTCCTCACCGACACCACCCTGGTGGAACGTCCGCATGGTCAGCTGCGTACCGGGCTCACCGATGGACTGGGCCGCGACGATACCGACGGCCTCGCCGATGTCGACCAGCTTTCCGGTGGCCATGGACCGCCCGTAACAGGTCGCGCACACCCCGGTGCCGGTGGTGCACGTCAGCACCGAGCGCACCTTGACCTGCGTGATGCCGGCCGCCAGCAGCGCCTCGATCTCCGGGTCACCCAGGTCCTCGCCGCGAGCGACGACGACCTTGCCGGCCTCGTCGACCGCGTCGGTGCCCAAAGTCCGTGCGTACGCCGAGGTTTCGATGTACGGGTCGCGGATCAGGGTGCCGTCGGGCTGACGCTCGGCCAGCTCGACGACGATGCCCCGCTCGGTCTCGCAGTCGTGCTCGCGGACGATGACGTCCTGGCTCACGTCCACCAGACGACGGGTCAGGTACCCGGAGTCGGCGGTACGCAACGCGGTGTCCGCCAGGCCCTTTCGGGCGCCGTGGGTGTTGATGAAGTACTCCAGCACGGTCAGGCCCTCGCGGAACGACGACTTGACCGGACGCGGGATGAACTCACCCTTGGGGTTGGTCACCAGACCCTTCATGCCGGCCAGCGTCCGGGTCTGGGTGAAGTTACCCGTGGCACCCGAGTCGACGATCGTGATGATCGGGTTGTCGGCCGGGTAGTGCTCACGCAGCGCCTGACCGACCTCGTCGGTGGCTTCCTTCCAGATCTCCACCAGCGCCTCGTTGCGCTCGTCGTGGTTCAAAGCGCCACGCTGGAACTGCTTTTCGACCTTTTCGGCCCGCTCCTCGTACTGGTCGAGGATCTCCTTCTTGCGCGGCGGCACGAGCACGTCGGCCATCGACACGGTGACACCGCTGCGGGTCGCCCAGTAGAAACCGGCGTCCTTGAGCTTGTCGACGGTCTGCGCGACCACGATCATCGGGTAGCGCTCGGCCAGGTCGTTGATGATGGCGGCCTGCACCTTCTTGTGCATCTGCTTGTTCACGAACGGATAGCCCACCGGCAGCAGCTCGTTGAACAGCACCCGGCCCAGCGTGGTTTCGGCCATCCAGGCGTCCCCCGGCTGCCAGCCGTTGGCGCCGAACAGCTCGGCCTCGATCTCAGCGGGCGGGCGCAGCTGGGTCAGCCGCACCTTGATCTTGGCCCGCACCGACAGCACGCCACGGTCGGACGCCATGATCGCCTCGGCCGGCGAGGAGTACACCCCGACCTCGGGCTCGTCCTTGGCGGCGGGCTTGAATTCGCCCCTGTCGCCGTCGACCTCGGTGGTCAGGTAGTACAGCCCGGTCACCATGTCCAGACGCGGCATGGCCAGCGGACGGCCCGACGCGGGCGACAGGATGTTGTTCGAGGACAGCATCAGGATGCGGGCCTCGGCCTGCGCCTCGGCGGACAGCGGCAGGTGCACCGCCATCTGGTCACCGTCGAAGTCGGCGTTGAACGCCTCACACACCAGCGGGTGCAGCTGAATTGCCTTGCCTTCCACCAGCATCGGCTCGAAGGCCTGGATACCCAGCCGGTGCAGGGTGGGCGCGCGGTTCAGCAGCACCGGGTGCTCGGCGATGACCTCTTCGAGGACATCCCACACCTGGGGACGCTGGCGCTCCACCATGCGCTTGGCGCTCTTGATGTTCTGCGCGTGGTTGAGGTCGACCAGCCGCTTCATCACGAACGGCTTGAACAGCTCCAGCGCCATCAGCTTGGGCAGACCGCACTGGTGCAGCTTGAGCTGCGGGCCGACCACGATGACGCTGCGGCCCGAGTAGTCGACACGCTTGCCGAGCAGGTTCTGACGGAACCGGCCCTGCTTACCCTTGAGCAGATCGGACAGCGACTTCAGCGGGCGGTTACCGGGTCCGGTGACCGGGCGGCCGCGACGGCCGTTGTCGAACAACGCGTCCACGGACTCCTGCAACATCCGCTTCTCGTTGTTGACGATGATCTCGGGCGCGCCGAGGTCGATCAGCCTCTTGAGGCGGTTGTTCCGGTTGATCACCCGGCGGTACAGGTCATTGAGGTCGCTGGTGGCGAACCGGCCACCGTCGAGCTGGACCATCGGGCGCAGTTCCGGCGGGATCACCGGGACGGCGTCGAGCACCATGCCCATCGGCGAGTTGCCCGACTGCTGGAAGGCGGCGACCACCTTGAGCCGCTTCAGGGCGCGAAGTTTCTTCTGCCCCTTGCCGTTCCGGATGACGTCGCGCAGGATCTCGGCCTCGGCGTCGATGTCGAAGTTCTCGATCAGCTTCTGGATCGACTCCGCGCCCATGGCGCCGGTGAAGTACTCACCGAAGCGGTCGATCAGCTCGCGGTAGAGGTTCTCGTCGACGATCAGCTGCTTGGGAGCCAGCTTGGTGAAGGTCGTCCAGATCTCCTCGAGCCGGTCCAGCTCACGCTGGGCCCGGTCGCGCAGCTGACGCATCTCGCGCTCGCCGCCGTCGCGGACCTTGCGGCGCGCGTCGGCCTTGGCGCCCTCGGCCTCCAGCTCGGCCAGGTCGGCCTCGAGCTTCTGGGCGCGGGCCTCCAGGTCGGCGTCGCGCTGGTCCTCGATGGCCTTGCGCTCCACCATCATTTCGGCCTCGAGCGTCGAGAGCTCGTTGTGGCGCATCTCCTCGTCGACCGAGGTGATGACGTAGGCGGCGAAGTAGATGATCTTCTCGAGATCCTTCGGCGCCAGGTCGAGCAGGTACCCCAGCCGCGACGGCACGCCCTTGAAGTACCAGATGTGCGTGACGGGCGCGGCCAGTTCGATGTGGCCCATCCGCTCGCGACGCACCTTGGCGCGGGTCACCTCGACGCCACAGCGCTCACAGATGATGCCCTTGAAGCGGACGCGCTTGTACTTGCCGCAGTAGCACTCCCAGTCGCGAGTCGGTCCGAAGATCTTCTCGCAGAACAGGCCGTCCTTCTCGGGCTTCAGCGTGCGGTAGTTGATCGTCTCCGGCTTCTTGACCTCGCCGTAAGACCATTGCCTGATGTCCTCCGCGGTGGCCAGACCGATCCGGAGTTCATCGAAGAAGTTGACGTCGAGCACGTAACTCCCTTTCCCCTTGCGGGTTTAGTAACTGAAAACGTTTGTTAGGCGAGGTCCTCAACGGACGCGGATTCGTTGCGGGACAAGTTGATTCCCAGGTTCGCCGCGGCCCGTTCGAGGTCCTCGTCCTCGCCTTCGCGCAACTCGATCGCCGCGCCGTCCGAGGACAGCACCTCGACATTGAGGCACAGCGACTGCAGTTCCTTGAGCAACACCTTGAAGGACTCGGGGATACCCGGCTCCGGGATGTTCTCGCCCTTGACGATCGCCTCGTACACCTTGACCCGGCCGACGGTGTCGTCCGACTTGATGGTCAACAGCTCCTGCAGCGTGTACGCCGCGCCGTAGGCCTGCATCGCCCAGCACTCCATCTCACCGAAGCGCTGGCCACCGAACTGCGCCTTACCGCCCAGCGGCTGCTGGGTGATCATCGAGTACGGGCCGGTGGAGCGGGCGTGGATCTTGTCGTCCACCAGGTGGTGCAGCTTCATGATGTACATGTAGCCGACGGTCACCGGGTACGGGAACGGCTCGCCGCTGCGGCCGTCGAACAGCACCGACTTGCCGTCGCCGTCCACCATGACCTCGCCGTCGCGGTTGGGCAGCGTGCAGGACAGCATGCCCGCAAGCTCCTCCTCCTTGGCGCCGTCGAACACCGGCGTCGACACGATCTGGTCCGGCTGCGCGTGCCGCAGCTCCTCGGGCAGGTTCACCGCCCAATCGGGTGAGCCCTCGATGTTCCAGCCGGACTTGGCCACCCACCCGAGGTGGGTCTCCAGGATCTGGCCGATGTTCATCCGTCGCGGCACCCCGTGGGTGTTCAGGATGATGTCCACCGGAGTGCCGTCCGGCAGGAACGGCATGTCCTCCTGGGGCAGGATCTTGCCGATCACACCCTTGTTGCCGTGCCGTCCGGCCAGCTTGTCGCCGTCGGAGATCTTCCGCTTCTGGGCCACGTAGACGCGGACCAGCTCGTTGACACCGGCCGGCAGCTCGTCGTCGTCCTCGCGGGAGAACACCCGGATGCCGATGACCTTGCCGGACTCGCCGTGCGGCACCTTCAGCGAGGTGTCGCGGACCTCGCGGGCCTTCTCGCCGAAGATCGCCCGCAGCAACCGCTCCTCCGGGGTCAGCTCGGTCTCACCCTTCGGGGTCACCTTGCCGACCAGGATGTCGCCGTCGCGGACCTCGGCGCCGATGCGCACGATGCCGCGCTCGTCGAGGTCGGCCAGCACCTCGTCGGAGACGTTCGGGATGTCCCGGGTGATCTCCTCGGCGCCCAGCTTGGTGTCGCGGGCGTCGATCTCGTGCTCCTCGATGTGGATCGAGGTGAGCACGTCCTCCTCAACCAGACGGTTGGACAGGATGATCGCGTCCTCGTAGTTGTGGCCCTCCCACGGCATGATCGCCACGAGCAGGTTCTTGCCCAGCGCCATCTCGCCGTTCTCGGTGCACGGACCGTCGGCGATCACCTGGCCGGCCTCGACGCGGTCGCCCGCGTCGACGATCGGCGACTGGTTGGCGCAGGTGCCGTGGTTGGACCGCTCGAACTTGCGCATCCGGTAGGTGTGCCGGGTGCCGTCGTCGGCCATCACGGTGATGTAGTCGGCGGAGACCTCCTCGATCACCCCGGCCTTGTCCGCGACGACGACGTCGCCGGCGTCGATCGCCGCGCGCAGCTCCATGCCGGTGCCCACCAGCGGCGCCTCGCTGCGCACCAGCGGAACCGCCTGGCGCTGCATGTTGGCGCCCATCAGGGCACGGTTGGCGTCATCGTGCTCGAGGAACGGGATCATCGCGGTGGCCACCGACACCATCTGGCGCGGCGACACGTCCATGTAGTCCACCTCGGACGAGGGCACGTACTCGACCTCGCCCGCCTTCCGGCGGACCAGCACGCGCGACTCCTCGAACCGGCCCTTGGCGTCGATCGGCGAGTTGGCCTGCGCCACGACGTGGCGGTCCTCCTCGTCGGCGGTCAGGTAGTGGATCTCGTCGGTGACCACACCGTCGACCACCTTGCGGTACGGGGTCTCGATGAACCCGAACGGGTTCACCCGCGCGTACACCGACAGCGAGCCGATCAGACCGATGTTGGGACCCTCCGGGGTCTCGATCGGGCACATCCGGCCGTAGTGCGAGGGGTGGACGTCACGGACCTCCAGGCCGGCGCGCTCACGGGACAGACCGCCGGGGCCCAGCGCCGAGAGGCGGCGCTTGTGGGTCAGACCGGACAGCGGGTTGTTCTGGTCCATGAACTGGCTCAGCTGGCTGGTGCCGAAGAACTCCTTGATCGCGGCGACGACCGGCCGGATGTTGATCAGGGTCTGCGGCGTGATGGCCTCGACGTCCTGCGTGGTCATCCGCTCGCGGACGACGCGCTCCATCCGCGACATGCCGACCCGGATCTGGTTCTGGATCAGCTCACCCACGGTGCGCAGGCGGCGGTTGCCGAAGTGGTCGATGTCGTCGGTCTCCACCGGCACCTCGATGCCGCCGGGGACGGTCATCGTGGGCTGGCCCTCGTGCAGGCGCACCAGGTACTCGATGGTGGCGACGACGTCTTCCTCGGTCAGCGTCGAGCTGGTGATCGGCTCGCCCGCGTGCAGGCCGAGCTTCTTGTTGACCTTGTAGCGGCCGACACGCGCCAGGTCGTAGCGCTTCTCCTTGAAGAACAGGTTCTCCAGCAGGGTCTGCGCGGACTCCTTGGTCGGCGGCTCGCCCGGACGCAGCTTGCGGTAGATGTCCAGCAGCGCCTCGTCGGTGCCGGCGGTGTTGTCCTTCTCCAGCGTCGACATCATGATCTCGGAGAAGCCGAAGCGCTCGGTGATCTGCTCGTTGGTCCAGCCCAGCGCCTTGAGCAGCACGGTGACCGGCTGGCGGCGCTTACGGTCGATGCGCACGCCGACGGTGTCGCGCTTGTCGACGTCGAACTCCAGCCACGCGCCCCGGCTGGGGATCACCTTGACGCTGTGCAGCAGCTTCTCGGTCGACTTGTCGATGGTCTCGTCGAAGTACACACCGGGCGAGCGGACCAGCTGGCTGACCACGACGCGCTCGGTGCCGTTGATGATGAAGGTGCCCTTCTCGGTCATCATCGGGAAGTCACCCATGAACACCGTCTGGCTCTTGATCTCGCCGGTGTTGTTGTTGATGAACTCGGCCGTGACGAACAGCGGGGCCGCGTACGTCATGTCCTTGTCTTTGCACTCGTCGACCGGCGCCTTGACCTCGTCGAAGCGCGGGTCGGAGAACGACAGCGACATCGAGCCGGAGAAGTCCTCGATCGGCGAGAGCTCCAAGAGCACCTCTTCGAGGCCGCCCACCGGGGTGACCCCCGGCTTGCCGTCGCCGCGCGCGGCGGCCGCCTCGCGCCACCGCGGCGCGCCGATCAACCACTCGAAGGAGTCGATCTGCACGTCAAGCAGGCCCGGAACCTCGAGGGGCTCGCGGAGCTTGGCGAAGGAAACTCGGTTGGGCGCTCCGGGCACGGAGCCGTTCGACGAACTTCCGTTAGAGGAATTTTGTGGGCGATCCGTCTTGCTCTGGCGGAAATCAGCCAAGATGCATCCTTCCAGCACCTCGTGCGACTCACGAAGGCCGGGACCACCGGCCAGCTCGCCGCGAATTGTGTCGGTTCGGCCGGCGAACGAACTGTCCGGATCTCACGCGCGCAACTAAAGAACTAAGCCACGTAGGGGGGCTCAGGCTTAGACCACGGTGTCAGGTGGCGGGTGAGGTGGGCAGGAGGTAGCCAGCGCAACGTCCAACAATAGCGCAGGACGGCGCATTCCTCAACTTCCCAGCCCTGGGGGTCCAGGGACATCGACGCTGGCTGGCGATCTCGACTTCCCTCGGACTGTTCAGGTACATGCTGCCCAACAGACTGGCTCGTTTAGGGCCCGTCGTCAAGAGGGCGGGCCGGGAGTGTTACGCGGAGTTATCACGGAACCCGCCGGCCCGGCGCCCCTCATTCGCCGATCTCGTGTGCGCGGTACCGATGGGTGCCTTCGAGGTCGTCGAGGATGGCGGTCTGAGCGGTCTTGGGCAGGGTGTGCAGGATCTCGCGCACCCGCGCCTGGCGGCGGGCGACGGCCTTGCGTTCCGGCATGCCGGGCGATGCGACGATCTGCGGCGGCACGCCCTCGATCTCCTCGACACCGCCCGCATGCTGTCCGGCGTCCAGCGCCGCCTGCTCCTCGGCCATGGTCGCCTCGTCCTTTTCCTCCGACATGCCGATCGGCCCGATGCGGCGGCCGTTGAGGAACTGCCGCACGACCGGCTCGTCACTGGTCAGCAGCACCTCGCGGGGGCCGAACATGACCAGCTTGCGGCGGAACAGCATGCCCATGTTGTCCGGCACCGTGCGGGCGATGTTGATGTTGTGCGTGACGATCAGCACCGTGGCGTCGATCTGGGCGTTGATGTCGAGGATCAGCTGGCTCAGGTAGGCGGTACGAACCGGGTCCAGACCGGAGTCGGGCTCGTCGCACAGGATGATCTGCGGGTCCATCACCAGGGCGCGGGCCAGGCTGGCGCGCTTGCGCATACCGCCGGAGATCTCACCGGGGAACTTCTTCTCGTCGCCGCCGAGGCCGACCAGGGTCAGCTTCTCCATGACGATGTCACGGATCTCGCCTTCCTTCTTCTTGGTGTGCTCGCGCAGCGGGAAGGCAGCGTTGTCGAAGAGGTTCATCGACCCGAACAGCGCGCCGTCCTGGAACATCACGCCGAACAGCGTGCGGATCTCGTAGAGCTCCTTGGCCGAGCACTGCAGGATGTCGGTGCCGTCGATGACGACCGAGCCGCGCTCGGGGCGCAACAAACCGATCAGTGACTTCAGGAAAACCGATTTGCCGGTACCCGACGGCCCCAGCAGGACGCTGACCTCCCCGGCGGGGATTTCCAGCGTCACGTCTTCCCAGATTCTCGAGGAACCGAAGGACTTCGTGAGTCCATTCACCTCGATTGCGACGCCCATGGGAAATCCTTCCGTCGACACTCATGCCTGCCACCTGCCCTTTTGTGTGGCATGAGTCACTGTAGCGCACGCCTGCCACACGGCATCAGGGTTGCGGCACACAGCGGGGAAAAATTGGCCGTCCCGAGATCAGCCGGAAGCCCCGATGGCGCAACTTATTTGACGCACGTGTTAGCCAGCCGGCGCCCAGTTGCCGTGGAATCCCATCGGCACCCGCTGCGGCAGATGCACGGTGGCGACGTGCTCGAGCGTCTGCGCGTCCAGCAAGACCAGTTGGCCCTCGTCGCGGTCGCGGTGATAGCCGAACCCCATGAGGATGCCGTCATCCTCGGCGCCCGGTGCGGGATTGGGCACAAACGACATCTCGCCGAGCAAAAGGCACGCATCGAGATCGGCAGCGGTGGCGGATCCGGTCGCGTAGTCGTGCTTGTACACGGCGGTCGACATCTCGGATCGCCCGCCGGACAGGTAACCGCCCTCGGTGCCGATGGTGTAGCCATACCGGTGCGGCCCGCCCAGCAAGGTCTCGTTGATGCGCGGGAATTCTTGGGGGCGATCGTCGCGGCGTTCGCTGGTCACCGTCCCGGTGGCCAGGTTGACGGTCCAGCGGTCCAGCGTCGGCCGGCTGTCGCCGGGACCGCGCAGGTCACGGTCGAACATCCGCGCGTAGCGCACCACGTCGAGCACCAAAACCTCTGTGCCGTCGCGCATCTCGGAGTACGCGTTAAGCGGGTGGTAGACGTAGCAGGGCTCGATGTCGAACCAGCGCACGTCCCGATTTCCGCCCTCTCGGGGCATCACCCCGATGCGCGCCGGGTAGTTGTCGTCCCACCGGTACGGCATCCGGCTGGTCGGCCGCTGGTTGCGATTGATCGCCGTCGCCATCGGGCTGGGCAGCCGCACGCGCCCGATGAGCGACTGCATCACCAGGCGGGCCGGCAGGCTCAGCCAACGGGGCACGTTCGCCGGCATCACCTGAACGGGGTCGAACGTGACGGGCAGATCGTAGATCACCACGTACTTGTCGGTCAGCGAGAAGTCGTGCATCATCGGCGACCCGCCCACCTCGATGTCGACGGTGCGCCGCGCCCGGCCCTGGGTGTCGATGACCGAGTACTGCACGGTCCGCCCGCGGGTGAACGAGTAGGACACCGCGTGCAATTCGCCGGTCCGCGGGTCGGCGTGCGGATGGGCGGTGTATCCCCCGAACAGGGTTCCGTCGAAGTCGCAGGGCCCCTCGGTGTCCAGCTCGTCGGTGAGGCGGTAGTTCGCCCCGCCCCCCTCGACGAGCGCGAGCGTGTGGCCGGCGTGGCTGAGCACGTTGGTGTTGGGGCCGACGGAGAGCATGCCGGCCCGCGGGTTCAGCCCGCTGGGCGCCGGCTCGCCGAGTGCGGTGCAGACGTGGGCGGTGCGCACCCATCGGTTGCGATACCAGCGGGCCTGCCCGCCTTGCAGCGCCACCCCGTGCACCATGCCGTCACCGCTGAACCAGTGGTAGACGGCGGGGTCCACCTCGGCGACGGGGTTGGGCCCGTTGCGCAGGTAGCGCCCGTCGAGGTGTTCGGGAATGCGTCCGGTGACCTTGAGGTCGGTGGCGGTGACCTCCGCGCTCACCGGCGCCAGGAAGTCCTCGAGGTAGGGGTTGCCGGGCTTGGCGGTTGTCGTGGTCGCCATGGCTGAGCTCCTATAACATTGTTATTTCAGCGTTATTGGCACCGTACGCCCCCGATGAGAAGATGGCAACGATGACTTCAGACGTTCAGCGCAGCGTTCGCGAGGAGATGCTGCGCGCGGCGGTCGGCCTGCTCGACGAGCACGGCCCCGACGCCCTGCAGACGCGCAAGGTGGCCGGCGCCGCGGGGACCTCCACCATGGCGGTCTACACCCACTTCGGCGGGATGCGGGGGCTCATCGCCGAGGTGGCCGAGGAGGGCCTGCGCCAGTTCGACGCCGCGCTGACCGTGCCGCACACCGCCGACCCGGTCGCCGATCTGTTCATGATCGGGGCGGCCTACCGCCGCTACGCGATCAAGCGCCCGCACGTGTATCGGCTGATGTTCGGCAGCACCAGCGCGCACGGCATCAACGCGCCCGCCCACAACGTCCTGACGCTGACGGTCGCCGAGATCGAGCGCGACTACCCGAGCTTCGCTCACGTGGTGCGCGGGGTGCACCGGTGCGCGGTGGCCGGCCGCATCAAACCCGCGGGCGCCGTGAAAGACGGTGTCGACGACGCGTCCGTGGTGGCGACCGCGGCCCAGTTCTGGGCGTTGATCCACGGCTTCGTCATGCTGGAACTGGCCGGCTACTACGGCGACGACAGCTCGGCCGTCGTCCCGGTGCTGGGGTCGATGACGTCGAACCTGCTTGTGGCCCTTGGTGATTCACCGGAGCAGGTGGCGCAGTCGCTGCAGACCGCGATGGGCGCGCGCTGAGCGCGCGAAGCCCCCGGGACCTCGATCCCGGGGGCCTGCGCGCAGTGACTTACTTGACGGTGACGGTGGCGCCGGCGGCCTCGAGCTTGGTCTTGGCCTCGTCGGCGGCCTCCTTGGCGACCTTCTCCAGCAGCGGCTTGGGCGCGCCGTCGACCAGGTCCTTGGCCTCCTTGAGGCCCAGGCCGGAGACGATCTCGCGGACCACCTTGATGACGCCGATCTTCTTGTCGCCGGCGGACTCGAGGATCACGTCGAATTCCGACTGCTCCTCGGCGGCCTCGGCGGGCGCGCCACCGGCGGCCGGGCCGGCCGCGGCGACGGCGACCGGGGCGGCCGCGGTGACCTCGAAGGTCTCCTCGAACTTCTTGACGAAGTCGGAGAGCTCCAGGAGCGTCATCTCCTTGAACGCGTCGAGCAGGTCGTCGGTAGACATCTTTGCCATGGGTGTGGGTCCTTCCTTGTTTTTCCCAGGTTCCGGGGTGGTTGTTATTCGGCTTCGGCCGGGGTTTCCGCAGGCTCGGCGGGTGCTTCCGAAGCGGGTTCCGGGGCGGCTTCCGCGGCGGGCTCGGCAGCGGCCTCGGAAGCTGCTGGCCCCGCCGGTCCCTCTGCGGCCTTCTTCTCTTGCAACGCGGCCGCGAGCCGGGCGACCTGCGACGCCGGGGCGTTGAACAGCCCGGCCGCCTTGGCGAGGTTGCCCTTCATCGCGCCGGCCAGCTTGGCCAGCAGCACCTCGCGCGACTCGAGGTCGGCGATGCGCTCGACTTCGGCGACCGTCAGCGCGCGGCCGTCCATGTAGCCACCCTTGATGACCAGCGCCTTGTGCTCCTTGGCGAAGGTCTTGATGGCCTTGGCGGCGTCGACCGGCTCCCCGGTGATGAACGCGATGGCCGTCGGGCCGGCGAAGAGCTCGTCGAGGCCGTCGACCCCGGCTTCCGACGCAGCACGCTTGACCAGCGTGTTCTTGGCCACCGAGTACGTGGCCGACGCGCCCAGCGAGCGCCGCAGCTCGGCCAGGTTGGCGACCGTCAGGCCGCGGTACTCGGTGACCAGGGCAGCGGTCGATTCCTTGAACTGCTCGGCGATGTCCGCAACGGCGGTGGCCTTGTCAGCCCTGGCCATGCCTACCTCCTGAAGTGAAGTCATGCGACGTGTCGTCTCGATTCCCCCGAAAACGACGAACGCCCCGGCGCAGGAAACGGCCGGGGCGTACAAACACGCCGGCGCGAGCCGGCGTCATGCCTCGTCCTCCTGCGTGGGCCGCCGGGATACTCCCGGACCTTCGACCGATTGCTCGGTGACCGACGGTCTTCGGTGGAACGGCTAACACAATAGCGTGGCCTGCGCGGTCAGCCAAAACGGCGACCCCGGACGCCGGCTCAGATGACCGCGCGGGTGACGCCGAGGGTCAGCAGGACGAACACCGCCAGCAGCAGGGCCACCCGCAGCCGGTGCAGCCGATCCCACCGGGCCGCGAGGTCACGCGAGAGCTCACCGGCGGCCGGCCACTTGGCGATGCGGTTGTTGATCGGCACCAGCAGCGTGACCGTCAGCAGCACGACCAACACCATCAGGGCGCCGGCGGCACCGTACAGCCAGTCGCGCGCCGCGCCCCGCTCCTTGATGGCCAGCGCCACCAACAGCAACAGGCTCAGCGCGTACCAGAACGGCATCGTCGTGCCCAGCGATCGGGCGGCGCCGACGCGGGCCGCACGGAAGGCGTCGTCGGGCAGCCGCACGATGAGCGGGTGGAAGAACACCGCGACCGCCAGCTCCACGCCCACCAGCAGGCCGGTGATCACGACCGCGAGCGCGTCGATGCTGTGGTTCATGCCAGTCAGCGTAGAAAGCCGGGCGCGGCGTGCGCCGCGTCAGCCCAGGGCCGCGAGGCGGGCCGCGCCGATCAGGCCGGCCGCACCGCCGAGCTCGCCGGGCACCACCCGCAGCCCGGACAGGAAGTCCAGCCCCGCGTAGTCGGCCAGCTTCGCCCGCAGGGGGTCGAAGAGCAGCGGCCCGGATTTGGACACCCCTCCCCCGATCACGACGAGGTCCAGATCGCAGACCGCGCCGACCGAGGCGATCATCGCGGCGAGCGCGTTGGCCGATCGGTGAAAGGCCCGCCGGGCCACCGGGTCTCCGGCCGCCGCCGCGACGGCCAGGTCCCTGGCGCCCGCGCCGGGCGGCGCCGCCCACCCGTTGTCGCGCGCCCAGCGCACCATCCACGGCCCGGACGCCACCGTCTCCACGCAGCCGCGGCCGCCGCACGTGCACGGCGGCCCGTCCAGTTCGACGACGATGTGCCCGACGTGGCCGGCGTTGCCGGTGCGCCCGGCGTAGGGGACGCCGTCGAGCACCAGACCGCCGCCCACCCCGGTGGAGACCACCATGCCCAGCAGGAACCGGGCGTCCGGCCCCGCGCTGCGGCCCGCCCCGATCCAGTGCTCGCCCAACGCCATACACAGGCCGTCGCCGCCCAGCACCACCGGCACCCCGGGCACCGCGGCGGCGACCCTGTCGCGCAGCGGGAAACGGTCCCAGCCCGCGATGTTGATCGGGCTGACCGATCCGGTGTGCAGGTCGATCGGCCCGGCCGAGGCGATGCCGACGGCGGTGATCGGGGCGTCGGCCGCGCGCACCGCGTCGGCGATCATCGCCTCGACGACGGCCCACACGTCGCCGGCGGCGGTCGTGACCGGGGTGGGGCGGATCGCGCTGTGCACCAGCGCGCCGGCCGAATCGACCAGAGCGGCGGCGATTTTGGTGCCGCCGATGTCCAGGCAGAGGGTTGGCATGGTCTCAGTGCCGGTGGGTGTTGTCGGGTTGGCGGGGGTCGCCGGGATGCTCGTAGCCGGGCGCGAGCCGCACCAGCTCGGCGCGGCGGGCGTGCAGCCACAGCCGGAAGGCGCGCCGCCGGGCGGCGCCGCGCAGCTGCTCGGCGATCGCCGATCGCACCTCGGCCAGCGGTGGAGCGGCCAACGCCGTTGTGCGCCAGCCGTTTTCACCCGGTCGTGCCGCGGCGAAGCGCAGCGGGTTGCGGGCGTGATAGGCGGCCACCTCGTCGTCGGTGACGTGCACGTCGGCGGTGACGTCGGCGAACAGCGCCCGGGCGCGCGGGTCGGCCAGTACGGCCGCGGCGATGCTGCCGATCTCCAGCCGTGCGGTCACGTCGGGCAGCAGCTCCGTCTCGGTCGGGGCTTCGCGCGGGTCCAGCCCGCGCGCGTCCGCCTCGGCGGCGACCACCCGCCGGGTCACGATGAGCTGGGTCAGCCAGCGTCGCAGTTGGCGGCCCTCGCTGGTGCCCGCGGCCGGCAGTGCGCCCGCTCCCCGCCCCGCGCGCAGCCGCGTTTCGGCCGCGTCGACCTCCGCGCACGACACGGGGATGCCGGCGACGGTCGCGACAGGGTGGCCGCTCATGTCACCGTCACCCGGACCGCGGGCGAGTAGACCAGCCGCCCGGCGCAGCCGATGCGCACCAGCGCCCACCATTGCCCGGGTCCCAGCCAGGCCGGCGGGGTCACCCGGAAGCCGAGGCCGACGGTGCCGCCGGCGGGCAGGACCGCGCCGAGGGCGGCGGGTCCCATCCATTCCCACGTGCCCCAGGGGCTGATCAGATGCGCCTCGAGCGCCAAATCGGCCCGGGCGTGGGTGCCGACGGTGACGGTCACCTCACCCGCTTCGCCGGGTCGCAGCGTGACCTCGCGCGGCCCGTCGGCGAGGTAGACCAGGCCGCCCGGGTCGACCGCCGCGCCGCCCACCGCGACCACGCACACGTCCTCGACCGCTTGCCGCCAGGGGGCGGGGATGTGTTCGCCGGTGAGGCGCAGCCGTGCCCGGACGGGGTAGAGGCCCGGTTCTGCCGTCGGCGGGATCGACACCACCACGTCGGCCTCCAGGTGGCCGCCGCTGCACAGGGTGAAGGGCAGCTCGGCGGGCGTGGCCGACCAGCCGTCCGGGCACGCGAGGACGACCCCGCCGCGCAGCGTGGCGTCGCTGCAGTCGCTGGCCGCGGTCAGACGCACCGTCACGTCGCGGCCGGGCTGCGCGCTGATCTGCGACGGGTGCAGGTGGGCGACCGCGGGCAGGCCGCCGAGCGGCGCGGGCCCGCGATTGTGCAGCCAATAGCGGGCGTAGAGCGGCTGGGCGGCCTCGGCGTTCGGCGCCAGGGCGGCGGCGTCCGAGAGCGTCGCGGGCAGGTCGAACCGGGCCAGCACGGTCGCCACCTGGTAGCCGTGCAGGTCGACCGAATCCAGCCGCCCCTCGGGGGCCTCCAGGAGGTCGGCGGCCCGCAGGTCGCTGATCGCCGCGACGTCCGAGCTAAGCGTCACCCGCGCGCCCGCCCCGGTCGTCTCCACCAACCGCAGGGCGACCGAGTGCGGGTCGACCGGCGCGGCGCGGCCCGCGGTCAGCGGATCGCCGGCCGCCTTGAGGGCCGCCAGGTGGACCGAGTCGGCGGGCTCGACGCGCAGCAGCGCACCGGCCGGCGGCAGCGCACCGGGCCGCCGGCCGCCGGCGACGGCGAGCAGCGGCTGCGCGAACTGCGCGCTGCGGGTGGGAATGTCGGCGCGCCGCCAGTCGCCGTCGCCGCTGACCAACGCGTAGTCGAAATCGTGGGTCCAGTGCTGCAGCTGGAAGTTGGAGCCGTCCGGCGCGGTGCGGCGGGGGTCATCGATCCAGATGCCCGACGGCCAGCCGGTGCACGAGCGCATCAGCGCGGTGTGCAGGGTGCCCTCGGTGTCGACGGCGAAGCTGGGCACCCCGCGGTTGAGCAGGGCGACGGTGCGGTCCTCGAACGCCTCCGTTCCCGACGCGGGCCGCTGCGCGACGACGATCTCGGCGTCACCGAGATCGTCGGCCAGCGCGGCGATCTCCGCGCGCAGGTCCTCGTCGGCGCGGCCGTCGACGACCAGCACCGGCAGCGCCCGCAGTCCACGCAGGTCGGCGCCGGGCACCCACACCGCGGCCAGCGGCGTCTCGGCCGGCACCCACACCCGGGCCCGGCCGGTCGCCGCCAGCTGGCGGTCGAGTTCCCCGGCGTACACCGGATCGGCGTGGGCCAGCACCGCCTCGGTGAAGGCGTTGCGGTCCGGCCCGCCCAGCGCGATCCGCACGTCGGGCAGGTTGGAATCCACCTCCAGGTGGCCGTAGCGGGGCTTGTCCGCGGCGGTGCAGGTGGCCGTGACTCCGGCGCGGACCAGCGCCACCATCAGCTCGCGCGCCAGCGGCCCGGACACCGCCTCCGCCGGAGACACCACCTCGGCGACCGAGATCGCCCGCACCCCGGCCCCCGACACCCGGACCCGGGCGGCCGAGGACAGGCCGAACCAGCCGTACGCCGGGTTGTCCAGGGCCCACAGGTGCCGGGCGGTGTCCACCGCGCGCGGCCCGTCGTGCAGCAGCGCGAAACCGCGGCCGACGACGGCGTCGCCGACTTCGCTGACCGGCATGGCGCCCGGCACCGGGCACGGCCAGCGCAGCCGCACCAGCTGATCGGCGCCGGTGAAGTCGTCGATGGTGGTGCGGCAGTCCACCCGCGCGACGCCCCGCCACAGCGTCAGGGTCTGGGTGTAGCGCAGCAGCGTGCCTATCCGGCCGCGGACCACCACCCGCTCACCGAGGGGTCCGCGGAAGGCCCGCACCCGCGCCGGCGATTCCGACGAGCACACCACCGGCCCCTTGGGCAGCAGGTGCCACGGTCCCTCGCCCTGCGTGGGGTGCGACGGGTATTCCTCGTAGACGGCGAGCTCGTTGCCCACCCGGCCCTCGGCGATCAGCTCGCGGCCCCCCTGGGCAGACAAGTCGATCAGCGAGGCGACGGCCCCGCCGCGGGCCGCGTCGACCTCGAGCCGGTAGTGCTCGTTGGCGATCACCGATCCCGGCACCGCCGCCCAGCCGGCCGCTTGGTCGGCGGGTGCCAGCCGGTAGGCCCGCCAGCCCAGCGACCCGACATCGCGGGCCAGCCAGGTGACCGAGCTCCCGTCGTGCTGCACCAGCGCGGGCAGTTCGGCGCCGTCGGCGTCCAGCACCTGCACGCCCGCGGGCAGCGGCGGATCGATGCGCGCGGTGACGAGGTCGGTGCGTGGGTGCGCCAGGGGATTCCACACGACGACGTCGCCCTCGATCGCCCCGGACAGCAGCGCCAGCGAGGCGTCCCGGGCCGCGCGGCCCAGCTCCCACGCGTCGCGCCAGCCGGTCAACAGGTCGAGGTAGACCTGGTCGGATTCCGACCCGGTGATCGCGTCGTGGTGCGCGCCGTAGGCCAGCTGCACCCACGCCTTGGCCAGGGCCGCATGCGGGTAGTCGGCGCCGGTCGCCAGGGCCGCGAACACCGCGAACCGCTCGGCCGCCAGCACGGCGTTCTCCGCGGCCCGGTTGGCTTGTTTGGTGTCGATGTAGGACACGTCCTTGCCGGTGTAGATCGGGTTCATGTCCCGGGTCTGCGGCGACGGCTCACACCCGCGCTGCGCCAGCTCGGCGCGCACCGCCGCGAAGAACTCGCGCGGCAGCGCGCATACGAATCGCGGCCAGGTGTAGCGGGCGGCCCAGTCGCGATGGATCGCGGTGACCCATGTGTTGGGCGGCGTGTAGTCGGTGCCGACGGGCAGCAGCACGTTGCGGGTCAGCGCCACCGTTTTGAGCTGATCGAACAGCTCGTACGTGGCGTCGGAGGCCTCGCGCAGCGTGGTCGCGGAGTCCATCCACCACCCCGCCGAGTAATGCGCGGGCATGTAGTGGGTGAGCAGGCCGCGGCCCGACGGCGAGATCCACTCGAACTCGCTGCAGAACTGCATGCCGCCCAGTCCGCCGTCGCTGTGCATCGGGCCCCACTGGTGGTGCGGTCCCCGGGCCCACGAACTCGACGTCAGGCCGGCGTCGGCGGCCAGGCCCGGGAACTGCGGGTCGTGGCCGAACACGTCCAGCTGCCACGCGGTCGCCGGGTCGGCACCCAGGACGTGGCGCTGAAAACCCATGCCGTGCACCAGGTTTCGGATGGTCGTTTCCGGGCTGGTGAGATTGGTGTTCGGTTCGTTGTAGGTGCCGCCCAGCACCTCGACGCGGCCCTGCGCGATGAACCGGCGCAGGTCGGCGCGGTCCTCGGGGCGGGTGTCCCAGTACGGCTTGAGGTAGTCCACCTCGGCGAGCACGAACTTGTACTCGGGCTCGCGGCGGGCCATCTCCAGGTGGGCGTGCACGAGCTCGAAGCCGTTGGTCTGCCGGGCCCGCCCCGGCGGATCCTCGGTCCATTCGCTGGTGTAGGCGCCCTGGGTGTTCCACCACACCGGGTCGTAGTGGAAGTGACTGACCATGAACATGGTCCAGCCGGGCTCGGCGACCGTGAACTCGAACGGCATGTCCGCGCGCCCGGCGCGCACCCGCGCGGACCGTCGCTCGCCGACCACCGGACGGTCCACGGTGACGGGGACCTCGACGAGCTCGTCGCCGATATCGGCGACCGCCTCCCCGGTCAGGCCGTCCCCGTCGATGCGGACCCGCCTCGGCTCGCCCACCCCGGCGACGGTGACGCGCGCCAGCTGCAGCGGGGCTTCCGGCGGCCCGACGAAAAGCTCCGTCGACTCCGCCGAAACCAGCTGCATCCCCGCACTTTACGGCGGCGCGGCCAACCGAGAAACCCGTCGCCTGACCGCGAACCCGTCCCATTGGTGGAAAGCTCGGTGCCATGGCAGATCTGAGCGCCCAACTGGCCGACCAACTCGACTGGCACTGGCGCAACCAATTGCGCCCTCGCCTGGGCGGCCTGACCGACGACGAGTACTTCTGGCAGCCGGTGCCCCACTGCTGGACGGTGCACCCGGACGGGTCGATCGACTTCGCGTTCCCGGCGCCCAGCCCGGCACCGTTCACCACGATCGCGTGGCGCATGGCGCACGTGATTGTCGGGGTGTTCGCGATGCGTGCCCATCACCATTTCGGTGGACCGTCCGCCGATTACCAGAGTTGGAACTACGCCACCACCGCCGCCACCGCCCTGCGGCAACTGGACGAGACGTACGCGGTGTGGATCAACGGTGTACGGTCGCTGTCCGCCGCCGACCTGACCCGCCGCTGCGGCGCGGCCGAAGGGCCGTACGCCGACTACCCGCTGAGCGCGCTGGTCTTGCACATCAATCGGGAAGCGATCCACCATGGCGCCGAAATCGCTTGCCTGCGCGACCTTTACGTTCACAACAGGATGGATTGACAATGCCCGCCCTCGCACCACCGGTGTCCGATGAACGCAGCGCCCTGCGCGAATTCCTGGCGTTCCACCAAAGCGCGTACTTCGCCGTCAGCTACGGCCTCACCGACGAACAGGCCCGCTCCACGCCGTCGGCCAGCGCGCTGTCGATCGGCGGGCTGGTCAAGCACGCCACGGGGATGCAGCACAGCTGGATGACCCGCGTCGCCGCCGCGCCCGACGCGCCGCCGAAGGACACCCGTCCGTTCGAGCAGATCAGCAAGGAGTTCGCCGACCAGCATGTGATGGGTCCCGACGAGACGCTGGACGGGCTGCTGCGGGCGTTCGAGGCGCAGAACGCGACGTCGCTGCGGCTGGTCGAGACCGCGGACCTCGACGCCGCGGTGCCCGTGCCGCGCGACATCCCCTGGTTCCCCAAGGACCAGCGGGCGTGGTCGGTGCGCTGGGTGATCCTGCACGTGATCAACGAGCTGGCGCGGCACGCCGGTCACGCCGACATCGTCCGGGAGACGATCGACGGCGCGACCATGTACGAGCTGATCGCCGGGCACGAAGGCTGGGCGATCGAGGGGTGGGTGCAGCCGTGGCGAGGCGGGCACCGGCACCAGTAGAGATTGGGACTTGCCAGCACGGGTTTGGCAGACTGCTGGAATGAGTTCTACCAAGCATCGAGAGGTGGCCAAGCTCGACCGGGTGCCGTTGCCGGTCGAAGCGGCCCGGGTAGCGGTGACCGGTTGGCAGGTCACCCGCTCCGCCGCTCGCATCGTCACCAAGCTGCCCGGCAGGGGTCCGTGGCAGCAGAAAGTGATCAGGCAGCTCCCCCAGACCTTCGCCGACCTGGGACCGACGTACGTCAAGTTCGGGCAGATCATCGCGTCGAGCCCGGGGGCGTTCGGCGAATCGCTGTCCCGGGAGTTCCGCGGCCTGCTGGACCGGGTGCCGCCCGCCGACCCCGGCGAGGTGCACAAGCTATTCATCGAGGAGCTCGGCGCCGACCCGTCCGAGCTGTTCGCCAGCTGGGACGAGGAGCCGTTCGCGTCGGCGTCGATCGCCCAGGTGCACTACGCGACCCTGCACAGCGGCGAGCAGGTCGTCGTCAAGATCCAGCGGCCGGGCATTCGCCGCCGGGTCGCCGCCGACCTGCAGATCCTCAAGCGCTTCGCCCAGGCCGTCGAGGTGGCCAAGCTCGGCCGCCGGCTGTCCGCGCAGGACGTCGTGGCCGACTTCTCCGACAACCTGGCCGAGGAGCTCAATTTCCGGCTGGAGGCGCAGTCGATGGAGGCGTGGGTCTCGCACCTGCACGCCTCCCCGCTGGGCCGCAACATCCGGGTGCCGCAGGTGTACTGGGACTTCACCAGCGACCGGGTGCTGACCATGGAGCGGGTGTCCGGCATCCGCATCGACGACGTCGCCGCCATCCGCAAGGCCGGGTTCGACGGCGTCGAGCTGGTGAAGGCGCTGCTGTTCTCGCTGTTCGAAGGTGGGCTGCGGCACGGGCTGTTCCACGGCGACCTGCACGCGGGCAACCTTTACGTCGACGATCAGGGCCGGATCGTGTTCTTCGACTTCGGGATCATGGGCCGCATCGATCCCCGCACCCGGTGGCTGCTGCGCGAATTGGTGTACGCGCTGCTGGTCAAGAAGGACCATGCCGCGGCGGGCAAGATCGTGGTGCTGATGGGGGCCGTCGGCACCATGAAGCCCGAGGCCCAGGCCGCCAAGGATCTGGAAAAGTTCGCCACCCCGCTGACCATGCAGACGCTGGGCGACATGTCCTACGCCGACATCGGCCGGCAGCTGTCGGCGCTGGCCGACGCCTACGACGTCAAGCTGCCCCGCGAGCTGGTGCTGATCGGCAAGCAGTTCCTCTACGTCGAGCGGTACATGAAGCTGCTGGCGCCGAAGTGGCAGATGATGTCGGATCCGCAACTGACGGGGTATTTCGCGAACTTCATGGTCGAAGTCAGCCGCGAGCACTCCTCGGACGTCGAGGTATAGGCGTGCAGGTCCGCACGGGATACGCCATATCAGGCGACCTGAAGCTGTACTACGAGGACATGGGCGACGTCGACGACCCGCCCGTCCTGCTGATCATGGGGCTGGGGGCCCAGCTGCTGCTGTGGCGAACCGCGTTCTGCCAAAAGCTGATCGACCAAGGGCTGCGCGTCATCCGGTACGACAATCGAGACGTCGGCCTGTCCAGCAAGACCCAGTACGGCAGCTCGGGACAGCCGCTGGCGACGCGGTTGGTCCGGTCCTGGCTCGGTCTGCCCAGCCGGGCGGTGTACAAGCTCGAGGACATGGCTGACGACGCGGCGGCCGTGCTCGATCATCTGGGCATCGAACGCGCCCACATCGTCGGGGCGTCGATGGGCGGCATGATCGCCCAGATCTTCGCCGCGCGATTCCGCGAGCGGACCCAATCCCTGGCGATCATCTTCTCCAGCAACAACGCGGCTCTGTTGCCGCCGCCGGCACCGCGCGCGCTGCTGGCCCTGTTGAAGGGGCCGCCGCCGAACTCGCCGCGCGAGGTGATCGTCGACAACGCCGTGCGGGTCGGCAAGATCATCGGCAGCCCGCGCTACCGGGTGCCCGACGAGCAGGCCCGCGCCGAGGCCGCCGAGGGGTACGACCGCAATTACTACCCGCAGGGCGTGGCGCGGCACTTCGCCGCGGTGCTGGGCAGCGGCAGCCTGCGGCGCTACAACCACGGCACCGTCGCTCCGACCGTGGTGATCCACGGCCGGGCGGACAAGCTGATGCGGCCCTTCGGTGGCCGCGCGGTGGCCCGGGCCATCGACGGCGCCCGATTGGTGTTATTCGACGGGATGGGTCATGATCTGCCACAGCAGTTGTGGGATCAGGTGATCGGCGTGCTGACTAACAATTTCGCCAGGGCGTGTTGAGCCAAAAGGCATTCCGCAGAAACATTTCCCCGCATTTTCAGTCCATGCCGCAGGGTTGTACGGTTGTCGAAGGAGGGTGGGTGTCGCAATGGTGAAGCTGGAGCCGTATTACGAAGAGTCGCAGGCTACCTACGACATTTCGGACGACTTCTTCGCGTTGTTCCTCGACCCAAACATGGTCTACACCTGCGCGTATTTCAAAGACGACGACATGACCTTGGAACAGGCGCAGCTGGCCAAGCTGGACCTGGGGCTGGACAAGCTGAACCTCGAGCCGGGCATGACGGTGCTCGACGTCGGGTGCGGCTGGGGCGGGGCCGTGGTCCGGGCGCTGGAGAAATACGACGTCAATGTCATCGGCATCACGCTCAGCCGCAACCATTACACGCGCACCAAGGCGCGGCTGGCCGCGATCCCGACGACGCGGCGCGCCGAGGCCCGGCTGCAGGGGTGGGAAGAATTCGACGAGCACGTCGACCGGATTATCAGCTTCGAGGCCTTCGACGCGTTCAAAAAGGAACGCTGGCCCGCGTTCTGGGACTGGGCATATGAAACCCTCCCCAACGACAGCCGGATGCTGATGCACAGCATCTTCACCTACCCGCAATCGCACTGGAAGGAAGTCGGCATCAAGATCACGATGTCGGACCTGCGCTTCCTGCACTTCCTCGGCAAGGAGATCTTTCCCGGCGGGCAGATGTGCGGCGAAGCCGACATCGTCGACCTTTCGCGAGCCAGCGGTTTCGGCCTCGAGCAGACGCAATACCTGCAGTCGCACTACGCCCGGACGCTGGACACCTGGGCGGCCAACCTGGAGGCCAACCGCGACCGCGCGATCGCCATCCAGTCCGAAGAGGTCTACGACCGCTTCATGCGCTACCTGACGGGCTGCGCGAACCTTTTCCGCAAAGGCATCTCGAACGTGGCCCAGTACACGCTCACCAAGTAGCGTCGGCGGAAAGTAGAGTTTGGCTGCGCGGTCGGGCCCGCGACGCGCACTCGCACCCTTCGGAAACGACGCCTCGACGTTGGGTATCGTTGCTGCTCACACCGGACCCCTCGATGCGCGCGACTAGAGGCAGCGAACGTCATCGAGGAGAACAGGACGAAAATGGCTGAGCAACCGACTGGCCCGACGAAGACGCGGACGCGCTCGGAAGACATCCAGGCGCATTACGACGTCTCCGACGATTTCTTCGGCCTGTTCCAGGACCCGTCACGGATCTACAGTTGCGCCTACTTCGAGCGCGACGACATGACCCTGGAAGAGGCCCAGTACGCGAAGATCGACCTCAACCTCGACAAGCTGGACCTCAAGCCCGGCATGACCCTGCTCGACATCGGCTGCGGGTGGGGCACCACCATGAAGCGCGCCGTCGAGCGGTTCGACGTCAACGTCATCGGCCTGACGCTGTCCAAGAACCAGCACGCCCGCGCCGAAGCGTTGCTCGGCTCCATCGACAGCAACCGCTCGCGGGAGGTGCGCCTGCAGAACTGGGAGGACTTCTCCGAGCCCGTCGACCGCATCGTGTCGATCGAGGCCTTCGAGCACTTCGGCCACGAGAACTACGACGACTTCTTCAAGCGGACCTACGACATCATGCCCGACGACGGCCGCATGACCGTCCAGAGCAGCGTCAGCTACCACCCGTACGATCTGGCCGCGCGCGGCAAGAAGCTGAGCTTCGAGACGGCGCGGTTCATCAAGTTCATCGTGACCGAGATCTTCCCCGGCGGCCGGCTGCCCTCCACCCAGATGATGGTCGACCACGGCGAGAAGGCCGGTTTTGTTGTGCCCGAACCGCTTTCGTTGCGGCCGCACTACATCAAGACCCTGCACATCTGGGGTGACACGCTCGAGTCGAACCGGGACAAGGCCATCGAGGTCACCTCCGAAGAGGTCTACAACCGCTACATCAAGTACCTGCGCGGCTGCGAGCACTACTTCACCGAGGAGATGCTCGACGTCAGCCTGGTGACCTACCTCAAGCCGGGCGCGGCCGCCTGAATTTCTGCGGCGCCTGTCGGATTGGCGCTGCGCGGTTCGTCGAGTAGGTAGAGAGTGGAGCAGACGGCTTCGCTCACTACCGGAGGTGACGACCATGCAGTACTTCGCCTTGTTGATCAGCAAGGAACAGGACCGTGCGCCCGACGATGCCGCCGCCGCGATGGCCGCCTGGGAGAACTTTCACGCCAAGGCCGGGCCGGCGATCAAGGCCGGTGACGCCCTGGCGCCCGCCGCGTCCGCCGTGGCCATTTCCGGCGGCCCGGACGCGCCGACGGTCACCGACGGTCCCTTCGCGGAATCCGCCGAAGTGGCTTGCGGCTATTACGTGTTCGAGGCCGAAAACCTCGACGAGGCGCTGGCGCTGGCGCGCGACGTCCCGGTGGCCGAGTTCGGGGCGGTGGAGCTGTGGCCGGTGGTCCACGCCGTCGAGCCGTCCCGTGCGCTCACCGGCAACGACTGGCTCGCGCTGCTGCTCGAGCCCGCCGAATCCGCGCACACACCGGGCACGCCGGAGTGGGAGGCGGTGGCGGCCAAGCACGTCGAGCTGCACGCCGCCGCCGGCGATCACGTGATCGGCGGCGCCGCGCTGCACGACCGGTCCACGGCGACGACCGTGCGGGTGCGCGACGGCGAGGTCCTCATCACCGACGGGCCGTACGTGGAGGGCGCCGAAATCGCCACCGGCATCTACCTGTTGAGCGCCGCCGATCGTGACGAGGCGGTCAAGATCGCCTCGATGATCCCCGCCTCGTCCGTGCAGCTGCGCCAGTTGGCGGGCGTCTCCGGCCTGTAGCGAGATGGCCGACCTGGACGGCGTCTTCCGCCGGAAGTGGGGCCCGGCCGTGGCCGCGCTCGCGCGGTGGTCGGGTGACCTCACCGTCGCCGAGGACGCCGTCCAGGAGGCCTGCGCCGAGGCGCTGCGCACCTGGCCGCGCGACGGGCTGCCCGCCAACCCGGGCGGGTGGCTGGTGACCGTCGGCCGTAATCGGGCCCGTGATCGCCTGCGCCGCGAATCGGTGCGCCCCGGAAAGGAATTGGCGGCCGTGTTGGACGACATCAGGGCGCGCACCGAGCACACCGACCCGCACCCGGTTCGCGACGACGAGTTGCGGATGATGTTCACCTGCGCGCACCCGGCGCTGGACCGGCAATCGCAATTGGCGCTGACGCTGCGGCTGGTCTCGGGCCTGACCGTCGGCGAAATCGCCCGCGCGCTCCTGCAGACCGAGGCGGCGATCGGCCAGCGAATCACGCGCGCCAAGAACAAGGTTCGGCACGCCAACATCCCGCTGCGCGTCCCGCCCGCCGAGCTGCTGCCCGAGCGCACCCCGCACGTGCTGGGTTGCGTCTATTCGGTGTTCACCGAGGGCTACTGGTCGACGGCGGGCCCGTCGGCCATCCGCGACGACCTGTGCGACGAGGGGATCCGGCTGGGCGGCGAGCTGTGCGCGCTGCTGCCCGCCGAGCCGGAGGCGCACGCGCTGTCCGCCCTGATGCTGCTGCACGATTCGCGACGCGCGACCCGGGTGGACGAGTCCGGGATGCTGGTGCCGCTCGAGGACCAGGACCGCCGCCGGTGGGACCGCGCGCGCATCGCCCGCGGGCTCGAGCGGTTGCGTCACGCCCGAGGCTCGACGGGCGCCTACCTGCCCCAGGCGGTGATCGCCGCGCTGCACGCCACGGCCCCGTCCTGGGAACGCACGGACTGGGTCGCCATCTGCTCGGCCTATGACCGGCTGTGGCAGCTCACCGGGTCCCCGGTGGTGGCCGCCAATCGCGCGCTGGCGATCGGCTTTCGCGACGGGCCCGACGCCGGGCTGGCCGCCCTGGACGATGTGGCTGGCGATCCGCGGCTCGCCCGCTCGAACCTGGTCGCGACCGTGCGCGCCGACCTGCTGCGCCGCGCGGGCCGGCCGGCCGATGCGCTGACGTGGTACCGAGCGGCGTTGGAGTCCAACGGGTCTGAGCCGGGACGCGCGTTCCTGCGGCGCCGCATCGCCGAGTGCGGGGGGTAATTCCCGCCGAACGTCGACTTGTGGCGCCGATTACTTGGGTGATCGCGCCACAAGTCGACGTTCGACCAGGAGAGAGATCAGGCCTCGGAGAAGTTGCGGGTGACCGACGGGTCGACCGGAATGCCCGGCCCCGTCGTCGTCGACACGGTGATCTTCTTCAGGTAGCGGCCCTTCGACGCGGACGGCTTGAGCCGCAGCACCTCGTCGAGCGCGGCGCCGTAGTTCTCGGCCAGCGACTTCTCGTCGAAGGAGGCCTTGCCGATGACGAAGTGCAGGTTGGCCTGCTTGTCGATGCGGAAGTTGATCTTGCCGCCCTTGATGTCGGCCACGGCCTTGGCGACGTCGGGGGTGACGGTGCCGGTCTTCGGGTTCGGCATCAGGCCGCGCGGACCGAGCACCCGCGCGATGCGGCCGACCTTGGCCATCTGGTCCGGGGTCGCGATCGCGGCGTCGAACTCCAGCCAGCCGCCCTGGATCTTCTCGATCAGGTCGTCGCTGCCGACGATGTCCGCGCCGGCGGCCTGCGCCTGCTCGGCCTTGTCGCCGACCGCGAACACCGCCACCCGGGCGGTCTTGCCGGTGCCGTGCGGCAGGTTCACCGTGCCGCGGACCATCTGGTCGGCCTTGCGCGGGTCGACGCCGAGCCGGATCGCCACCTCGACGGTCGCGTCCTGCTTGCTCGACGACGTTTCCTTGGCGAGCTTGGCCGCCTCCAGCGGGGAGTACAGGCTGTTGCGGTCCACCTTCTCGGCGGCGGCGCGGTATGCCTTGCTGTTCTTGCTCATTGATTCATCCAATCTGGTGTTGGGTCGTGGTTATCGGGCCGAAGCCAGCCCTCCCACGGTGGTGGTGCGGGGTATTACTCGACGGTGTCTTTGCGTCGATTCGTCCTTCCCATACCTACGCTGGGCCTCGTTCCTCGCCCCGCTTCGTCATGCTCGGACTACTCGACGGTGATACCCATCGACCGGGCGGTGCCGGCGATGATCTTGGCGGCCGCGTCGATGTCGTTGGCGTTCAGGTCGGCCTTCTTGGTCTCGGCGATCTCCTTGACCTGATCCCAGCTGACCTTGGCGACCTTGGTCTTGTGCGGCTCGGCCGAACCCTTGCCGACGCCGGCGGCCTTGAGCAGCAGCTTGGCGGCGGGCGGGGTCTTGAGCGCGAAGGTGAAGCTGCGGTCCTCGTAGACCGTGATCTCGACCGGGATGACCTGGCCGCGCTGGTTCTCCGTGGCGGCGTTGTACGCCTTGCAGAACTCCATGATGTTGACGCCGTGCTGACCGAGCGCGGGCCCGACCGGCGGCGCCGGGTTGGCCTGCCCCGCCTGGATCTGAAGCTTGATCAGCCCGACGACTTTCTTCTTCGGGGCCATGAGATGTTGTTCGTTCCTTCCTGGTTTGTGCCCGGCGGAGCCGCCGGTTTAGAGCTTGGAGACTTGGCTGAAGGTCAATTCGACCGGGGTTTCGCGGCCGAAGATCGACACCAGCACCTTGAGTTTCTGCTGCTCGCCGTTGACCTCGCTGATCGTGGCCGGCAGCGTCGCGAACGGGCCGTCCATGACCGTGACCGATTCGCCGACCTCGTAGTCGACCTCGATGGCCGGGCGTTCCAGCCCCCCGGCCTCGGCGGCGGTGGCGGTTGTAGCCGCCCCCTTGGCGGCCTTCTTCGTCGCGCCGCGCGGCAGCAGGAACTTCACCACGTCGTCGAGCGTCAGGGCCGACGGGCGCGAGGTCGCCCCGACGAACCCGGTGACGCCGGGGGTGTTGCGCACCGCGGCCCACGAGTCGTCCGTCAGGTCCATGCGCACCAGGATGTAGCCGGGCAGCACCTTGCGATTGACCTGCTTGCGCTGGCCGTTCTTGATCTCGGTGACCTCTTCGGTGGGCACCTCGACCTGGAAGATGTAGTCGCCGACGTCGAGGTTCTGCACCCGCGTTTCGAGGTTGGCTTTGACCTTGTTCTCGTATCCCGCGTAGGAGTGGATGACGTACCAGTCGCCGGGCTTGCTGCGCAGTTCCGCCTTGAGCGCGACGGCCGGGTCGACCTCTTCGGCCGGCTCGTCGGGCGCCCCGGCAGCGTCGGCGGCCTCGTCCGTGGTCGCCTCGTCCGTGGTCGCCTCGGAAACCTCGGAGGTCGCCGTGTCGTCAGAAACCTCGGCAGCTTCCGTGGTCTCTTTCAGGTCGACCGCGTCACCCGCGGACGGGTCACCGTCGAAGCTAGTCACGGTGTCAGTCCTCTCTGTCACTTTTCACAGCGGCGTCGCTCGCTCAGCCGAACACCAACAGCACCAGCTTGGTCAGGCCGAAATCCGCCAGGCCGACCAGCGCCACCATGAAGGCCAGGAAGGCCAGCACGACGGAGGTGTACGTGAGCATCTGCTTGCGGTTGGGCCAAATGACCTTCCGCATCTCCGCAACGACCTGCTTGAGGTAGTTGTAGACGAACAGGAACGGGTTGGCCCGGCTGTCCGCGGATTTCTTCGGCTTGGCGGCCTTCTTGGCTTTGGCGCCCTTCTTGGCCTTGTCCTTGCCGGAGGCTTCGATTTCGTCCGGCGACGCGGCGTCGGCATCCTCGCCGGCGTCGGCCGCCTTCTGGCGGGACCGCTTACCGGTCGGGCGTTGTGGCCGCGTCACCACCGCCGTCCGGACACCGCTCGCGCGGCCCTCCGTCGTGTCAGTGCCGTCGCTTGCGGCGTCGTTGGCAACGTCGCCTTCGTCGCTCACCGCACGCTCCTTTGTTTGCTAGTACCCCGAGAGCCGTCCCATCGGTGGCGGCGCACCTTCCAGTGTCCACCATGGCACATGCTCATGCCCATGGTCCGGCTCCGTCCGTCTTCAGCAGGGGCGACAGGACTTGAACCTGCAACCTGCGGTTTTGGAGACCGCTGCTCTGCCAGTTGAGCTACGCCCCTTCGCGGTTGGCAGGCCAACCTGCGCTTACCTACCGGGGCTTACATGACACGCGCGCCTTCCGATTGCTCGACTCACGGAAAGCGCGCTGATGCTGGGAAAACCCCGAGGTCCGAGTGTACATCGACGCGGGAGTCAGATACTAATTACGCCGTTCTGACGACCTGGCCGGACTCCGAGTCCCAACGCAGGTTCGCGGAGTTGTCGGCGTACTGGCCCATCAGCGTGGTGTAGGCCTCTAGGACCACCTCGTCGTTCTCGTCGGTGCAGATGTTCTTGGTGACGACGATGTCGGCGCCGAAACGCTCGTCCACCGAAACGATGTCCATCCGGGCCCACAGCTTGTCGCCGGCCTTGATCGGCTTGGAGAACACGAACCGCTGGTCGACCTGGACGATCACCAGCGTCTCCATGCCGATGTCGACGTGCCGGAAGAAATCCAGCTGGACCAGTTTGGCGAAGATGGTCCCGAAGGTCAGCGGCGCGATGATCGCGTCGTGGCCGAGTTCGGCGGCGGCGTCCTCCTCGAAGTGGGCCGGGTGGCGGTTCTTGATGGACAGCGCGAACTGGCGCAGTTGTTCACGGCCGACGACGAAGTAGTCCGGGTAGCGCCAGATCATCCCCCTGATGTCTGTCTTGAGCGCCATGCGCTATGCCAGGGTCGCGGACGCGATGGCCCTACCGAAGATCTTCTTGCCGCCGGTGGTGGCGGTGAGCGCGATGGTCACGGACTTGGTTTCGGGATCGGCGGACTTGACGCGGCCGTTGAAGACCAGCTCGGCGCCCTTGCCGTCGTTGGGCACCGGCACCACGGCGGTGAACCGCACGTTGTACTCGGTCACCGCGCCGGGGTCACCGATCCACGCGGTGACGTAGCCGCCGCCGATGCCCATGGTCAGCATGCCGTGCGCGATCGCGGTCTCCAGGCCGACGACCTTGGCCATCTCGTCGTCCCAGTGGATCGGGTTCAAGTCGCCGGAGACGCCCGCGTAATTCACCAGATCCTGTCGGGTCAACGGGTAGGTCTTCTCCGGAAGCTGGTCACCCACCTTCACGGAGCTGAACTCACGCAGTGGCATCAGAAAATCCCTCTTCTCCATCCTCGCCGGCACGGCCCGCCAGGGTCGTATAGGTCTCTTGCACGACGTCACCCGCCTCGTTGGTGATGACGTTCTTGGTGACGATGATCTGGGTGCCGTGCGACACCCGCACCGAGTCCACGTAGACGTCGCAGTAGAGCTTGTCCCCGGCGACCAGCGGCGCGAAGAACTTCAGCACCTGGTCGACCTGCACGATCTGGGCGTCCTGGACGGCGACGTTGGCGTGCTTGAAGAAGGCCGTCTGCGCCGTGTAGCCGAACACGCAGACGAAGGTCAGGGGGGCCGGCAGCCCCGAGTAGCCGAGGTCGGCGGCCGCCTTCTCCTCGAAATACGCCGGGTCGTCGTGTTTGACGGCGACCGCGTACTCGCGGATCTTCTCCCGCTCTACCTCGTAATGATCGGGGTAGCGGTAGTGCATCCCGACGATGCTCTCGGTTAACGGCACGGTTCTTAAACTACCTAGTCAATCGGAGTAAACGCTGGCGGGGCGCCGCTAGCGTGTCTCGCGATGCGCCTGGTGCTTACCGCAGTTGGGGCAGAACTTCTTCAGCTCCAGTCGGTCCGGGTCGTTCCGGCGGTTTTTCTTGGTGATGTAGTTGCGGTGCTTGCACACCTCGCATGCCAAGGTGATCTTCGGCCGTACGTCGGTACTGGACGCCATGACGGTTCTCTCTCGATTCTTGAAAAGATCTGTGCTGTTCTGTTGTAGCGATGGCCGGACTCGAACCGGCGACCTAACGATTATGAGTCGTTCGCTCTAACCGACTGAGCTACATCGCCTCTGGCCACCCCGTTTTGGGTCGGGGCCGCCACGCCTGCTCGGCGTCCGCCGAGCCCCCTAACGGAATCGAACCGTTGACCTTTTCCTTACCATGGAAACGCTCTACCGACTGAGCTAAGGGGGCCGTTCACCCGAAGCGATCAGTCGCGCGGGCCTAAAAGAGGGTACAACCCGGCTCGCAGCGGCACCAAACCACGAGTACCGATGGACAGCGGCCCGCGGTGGTCACCCGAAATGCCCGGCTCACCCGGTCTCGCGGGAACGGCGAGGCCGCCACGCGTTGAGGTCGCTGAATTCGTCGTACTCGTCTTCCTCTTCGTCGGAAGCTCCCTCACGAAGCAGGGTGCGCAACGCGAGATTGACGGCCTCACGCGCGTCGGCGACACGGAAGCGCTGGATCGCCTCGTCGACCAAATCGAGGTCGACCTCGATTTCGACCTTCTTCCTCATGCGCCAACAATACCCACTGGCAACGGGCCCAACCCGGTGCTCCGAAGGGGTGTCGCGCCGCCGCCGGGCGGCGCGAACCAAGCGGTGGCGGACTACCCGCCGGGCCGCCGCGATCCGGGTCCTAGTCTGGTCACGTGTCAGATGACCGGCTCTACTTCCGTCAACTGCTCGCCGGCCGCGACTTCGCCGCCGGCGACATGTTCGCGACGCAGATGCGCAACTTCGCGTACCTGATCGGCGACCGGCAAACCGGGGACTGCGTGGTCGTCGACCCGGCGTATGCCGCCGGTGATCTCCTCGACACCCTCGAGGCCGACGGCATGCACCTGTCCGGGGTGCTGGTGACGCACCACCACCCCGACCACGTCGGCGGATCGATGATGGGCTTCTCGCTGGCCGGCCTGGCCGAACTGCTGGAACGGGCGCCGGTGCCGGTGCACGTCAATACCCATGAGGCGCTGTGGGTTTCGCGAGTCACCGGGATCGGGGTCGGCGACCTGACCGCGCACGAGAACCACGACAAGGTCAGCATCGGCGACATCGAGATCGAGTTGCTGCACACGCCCGGTCACACCCCGGGCAGCCAGTGTTTTCTGCTCGACGGCCGCCTCGTCGCCGGTGACACGTTGTTCCTGGAGGGCTGCGGGCGCACCGACTTCCCCGGCGGCGACTCCGACGAGATGTACCGCAGCCTGCAGCGGCTCGCGACCCTGCCCGGCGACCCGACGGTGTTTCCGGGGCATTGGTATTCGGCGCAGCCCAGTGCCTCGCTGTCGGACGTCAAGCGGTCCAACTATGTGTATCGGGCCGCGGACCTTGACCAATGGCGAATGCTGATGGGTGGGTGATCGCTCGATGGGCCCCTTCGGCGTCCGGCCCTGTGATATAAGCGGAGGGTGGATTCCATGGGTTGGATCCAGGACAGCTGGCATGGGGTCACGCACGTCGGGTCCAGCACCTGGATAGCGTGGGCAGCGTGGGCGGCGATCGCCCTCGCCGTCGTCACACTGGTCTTCACCAACAGCCAGATCACCCGCAACCGCCGCGCCGCCGCCGAGCAGACCCGCCCGCACGTCGGGGTGTTCATGGAGCCGCATTCCGCCGACTGGCACGTGATCGAACTCGTGGTCCGCAACTTCGGCCAGACCGCGGCCTATGACATTCAGTTCTCGTTCGACAATCCGCCGACCGTGGCCGAATACGAAAGCGCCACCGACGGCTACGCCGATGTCGTCGAACTGCGCCTGCCCCGGGAGCTGCCGGTGCTGGCGCCCGGCCAGGAATGGCGCCTGGTGTGGGACTCCGCCCTCGACCGCGCCGAGATCGGCAGCGGCATCGAGTCGCGTTTCACCGGGACCGTCAGCTATTACGACCGCCCCGACCAGCCGCGCGGATGGCGATTCTGGCAGCGCGAGCGTTCTCCCCTGCGCACCGACGTCGTCCTGGACTGGGACGCCCTGCCACCCGTGCAGCGCATCGAGTTGATGACCACCCACGACCTGGCGAAGCGGGAAAAGGAAAAGTTGGAGCTGCTGCGCGGCCTGCTGACCTATTTCCACTACGCCAGCAAGGAGACCCGGCCCGAGGTTTTCCGCAGCGAGATCGAGCGGATCAACGCCGCGGTTCGGGAGACCCAAGACCGTTGGCGCACCCGCCAACTCGACGAACCCACCGATGTGAGCCTGCGCTGGAGTAACGCCGAAGACGATCTGGGCAAACACCACAACCAGTCCGCCTGACGGGAAGGAGCAGGAGCACCCATGACCGCCCCGGTCCACTACAGCACCAAGGACTCCCTCGCCGTCATCAGGATGGACGACGGCAAGGTCAACGCGCTGGGCCCGACGATGCAGCGGGCTCTGGGCGACGCGATCGACCAGGCCGAGCGGGACAACGCCGGGGCGCTGGTGATCACCGGCAACGAGCGGGTGTTCAGCGGCGGCTTCGACCTGAAGATCCTCACCTCCGGCGAGGTGCAGCCCGCGATCGACATGCTGCGCGGCGGGTTCGAGCTGGCCTACCGGCTCCTGTCGTTTCCGAAGCCGGTGGTGATGGCGTGCACCGGCCATGCGATCGCGATGGGGGCGTTCCTGTTGTCGTCGGGCGATCACCGGGTGGCGGCCCACGCCTACAACATCCAGGCCAACGAGGTCGCGATCGGCATGGTCATCCCGTATGCCGCGCTGGAGATCATGAAGCTGCGACTGACGCCGTCGGGGTACCAGCAGGCCGCGGGGCTGGCCAAGACGTTCTTCGGCGAAACCGCCCTTGCCGCAGGCTTTATCGACGAGATCGTGCTGCCCGAGATGGTGCTGGACCGCGCCGAGGAAGCCGCCGCCGAATTCGCCGGCCTCAATCAGCGCGCGCATGCCGCCACCAAGCTGCGCGCCAGGGCCGACGCCCTGGCCGCCATCCGCGCCGGCATCGACGGGATCGAGGCCGAATTCGGGCTCTAGCCCGCTGATTTGCCCCTGGCTGAAGTGGTTTCGGGGCCCGCTGCCGGGGAAGTCCACGCCTGTGGCCACAGATCGCATCGCGGATCCCTGGGGGGCGCGCACCCCGTACGAGCCCGGCACCCCATGGCCGGACCGGGTCGACACCTACCTCGCCGACGGCATCACCGCCGAGTCGGTGGACCGCTGGGTGCAATCGGCGGCGGTGCTGCACTCCAACGGCGACGGTCTGGACATCGCCGTCAAGGACGGCCGCATCGTGGGCGTGCGCGGGCGCGCCGTCGACCGCGTCAACCACGGGCGCCTCGACCCCAAGGACCTGTTCGGCTGGCAGGCCAACGCCTCCGCCGACCGGCTCACCACCCCGATGATCAGGGAGCGCGGCGAGCTGAAGCCGTGCGACTGGGACACCGCCATGCAGCGGATCGTCGACCGCAGCAAGCAGCTGCTCGACGGCTACGGCCCCAGCTCGATCGGCTTCTACACGTCCGGACAGTTGTTCCTGGAGGCCTACTACACGCAGGGCGCCATCGCGCACGGCGCGATCGGCACCAACCACGTCGACGGCAACACCCGGCTGTGCACCGCGACGGCGGCCGAGGCGCTGAAGGAGTCGTTCGGCTGCGACGGGCAGCCGGGGTCCTACACCGACGTCGACCACGCCGATGTCATCGCGTTGTTCGGGCACAACGTCGCCGAGACGCAGACGGTGCTGTGGGCGCGGATGCTGGACCGGCTGGCCGGGGCCTCGCCGCCGGCGATCGTCTGCGTCGACCCCCGGCTGACGCCGGTCGCCCGGCACGCCACCGTTCACCTGGCGCCGGTGCCGGGCACCAACGTCGCGTTGATGAACGGGCTGCTGCACGAGATCATCGGCAACGGCTGGATCGACCGGGACTACATCGACTCGCACACGGTCGGTTTCGACGAGCTGCGCGGCCGGGTCGAAGAGTTCGGACCCGAGCGGGTCGCCGACATCTGCGGCGTGCCGGCCGAGGACATCCGGCGCGCCGCGCAGCTGCTCGGCACCGCTAAGCGGCTGCTGTCCACCGTGCTGCAGGGCTTCTACCAGTCGCACCAGGCCACCGCGGCGGCCGTGCAGGTCAACAACATTCACCTGGTGCGCGGCATGCTGGGTAAGCCCGGCTGCGGGGTGCTGCAGATGAACGGGCAGCCGACGGCCGAGAACACCCGCGAATGCGGCGCCGACGGCGACCTGGCCGGTTTCCGCAACTGGTCCAACGACTCCCACGTCGCCGAGCTGGCCGCGTTGTGGAACCTCGAGCCCCTGCAGATTCCGCACTACGCCCCGCCGACGCACGCCATGCAGATGTTCCGCTTCGCCGAGGAGGGGACGCTGCGGATGTTGTGGGTCACCGCCACCAATCCCCTGGTGTCGCTGCCGGAGCTGGCCCGCATCCGCGACATCTTCTCCCAGGAGCGGCTGTTCCTCGTCGTCCAGGACATCTTCCTGACCGAAACCGCCGCGCTGGCCGACGTCGTGTTGCCCGCCGCGGCGTGGGCCGAGAAGACCGGCACCTTCACCAACGCCGACCGCACCGTGCACCTGTCCGAAAAGGCCGTGGATCCACCAGGTTCCGCGCGCCCGGACCTCGACATCTTCCTGGACTACGCGCGCCGGATGGACTTCCGCGACAAGGACGGCCAACCCTTCCCACCCTGGACCGATGCCGAGTCGGCGTTCGAGGCGTGGAAGCAATGCAGCGCGGGGCGGCCGTGCGACTACACCGGTCTGAGCTATGCGAAGCTGCGCGGCGGCAGCGGCATCCAATGGCCTTGCAACACAGAACATCCCGACGGCACCGAGCGTCTCTACGCCGACGCGAAGTTCTGGGCGGAACCCGACTACTGCGAGGCCTACGGCAAAGACATGATCACCGGCGCCCCGCTGCAGCCCGACGAGTACCGCTCGATGAACCCCTACGGCAGGGCGATCATCAAGGCGGCCCAATACGTTCCTCCCCATGAGCGGACCAGCCCGGATTTCCCGTTCGCGCTGATCACCGGACGCACCGTCTACCACTTCCACACCCGCACGAAAACCGCGCGGGCACAGCAACTTCAGCGGGCCGCCCCCGAGGTCTGGGTCGAGGTCTCGGCCGGCGACGCGCGCCGGCTGGGCATCGCCGACGGCGACCTGGTCGAGGTGAGCACGCCGCGGGGCTGCATCAGGTGCGCGGCGCGGGTCTGCGGTATCCGCGACGGCGTGTTGTTCGTGCCCTTCCACTACGGCTATTGGGATGCCGGGACCAACGGGCATCACCGGGCCGGCAACGAACTCACGCTGACCGATTGGGACCCGGTGTCCAAGCAGCCGATCTTCAAGACGGCCGCCGCCCGGCTGCGCAAAAGCCGGATGCGGCGAGCCGGCGGGAACGGCGCCTCCGCCGCCCCGCGCGCGGCGGTTGCCGAAGCCTTGGGGGGTCAGGCGTGAAGCTCAAAATGGCGCTGCGCGAACTGCACCGCTCCGAATGCAAGCTGGCCCACGAACTCAACGTGGTCGCCGCGCGACACCACAGCGACCAGGACGTCAGCCACCTGGCGCAGGACCTGGCCGGCTGGTCACGCCATCACCTCGCCGAGTTGGCGCGGCACGGCCGCCACTACGGCCTGCACCTGTCCACCGATCCCCGCACCGGCGCGATCACCGGTTTCCTGCAATCGCGCCTCAGCGGCCTGCTGCGGCACCGGCCGGAGCCTGGGGTGATGCTGCTCGCCGACCTACGCCGGATTCACCGCCTGTCCGCGGGGGTGTCGCTGGACTGGGAGCTGCTGGCCCAGGGGGCGCAGGCCGCCAAGGATTCCGAACTGCTGAGCCTGGCCTCGCGCTGTCATCCCGACACGCTGCGCCAGATGCGCTGGGCCAACGCGATGCTCAAAGAGCTTTCGCCGCAAGTGTTGATGAACTGAAACGGCGAACGCGGTGGCCGCCATCGGCGGCCACCGCGTTCCTCTCGCCTCCTCGCCGCCAGTCTGGCACGTGCGCGACGAGCCGTCACTTCACCCGGCGGGGGCGACGGCTTACCGGAACCGGTCCAGATAAGCCGGCCAATCCCACGTCGACAGGAACGCCTGCGCCGCCGCATAGCCGCTCTCGTACAGCTCTTCGAGGCGGCCCTTGGGGATGTCGAAGTCGAGCACGCCGACATCGGTCGACTCGACCGCGATGGCGCGGGCCGCCACCCACGGCCGGCTGAGATGGGTCTGGTCGTGGCCGGCCAGCATGGTGGTGACCAGGCTTTCCAGCAACGCCGTCTGTTCGAAGAAGCGCAACGGTTTCAGGGCCGGCATCACCGCGCCGATGCCCTCGGTGAGCCTCGGCAGCACCGTGATCCCGAACGTGGGCCAACGCGGGGCCCTGCCGTCGGGGCGGTCGAAGGTGTCGATCGGGAAATTCGACAGCACGCCGCCGTCGATTAGGGTGGACGTCGAGCCGTCGACGCCCGTCAGCTTGACCGGGCGATAGAAGAACGGGATCGCCATCGAGGCGCGCACCGCGTCGGCCACCGGCTGCTCGTCGGGGTCCAGGCCGTAGAGCCGCCGAAAGTCCCACGGGAACCGCACCAGCTGCGCCGCTGTCAGGTCGGCGACGGTGACCACCAGCTTGTCGCGCCGCCCCTCGAGCAGGCGGTCGTCGTCGAGGTGCAGATCGCCGAAGCGGGTGACCCCGAAGTTCTTCAACTCGCTGCGGATCCAGTCGTAGGCCACGTCGCCGCGGTACATGCTGGAATCGGTGACCAGCCCCCAGGCCGCACCCAGGTAGGGCACGGGTCCGGCGTCGCGCCACTTACGCAGGGGGACCGAGAACGCGAGCTCCTTGACCTGCGCGCCGGTCAGCTGCCCATCGGTGGATCCGGCCGCCAGGATCGCCGCGACCACCGAACCGGCCGAGACCCCCGACACCCGCTTGATCGAATATCCGGCATCCATCAGCGCGACGATGGCGCCCACCAGCCCGATGAACTTGACGCCCCCGCCGGAGAGCACCAGATCGACGGGCTTCGGCTGGTGTGCGGTGGATTCCATCTACCGCTCCGACGAAACCCATTGATAGGGAAGGAATTTCCCGTCGAACGTGACCACGACGCGGTCACCGGACGGGTGCGGCTTCTTCTGGATGTCGACGCTGAAGTTGATCGCGCTCATGATCCCGTCGCCGAACTGTTCGGCGATCAGCTCCTTGAGCGCTCCGCCGTAGACCTGCAGGGCCTCGTAGAAGCGGTAGACGGTCGGGTCGGTCGGTACGGCGGTGGGCAGGCCGCCCCGCATGGGCGCCGCCGCCAGCACGGGCACCACCGACTCGTCGAGGCCGAGCAGCTCGGCCAGGGTCTTTGCTTGCTCGACCGGAATCGGGTGCTGCCCGAGCAACGCCGCCGTCGTCCACACCACCGGCCTGTCGATGGCGTCGGCCAGTTGTTGCCACGTCAGCCCCTTCGCCAGGCGCGCGACGACGATCTGTTCGGTGAGTTCGGTTCTCGTCATGGGTCCCAGCATGCACGTCGGCCCGATCGCGCCTCAGCCCGGTTTGGTCGCGGTGACCAGCCGCGTGGAGAACCACGGGCCGCCGTACCACATCCGCCAGCCGAGGTTGCGCCGCCGCACATTGCGCCAGCCCAGTTCGCGCAGCCGCTCGGCGTGCTGACGCGTCTCCCAGAGGTCCGCGATCGCGAGCCGGCCGCCCGGCCGCAGCACCCGCACGGCTTCGTCGAGCGCCCGCCGCCGGCCGGCGTGGCCGTCGATGTTGTGGATGGCCAGGTTGCTCACGACCACGTCGACGCTCTCGTCGGCCAGCGGCAGCGCGGTCACGTCGGCGGTGCGCACCTCGACGCGGTCGGCGACGCCTTCGGCGACCGCATTGGCCAGCGTGGCCTGCCGCGAGTTGTCCGTCTGGTCGGCCTGCCACAGGTCGACACCGATCGCGCGGCCCCGCGGCAACCGCTTGGCCGCGGCCAGCAGCACCGCGCCGCGCCCGCACCCGAGGTCGAGCACCGTCTCGTCGCCGGCGAGCCGCAGATCGCGCAGAACCCGGTCCCACACAACGAATTTCCCGGACCGCGTCGCGTACATGTACAGGAGCGCGTTGCCGGCGATGCCGGCGCTCGACACCGCCGCCAGCCCCGCCCGGAGCCGCTTGCCGCGCGCCCAGCTGATCGCGGCCAAGACGGCCAGGGCGACAACTTGAGCGCCGACGCCCAGCGCCTGGGTTCGCGCCGAGAACTTGTGAAACGAACCGTCGACTCCGTAATCGCCCTGGTGGTCATGCATGCCCCTCAGCTTACGACTCAGCAAGTCGCCGAAGGTTTTTCACGCGTCTCACCACCGGCCGTGATGCACCACCTCGGAAAACGGCCGGCGATTCGGTGTGCGGATCGGGCGCAGCGGGCGATCGGCGGGATAGCCCACCCCGAGCAGGAAAGCCACCAGGTGATCGTCGGGAACACCCAGGATGGCGCGCGCCTTCTCCTGATCCCCGACCGACGAGTGGCCGGTCCCGATTCCCAGGTCGGTGGCCGCGATCATCATCGCCATGGTGGCCTGGCCGATGTCGTAGTTGTCGGTGACCACCCGGCGCTCGTCGGGCGGCACCGGCGCCACGATCGCGATCGCGGCCGGCGCCGCGGCGATATGGCCGGCGCCCCGCCAGACCGTGGACAACTCCTGCAGCTGGGCGCGGTCGGTGACGATGACGAAGTCCCAGGGCTGACGGTTTTTGGCCGACGGCGCACGCCAGCCGGCTTCGGCGATCCGGTCGAGGTCCTCGTCGGAGATCGCCCGCGGCTGATACTCGCGCACATTGCGCCGCGCGCGGATCGCGTCCCAAGCATCCATCTGGTTCCCTCCCTCGCGGCTGTTCCCCAAGTATCGACGAAGCCCGCCCAAGTTTGCGTACGACGAAATCGGGAAAGTCGTGGTGACGTGGTGAACCACCCGGGCGGGCGGCTCGTGAACAACTGAATGCCCCAAGTCAGAAAGGCGGGTGGCCGCCGTGGCAGAGCACCTGACGCCGCACTTCGAAGAGGTCCAAGCCCACTACGACCTCTCGGACGACTTCTTCCGGTTGTTCCTCGACCCCACCATGACCTACAGCTGCGCGTACTGGGACCGCGGCCGAGATATCACGCTGGAAGAGGCCCAGCTGCGCAAGATCGACCTCTCGCTGGGCAAGCTGGGCCTGCGGCCGGGGATGACGCTGCTGGACGTGGGCTGCGGCTGGGGCGCCACGGCGCGCCGCGCGATCGAGAAGTACGACGTCAACGTCATCGGCTTGACCCTGTCGGCACACCAGGCCGCCCACGTGCAGAAGCTCTTCGACTCGATGGACACCGAACGCAGCCGCCGGGTCCTGCTGCACGGCTGGGAGGAGTTCGATGAGCCGGTGGACCGGATCGTCTCCATCGGCGCCTTCGAGCACTTCGGGTACGACCGCTATGACGATTTCTTCGCGATGGCGCACCGCCTCCTGCCCGACGACGGGGTGATGCTGCTGCACACGATCACCATGCTGACCCCGCAGCAGATCGTCGAGCGGGGCCTGCCGATGACCGAGGAGCAGACCAGCTTCAACGAATTCATCGCCACGGAGATCTTCCCGGGCGGGCAGTTGCCGGCCATCGAGATCGTCGAGTTCCACGCGTCCAAGATGGGTTTCAACCTCAAACGCCGGCAGTCGCTGCAGCTGCACTACGCCCGGACCCTCGACCACTGGGCCGAGGCCTTGGAGGCCCACCACAGCGAGGCCGTCGCGATCCAGTCCGAAGAGGTGTATCAGCGCTACATGCGCTACCTGACCGGCTGCGCCGACGCGTTCCGGGCCGGCTACATCGACGTCAACCAGTTCACCCTGGCGAAGTAGGCACCCCGCCCCGGGCGCCGGGGTTTATCGTGACAGCGCAATGCCGCTTCATCTGCACCGCGCCGAGCGCACCGATCTGTTGGCCGACGGGCTCGGCGCTCTGCTGGCCGATCCCCCGGCCGACCCGTTCGCCCCCGAGCTCGTCGTGGTCCCGGCGCGCGGGGTGGAGCGCTGGCTGAGCCAGCGGCTGTCGCACGTGCTCGGTCGGGCCCGCGGCGGCGGGGTTTCCGGCGGGGTGTGCGCCGGGGTTTCGTTCCGCAGCCCCGGCTCGCTGATTGCCGAGATCGCCGGCACCGCCGACGACGATCCGTGGTCGCCGGAGGCCATGGCGTGGCCCCTCCTGGAGGCGATCGACCACTCGCTGGACGAACCGTGGTGCCGCCCGCTGGCGACCCATGTCGGTCACTTCCACACTGGCGCGGAGGCCGAGCTGCGCCGGGGGCGGCGGTATGAGGTGGCGCGCCGGTTGGCCGGGCTGTTCGCCTCCTACGCACGGCAGCGCCCGCAACTGCTGATCGACTGGCTGGGCGGCGACCCGGGCGATCTCGACGAGGACCTGCGTTGGCAGCCGGAGCTGTGGCGGGCGCTGGTGTCGCGGGTCGCGGCCGATCCCCCGCACATTCGCCACGCCAAGACCCTCGCGCGGCTGTCCGAGGCGCCCAGTGACCTGCCCGCGCGGCTGTCGCTGTTCGGGCACACCCGGTTGTCGCGCACCGACTCCGAGCTGCTGGCCGCCCTGGCCATCCACCACGAGCTGCACCTGTGGCTGCCGCACCCCAGCGACCGGCTGTGGCGCGCGCTGGCCGGCACGCGCGGGGCGATCCCCCGCCGCGAGGACACCAGCCACCGCGCCGTGGGCCACCCGCTGCTCGCCACCCTGGGGCGGGACCTGCGCGAGCTGCAGCGCGGCCTGCCGGCGGACGCGCAGACCGACGAATACCTGCCCGGCGAGGCGCGCCCGGACACGCTGCTCGGCTGGGTGCAGTCCGACATCGCCGCCAACGCCGTGCGGCCGCGGGGGCGCGCGCGGGCCGACGACGACCGGTCGGTCCAGATCCACAACTGCCACGGCCCGGCCCGCCAGGTCGATGTGCTGCGCGAGGTGCTGCTCGGCCTGCTGGCCGACGACCCGACGCTCGAACCGCGCGACATCCTGGTGATGTGCCCGGACATCGAAACCTATGCGCCGCTGATCGTGGCCGACTTCGGACTCGGCGACGTGGTGCACGGCGCGCATCCCGCCCACCAGCTACGGGTGCGCCTGGCGGATCGCTCACTGGTCCAGACCAATTCGCTGCTGGCTGTGGCCTCCCAATTGCTGGGGCTCGCCGGCGGCAGGGTGACGGCCACCGAGGTGCTCAACCTGGCACAGGCCGCCCCGGTGCGCGCCCGGTTCGGGTTCACCGACGACGATCTGGAGGCCATCACCCGCTGGGTGCGGCAGGCCAACATCCGGTGGGGATTGGACCAGGAGCACCGGCGGCCCTACCACGTCGACTTCGTGCACAACACCTGGCGTTTCGGCATCGACCGGATATTGGCCGGCGTCGCGATGTCCGACGATTCGAACGCATGGATCGACGCGACGCTGCCGCTCGACGACGTGAGCAGCAACCGGGTCCCGTTGGCCGGCCAGTTCGCCGAATTCGTCGCCCGGCTGCACCACGTGGTCGACTCCCTCACCGGCACAAGGACATTGACCGAGTGGCTGGCCACCCTCGCCGGCGCCATCGCCTCGTTGACGCGGGTGCACGAGTCCGAGGAGTGGCAGACCGGTCAGGTGCAACGGGAGTTCGCCGCGGTCCTGGCGCAGGCCGGGTCACGGGGCGGCACGGTGCTGCGACTGCCCGACATCCGCGCACTGCTGACCCGGCACCTCGCCGGGCGCCCGACGCGGGCCAACTTCCGCACCGGCACGCTGACGGTGTGCACCATGGTCCCGATGCGCTCGGTCCCCCACCGGGTGGTGTGCCTGGTCGGCCTGGACGACGGGCTGTTCCCGCGTCTCGGTGTCGTCGACGGGGACGACGCGCTGGCCCGCCGCCCGATGACCGGGGAACGCGACATCCGTTCGGAGGACCGGCAATTGCTGCTCGACGCGATCGGCGCCGCCACCGAGAAACTGGTGATCACCTACACCGGCGCCAATGAATATTCGGGGCAGCCGCGCCCACCCGCCGTGCCGCTGGCCGAATTGCTGGACGCCCTCGACGTGACGACGCCGACGAAGGTGCGCCACCGCATCGTGATCGAGCATCCGTTGCAGCCGTTCGACATTCGCAACGTCATCCCCGGCGAACTGGTGCCGAAGGTGCCGTTCAGTTTCGACCCCACGGTGCTGCGCGCGGCGCGCGCGGCCAGCGGCGAACACACCGAACAACCCAAATTCGTTGCGGCGCTGCTGCCGCCCCCGCCGGCCGACGACGTCAACCTCGCCGACCTCGTCGGCTTCTTCAAAGACCCGGTGAAGGGCTTCTTCCGCGCCCTGGAATTCACGCTGCCCTACGACGTCGACGGCGTGCAGGATGCCATGCCGGTCGACATCAACGGCCTCGAGGAGTGGACCGTCGGCGACCGGATGCTGGGTGACATCCTGCGCGGGATGAGCCCCGATGACGCGCGGCAAGCCGAGTGGCGCCGCGGCACACTGCCCCCCGGCCAGCTGGGCTGGCGCAAGGTCACCGAGATCCGCGACCAGGCCGCCGCGCTGGCGCTCGAGGCGCTGCGGCATCGGCAAGACCACCGATCGGCCGCCGCCTATGACGTCGACGTCGATCTGGGCGCCGGTCGCCGACTCACCGGCACGGTGTCGCCGGTCTATGACGACGCCCTGGTCTCGGTGACCTATTCGAGGCTGGACGGCAAGCACCTGCTCGAATCGTGGATTCCGTTGCTGGCGTTGGCCGCTCACGACCCCGTCCGCGACTGGTCGGCGGTGTGCATCGGCCGGATGCGCCGCGGCAGAAGCATCCGGGTCGAGGGGCTGGGGCCACCGGACGGCGATCCCGTCGAGGTGCTGCGCGAGCTGGTGACGATCTACGACGCGGGACGGCGGGAACCGATTCCGTTGCCCATCAAGACGTCCTACGCGTGGGCGGCGGCCCGGCACGGCGGCGACGACCCGGCGGCCGAGGCGCGGCGCCGGTGGAAGACCAGCGACCGCTTCCCGGGTGAGGACCAGGCGCCGGCGCACGTGCGGGCGTGGGGGCGCGGCGCGCCGTTGGACGATCTGATGCAACCGGTGCGGCCGGGCGAGGAGTGCGACGGCGAGGACAACCGGCTCGGCGCGTATGCGGCCCGGCTGTGGCTGCCGATGCTGCGCGCCGAGCGGAAGCTCATCTGATGCAGCGCTTCGACCTGTTGGGCCCGCTGCCGGCCGAGCGCTCCACCACCGTGCTGGAGGCCAGCGCGGGCACCGGCAAGACGTTCGCGTTGGCGGGCCTGGTGACGCGGTATCTCGCCGACGGCGCGGCGAGCCTCGATCAGATGCTGCTCATCACGTTCGGCCGCGCCGCCAGCCAGGAACTGCGGGAACGTGTCCGCTGCCAAATCGTCGACGCGGTAAGGGCTTTCGCCGACCCGTCGACGGTCGGCGACAACCAGCTGGTGGCGTACCTGCTGGACGGCACCGACGATCAGCGCGCGGCGCGCCGACAGCGTCTCCGCGACGCGCTGGCCGGCTTCGACGCGGCGACCATCGCCACCACCCACCAGTTCTGCCAGCTGGTGCTGCGCTCGCTCGGCGTGGCCGGCGACACCGCCGCCAGCGTGACCCTGCTCGATAGCCTCGACGACCTGGTGACCGAGATCGTCGACGACCTCTACCTGGCGCACTTCGGGCAGGAGCGCGACGACCCGGCGCTGCACTACTCCGAGGCGCTGCGGCTGGCCCGCGAGGTGGTCAACAACCCGTCGACCCAGCTGCGGCCGCGCGACCCGGACCCCGATTCGCGGGCCGCCGTCTGCCTCCGGTTCGCCAATGACGTTCTGGCCGAGCTTGATACGCGCAAGCGCCGGCTGGGCGTCCTCGGCTATGACGACCTGCTGACCCGACTGGCCGACGCGCTGGCCACCGACGGCTCCCCCGCCCGGCTGCGGATGCACCAGCGTTGGCCGATCGTCATGGTCGACGAATTCCAGGACACCGACCCGGTGCAATGGCAGGTCATCGACCGCGCGTTCAGCGGGCGCTCCACGGTGATCCTGATCGGCGACCCCAAACAGGCGATCTATGCGTTTCGCGGGGGCGACATCGTGACCTACCTGCGGGCGGCCCAGACGGCCGGCGAGCGCAAGACGCTGGACATTAACTGGCGCAGCGATTCCGCGCTCGTGGCGCGGCTGCAGGTGGTGCTGCGCGGCGCCCAGCTCGGTGACCCCGCGATCGTGGTGAACGATGTCGGCGCGCATCACCGCGGCCACCGGCTCGCCGGCGCGCCCCGCAACGACCCGTTCCGGTTGCGCGTCGTGTCGCGAAAAACCCTGGGGCGCCGCGGCGTTCAAAACCTGCCCATCGACGAGCTGCGCGAGCACATCGGCGCCGACCTCGCCGCCGACATCCGCGCCCTGCTCGCCGCCGGCGCCACGTTCGACGGCGAGCCCCTGCAGGCCCGCGACATCGCGGTCATCGTGGAACGGCACCGGGACGCGCACGCCTGCTTCAAGGCCCTGTGCGACGCCGGCGTTCCCGCGGTCTACACCGGCAACACCGACGTGTTCACCTCCGAGGCCGCCGAGGACTGGTTGTGCCTGCTGGAGGCCTTCGACCAACCGCATCGGCCCGGCATGGTCCGCGCCGCCGCGGCGACGATGTTCTTCGGCGAGACGGCCCAAACGCTGGCGGCCGGCGGGGACGCCCTGACGGACCGGATCGCGAAAACGCTGCGGGAGTGGGCCGGTCACGCCCGGGAACGCGGCGTCGCGGCCATCTTCGAGGCCGCCCAGCTGCTGGGGATGCGCGATCGCGTGCTCGGCTGGCGGGGCGGTGAGCGGCACATGACCGACCTGGCGCACGTCACCCAGCTGCTGCAGGAGGTCGCCCACCGCGAGCATTACGGACTGCCGGCGCTGCGCGACTGGCTGCGCCGGCAACGCGACGAGCGCGGCGGCGCCCCCGAACGCAACCGCCGGCTCGACAGCGATGCCGCCGCCGTGCAGATCATGACCGTCTTCGTCAGCAAGGGCCTGCAATATCCGATCGTGTACCTGCCGTTCGCGTTCAACCGCAACACCCAGGACAGCGACGTGGTGCTGTTCCACGACGAGGACGGCACGCGTTGCCTGCACGTCGGCGGCAAGGACAGCCCCGACTTCAAAACCGTTGAGCGGCTGGGCCGTAAAGAGGATGCCAGCGACGACAGCAGGCTGACCTACGTCGCGTTGACCCGGGCGCAGGCACAGGTGGTGGCCTGGTGGTCACCGGCGTACTTCGAGCCCAACGGCGGCCTGTCGCGGCTGCTACGCGGGCGCCGGCCCGGCGACCCGGTCGTTCCGGACCGATGCGAACCCGCGAAGGTCTCCGACGATGACGCACTGGCCCGGTTGCGCGAATGGGAGGCCGCGGGCGGGCCCGTCATCGAGGACTCGGTGGTGGCGCCCGCCCCGTCGCTGCCGCCGGCGCCGGTGCCCCGGCACCTGGACAGCCGCCACTTCCACCGCGCCATCGACACCACGTGGCGGCGCACCTCCTATTCGGGACTGATCCGGGTGGCCCAGGCCAGCGGGGTCGGCAGCGAGCCCGACGTCGCCGGGCTCGACGACGAGGTCGGCGATATCCCGTTGTCCTCCCCGGCCGCCGGGCCGGACGTGCCCTCGCCGATGGCGGACCTTCCGGCGGGCGCGACGTTCGGCTCCCTGGTCCACGCCGTGCTGGAGACGGCCGACCCGTTCGCCGCGGATCTGGCCGCCGAGCTCGAAGAGCACATCCGGGAGCATTCGGCGTGGTGGCCGGTCGCCGCGACCCCCGAGGAGCTGGCCGCGGCGATGGTGCCGATGCACGACACCCCGCTGGGACCGCTGGCGGACGGGTTGACGCTGCGCCGCATCGGGCTCTCGGATCGGTTGCGGGAACTGGACTTCGAGCTTCCGCTGGCCGGCGGCGATCGGCCGTCGGTGGGGCCGGAGGCCCGCCTGGCGGACCTGGCGCCGCTGCTGCGCGAGCACCTGCCGCCCGACGATCCGCTGGTGTCGTATGCCGACCGGCTGACGGACCGGGCGCTCGGTGACCAGTCGTTGCGCGGGTACCTCACCGGCTCGATCGACGCCGTGCTCCGGATTCCCGACGGCGCGGGGCACCGCTTCGTGGTGGTGGACTACAAGACCAACCTGCTCGGGGATCCCGAGCGGCCGCTGACCGCCGCCGACTACGACCGGCCGCGGATGGCGGAGGCGATGCTGCACTCGGACTATCCGCTGCAGGCGTTGCTGTACTGCGCGGTGCTGCACCGGTTCCTGCGGTGGCGGATACGCGATTACGACCCGGACCGGCACCTCGGCGGTGTGCTCTACCTGTTCGTGCGCGGCATGTGCGGCGCGGACACCCCGGTGCGCGACGGGCACCCGTGCGGCGTCTTCAGTTGGCGGCCACCGCCGTCGTTGATCTCGGCCCTGTCGGACCTGCTCGACGCCCGGACGGTGCCGGCATGACGGCGGAGGTGATGTTCGCGACCGGATTGCTGCGCACGTTCACCGATGCCGGCGTCTTCGAGGCGGCGGACGTGCATGTGGCGCAACGGCTTACCGCGCTCACCGGCGAGTCCGACGAACGGGTGGCCCTAGCGGTCGCGCTGGTGGTACGCGCGCTGCGGGGCGGTTCGGTCTGCGTCGATCTCCGCGCGGCGCCCGGGCTGCTCGGCGACGCCGACCTGCCGTGGCCCGGCGCCGACGACTGGCTGGCGGCGGTGCGGGCCAGCGCGTTGCTCGGGCCGCCTCCGGTGCTGCGGTTTTTCGGCGATCTGCTGTACTTCGACCGGTACTGGCTCGAGGAGGAGCAGGTGTGCACCGACCTGCTGGCCTTGTCGGCGCCGCCGGTCGGCATCGAATCGTCCAGTTACGAACGGCTTTTCGAGCCCGGGTACGAGGAGCAGCGGGCCGCCGCCGAAATCGCGGTGTCGCACGCGGTGACCGTGCTGACCGGTGGCCCCGGCACCGGCAAGACCACCACGATCGCGCGGCTGCTCGCCCTGCTCCTCGAGCATGCCGAGCGGGCCGGGATGCCGCCGCCGCGGATCGCGCTGGCCGCACCGACCGGCAAGGCGGCGGCGCGGCTGGCCGAGGCGGTGGCCGCGGGGGCCCGACGGCTCGGCGCGGCCGACCGGGCGCGGCTGGCCGGCCTGTCCGGGACCACGCTGCACCGGCTGCTGGGTCCCCGGCCGGATACGTCGGTGCGGTTCAAGCACAATCGCGCCAACCGGCTGCCGCACGACGTCATCGTGGTGGACGAGACGTCGATGGTGTCGTTGACGATGATGGCCCGGCTGGCCGAAGCGGTCCGCCCGGACTCCCGGTTGATTCTGGTCGGCGACCCGGACCAGTTGGCCTCGGTGGAGGCGGGCGCCGTGCTGGCCGACCTGGTGGACGGGCTGTCCGCCCGCGGCGACGTGCGGGTGGCCGCCCTGCGCACGCCGCACCGATACGGCACGTCGATCGGCGCGCTGGCCGAGGCGATTCGGGTCGGCGACGCGGACCGGGTGGTGGAGCTGCTGGCGGCCGGGGGCGAGCACGTCGAGTGGGTGGATGCACAGCGCCCGGCCGATCGGCTGCGCGAGGTGCTCGTCGCGCACGCGCTGCGGCTGCGGTCGGCCGCGCTCCTGGGCGCGGCCGACGAGGCGCTGGCCACGCTGGACGAACACCGGCTGCTGTGCGCGCACCGCGAGGGCCCGTATGGGGCGACACACTGGAACACGTTGGTGCAGAAGTGGATTGCCGAGGCGACGGGGCAGCCGGCATGGTCGCAGTGGTACGCCGGGCGCCCGCTGCTGGTGACCGCCAACGACTACGGCCTGCGGCTCTACAACGGCGACACCGGTGTGGCGGTGGCCGGCGCGGAGGGCCTGCGGGCGGTCATCGCCGGTGCCAGCGGGCCGCTAGACTTCGCGACCAGCCGTCTCGGCGAGGTGGAGACGATGCACGCCATGACCATCCACAAGAGTCAGGGCAGCCAGGCCGACGAGGTGACCGTGCTGATACCGCCGGAGGATTCGCGACTGCTGACGCGGGAACTGTTCTACACGGCCGTGACCCGGGCGCAGACCAGGGTGCGGGTGGTGGGGCCCGAGGCCTCGGTGCGCGCGGCGATCGAGCGCCGGGCGATGCGGGCCACCGGATTGCGGCAACGGCTGCGGGCCGACGCCGCCGCGACGTGACGGACGGCGGGGGCGAGGGCGACGGTCCCGCCCCGGCGTCCCAACCCGTCTCGCGGCGGGGCCCGGTCGTGCGGCTCGCCGTGTTCGCGGCCTTTCTGGCCGTGGTGTTCTATCTGGTGGCCGTCGCGCACGTCATCGACATCGAGGAGATCCGGCGGGTGGTGTCGGCCACCGGGCCGGCGGCCCCGCTGACCTACGTCGTGGTCTCGGCGGTGGCCGGGGCGCTGTTCGTGCCGGGCTCGATTCTGGCCGCGGGCAGCGGATTGTTGTTCGGTCCGCTACTGGGCGTGTTCGTGACGCTGGGCGCGACGGTGGGCACCGCGATCGTGGCGAGTTTCGTCGGCCGGCGGGCGGGCCGCGACAGCGCCCGGGCGCTGCTGGGCGCGCAGCGCGCCGACCGCTTCGACGCCCTGATCGGGCGCCGGGGGCTGTGGGCGGTGGTCGGGCAGCGCTTCGTTCCCGGCATCTCGGACGCGCTGGCCTCGTACGCGTTCGGGGCGTTCGGAGTTCCGTTGTGGCAGATGGCCGTTGGCGCGTTCATCGGTTCGGTTCCGCGGGCCTTCGTCTACACCGCACTGGGCGCCTCGATCGGCAACCGGTCGTCGCCGCTGGCCTACGCGGCGATCGCGGTGTGGTGTGTGAGCGCCATCGTCGGCGCGTTCGCCGCCCACCGCGGGTACCGGAGATGGCGCACTCACGCCGGCCGTGACGCGGACACCGGTTCGCCAGAGCCGGGTTCCGAAGCCCGCTAGCGAGTCTTGGTCGCTGGTAGGGATTAGTGCATGGCTGTCCACGGTCCAGGTGTCGGGGCATTGCGCACAAAATTCGGAGGCGGGGGTCGGGCGGCCCGGTTTTGTCGGTGGTGGCTGTGATGATGTGGTCATGTCGTCGACCGCGTCCGCTGAGGCCGTGGTGGTCACTGCGAGTGACCGCCTTGAGGTGTTGTTCGGGGAGTTGGCGGAGTTGGCGGGTCAGCGCAATGCGATTGATGGGCGCATCGTGGAGATCGTCGCCGAGATCGACCGCGACCAATTGTGCGGTGTGACCGGGGCGCGGTCGGTGCCGGCGTTGGTGGCCTGGAAGCTGGGCTGCTCGTCGGCCAACGCGCACACGCTGGCCGCGATTGCTGGCCGGCTGACGGAGTTTCCCCGCTGCGCCGCCGGCCTGCGAGAGGGTCGCCTGTCGGCCGATCAGGTCGGGGTGATCGCCGCACACGCAGGCGAGGGATCTGATGAGCATTACGCGCAGCTGGCCGCGGTCGCCACGGTGAACCAGTTGCGTACCGCGGTCAAGCTGGAACCGCGACCGCAACCCGAACCTCGCCCCGATCCTGGGCCCGAGCGTTCGATCACCACGACCACCGACGAGGCGGGCAGCTGTTACCGGATCAAACTTCCACACCACGACGCGGCGAAGTTCGACGCGGCGTTGGCGTCTCATCGTGAGGCGCTGATCGCCGAGTGGAAGCGCGACCACGACAATGGCGAGCACGCCGGTGCTCAGGTGCCGCCGTTGCCTACCACCGCCGACGCGTTTATGCGCCTGGTCGAGGCGGGCTGGGACGCCGAGGCCACCCGCCGCCCGCATGGCCAGCACACCACCGTCGTGGCACACCTCGACATCGAGCAGCGCGTCGCCGCGCTGCATCTGGGTCCGCTGCTGCCCGATGCCGAACGCCGCTACCTGACCTGTGATGCCACCTGTGAGGTGTGGTTCGAACGCCACGGCGAGGTCATCGGTGCCGGCCGGACCACGCGGGTGATCAATCGGCGGCTTCGCCGCGCGCTCGAGCACCGCGACCGCGCGTGCGCGGTGCCCGGCTGTGGTGCCACCCGTGGTTTGCACGCCCACCACATCCGGCACTGGGAAGACGGCGGCCCCACCGAGTTGGCCAACCTGGTGCTGGTCTGCCCCTATCACCACCGGTTGCACCACCGTGGCCTGATCACCATCACCGGACCCGCAGACGCTCTCGTGGTCACCGGCGAGGCCGGCCAAATCCTGAGCCCGGGCTCACTCGCGCACCCACCCACCCGGCCCCCGCCCGCGGTGCCACCGTGTCCGGGACCTACCGGTGAGCGGGCCGACTGGTGGTGGTATGACCCCTTCCAACCCCAACCACCACCGACAAACAACTAACCCTGGCACAGGGCTCACTCGCTATTGGCACTGTGTCAAAGCTCAAACACCTTGGGGCATAACCCAGTTCGTTCAAACTACGCGGCTATCCACCGCGTCGTGGCCATCGGGCCCGACGGCCAATCACGCACCGACTGGTCGACGTGACCGGTTGATCTATGGCGTTGATAAAGACGGCACCCGGCGACTCGTCGGCTTCGAAGTACAGGTCGAAGCGATAACGATTGGGCGTCACCATCGTGCGGCAACAACGTCGACATGGATGCGTACCGCCGCAGGGCCGTTCGGGCCCGCCACCGGCATACCGTCCACGGCAGCGTGTACCGACTGATCCGCCAGCCGAAGGGGGAACCCTGATGGACGACGAGCGAGAACCTGTACAACCGCGTGACCGGGCCGATGGCATATCTGTAACGGATGTCGAGAGAAAGCGATAATCGACCGGCCAACGGATAAGCTGAAGTAGCACAACGGTTTAACCGTGCTAACTTGATGGCCGCGGCCCGCTGCGTCCGGCTTCGCCGACCTCGCGACCGCCGCTAGCCGGCCGCCCGCTGCGCCGCGACGAACAAGTTCCCGGGCACGTAGTCCCGCACCTCCTTGGCCGCCGCTCGGCCATAGCCGGCCATCAACTCGTCGGACGGTGTCACCGTCACGTCCCAGCCATGACGGCCGAACCACTCGCCGACGTCCTCGCGCTCCTCGAAGTACCACAGCTCGTCGGTCCTCGGCACCTGCCGGTCGGGATCGACCTCGGCCATCAGCGCCGCGATGCGATCCATCCGCTCCCGGCGCCTCGCGCGAAGCTGGGGGTCGAGGAACTTGGGGCCCAGCGCCTCCACGGCCACCCGGCTGCCGGGGACGGTGAGTCCCTGAATGCGTTCGAACAGCAGCTCCTGCGCCGCGGCCGGCAGATAGGGCATCAACCCCTCGGCCGACCACACGCTGGGCGCGCTGACGTCAAAACCCGCCTGCCGCAACGCTTCCGGCCAATCCTGGCGCAGGTCCACCGCGACGGGGACGCGGTGACAGGCGGGCTGCGCGCCGTGCTCGGCGAGCGTCGACGCCTTGAAGTCCAGCACCCGGGGCTGGTCGAGCTCGTAGACCGTCGTCCCCGCCGGCCAGGCCAACCGCCACGACCGCGCGTCCAGACCGGCGGCCAAGATCACCGCCTGCCGGATGCCGGCGGCCGTCGCGTCGAGGAAGAACCGGTCGAAAAACGCGGTGCGCGAGGCCATGTAGCCGACCATCGATTGCATCTGCAGCGGCAGCGTCGGTTCGGCTTCGACGACAGCGTCAGGTAGTCGCCCCGCCGAATGCCAGTTCCATACGCCGTCACCGGCGGCGTCGAGGAAGACCTGGGCGAACGGATCGCTGATCAACGGGTTCTCGCCGCGGGTCTCCGCGGCGCGGGCGGCGGCCACGCCCAGGGCGGTCGCCCCTACGCTCTCGGTGATCTCCCAGCTGTCGTTGTCGGTCCTGGCCACGCGCACGTCCTTCCCACTTCGCTAGCAGGGCTACGTACCCGACCCTACGCGCGGCGGATGAGTGGCAGCTGTCCCCGAGCCGGGTATTAAAGTTAACTTGTCGGCGAGCCCATCGGCAGGGGCGAATCCGAAGGATCGTTGATACATGCGAGTTGACGGGCGCGACATCCCCGTTTCCGGCAGCCTGCTGCAGCCACTGACCCGACGGACCAACGACATCCTGCGACTCGTCCTGGCCTCGCTCTTTTTGGCGCTCGTGATCACGGGTTCGTTGGTCACCCGCCCGCAGTGGATCGCGCTGGAGAAATCCGTCTCGCAGATCGTCGGCGTCCTGTCCCCCACCCAATCCGACGTGGTGTACCTGGCGTACGGGCTGGCGATCGTGGCCCTACCGTTCATGATCCTCATCGGCCTGATCGTCGCCGGGCAGTGGAAACTGCTGGGCGCTTACGCGACCGCGGGGCTGAGCGCGATCGTGCTCTTGTCGATTAGCGGCACCGGCCTGGCGGCGCCCCGGTGGCACTTCGACGTCCACGACCGGCTGAGCACGCTGCCGGCACAGCTGCTAGACGACCCGCGGTGGATCGGGATGCTGGCGGCGGTGCTGACGGTGTCGGGGCCCTGGCTGCCGGCGCGCTGGCGGCACTGGTGGTGGACGCTGCTGTGGGCCTTCGTCCCGATCCACCTGGTGATCAGCGCCGTCGTTCCGGCGCGATCGCTGGTGGGACTGGCGGTCGGGTGGGTGGTCGGCGCGCTGGTGGTGCTGGTGGTCGGCACCCCCGCGCTCGAGGTGCCGCTGGACGCCGCGGTGCGCGCGATGGCCAAAGCCGGCTTCGTCGTCTCGCGGCTCACTGTGGTCCGGCCGGCCGGGCGTGGCCCGCTCATTCTTTCGGCCGACGGCGACGACGATTCCGGCCGGACCGCGCTGGTCGAGCTGTACGGCCCGCACCAGCGCAGCGGCGGTGCGCTACGCCAGCTGTGGGGGAAGCTGAAGCTGCGCGACACCGAAACCGCTCCCCTGGTGACGTCGATGCGCCGCGCGGTGGAGCATCGCGCGTTGATGGCGATCGCCATCGGTGACGCCGGCCTGGCCAACACCGCGACGGTCGCCCTCGCCCCGTTGGACCGGGGATGGATGCTGCACTCGCACAAGCCCGCTCGGGGCACGCCCATCGACCGCTGCGCGGCGACGACGCCCGTCGTCCGGCTGTGGGATGCGCTGCGGATCCTCAACGACCGCCAGATCGCCCACGGCGATCTGCGCAGCCAGCACATCACCGTCGACGACGGCGCGGTGTTGTTCGGCAGCTTCGGCAGCGCCGAGTACGGCGCGACCGATGCCCAGCTGCAGTCGGATATCGCGCAGCTGCTGGTGACGGCGTCGGCGCTGTATGACCCGAAGTCCGCGGTGCGCGCCGCGATCGAGGTGTTCGGCGCGGACACCATTTTGTCGGCGTCCCGCCGGCTCACCAAAGTCGCTGTGCCGCGGTTCATTCGGCGGTCGGTGCCGGACGCCGGCACGGTCATCTCCGCCGCACGCGCGGAGGTGAAGCGCCAAACCGGCGCCGATCAGATCAAGCCGCAAACCATCACCCGCTTCACCCGCAGCCAGATGATCCAGCTGGTGCTATTCGGCGCGCTGGTCTATGTCGCGTATCCCTTCATCAGCACGGCACCGACGTTCTTCTCGGAGCTGAAGACGGCGAACTGGTCGTGGGCGCTGGTGGGCCTGCTGGTGTCGGCACTCACCTACGTCGGTGCGGCCGCGGCGCTGTGGGCCTGCGCCGACGGCATGGTGAACTTCTGGACGCTGTCAATCGCCCAGGTGGCCAACACTTTTGCCGCGACCACCACGCCCGCCGGGGTCGGCGGGCTGGCGCTGTCGACGCGGTTTCTGCAGAAGAGCGGCCTGTCGGCCATGCGGGCGACCGCGGCGGTGGCGCTGCAGCAGTCGGTGCAGGTGATCGCCCATATCGCGCTGCTGGTCGTGTTCAGCGCCGCCGCCGGCGCCTCGATGAATCTCTCCCATTTCGTGCCGAGCGCGACCCTGCTGTACCTGATCGCGGGTGTGGCGCTGGGCATCATCGGGACGTTCTTGTTCGTGCCCACGCTGCGGCGGTGGCTGTCCACCGAGGTGCGCCCGAAGCTGAACGAGGTGGTCGGCGACCTGGTGAAGCTCGCCCGCGAGCCGCGGCGACTGGCGCTGATCCTGCTGGGCTGCGCGGGCACCACCCTCGGCGCGGCGCTCGCGCTGTGGGCCAGCATCGAAGCCTTCGGCGGGGGAACGACATTCGTCGCCGTCACGGTCGTCACGATGGTCGGTGGGACGCTGGCCTCGGCCGCCCCGACCCCCGGCGGCGTCGGTGCCGTCGAGGCGGCGCTGATCGGTGGCCTGGCCGCCTTCGGGGTGCCGGCGGCGATCGGTGTGCCGTCGGTGCTGCTGTACCGGATGCTGACCTGCTGGCTGCCGGTGTTCGTCGGGTGGCCGGTGATGCGCTGGTTGACCACCAACGAGATGATCTGAGGAATCCCGGTCAGGAGTTGCCGGATTCGGCCTGCGTGACCACCAGAACCGTTGACCTGCGCGCGCTTTCGCTGGCCGTGGTGGTCAAGTACACCAGGTGGTAGTCCTCGGGAACCGACTGCGCCACCGTGATCGGGACGGAAACCGCGGCCGATCCGCCGTTGCCGAAGCGGCCGGGCGTGGGCGCCACGGTGATCCCGGCGTCGGTGGACGTGCCGGAAACCGTGTAGCCGTCGGGGACGTCGCGGCCGTCGATCATCCGTTGCGCGTCGAGGGTGACCGTGCCCGTGCGCCCCGGCGCGATCGTCACGACGGGTTGAGCGACGTTGACGGTCAACGCCGAGCTGCCCGCCCCGAACGACGGCGGCGCGTCCGCTTCGGATGTGCCCCAACGCTTGTCGGGATAGGCGGCGAGCGAGAACGTCAGCGTGCCGCCGGTGGTGATGATCGTCTCCGGCAGTGACGTGTGCTCGGTGGGCCGGCCGTCGACCTTCAGGCCGCTGATGTATTTGAGGTGGTGCGGCCCCGACGCGCCCGGCGCGGAGATCCGGAGGAATTTGCCTGCGGGCAGCGCGATTTCGATTCGGTCGAACAGCGGCGCGCCCACGGTGAGGATCGGCGTGCCCGGGGTGGCCGGGTACACGCCCAGCGCCGCCCACACGTACCAGGCGGCCAGCGCGCCCAGGTCGTCGTTGCCCGGCTCCCCGTCGGCGGTCGGCGCGAACAGTCCACGCACCCGGTCGACCGTGCGCTGGGTCTTCCACGGTTGCCCGATGTAGTTGTACAGCCATGGCACACCGAAACTCGGCTCGTTGCCCGCCCACAGGTAGGGCTGGTTGGGGCCGACGTTGAGCTTCTCGGTGAACCGATCGAGCCGGTCGGCCACGGCCGCGCGGCCGCCCAGGGCGGTCACCAGGCCCGCGACGTTGTGCGGCACCGACCAGACGTACTGCTCGGCGTTGCCCTCGTCGTACCCGACCTGGCCGAAGTTCTCCGGGGACACCACGACCGCGGGGCCGGGGCGGAAGAACCCGCTCCAGCTGCGGGGCACCACGGATCGGGTGGTGGGATTGAACAGGTTCTGCCAGTACTGCGACCGATTCTGGAATTCGGCGGCGGTCGCGGCGTCCCCGAGCGAGTCGGCGAATCGGGAGATGGCGAAGTCGTCGACCGACCACTCCAACGTGATCGAGGCGTCGGCGATCCAGCCGTTACGGCCGAATACCAGGGTGAACGGCGCATAACCGAACCGCAGGTAGGTCTCGATGCCCGGCCGCTCCACGTAACCGGCCAGCCCCGCCCCGCCCTTGGTCGCCCCGTCCACCATGTAGCGCAACGCGGCACGGACGTCGAAGTCCTTGGCCCCGAACGTGTTCAGGCTGACGATGAACGGCACCACGCTGTCCCCGGTCATCTCGCCGGTCGCGGCGTTGGCGAACGCCCAGCGCGGCAGCGAACCACTCTGCTGGGCGTCGTTGACCAGCGATTGCGCCATGTCGCTGGCCCGGTCCGGAAAGAGCATCGCCTGCAACGCCGCCAGGCACCGGTAGGTGTCCCAGTCGGAGAAATTGGCGTACTGGGTGTGGCCCGCGGCCACGGTGTGGATAGCGCCGTCGAACCCGACGTAGCGCCCGTCGGCGTCGTTGAACATGTTGGGGTGCAACAGGGATCGGTACAGGGAGGTGTAGAAGGTGGTCAGATCGTCGACATTCCGGCCGGCCACCGAGATGCGGGAAAGCGCGGCGTTCCATTCCCGCGAGGCGGCGGCGCGCACGTCGTCGAAGCCGGCGGCGTCCTCGGCCGCCAGGTTGGCCCGCGCGCCCTCGATGCCGACGTAGGAGATGGCGGTGCGCACCTCGAGCGTCGTGCCGGCCGGGAATTCGACGTAGCCGCCGCTGTACGGCGCGTTCGCGCTGCGGGCACCGGCGTAGACCGTGGCGCCGTCCCAGGATCCGAAGGAGGTGAAGGGCCGGCTGAATTTCATGGCGAAATACACCGTGTAGGCGTTCGGCTTGTCGCAGAACCCCCCGCTGGTGGCCCAGCCGGTGATGGTGGTGTTGTCCTCCCCGATCTGGATGGTCGCGCGGGAGTTTCCCGCCAACGACGAGCCCGAGCGGACCTGCAACAGGGCGGGGCGGCCGTTGCGCGGGTAGCTGAATCGCCCGACGCCCGTGTGCGCGGTGGCGGTCAGTTCGGCCCTCACGCCGGTGTCGGGAAACCGCACGGCGTAGTAGCCGGGCACGCCCTGCTCGGTGTCGTCGTGGGCGATCGTCTCCCAGGCGTTCCAGGGTTGCGGGCCGACGCCGCCGGTGGCCGGAAGCATCGAGATGTCGCCGAACGCAGCGCATCCCACCGACGCGTGGGTCATGCTGAACCCGGTCGAGCGCGGGTTGTCGTAGTTGTATCCGGCGTAGTTGCCGACGGTGTCCGGCGAGTACTGCACCATCCCGAACGGCACGGTGGCGCCGGGAAAGTTGTTGATCTCGCCGACCGTCTCGCCGCCCGTGCCGGTGCCGATGAGCGTCGCGACGTGGTCGACCGGATTGGCCACGAAGACGGGCGGGCCGTCATACCCCTTCGGCGGGGCGGCGGCGATGAAGGTCATGAAGACGGCCGACGCCGCGATGACCGCAATCAGCGCCCTTCGTGACCGCATAGAAGTCTCTTACTCCGATACGACCGCGCAGCGGCGCATTGCGGTGGCGTTTCCCCTATGAATTGACTGACGAGCGGCCGGCGCGGCACAGGCAGCAAAATGTCTAAAAGATAGCGGCAAACTTGCGGCACATTTCGGCTACTGTCATCCAGCGTGGCTGGCGCTGGTATCGGCCCAATTCTCGGGAAAGCCTGGATAAATGAAACACTTGCCTCTAGCAATCATCTCCTTGGCGCTGAGTTTTGCGCTTGTCGGTTGCGGCCACGACCGCAAGTCTGCTGACAAAACGACTACGTCCACGTCGGCGTCGACGTCCACTTCCTCGGGGACCTCGTCGCAGACCAGCGCGGCGCCGGCGGCGAAAGCCCACTACACGATCGCCGACTACGTCAAGGACAACAACATCTCGCAGACGCCCGTCCACCACGGCGATCCCGGTCCGAACGTCGACCTGCCGGTGCCCCCAGGCTGGCAACTCACCCAGGACTCCGGCACCTCCTACGGCGGCATCGTGCAAAGCCAGCCCGCCAATCCCTCCGATCCGCCCACCATCGCGACGCTGTTCTCCAAGCTCACCGGCAACGTCGACCCGGCGAAGGTCCTTCAATACGCCCCGGGCGAGGTGCAGAATCTGCCCGGATACCAAGGCCAGGGTGGTGCTGGTTCCGCGTCCACGCTCGGCGGTTTCCAGGCCTGGCAGCTGGGCGGTACCTACCAAAAGGACGGCAACACCCGCGTCAGGGCGCAGAAAACGGTGGTGATCCCCGCGCAGGGGGCGGTCTATGTGCTCCTGCTCAAAGCCGATGGACTTCAGAGCGATCAAGCCTCGTTGATCGACGCCGCCATGGTCATCGACGAAAAGACCACCATCACCGGCTGAGAAGTAGTGCGGCGCCGCAGGGATCTACGGTAAACGCATGGCAGAGCAGTCATATGCGGTCGATGCCGGGCATCCGCCGTCGGCGTTATTGCGTCTCGTCAACCCGGTGATGGGGCTTTTGCTGCGCAGCCCCCTTGCCGGCGCCGCGCGCAAGCAATTCATGGTGTTGAGTTTCACCGGGCGCAAGACCGGGCGTCCGTACTCAATTCCGTTGAGCGCGCACCTGATTGACGGTCAGCTCTACGCGCTGACCGGCGCGCCGTGGAAGCAGAACTTCCGCGACGGCGGCCCCGTCGATGTGGTGTACGACGGCACGACGACGGCGATGCGCGGCGAGCTCATCCGCGACCGGGCCGCGGTCTCCGATCTCTTGCTGCGCGCCGCCGAGTCGTATGGCGTGGCGCGGGCGCAGCGCATGATCGGGCTGAAGTTCCGCGATCGCCGCATTCCGACCCGCGACGAGTTCGCCGAGGCGGTCGACCGGCTCCACCTGGGGGCCGTCCGGCTGAGTCCGGTCGGCTAGCCGCTCAGCCGGCGGGGTGGTCGGGCGCCCGCAGGTGCGCGGCACGCAGGCACCGGTCGAAGCGCGAACGCGCGGTGATGACTTCCTTGCCCAGCGCCGTGAAGTCGTCGGCGATGCGTTGGGCCAGCACCCCGAGCTTCGTATTTTTCGATTGGGACAGCGTTTTGAGCATGGTGAAGGCGGCGTCCTCGTCGATACCGTAGATCAGCATCAGCATCCCCTTGGTGCGGTCGATGACGCCGCGGCGCCCGACGATCTCGGCGACCTTGGCGCTGATGGAATCCTCCCGGTTGCGCGCGGGCGGCGGCGTGACTTCGATGTAGAAGCCGTGGGTCCCGACGACCTCGTCGTTGTCGTCGCAGAACCGGTCGCCCACCACGATGACGTGGTGGATGAGCCCGCGGGTGTCCACAATGCGATGCCGCACGCTGAACGCCTGACGGCGCCTGATCATGTCGTTGATCCCGTCGATCACCTGGGGCCGGTCCGCCGGGTGTTTGTGCGACAGCACCAGCTCGGTCGTGGGGGTCACGGTGCCGGGCTCGTAACCGTGCATGCGCTGGACCTGGTCGGACCATACCCAGCGGTGGCCCTCGAAGTAGAAGCGGAACCAGCCGGCCCGCTGCGGAACGGCGCCGGCCAAACCGCGCTCGATCGCCGCGGCCTGGCGGTCTAATTCCCAAGCCACGGTGGGTTTTTCGCGTCGACGGCAAGCGGACCGGTAACAGCGTGCATGGGCGATCTCGAATGGATCGCCGACCCCCGGGCGGGAAATCCGGAACTGCACATGCAGGAGTGAGATACCCCCATGGCCGTGAGATTACAGTTTCTGACCGGTGGTCACTGCGGAAATCAAGAAATTGCCGGGCGAGTAAGTTTTCGGCGCGCTCACTGGCACGAACCCGCGCCGGCGGCCGCCCGGGTCCGGGTGACGACGGGTTGTTCGAAGCCGGCGTCGACCACGGCGCGCCGCACCGCCTCAGCGACCGCCCCCGCGCGCGCGATCGGCACCAGCGCGATCACGCAGCCACCGAATCCGCCGCCGGTCATCCGGGCCCCCAGCGCGCCCGCGCGCACCGCTGCCGCCGCGATCAGGTCGATGCGTTCGGTGGTGATGTCGAAGTCCTCACGCATGGAGGCGTGCGAGGCGGTGAAGATCCGCCCGGCCTCGGCGTAGTTCCCATCGCCCAGTGCCGCAACGCAATCGATGACCCGCTGGTTCTCGCTCAGCACGTGGCGGGCGCGACGGGCATCGACCGGGTCCCGCACGGCGCCCAGGTCGGCGGGCCCGCGATCGCCGACCTCGCGCAGCGACGACGCCCCGAGGTCGGCGGCGGCGCGCTCGCACGACTGGCGCCGCGCCGCGTAGTCACCGCCGGCATGGCTGTGGCGCTCCCGGGAGTCGATCAGCAGCAGGGCGACGCCGGCGGCGTCGGGGTCGAAAGCCACCGGCGAGACGGCGAGGTCGGCGAAGTCGATCAGCACCGCCGTCGCCGGCCGGCCGAACAGCGAGGCGAGCTGGTCGAGCAAACCCGTTGGGGCGCCCACGTACTCGTTTTCGGCGCGCTGGGCGAGCCGGGCCTGGTGCTTGCGGTCGATGCGCACGCCCGCGGCCGAGGCGATCGCCCCCAGCGCCGCGCATTCCAAGGCCGCCGAGGAGGACAGGCCCGAGCCCATTTCCACGTCGCTGGTGATCGACATCGTGCCGCCGGGCACCGGGTAATCCGCCTGGCGCAGCACCCAGATCACCCCGGCCACGTAGGCCGCCCAACCGGTCACCTCCCCCGGGGCGGTGCCGAGCGCAATGCGCACCGGGGCGTCCGCGCGCTCACTGGTCACGGTGATCGCGTCGCCGGGGCCGGGCTTGAACGTCGCCACCGTGCGCTGCGGCAAGGCGATCGGCAGCGAGAAACCCAGGTTGTAGTCGGTGTGCTCGCCGATCAGGTTGATCCGTCCCGGCGCGCCGTAGCGCACCGTCACTGCAGTTCCCGTAACCGCTGCGCCACGCTTTCGGGGGTGACGTCACCGATGAAGGCGTCCATCGCCGATTCGGAGGCCGCCAGGTACTTGAGCTTGGTCGCGCTGCGGCGGATGGACATCAGTTCGACGTGGAAGTACCCGTCCGCCTGGACCCCGGCCCCGGAATACTGGTGCAGCGCCGAAATGTAGGGCAGCGGCGTGGAATACATGCGGTCGAAGCGCCGCAGCACGTCAAGGTAGATGGCCACGAACCCGTCCAGCTCGTCCTCGTCGAGGCCGATCACGTTGGGCACGAACCGGTTCGGGTAGATGTGCACCTCGACCGGCCAGCGCGCGGCGAAGGGCACGAACGCGGTGAACACCTCGTTGCGCGCGACGATGCGGCCCCCATCGGTGACCTCGCGGGCCAGCAGATCACCGAACAGGTTGCCGCCGTGCGTGTTTCGATGCGCCCGCGCCTGCTCCAGCATGGCGACCGTCCGCGGCGTCAGGTAGGGATAGCCGTAGATCTGGCCGTGCGGATGGGTGAGGGTGACCCCGATCTCCTCACCGCGGTTCTCGAAGCAGAACACCTGCTCGACGCCCGGCGCGGCCATCAGGTCGGCCGTGCGGTGGCGCCACGCATCGACCACCAGCCGCGCGTGCGCCGGCGTCAACGCCGCGAAGGAGCCGGTGTGATCGGCCGAAAAGCAGATCACCTCGCAGCGCCCGGGCGCCGGGGTCGACACGAAGCCGTCGGCGTCGCCGGGATCGGGAAGCGGCGTCGCGGCGCCCGACAGGCTGGGAAAGCGGTTCTCGAACACGACGACGTCGTAGTCGGGCGCGGGCACCTCGCTGGTCAGCCCGGTCGGGCCCGGGCACAGGGGGCACGCGTCGGGCGGCGGCTTGTAGGTGCGGTCCTGGCGCAGCGCCGCGACGATCACCCACTGCCCGGTCGTCCGGTCGAACCGCAACTGCGACTGTTCGGCCGTACGCGGCGGCAGGGGCCGGCGGTCCTCGACCGGCGCCGGACGATGCCCGGGCAGCGAGAAGAACAGCAGGTCACGGCCGTCAGCCAGCTTCGCTCGCGTCGGCTCAGTCACGATGTCGAAGACTAGCTTGGTCGCCGGCACCCGGTTCGGGTAACCATGGGGGTACGCGATAGAGAGGCGGTCACCGGAATAACTGTCCTGTACGAACGCGCCCGCAACTGGGTGATCGGCTCCGATCCGGGCTTGCTTCGGCTGCGGATGGCGACTCGGACAACGGCCGCGCTGGGCCTTTCGCTGCTGGTCCTTTTCGTCCTCACCAGGGCGACGGGACAACCCCTGACCGTCGCGCTGCTGGGCGTCGTCATCACCATGGTCGCGTCGCGGTCAGTCAACGAGCCCGACCCGCGCCAGCAACGAATCACCATGGCGCTCTTGCCCGTTCCCGCCGCGCTGGCCATCACCGCCGCCGCGCTGCTGGCCCCGCACGTGGTGGCCAGCGATGCCGTCTTCGTGCTGATCGTGTTCACCGCGGCCTACATCCGCCGCTTCGGGGCGCGCGGCAGGGCGCTGGGGATGGTCGCGTTCATGTCGTACTTCTTCACGCTGTACCTGCGGGCCCGCGTCTCGGAGCTGCCCTGGATGATCGGGGCGGTCGCGGTGGGCACGGTGTGCACGTACGTGATGACCGCCTACGTGCTGCCCGACCGCCCCGAGCGGGTGCTGCGCGCCACCATCCGGGCGCTGCGGGCGCGGATGGCGATCGTCATCGACACCACCGCCGAAGCGGTGCGGACGGGCCGCCTCGACGAACGGCGGCGCCGCCGCATGCGGGCGCGCACCACGCGGCTCAACGAGACCGCCCTGCTGGTGCAGAGCCAGATCGAGGACAAAGCCGATCCCGGCGCGCTGTGGCCCGGCGTCACCGCCGAACAGCTGGCCCCCTGGCTGCTGGACGCCGAGTTGGCCATCGAATGGGTCGCCACCGCCGGTCGGCGGGCCGCCGCCGTGGCGGGTGAGGCCCCGGAATCCATCCCGATCGGCACGCGGGTCCCGCTCGTCGACGCGCTCTCGCAGCTGGCCCGCGCGATCCGCCTGCCCGAACCCGAGGGGCTGCGGCGGGCGGCCGCCCGCGCGCAACGGCTGCTGGACGAGCTGCCCGAGGCTGGAGCCGCGGCCGAGGACGACCCGGGCGCCACCGCGGTCCGCCGCCTCGCCCTGGCGATCATCAACGCCGCGGGGGCGACGTCCGACGTGCGGGCGATCGTCGATCGGATGGCCGCCGGCGCCCCCCTTGACGAAACCGGCGGCGAGCGGCCGGCGGCCGACGAGCGCGCCGCGCCGGAGGGGGCCGCCGACGAGGCACGCCCCGGCGGGCTGCTGCCGACCACCCGGCAAGCCATCCAGGTCTGTATCGCCGCCTCGCTGGCCATCGTCACCGGGGAGCTGGTCTCGCCGGACCGGTGGTATTGGGCGGTGATCGCCGCGTTCGTGATCTTCGCCGGCACCAACTCGTGGGGCGAAACCCTGACCAAGGGCTGGCAACGCCTGCTCGGCACCCTGCTCGGCGTGCCCGCCGGCGTGCTGGTGGCCACGCTGCTGACCGGCCACGAAATTGGCGCTCTCGCCGGCATTTTCGTGTGTCTGTTCTGCGCCTTCTATTTCATGACGGTCACCTACAGCCTGATGACCTTCTGGATCACCACGATGCTGGCGCTGCTGTACGGCCTGCTCGGCCAGTTCTCCTTCGGCGTGCTCATGCTGCGGATCGAAGAGACCGCGATCGGCGCCGTCATCGGGGCGACGGTGGCCGTCGTCGTGTTGCCGACGAACACCAGAACCGCGATCCGCGCCGACACCCGCACCTTCCTGACGAGCCTGTCGGCGCTGATCGAGGTGTGCGCCGCCACCATGTGCGGAGAGGGCGGCGCCAGCCCGTCCGAGCAGGCGCGTCAGGTCGATCGGGATCTGCAGCAGTTCCGGGTCACCGCCAAGCCGCTGTTGGCGGGCGTCGCCGGACTCGCGGGGCGGCGCAGCATCCGCCGCGCCCTGGGCATCTTCACCGCGTGCGACCAATACGGCCGCAGCCTGGCACGCAGCAGCGAGCAGTATCGGGACCCCGTCGGGTCACCGCCGCCGGCCCCGAAACTGGCGCAGGCGTTTTCGGCGGCCGCCGCCCAGACGCGACGCAACATCGAGGCGTTGCAGGAGGCCATCGAGGGGGGTCACGCACCGACCCTGGTCTCGGCGGCCGACGACCTCGACGCCGCGGAAACCCTGGCGCGACAACAGGACGGCGACGGCCACGGCGCCGAGCCGCGGCCCGAGACCCGGCGGTACCTCACCGCGGTGCACGCCCTTCGCCAGATCGAGCGGGCCGTCATCACCGCCGCCACCAACCTCGGTGGACGCGAACGCGTGCGGACGGCCGAGCCCGCGTCACGCTGAGGCGCTTTGCTACCGATCGCGCGCGGCCGCGGCTACCATCGTGCTGACCGCCGCGGTCCGTAGCCACAGCCGAGGAGAAATCCCATGGCCACACCGAACCTCCCGCCGGGCTTTGATTTCACCGATCCCGACATCTACGCGCACCGGCTGCCGGTGCGGGAGTTCGCCGAACTGCGCGCCACCGAACCGGTCTGGTGGAACGAGCAGGCGCCGGATAAGGGCGGGTTCGGCGACGGCGGCTACTGGGCGGTGACCAAGCATCGCGACATCCGCGACGTCTCGCTGCGCAGCGACGTGTTCTCGTCGGCCGCCAAGTCGATCGTGCCGCGTTACCGGGAAGACTTGGCGGCCGGGCAGATTGAGGCGGGCCGGGCGTCGATGATCATGATGGACGACCCCGAGCACAGCCGGTTGCGCAGGATCGTGTCGCGGGCCTTTACACCGCGCGCGGTCGAGCGGCTGCGCGCCGAACTGTCCGAGCGGGCCCGGTGCATCGTCACCGAGGCCGCGGCGGCGGGGTCGGGCGACTTCGTCCGCCAGGTGGCCTGCGAGTTGCCGCTGCAGGCCATCTCCGCGCTGCTCGGGGTTCCGCATGAGGACTACGACAAGCTGTTCGACTGGACCAACAACATGATCGGCAGCGACGATCCGGAATTCGCCGGCAACGACGCGCTGACCTCGGCCGGCGAATTGATGTGGTACGCCATGCAATTGGCGGCGCGCAAGGCCGAAGAACCTGGCGACGATATCGTCACCACCCTGATTCAGGCCGATGCCGACGGCCAGCGCCTGTCGGAGGCCGAGTTCGGCATGTTCGTGGTCACGCTGGCCGTCGCGGGAAACGAGACCACGCGCAACTCGATCACGCAGGGAATGATGGCCTTCACCGACTATCCGGTCCAGTGGGAGCTGTTCAAGGCGCGGCGACCCAAGACCGCGGCCGACGAGATAATCCGTTGGGCCACACCGATCACCGCGTTTCAGCGCACCGCGCGCGAGGACACCGAACTCGGCGGTGTGGCCATCAGAGAAGGTCAGCGGGTGGTGCTGTTCTATCGCTCGGCCAACTTCGACGAAGAGGTCTTCGACGACCCGTTCACCTTCGACATCCTGCGCAGCCCCAACCCGCACCTCGGTTTCGGCGGCACCGGGGCGCACTACTGCATCGGCGCCAACCTGGCCCGCATGACGATCGATGTGATGTTCAACGCGCTGGCCGACCGGCTGCCCGACCTGGCCCCGCTGGGAAATCCGGAGCGCCTGCGGTCGTCGTTCATCAACGGCATCAAGCACTGGCCCGTCGATTACCGAGGCGGCCACCCGGTCGCCTCATGAGGATCGCCATCAGCGGTGCCGGCGTGGCCGGGGCGGCGCTCGCCCACTGGCTGCATCGGACCGGCCACACGCCGACGCTGATCGAGCAGGCGCCGCACCTGCGCACCGGCGGCTACATGATCGACTTCTGGGGCGTGGGCTACCAGGTGGCCAAGCGGATGGGCATCGAAGGGCCGATCCGCGCCGCCGGATACGAGATGGAACGGCTCCGCTCGGTCGGCCCTCGCGGCGAGATCAAGGCGGACGTGGACGTCGACGTCTTTCGCCGCCTGCTCGGCGCCGACTTCACCAGCCTGCCGCGCGGCGATCTGGCCGCGGCGATCTACGCCACCATCGAGGACGAGGTCGAAACGGTCTTCGGCGACAGCATCTCGTTCGTCGACGAGCGCGACGACGGGGTCCGACTCGGGTTCGAGCGCGGCGGCGCGCGCGATTTCGACCTGCTGATCGGCGCCGACGGGCTGCACTCCAACGTGCGCCGCCTGGTCTTCGGGCCCGAACGAGAATTCGAGCGCTATCTGGGCTGCAAGGTGGCGGCCTGCGTGGTCGACCGTTACCGGCCGCGCGACGAGCTGGCCTACGTCACCTATGCCGAACCCGGCCGCCAATTGGCGCGTTTCGCGCTGCGCGGCGACCGCACCACGTTCCTGTTCATCTTCCGCGCCGACCACGACGGCACCGACACACCGCCGAAAGACCAGCTGCGCAACACCTTTGCCGACTGCGGCTGGGAAGCCCACGACATGCTGGCCGCGCTCGACGACGTTGACGACCTCTACTTCGACGTCGTCAGCCAGATCCACATGAACCGCTGGTCGCGGGGGCGCGTGCTGCTCATCGGGGATGCGGCCGGCTGCATTTCGCTGCTCGGCGGTGAGGGCACCGGCCTGGCGATCGCCGAGGCCTACGTGCTGGCCGGCGAACTCGGGCGCGCCGGGGGCGACCATCGCCGCGCGTTCGACGCCTACGAGATGCGGCTGCGTCCCTTCATCGAGGGCAAGCAGGCCGGCGCGGCGCGGTTCATCGGGTTCTTCGCCACCCGGACCCGATTCGGGCTGTGCTTCCGCGACCTGGCGCTGCGCACCATGAATTTCGCCCCGATGACACGGCTTCTCGCGCGCGACGTGCGCGACGACTTCGAGCTGCCCGACTACGGCATCTAGCCACCGATCACAAGCTCGGCTGCGGACTTTGTGTGTCGCGGCGCTCGCCAGTGGCGATGAAGTCATCGATCAGCTCCACCACCTGGTTCGGCGCCTCCACCTGCGCGAAATGACCGACGTCGGGCAGGATTTCGAGCCTGGCGTCGGTGCGAGCCTTGTGCGCGGCGTACGCGTGATCGACGGGGATGATGCCGTCGCGTTCCCCCCAGATCGCCATGACCGGCAAGTCCTCACGCAGCGAGAGTCTGTTGAGCGCGCTGACCGCCTGGCCCCGGTAGTCGACCACCGACCTCAGCGTCCGCAGGAACGACTGGCGCGTCTCACCGTCGGACAACGACGAGTAGGCGCTCCACAGCTCGGCCCCGCGCGGCGACTGGATGCCCGCGCTTTTCAACCAGGACCTGAGCTTGTTGCCGACGGACAGGACGGGCGTGGGCGCGATGATCGGCAACACCAGCTCCGCCCCGGGGGCCGAGAGCAGCCGCAGCACCCATCCCACGTCGGGACCCAGGCCGCCGCTGCTGATCAGGATCAACCGCTTGGCGTAGTCGGGGTGCTGATAGACGAACTGCATGGCGACACCGCCGCCGAGCGAATGACCGACCACGGTGGCCTGGCTGACACCGAGTTCGTCGAGGAAATCACGAAGCCAGACCGCAAACGCGCCCAGCGAGTAGTCGGTGCGGGGCTTCGCGGACTGGCCGTGGCCCAACAGGTCGGGCGCGACGATCCGGAACTTCTTCGACAGCTGCGGTATCACGGATCGCCAGGTCTCCGAACTCCCCGCCATACCGTGGATCAGCAGCAACGCTTCGCCATCACCCTCGTCGCGATAGGCGATGCGATCCCCGTGTAACTCGAGAAACTTCATGTCACTCATTCGGGCTGTGTACCCGCTTTGGCCCTGCTGACGACGCGGGCAGGGCAAATGCCCGTCCGTTGAGCAATGATCAAGGGCATGACCGAACCGGTTGCGGCCCGCGTGGCCGTCTACCTCGACTTCGACAACATCGTGATCTCGCGGTACGACCAGATACACGGGCGAAACTCGTTTCAGAAGGACAAGGCCAAGGGGCTCGAGCAGCATTCCGAACGGTTGGGCCAGGCGACGGTCGACGTCGGCGCCATCCTCGACTACGCGTCGTCGTTCGGGACCCTGGTGCTCACCCGCGCCTATGCGGACTGGTCGGCGGATATCAACGCCGGATACCGCGGCCAGCTGGTGGCCCGGGCGGTCGACCTGGTGCAGTTGTTCCCCGCGGCGGCCTACGGCAAGAACGGCGCCGACATCCGGCTGGCCGTCGACGCGGTCGAGGACATGTTCCGGCTGCCCGACCTGACCCACGTGGTGATCGTGGCCGGCGATTCCGACTACATCCCGCTGGCCCAGCGCTGTAAGAGGCTGGGCCGGTACGTGGTGGGCATCGGGGTGGCCGGGGCGTCGAGCCGGGCGCTGGCGGCCGCGTGCGAGGAGTTCGTCGTGTACGACGCGCTGCCGGGGGTTCCCGCGCTCGACCGCGAGCCCGGGCCGGCCGACACCGCCCCGCAGAAGCAGCGCGGCGGGCGCACCAAGGCGGCGCAGGCCGAGGAGCCCGAGCCGCCCGACGCGCAGGCCGCCGCCACCGCGCTGCTGACGCGCGCGCTACAGATCGGCCTGGAGAAAGACGACGTCGACTGGCTGCACAACTCCGCGGTGAAGGCACAGATGCGGCGCATGGATCCGTCGTTCAGCGAAAGATCTTTGGGTTTCCGGTCATTCAGCGATTTCCTGCGGTCGCGCTCCGACGTCGTCGAGCTGGACGAGACGTCGACGACGCGGATGGTGCGGCTGCGCGCGCAGGATTGAGCGGCGTCGCCCCCGCGTCGCGGCAATGCATTTTCTCGCTGGTGTATGGCGTTTCGCCGGTGCGCGGATCGATATCGTTGACAGCGCCCCGGGGTGGCCATACATTGTCTGGGAGTCGTCCGCAGCTGGTGGGGGATGAATGAGGAGACCGTCATGACCGTCGGTGCCGCTCCCCCAAGCGTTTTCGACGCCGACCTGCCCACCCTGTCCTACCGTGACGACGAAACACCCGCGGAGGTCTACCCGCGCCTGCGGGAGGCGCAACGGCACGCGCCCGTCGCGCTGGGGCCGCACGGCCCCGAGGTGCTCGGGTACCACATGGTCCGGTCCGTCCTGCGGGACACGCGGTTCCAGATCCCGCCCGGCCTGAATCTCCTTGTCCAGGGCATCACTTCGGGCCCGCTGTGGGACAAGGTGGTCAACAGCCTGCTGTGCCTCGAGGGCGACGCGCACCACCGGCTGCGCAGCCTGACCTCCAAGGCGTTCACGCCGAAGGCCACCCTGCGCCTGCACGACACCATGGTCGGCGTGCTCAACGAACTGGTCGATCGGGTCGCCGGCGCCGGGCGCTGCGACGTCGTCACCGACATCGCGCGCCCGTATCCCGTGCCGATCATCTGCGCGCTGCTCGGGGCGCCCCGCGAGGACTGGCAACGGTTCTCGCTGTGGGCGGACGACGTGTTCAAGGCGTTCAGCTTCACCGCCGACCTGACCGAAGTGGAGCCCGTCGTGATGCGCGCGTGGCGCCAACTCGACGCCTATGTCGACGAGATGGTCGCCGGGCGCCGCCGCAGCCTGACCGACGACCTGCTGTCCGACCTGATCCGCGCCGAGGACGAGGGCGACCGCCTCGACGCGGCCGAACTGCGCATGCTGGCCGGGGGGCTGCTGCTGGCGGGGACGGACACCACCCGCAACCAGGTCGCCGCGTCGGTGCACCTGCTGTGCGAGCACCCGGAACAGTGGGAGCTGCTGCGCCGGCGACCCGAGTTGGCGATGCGCGCGGTCGAGGAGACCATGCGGCACTCGCCGATCGTGTGCGGGACGCTGCGGCTGGTGGCCGAGGACGCCGAGGTCGACGGCTACGTGTTTCCCGCCGGCACGATGGTCCTGCTCAACACCGGGGCGGCGAACCGCGACCCCACCGTCTACGACGACCCGGACCGCGTCGACATCACCCGCGAGGGCGCCCCGCCGATCCTGACGTTCGGCGGCGGCGCGCATTACTGCCTGGGCGCCAACCTGGCCAGGCGCGAGATCGCCGAGGCGCTGACCGTCTTGACCGCCCGCCTGCGCAATCCGCGCATCGCCGGCCCGGCTCCGTGGAAGCCGATGGGAACGCTGGGCGGCCCGCTGAGCCTGCCGCTGGAGTTCGACCGCTAGGCATCCGGCGCCGCTCAGGGATTCGGGTGTGAGCTCGCGGATTCGGGTGTGAATCCATGGCTTTGACTGTGCGCTGAGGGCGACGACACGCCGGGTGGTTTCAAGGTTTGGTTGCAACAGTGGTTTGTGGCGGGTTGACAGTAGCCGGTTGAGGACTTGGGCGGGGCTGTCCCAGCCGAAGCGTTTGCGTGGGCGTTCGTTGAGTTCAGCGGCGACTTCGGCGAGGTAGTCGGCCGAGTGCACGGATAAGTCGGTGCCTTTCGGAAAGTATTGGCGCAATAGGCCATTGGTGTTTTCGTTGCTGCCGCGCTGCCAGGGTGAGTGTGGATCGCAAAAGTAGATGTCGATGCCGGCGTCGATACTGATGCGGGCATGGCGCAACATTTCGTGGCCTTGGTCCCAGGTCAGCGAGCGCCGCAATGCCTGGGGCAGGGTTTTGATGGTGGCGATCATCGCATCAGCCACCGTCTCAGGGTCGCGACGGGCGGGCAGGTGCAGCAGTTGCACGAACCCGGTGGAACGTTCGACCAGGGTGCCGATCTGAGAGTGTTGATTTTTGCCCAGGATTAAGTCACCCTCCCAGTGCCCGGGCACCGCGCGGTCAGCGGCCTCAGCGGGCCGCTCACTGATGTTGACCATGCCCGGAATTCGGCCGCAGCCGCTACGGGCGCCGACTCTGGCCCGTGGCTTGCGCAATGCCCGCCCGGTCCGCAAACACTTAGTCAGCTCGCGGCGTAGCTCCCCGCGTCCTTGCACGTAGAGCGCCTTGTAGATGGTTTCGTGGGACACCTGCATCTCCGGGCGGTCGGAATACGTCGTGGCCAACATCCCGGCAATCTGCTCCGGGCTGTACTTCTTGACCAACCACGCTTGCACCTGATCACGCAACGCAGGGCAGCGACCCAGCTTGCCGATCTTGGGCCGGCGCGCTCGCTGCTCGCTGCGAAGCTGAGCAATCCGCGCCGAATAGCCCGATTTCGCATCCACGCCCGCTCGGCGGGCTCCGAAGCGGTAACGAGAACGATAACGGCCCACATACCCCCGCATGACGCCGTTGTTGGCGATCTCGCGCATGACTGTCGACGGGGCCCGGCCCAACCGGGCTGCCATCGAGCGAATCGATTCGCCCTGAGCGGCGCCGATCATGATCTGTTCACGCTCATCAGCCGACAACCGCGGCCGTTTCTGCCCCTGAGGGGCTAACCATCGCGGATTCACACCACCAAACCTGCGAAACCACTTGCCGCCGCACGTCGCCGACACGCCGACCGCAACCCCGGCGTCCTCCGAGGACACCCCGGACGCGATCAACTCCCAATACCGGCGCTGCACCGACAACAACTGAGGCTGACCCGTCATCAACACCCCTAACTACGAAGTGTTGCAATCACCCCTTGAGCCCAAGCCGAGCGCGGCCGCCGTGGCTTCACAGTCAAAGCCAAGGCTTCACACCCAACGCGACGCCGTTGGCAATCCGCCGAGTCGCGGTGGCGGCGGGGCGGCCTTACGCTGCGGGGGTTACACGAACTTCACGGGGGTTTTCGATGCGCGCAACCTGGGGACCGGCCGCCGCCGCGGTCGCCTGCCTGGCGCTGTCGTCCTGCTCGGAAACCGTGTCGGCGCCCCCGCTGACCCCCACCGCGCCGACGTCGGCGTCGAAAACGACCACCCGTGCGGGACCCGCCCCGATCACGGGCCCGCTGGAAAAGGACTGGAAGAGCTACGGCGGCACGGCGTACTTCGGCTGCCCGCAGACCTTTTCGGCCGGCAAATCCGCACTCGACGACATCCGGCCGAAGATCTTCGACCCGAAGACGGGACAGTACGTCGCGCCGGCCATCCCCACGATCGCCGCCGGCGAGAACCTCACCGGTGCCATGTGCGGGCTGACCGGGACCGCCGCCGACCTGAAGGTCGTCTACGTGGTCACCACCGTCAAGCCCGCCCAGGCCCCGGCGCCCGAAATATCAAGGACCACCGCGTATTCCTACGACTGGTCCTCGGGCCACCAGGTCGCCACCAAAGAACTGCAGCCGCCGACCCCCGGCCTGAGGTTGGCGGCGCCGAAGGAATGGGGACTGGCCCCGACCGCCTCGGGCGTGGCGTGGGTGAACGCCTTCACCGACGGGCACGCCCCCGCGTCGCCGCCCCGAACCGTGGTCCTGTCCGGCGCCGACCTGTCGATCATGTGGGACGATCCCCAGCCCGCCCGGGTTTGGCAGGACGTCATTGCGTTCCCCCGCAACGCCGATCCCGGCAAGGCCTCGGGGGCCGAGCTGCGCCGCCCGAACGGGGAGGCGATCTACCAGGACGACGACGCGCAATCCGTGGACGCCGAATTGGCCGACGGCCCAGACAAACTGGTGAAGATCACCCACCGGGAGTCGCGCAACCCACCGGCCGTCTCCACGATGTTCTATGACCTCAACGCCAAATCCCTCATCAAGATCGGCGATTCGGACCGGGTCTCCGGCGGCGGGCTGAGCGCGGCCCTGTCCGACGGGAAACTGTTTGTCGACGGGCACAATTCGGAGAACTCCTCGTTCGGGTTCGGGGTGTGGAACCTGCGCAGCCAACAGTGGGACTTGCTCAAAAGCCGCGACGACGCCAAGAAGATGTCGATTTCGAAGCTGGCGTTCTTCGAAGACCACCTCTACCTCACCGGCAGCGGCGGCACGTTCTCGGTCATCGCCCTTCCTGCAACGGATCCCGTCGCGTCCGGCTGGTCGACACGCCCCTTCGAGCGGATATCCGGATGGACGCTGGTGTGCCGCGGCGAGACCGCGCCGTCGTCCAACGGCGAGTGCAAGGAGATCGTCATGGTGCAAGACCAGGACGGCCACTACCCCGGGCCCTGGTTCTGACGGTCGCCCGCGGTCAGGTCCAGCCGAGGGCCTGCGGAACCATGTACAGGCCGAACCCGATGGTCACGAAGCACAGCGCGCGGGTGACGTATTTGTGCAGCCCGCGCATGCGCCACTGCTCGGGCAGGGCCCTGGCCTCCAGCGCCAGCAGCAGGCCCAGGACGATGGGCAGCAGCAACGCGTTCATGACTTCGACGTCCACGGCCAGATTGACCAGGTCGACGCTGGCCAGCACCAGCACCGCGCCCACGATGTGCGCCAGCGAATACGTGATGTAGAACCTGGCGGTGGCGCGGTTGGGCCGCTCGTTGAGCGTGTGCTTCCAGCCGAACACCTCCGCGAGCCCCCACGCGCCCGCGAGCGAGGCGACGATCGCGGCCACCAGCGCCGCGCCCAGCATGCCGAGCCCGAACAGCACCGTCCCGCCGACCCGGCCGAGGTAGGGCGTGAGCGACTGGGCGATCTGGCCGACGGTCTCCAGTTCCGCGCCGCCGCCCTGCGCGCCGCTCGTCCCAATGGTGGACGCCATGGTGACCACCACCGCGATCATGATCAGCTGGGTCAGCACCGCGCCGAAGGCGGTGTCGTAACGGGCCTGGCGAATCGTGTTCTCCGACAGGCGCTTATCGACCACCGCTCCCTGCTGGTAGAAGATCATCCACGGCATGATGACCGCGCCGACGTTGGCCGCGACCAGTAGCAGGTATGACGAGTTGCCGAGCGGCATCGACGACAACCCGCCCACCAGGGCTCTGGGGTCGGGCCGGGCCATGACCATCGCCACCAGGAAGGCCAGTTCGGCGGCGCCGACGACCAGGCCGATGCGCTCGACGCGCCGGTAGCTACCGGTCAGGGCCAGCGCCAGCAGCGCGACGGTCGCGACCGGAATGCTCACCCAGCGCGAGACGCCGAAGAGTTCACCCACCCCTGCCACCCCGGCGAACTCCGTGAGCAACGCCCCGATCGCCGAGGCGAACAGGGTGAACGCCGACAGCCACGCCCAGCCGCGGCCGAACCGCTCCCGGATCAGCGAGCCGTGGCCGCGCCCGGTGACGATGCCCAGCCGCACGGTCATTTCCTGCACGACGTAGAGCACCGGCATCAGGATCAGCTGCGGCAGCACCATCCGGTAGCCCCACTGGGCGCCGGACTGCGACGCGGTGATCAGCGACCCGGCATCGGTGTCGGCCAGCATCACCACCAGGCCGGGGCCCCACACCGACAGCAGCCCCCATCGCAGCCAGCGGCCACGGGTGCGCAGCGGTATGTGCGGCCGGTCCTCGGATTCGTCCGCCACCGGCGGGGTGGTCGTATCGGTCACCGGTGGATCCTAACTAGGGGCCGCCTAACCACGGGCGTTTGCCGGAGAGCGCCATTGGCCGAAAATGTGCCGTCATTCTCGAAAATGCGATAGGCGTTCTCGAATCGCGAGAGTACGTTGCCCAAGTATGCAAACGGTGCGTAGCTTCTGCCGCGTCTGCACCTCCGTCTGCGGCATCCTCGTCGACGTCGAGGGTGACGAGGTGCTCCGCGTTCGCGGCGATCAGGAGCATCCCTTCTCCCGCGGTTACACCTGCCCGAAGGGCCGCGCCCTGCCGCAGCTGCACCACCACCCCGACCGGCTCGAACGCCCGAGGATGCGGGCGGACGGCCGGCTGCGCGACACCACGTGGGACGCCTGCCTCGACGACCTGGGCACGCGGCTGAAGGACATCATCGACCGGCACGGGCCGCAATCGGTCGCGTTCTACTTCTCCACGATGGAAAGCGCCGGCTTCCGCATGGCCGAGGCGCTGCACGCCGCGATCGGCACACCGGCCAAGTTCAGCCCCCTGACCATCGACGGCACCGCCAAGCCTTTGGTCTCGGATCTGGTCGGCGGATTCATGGGGCTATCGGGCCGGACCGACCTGGACAACGCCGACTTCCTGATGCTCGTCGGCGTCAATCCCGTTGTCTCGCATGGGCATGCGATCTCGATGCCCAATCCGACCGGCACGGTGCGCGAGATCGCGCGGCGCGGGCAGGTATGGGTGATCGATCCCCGTCGCACCGAGACCGCCCGGCTGGCCACCGCCCATCTGGCGCCGCGGCCCAGCACCGACCACGCCGTCCTCGCCTACCTGGTGCGCGAGATCCTGCGCGACGGAATGAAATCCGACGTCCCCGTGCAGGGCATCGACGAGCTGGCGCGCGCGGTCGAGCCGTTCACGCTCGAGCACACCGCGAAGCTGGCCGATGTCGCCGAGGCCGACCTGACCCGGTTGTGCGCGGGCGTGCGGGCCGCCAAGTGCGTCGCGGTCGAAACCGGCACCGGCGTCACGATGACCGCCGAGCGCGCCAACGTCACGCAGTGGCTCGCCTGGGTGCTGATGATCCTCACCGGCGCGATGAACCGGCCCGGCGGGACGTGGTTTCACCCCGGATTCGCCTACCAGCTCGAGACTTTCGGCGAGTTTTTGCCCGTCACGCCGATCGAGGGATCCTTCGGTCCGGGACCGCGCAGCCGCCCCGAGGCGCAGGCGTTCATCAACGAGTGGCCCTGCGCGGCGCTGCCCGACGAGATCGCCGCGGGCAACATCCGCGCCCTGATCAACGTCGGCGGCAGCCTGGTCACCTCGTTCCCCGAGACCGGCAAGCTGATTCCGGCCCTACAGAGCCTCGAGGTGTTCGCGACCACCGAGATCATCAACAACGAGACCACCGAGCTGGCCACCCACGTCCTGCCCACCAAGGACCCGCTGGAACGCCCCGACATCACCATCCACGACATCCTGAGTTCGCATGTGTCCGTGCAATACAGCCCGGCCGTCGTCGAGCCGGTCGGCGAACGCCGCTCGATGTGGTGGGTGTTCGCCGAACTCGGCCGCCGGCTCGGCTACGAGCTCGGCAATCTCGGCGATCCCGACACCAGCACCGACGACGACGTGCTCGCCGTCCTGTTGGCCGGCGCCCGAACGGGATTCGACGAGGTGGCGGCGGTGGGTTGGGCCGAGGCCCCGCGCGAGCTGCCCGCGGCCTGGGTCGACGAGCACGTCGCGCGGATGGGCGGCTGGCGGCTGGCGCCGCCGCTGCTGGTGGACCAACTCGCGGGCCTGAAACCGCCCGCGCCGCTGGTGCTGGTGCCGCGCCGGCAGCGCCGAAAGCTCAACGGGCAGCTGGATTTTCTCGGCGAAGCCCCCGAGGTTCTCATCCACCCCGAGGACGGCGCCGCCGCGGGTGTCGCCGACGGGCAGAAGGTGACGGTGCGCAGCGCGAACGGCGAACTGACCGGCATCGCCAAGGTCGACGACTCCATTCGGCGCGGGGCGGCGTCGATCCCGCACGGCCACCACGCGGCCAACGTCAACCGCCTGACCAACAAGGACGACATCGACGTGGTGACCGGCATGGTGCGCTACTCGGGGGTACCCGTCAGCCTGCATCCGGCCTGAAACACGCTGTCCTGGTTGGGCAGAAGACACCCTCCCGGTCGATGGGTTGGAGGAGTCGAACCGGGAGGGCGCCTGGCTTGGCGTTGACGCTCGAAGGTCACTGCCCGGCGCGCAGGTCGCATTGGACGACGAAGCAGAGCCGGTCGGCGAACGCGATGGCATCGGCAATCTTCTCGGCCAGCTCGGCGGCGCGGGCCTTGCGGACGCCGGCCAGGCCGGCCTGCGCGGCGAGTGCCGATTCGCGCGCCGTCGCCAGTGCCGTGCGGCACTCGCGGAGTATTGAGAGTGTGGCGGGACTGATAGACATGTCGCCCCCTACAAATCGCGCTCTCACAGCGATACCCGCCCCGGGGCCCGCCACACCGACGTGGCGCAAATTTTTACAACCAATTTGTAGAAATTGCGCACGTGTCGCACAACGTCGCCGCCGGCCCCTGGTCGGCCGGCCGGGCAACCGGGAATCGCGCCGGGCGGAACGACCGCGCGGAGCGCCACACGACTGCGCCCCGGCAAACCGAAATTCGCGGTGTGCGACGGCGCGCGGGCCTACCAAAAACTGTGGTGGCAGGTACAGGATTCGAACCTGTGAAGCTTTCGCGACGGATTTACAGTCCGCTCCCATTGGCCGCTCGGGCAACCTGCCGCCAGACAGGTTACAACGAGCGAGTAGACAAAGCACAAACGCCTATCACCGGATGAAGGGACGGAATGCATGGCGGACTCATCGTTCGACATCGTCAGCAAAGTGGATCGCCAGGAGGTCGACAACGCGCTCAACCAGGCCGCAAAGGAGCTGGCCACGCGGTTCGACTTCCGCGGCACCGACACCACGATCGCCTGGAAGGGCGACGAGGCTATCGAGCTGACGTCGTCCACCGAGGAACGCGTCAAGGCGGCCGTCGACGTCTTCAAGGAGAAGCTGATCCGCCGGGACATCTCCATGAAGGCCTTCGACGCCGGCGAGCCCCAGGCCTCCGGCAAGACCTACAAGGTCAGCGGCTCGCTCAAGCAGGGCATCAGCAGCGAGAACGCCAAGAAGATCACCAAGCTGATCCGCGACGACGGCCCCAAGTCCGTCAAGACCCAGATCCAGGGCGACGAGATCCGGGTCACCAGCAAAAAGCGCGACGACCTGCAGGCCGTCCAAGCTCTGCTGAAGCAGGCCGACCTGGACGTGGCGCTGCAGTTCGTCAACTACCGGTGATCGCCGGTCGCGAGCGTGACGGTGCGGCCCGCGCGGTTTCGCGACTTCCTAGCCCGACCAACCGGTGGGTCTCTAGGCTAGTGACGAGTCCCACAATTTGAGCGAGGTTCACGATGACCGTGACGCCCCAGGAGGCCGCCGGCCACGGCGCGACCGAGGCCGACTACTTCGACGTCATCATCGTCGGCGCCGGCATCTCCGGCATTGACGCCGCCTACCGGATCACCGAACGCAATCCCCAGCTGACCTACACCGTCCTGGAGCGGCGCGCGCAGATCGGCGGGACGTGGGACCTGTTCCGCTACCCCGGGGTGCGCTCCGACAGCAGCATCTTCACGCTGTCCTTCCCGTTCGAGCCGTGGACCCGCGAAGAGGGCGTGGCCGACGGCGTGCACATCCGCGAGTACCTGGCGGCCACCGCGCGCAAGTACGGCATCGACCGCCACATCCGGTTCGACAGCTACGTGCGCTCGGCGGACTGGGACTCCGCGACCGACACCTGGACGGTCACCGTCGAACAGGACGGGGAGCGCAGGCTCTACCGCGGCCGCTTCCTGTTCTTCGGCAGCGGCTACTACAACTACGACGAGGGCTACACCCCCGACTTCCCGGGCATCGAGGAGTTCCAGGGCACGGTGGTGCACCCCCAGCACTGGCCCGAGGACCTGGATTACGCCGGCAAGAAGGTCGTGGTGATCGGCAGCGGCGCGACCGCGGTGACGCTGCTGCCGTCGCTGTCGGACCGCGCCGCGAAAGTGACCATGCTGCAGCGCTCGCCCACCTATCTCATCTCGGCGTCCAAGTACGGCACGGTCGCCGCCGTCGCGCGAAAACTGCTGCCCCGCAAGCCCGCTCATCTGGTCGTCCGCATGTACAGCGCCCTGACCGAGGCGGTGTTCTTCGCGTTGTCCCGCAAGGCGCCGGGGTTCGTGCGGTGGCTGCTGCGGCGCAAGGCGATCAACAGCCTGCCGGCCGGATACGACGTCGACACCCACTTCAAGCCGCGGTACAACCCCTGGGACCAGCGGATGTGCCTGATCCCCGACGCCGACCTGTACGAGGCCATCAGCGCCGGGCGCGCCGACGTGGTCACCGACCACATCGACCATTTCGACGCGACCGGCATCGCACTCAAGTCCGGCGGGCACCTCGACGCCGACGTCATCGTCACCGCCACCGGCCTGCAGCTGCAGGCGCTGGGCGGGGCCACGATCAGCCTGGACGGCAACGAGATCAAGACCAGCGACCGGTTCGTCTACAAGGCGCACATGCTCGAAGACGTGCCGAACCTGTTCTGGTGTGTGGGCTACACCAACGCGTCGTGGACGCTGCGGGCCGACATCACCGCCCGGGCGACGGCAAAACTCATGGAGCACATGGCCTCTCACGGCTACACGCGCGCCGCCCCACACCGCGGCAACGAGCCGATGACCGAGAAGCCGTCGTGGGACATCAACGCCGGCTACGTGTTGCGCTCGGTGCACGCGCTGCCCAAGTCGGGCACCAAGCGGCCGTGGAACGTGCGGCAGAACTATCTCGCCGACGCCATCGACTACCGCTTCGACCGCATCGAGGAGGCAATGGTGTTCGGCCGGACCGCCGACCGCACCGCGCTGGCCGGATAGCCACGCACGGGAGTTCGTGAACTACTCCCAAATCTCAGATGTCGGCAATACGCTGATCGCCATGGCATCTGAGAAGCGCGAACCCAAAGTCGTTGTCCTCGGTGGCGGCAGCTGGGGCACCACCGTGGCCTCAATCTGCGCGCGCCGCGGGCCGACGCTGCAATGGGTGCGCTCCGAGGAGACCGCCCGCGACATCAACGACAACCACCGCAACAGTCGCTACCTCGGCAACGACGTCGAGCTGAGCGACACCCTGCGCGCCACCACCGACTTCGCGGAGGCGGCGAACTCCGCCGACGTCGTGGTCATGGGCGTGCCCTCGCACGGCTTCCGCGGGGTGCTCACCGAGCTGGCCCGGGAGCTGCGGCCGTGGGTGCCGGTGGTGTCCCTGGTCAAGGGCCTCGAGCAGGGCACCAACATGCGCATGTCCCAAATCGTCGAGGAGGTGCTGCCCGGGCACCCCGCGGGCATCCTGGCCGGTCCGAACATCGCACGCGAGGTCGCCGAGGGTTACGCCGCCGCCGCGGTGCTGGCCATGCCCGACCAGCATCTGGCGACGCGGCTGTCCGGGCTGTTCCGCACCCGGCGCTTCCGCGTGTACACCACCGACGACGTCATCGGGGCCGAAATGGCCGGGGCTTTGAAGAACGTGTTCGCCATCGCCGTCGGCATGGGGTACTCGCTGGGCATCGGCGAAAACACCCGCGCGCTGGTCATCGCCCGCGCGCTGCGGGAAATGACGAAGCTGGGCGTCGCGGTGGGTGGGGACCCCGACACCTTCCCGGGGCTGGCCGGGCTGGGCGACCTGATCGTCACGTGTACCAGCCAGCGCAGCCGCAACCGTCACGTCGGTGAACAACTGGGGGCGGGCAAACCGATCGACGAGATCATCGCCTCGATGAACCAGGTCGCCGAGGGGGTCAAGGCCGCCAGCGTGATCATGGAGTTTGCCAACGAATTCGGCCTCACCATGCCCATCGCCCGTGAGGTCGACGCCGTGATCAACCACGGCTCGTCCGTCGAGGAGGCCTACCGCGGCCTGATCGCCGAGGTGCCCGGCCACGAGGTGCACGGCGCGGGCTTCTGACCTGGGCGTCGCGGGCTGGCCAAATTCAAATCTTTGCGTTCTCTATGGGCCGCTCACGTCCGCTTGACCCCCGTTTGCCAGCAAAATACCGTCAGACCAGGTAGTCAGTGATTTTCCGGTTGCGATCCTGCTCGTCGTCCGGATGTAATCCGCTGCACGCCAACCCGTTACGAAGATGTAACTGGCCGCAAGAAGGGCGGATATCGGAACATCCCCCGCAAACTCCCACCGAGGGACGTGACCGATGCAAGACATTGAACGGGCGGGCGATCGGCTCCCCACCGCGTCACGCGCCGACCGGCTGCGCGGCATCATCCGGCACGACCTGCCCTCCTCGCTGGTGGTCTTTTTGGTCGCGCTCCCCCTGTCGCTGGGAATCGCGATCGCCTCGGGCGCCCCGGTGCTCGCCGGCCTGATCGCCGCGATCGTCGGGGGCATCGTCGTCGGCAGCGTGGGTGGCTCCCCGCTGCAAGTCAGCGGGCCCGCGGCCGGGCTGACCGTCATCGTCGCCGGGCTGGTTTCCGAGTTCGGTTGGGGCATCACGTGTTTGATCACCGTCGCCGCCGGGACCCTGCAGGTGCTGTTGGGGCTGAGCCGCGTGGCGCGCGCCGCCCTGGCGATTTCACCGGTCGTCGTGCACGCCATGCTGGCCGGCATCGGCATCACGATCGCCCTGCAGCAGGCGCACGTGTTGCTGGGCGGAAAATCCAAGAGCACCGCCTGGCACAACCTGATCGGCCTGCCCGGGCAGGTCGTCGGTGCGCACCGGCCGGGGGTCATCCTGGGCGTCCTGGTGATCGTCATCATGGTCGCCTGGCGGTGGGTGCCCGCCAAGGCTCGCCGGGTACCGGGTCCCCTGGTCGCGATCGTGGCGGTCACCGCGCTCTCGGTCGTCTTCCCGTTTCACGTGCGCCGGATCGACCTCGAGGGGTCACCGCTGGACGCGCTGAGGCTGCCCGACCTTCCCCACGGCAACTGGGGCGCGTTCACCGTCGGGGTGATCACCGTCGCGCTCATTGCCAGCGTCGAGAGCCTGCTGTCGGCGGTGTCGGTCGACCGGATGCACAACGGGCCACGCACCGACTTCAACCGGGAGCTGGTGGGACAGGGCGCCGCCAACATCATCTCGGGGACCGTCGGCGGGCTGCCGATCACCGGGGTCATCGTCCGCAGCTCCACAAATGTCAACGCGGGCGCCAAATCCCGGGCGTCGGCGATCATGCACGGCGTCTGGATCCTGCTGTTCACCATTCCGTTCGCCGGACTGGTCGAGCAGATCCCCACCGCCGCGCTGGCCGGTCTGCTGATCGTCATCGGCGTCCAGCTGCTCAAGCCGGCGCACATCGAAACCGCAATGAAGCACGGCGATCTCGCCGTGTACGTGGTGACCGCCGTCAGCGTCATCTTCCTCAATCTGCTGCACGGCGTGCTGATCGGCCTCGCACTGGCCATCGCGCTGACCGGATGGCGGGTGATCCGGGCCAAGATCGAGGCGGAGCCGGTTGGCGACGAATGGCGGGTGACGATCGAGGGCGCGGCCTGCACCTTCCTGGCGCTCCCGAGGCTGACGCGGATGCTGACGTCGGTTCCGCGGGGCGCGACGGTGACGGTGGCGATCTCGGTCCATTACCTCGATCACGCTGCGCACCAAACGATTACCGACTGGCAGCGGCAGCACGAGGCGACAGGCGGGACCGTCGAAATCCGGGGTGTGATGGAGACGGGTCACCGCGCCGCGGACGAACCGCTGGTCGAGGCCCAGGCGCCCGGGGCCGCAGCGTAATTGCGCGCCCCGCGCTTATAGCGCGCCGCGCGCTCAGTCGACGTCGATCCTGATGTGCAGCCGCTTGCCGCACACCTGCGCCAGGCGCTGCAGCACGTCGACGCGCGGCACCTCGTCCCCGCTCTCCCACGCGGCCACGGCCTCGCGGGTGGTGCCCAGTGCGTGCGCCAGTTGTTCCTGGTTCATCCCGGCACCGGCACGGGTCTCGAAGACCAAATCGGGCAGATTCAGCGCCAGCCCGGCTTCGTGAATATCGATCGAGTCAGAGTGCGACATCGCCATCACCGCTTCCATCAATGGAAAGCCTAGGACTACAGCTAACTCCGATGTTACGTGCGGTTCGGCCGGTGTGCACGCGGCGTTTTACCGCCGTTTCCTACCGCCCGGCCATCTGCTCGAGGCGGCGGATGCGGTCCTCGATCGGCGGGTGCGTCGAGAAGAGCGACCCGATCCGCTCGCCGGCTCGAAATGGGCTGGCGATCATCAGGTGTGCCTGGCTGGCCAGCTGGGGCTCGGGCGGGAGCGGGGCCGCCTGGACCCCACCGGAGATCTTGCGCAGGGCCGACGCCAGGGCCAGCGGGTCCCCGGTCAACACCGCGCCCGATTCGTCCGCCTGGTATTCCCGCGACCGGGACACCGCGAGGCGCACGACCGTCGCCGCGATCGGGCCGAGCAACGAAACCAGCAGCAGCGCAAAGGGATTCTCGCCGTCGCGGCTGTTGCCGCCGAACATGCCGGCGAACATCGCCATGTTGGCCAACGCGGTGATCACCGACGCCATCGCACCGGCGATGCAGGAGATCAGGATGTCGCGGTTGTAGACATGCGACAGCTCGTGTCCCAGCACGGCGCGCAGCTCGCGTTCGGTGAGGATGCCCAAAATGCCGGTGGTGCAACACACCGCGGCGTTGCGCGGATTGCGGCCGGTCGCGAACGCGTTGGGCGCGTTGGTGTCGCTGATGTACAGCCGGGGCATCGGCTGGTGCGCGGCGGTGGCCAGCTCCCGGACGATCCGGTACATCGCCGGCGCCTGGAGCTCGGAGACCGGCTGCGCATGCATCGCCCGCAGCGCCAGCTTGTCGCTGTTGTAGTAGGTGTAGACGTTCATGCCGATGGCGAACAGCACCGCGAGAAACATCGCGGTCTTGCCGAACAGCGAGCCCACAAACACGATCAACGCGGACATGCCGACCAAGAGGGCAAACGTCTTGAACCTGTTGGCATGCGGATGCCAGGTCATCGGTGTCCTCCTAGGACATTCCGGAGCACACTCCGGAACACTCGATCATTGTCGACTATTGAACGCCCGAGACGGCCGAAGGAGTTCCGTGACGCGCTAGCCGTGCCGGCTGATGGTGTAGTCGACCAGCGTCTGCAGCGCGTGCCGGCCGGGCACGTCGGGCAGCAGCGCCAGCTCCTGGTGTGCCTGCGCCGCATAATCCTGCAGCGACCGCTTGGCCTTGGCCATGCCCTCCGACGCCCGCAGCAGCGCCAGCGCCTCGGCCACCGTCTCGTCGTCGTCGATGGGCCCGACCAGCAGCTCGCGCAGCCGCGCCGCGTCGGGACCGGGTTCGCGCAGCGCGTAGACCATCGGCAAGGTGTGCACGCCCTCGCGCACGTCGGTGCCGGGCAGCTTGCCGGACTCGCGGGAGTCGCTGTCGATGTCGATGATGTCGTCGGAGATCTGGAAGGCGGTGCCCACGATGCCGCCGAGGCGGCTCAGCCGCTCCACCTGGTCGGCGTCGGCGCCCGAGAACATCGCGCCGAAGCGGCCCGCCGCGGCGATCAGGCACGCGGTCTTCTCGTAGACCACCTTCAGGTAGTGCTCGATCGGGTCCGCCCCCTCGGCCGCCCCCGTCAGGCCGCGGGTCTCGCGCATCTGCCCGGTCACCAGCTGGGCGAACGTCTCGGCGATCAGCCGCACCGCCTCGGGCCCCAGCCGGGACACCAGCCGCGAGGCGGTGGCGAACAGATAGTCCCCAGCCAGGATCGCGACGTTGTTGCCCCAGCGCACGTTGGCGGTGGGCGTGCCGCGGCGTACCTCGGCCTCGTCCATCACGTCGTCGTGATACAGCGTGGCCAGGTGCACCAGCTCGATCACGGCGCCGGCGATCGTCACGTCCGCGGCGTCGGGATTGGGCCCCAGCTGTGCCGACAGCACGGTGAACAGCGGCCGGAACCGCTTGCCGCCGGCCTTGAACAGGTGGGTCAGCGACTCGGTCATGATCTCGTCGGCGCTGCGCAGTTCGGTGTCCATGAGCTGCTCGATCCGCCCGACACCGTCGCGCACCGTCGCCGCGAAGGCCGCGTCGCCGAGATCAACGCCCGCCACCACCGTCGCCGGAGTATTCACGGGACCAAACATACTGGTGTGCATGAACACGGGAGCGACCCGAGCCCACGTGGTGGTCGTGGGCGCCGGACCCGCCGGTTCGGCGGCGGCGGCGTGGGCCGCACGCGCGGGCCGCGAGGTCCTGGTCATCGATTCGGCGAGCTTCCCCCGCGACAAGGCCTGCGGTGACGGGCTGACCCCGCGCGCGGTCGCCGAGTGCGAACGCCTGGGGCTCGGGGACTGGCTGGACACCCGCATCCGGCACCGCGGGCTGCGGATGAGCGGGTTCGGCGGCGAGGTGGAGGTGGACTGGCCCGGCCCGTCCTTCCCGTCGACCGGCAGCGCGGTGGCCCGCGTCGAGCTGGACGACCGGATCCGCAAAGTCGCCGAGGATTCCGGGGCGCGGATGCTGCTGGGCACCAAAGTCGTTGGCGTGCAACATGACTCATCGGGACGGGTGACATCGTTGACCTTGGCCGACGGCACCGAAGTCGGGTGCCGGCAGTTGATCGTGGCCGACGGCGCCCGTTCGTCGCTGGGGCGCAAGCTGGGCCGGCGCTGGCACCAGGAGACGGTGTACGGCGTGGCGGCCCGCGGGTACCTCAGCACGCCGCGCGCCGACGACCCCTGGCTGACCTCGCATCTCGAGCTGCGCGGACCCGACGGCTCCAAGGACACAGTGCTGCCCGGCTACGGCTGGATTTTTCCGCTCGGCAACGGCGAGGTGAACATCGGCGTCGGGGCGCTGTCGACGTCGAAACGACCCGCCGATCTGGCGCTGCGGCCGCTGATCGACCACTACACCGACCTGCGCCGCGACGAGTGGGGCTTTGTCGGCCCGCCCCGGGCGGTGTCGTCGGCGCTGCTGCCGATGGGCGGCGCGGTGTCCGGGGTCGCCGGGCCCAACTGGATGCTGATCGGCGACGCCGCGGCGTGCGTGAACCCGCTCAACGGCGAAGGCATCGACTACGGGCTGGAGACGGGCCGGCTGGCCGCCGAGTTGCTGGACGGCCGCGACCTGTCGCAGGCGTGGCCGTCGCTGCTGCGGGCGCACTACGGTCGCGGCTTCTCGGTGGCGCGCCGGCTGGCGCTGCTACTGACCTTTCAGCGATTCCTGCCCGCGACCGGGCCGATCGCGATGCGCTCGACGACGCTGATGACCATCGCCGTGCGGGTGATGGCCAACCTGGTCACCGACGAGGACGCGGACTGGGTGGCGCGGGCCTGGCGGGGCGGTGGCCGGCTGTCCCGGCTGATCGACCGCCGCACCCCGTTCAGCTGAGCCGCGGCCGCATCGCCGCTGGTCGGAGGGCGCGGCCGCCCTGCCGGGACGCACGATCGGCGCCCGCCGTTTGTCGGCGCGGCCGGAACCGGGCGTGTATAGTCCAGCTAATGAAGGGAACGATGCTGGCTACTATCGGTGCCGCTGCCGCTGCTGTTGCTGCTTTCGCGCTGGCCGCGCCGGCGCCGCTCTCCGCGCCCGCCCAGGCGGACCCGCCGCCGACGGCGCCGTACCCGACCCCGCGGACGCCGTCGCCCCCCAGCGACTACGACGCGCCGTTCAAGAACACGGTCAACGGGTTCGGCATCTACCAGCCGCAGGACCAACTGGCCTGGCTGGGCAAGATCACCTGCGACCGGATCGACCACGGCGTCGACCACGACGCCCACCAGTCCGCGACGTTCATCCAGCGCAACCTGCCGCGCGGCACCACCGAGGGCCAGTCGCTGCAGTTCCTGGGCGCGGCGGTCGACCACTACTGCCCGGAGCACATCGACGTCGTCCAAGCGGCCGGCAACCACTAACTCCGTCTCAGCGCGGGGGCAGGTGCCCGGCGTGTAGGGCGACGATGCCACCCGTCAGGTTGCGCCACCGCACTCCCACCCAGCCGGCCTGGGTGAGCTGCTGCGCCAACCCCTCCTGATCGCGCCACGCCCGGATCGACTCCGCCAGGTACACGTAGGCCTCGGGGTTGCTGGACACCGCGCGCGCCACCCGCGGCAGCGCGCGCATCAGGTACTCCTTGTAGACGGTGGCGAACAGGCCGTTGGTGGGGGTGGAGAACTCGCACACCACCAATCGGCCGCCCGGGCGGGTGACGCGCGCCATCTCGCGCAGCGCGGCCTGGGTGTCGACGACGTTGCGTAGCCCGAAACTGATTGTGACGGCATCGAATACGTCGTCGGCGAACGGCAGCCTGGTTGCGTCGCCGGCGACCTTCGGCACGTGGCGCGCCGCCCCCGCCGCCAGCATGCCCACCGAGAAATCGGCGGCCACACACCACGCCCCGGATTTCTTCAGCTCGACGGTCGATACCGCGGTGCCCGCGGCGAGGTCCAGCACCCGCTGGCCCGGCCCGATCTCCAGCGCCGCCCGGGTGGCCTTGCGCCAGTGGCGGTCCTGGCCCATCGAGAGCACGGTGTTGGTCAGGTCATAGCGCCGGGCGACGCCGTCGAACATCGACGCGACGTCGCGGGGATCCTTGTCCAACTCGGCGCGGCTCACCACACGGACGGTACCCCCAGGGAATTCCGCGGCGACAGCAGCGTTGCAACTCTGCGTGACTGACAAAGTGTGGTTCATCACCGGTACATCGCGCGGTTTCGGACGGGCGTGGGCGAGCGCGGCGCTCGAGCGGGGCGACAGGGTCGCCGCCACCGCGCGCGATACGGCGTCGCTGGACGATCTGGTGCGCAAGCACGGCGACGCGCTGTTGCCGATCCAATTGGACGTGACCGACCGCGCCGCGGACTTCGCGGCCGTCAAGCGGGCGCACGACCACTTCGGCCGTCTCGACATCGTGGTGAACAACGCCGGCTACGGGCAGTTCGGGTTCGTCGAGGAACTCTCCGAGCGAGACGCCCGCGACCAGATCGAGACCAATGTCTTTGGCGCACTGTGGATCACCCAGGCCGCGCTGCCGTACCTGCGCGAGCAGCGCAGCGGCCACATCATCCAGGTTTCCTCGATCGGGGGCATCACCGCGTTCCCGTTGGTCGGCATCTACCACGCGTCGAAATGGGCGCTGGAAGGCTTTTCCCAGGCGCTGGCCCAGGAGGTCGCCCCGTTCGGTGTGCACGTCACGCTGATCGAGCCAGGCGGCTTCGACACCGACTGGGCCGGCGCCTCGGCCAGGCACGCCGAGCCGCTGCCGGCCTACGACGACCTCCGCGCGGCCGTCGAGGCCGAACGCAGCCGGCGGTGGGCCAGCCCGGGCGACCCGTCCGCCTCGGCGGCCGCGCTACTGAAGGTGGTCGACGCCGAAAAGCCGCCGCTGCGAGTCTTCTTCGGCTCGTCCCCGCTGGAGACCGCCAAGGCCGACTACGAGAACCGGCTCCGCACCTGGGAGGAATGGCAGCCCGTCGCCGAGCTGGCGCAGGGCTGATCGCGCCGTCACTCCCCCTGCGCGTACCGCCTGGCGGACAGCCGGCGCCGCTCGAACGGCGACAGCACCGCCTCGTAGTGGCCGAGCAGCTCGTCGCAGATCACCGACCAGCTGCGGCCGACGACGCTGCGCCGCGCGGCCGGCGCGTAGCGCGCCCGTTCGGCGAGCAGGTGCGCGACGGCCTCGGGCAGCCGGGCCTCGAACTCGTTGACTCCCAACAGCAGACCGGTACGCCACGGGGTGACGAGGTCGCGTGGGCCGCCGGCGTCGGGGGCGATGACCGGCAACCCCGACGCCAGCGCTTCCTGCACGACCTGACAAAACGTCTCGTGCTCACCGGGGTGCACGAACACGTCCATGCTGGCGTACGCCGCGGCGAGCTCGTCGCCGTAGAGCGCACCCGTGAAAACCGCTGTCGGCATCGCCGATTGCAGTTTGTCGCGGTCGACGCCGTCACCCACGATGACGAGCTGCACCGCACCGCCGGCGGCCAGCCCGGCGAGCCGCTCGACGTGTTTCTCCGGCGCGAGCCGGCCCACGAACCCGACGATGGGCTTGCCGTGCGGTGACCACCGCCGCCGCAGCCCCTCGTCGCGCGCCGACGGCGCGAACCGCAGCACGTCGACGCCGCGCGCCCACCGGTGCACCCGTGGAAAACGGTGGGCGACAAGCGCTTCCATCGTCACCGTGGACGGCGCCAGCGTGCGGTCGGCGAGGCCGTGCAGGTGCCGGAACCAGGCCCACGCGGCCCGTGCCGTCATCGGGATGCCGTAGCTGGCCGCGAAACCCGGGACGTCGGTCTGATACACCGCGACCGTCGGCACCCCCAGCCACCGCGCCGCGCGCACCCCGCCATACCCCAGCAGCGCCGGCGACGCCAGATGCACGACGTGCGGGTCGAATCCGCGCAGGACGCTCACCAGCCGGGGCGTCGGCACGCCGAGCGGCAGCGTGGTCACCTTCGGGAACATCCGTGCGGGCACCCGGTGCACGCGGATGCCGTCGTGAATGCGCTCCGCCGGCGGTTCACCGGGTGGCGTGTCGGGGGCGATGACGAGGGCCTCGTGGCCGGTGCGGCGCAGGTGCTCGAGCACCCGGATCACCGAGTTGCTGACACCGTTGACTTCCGGCAGGAAAGATTCCGCGACGATCGCAACGCGCACCCCATCACCGTCTCAGCGCCGCCTGTCGACAAGGTTGCCTCCGGGCGTCCGTCACGCGAAATTTGCAGGTTCGGCGGTTTCGGCGCGGCGGTCCAGCCACTTGTCCAGCAGCGCCAGCGCCACCAGCAGCGCCGCCGCCCCGAGCCAGGCCACCACCGCGATGGACCCCGCCGGGATGATCGCCAGCCCCGCGTTGCGGTGCTGCACGCGGACCAGGTTCGGATCGTTCTTGTTGTACTCGACGTAGATTCGCATCCCGGTGGCCAGGTGGGACGGGTAGAGCACCCCGAGTTCGGGGCGGTAGGTGACCCGCTCGGGCGTGACGAATTCGATGGTGGAGCGGCGCGGCCCGGCGCTGAGCACCTCCGCCTGCGCGACGCCCATGTTGTGGGTGATCGCAAGGTCGTTGCGCCACGCGCCGGCCACCAGCAGCACCGACTGCAGCGTGACCAGGCCGGCGACGATCAGCACCGCGATCCGGGCCCATCGCAACGCGATCCTGGCAGGCGTTTTCGGAGGTTCGTCGCTGCGTCCGTGAATCAGTAAGTGCAGCAGAACCTTTGGGGATCTCGCCATCTATGCGCGCCTCACAGCGCCGCCTTGATGGCGGCGTGCAGCTGCCGCAACGAGGAGCGGTCCGCCTTGACTTCCAGCACCCGCATCCCGGGGCCGGGATCGTCGAGGGCGGCGTGCAATTCGTCGACCTCGATCTGGCGGCTCTCCACGTGATACGCGCGGCACAGCGCCCCCACGTCGACGTCGTGCGGGGTTCCGAAGATCCGCGACGACACGTCGGAGAACCGGGGGTCGCCCTGCTCGAGCAGTTCGAAGATGCCGCCGCCGTTGTCGTTGGAGACCACGATGGTCAAGCGGCGCGGGGTGGGTTCGGTGGGGCCGATCAGCAGCCCGGAGCTGTCGTGCACGAAGGTCAGATCGCCGATCAGCGCGACGGTCCGCGCCGGGTTGTCCGGGTCGCCCACGCGTTCGTGGGCGAGTGCCGCCCCGATCGCGGTGGACACGGTGCCGTCGATCCCGGCGACCCCGCGGTTGGAGCGCACCCGGATGCCGTGGGTGTCCAGGCCGACCAGCGCCGCGTCGCGGACCGGGTTGGACGCCCCGAGCACCAGCTGGTCGCCGGGCCGCAACGCGTCGGCCACCGCCGCCGCGACGTGCAAACCGGTGGTCAGCGGGTGCGCCGCGAGCTGGCCCCGCACCGCGTCGTTCGCGTGCCGGTTCGTCTCGGCGCACCGGTGCAGCCACGCCGGGTTCGGCGCCCCGGTGGTGACCGCCCGCGTGCCGGTGGCCTGCGAGTTTCCCGAGACGTCGGGCCAGCGGGGGCCGGTGGTCAGCGCGAACACCGGCACCTTGGGGTCGGCCAGCAGCGCCGACACCGGGCGGTGCAGGGTCGGGCGGCCGAGCATGATCACCTGCTTGGGCCGCAGCAACGGCAGCGCCAGGGGGTGCAGCGGGTTTTCGGGGGCGGGCGCGGTCGGTTCGGCCACGGTGGGCAGCTGGGCGAGGGCGGGATGGGTGCCGGCGCCGTGGCCGGCGATGACGACCGTGTCGGGCGTCAGGTCGATCTCCAGCGGCTGGTCGAAGGTGACCGGCGGGGTGTAGGTCCACGGCCGGCTGCCCGGGCGGCCCGGCGGGAGCACCGCGCCGCGGGGTTCGGGATCCGGCACCAGCGGTTCGCGCAGCGGGATGTCGAACTGGACGGGTCCCGCGTTGGCGGTGCGCGATCCGGTGGCGGCCGCCAGCACCCGGCAGGTGGCCGAGCGCCAGGTGGCGTTGTGCGCGTCCAGCCGCTCGGGGGCGTCCTCGGCGAGGCCCAGGCTGATGGTGGCCCGAACCTGGGTGCCGAAGTAGCCCAGCTGCTCCATGGTCTGGTTGGCCCCGGTGCCCAGGAGCTCGTAGGGCCGGTTGGCCGACAGCACGATCAGCGGCACCCGCGCGTAGTTGGCCTCCACCACGGCCGGGCCCAGGTTGGCCACGGCCGTGCCGGACGTCATGGCGACGCACACCGGCGCGCCGGCTGCGATCGCCAGGCCGATGGCCAGGTAGCCGGCGGTGCGTTCGTCGATGCGGACGTGCAGCCGGATCCGGCCCGACCGGTCGGCGTCCTGCAGCGCGAAGGCGAGCGGCGCGTTCCGCGAACCCGGGCACAACACCACGTCGCGGACGCCGCCGCGAATCAGCTCGTCAACGACCACGCGAGCCTGGGTCGTCGAGGGGTTCACTCCTACAGGGTGTCACAGCCCGCTTAGCACACGTCGAGCGTGGAGTTGTTGGGGCAAATCGCCGCGATTTCGCCCCACAAGTCGACGCTCGGCGCCTACCTCGGCTCGGCGAGGGCGCCTACCTCGGCTCAGCGAGAGCGCCTACGTCGGCTCGGCCGGGCGCCTATCGCGGCTCGGCGAAGAACTTGAGCATGGCGGCGTTGACGGCGTCGGGCCGCTCGAAGAACCCGAGGTGCCCGGTGTCGGGGATCTGCATGTAGCGGCCGTTGGGCAGCGCATCGGCGACCTCCCGGCCCAGATACGGCGGCGTCAGGACGTCGTCGGAGAAGCCGATCACCAGCACCGGCGTCGCGATGCTGCGGTACGCCGACAACCGGCTGGTGTAGGGCGCGACGTCCAGTTGGGCGCGCATGCCCGGGGTGGGCTTGACCGGCCAGGTGGAAAACATCGCGATCCAGTCGGCGACCGCGGTGTCGTCGTTGAGCGTCTTGCGGGAAAAGTTTTCCAGCAGGCGGATTTTCGCCTCGTAGGCGGCCGGCAGCGTGACGCCGGCGTCGGCCAGCTCGGCCTCGGCGTCGCGAAAGAACTGCCGCGCACGGTCCATGCGGCCGCGGGTGCCCATCAGGACCGCCGCGCTGACCAGATCCGGCCGGGCGAGCATGAGTTCCTGGGTGATGAAGGCGCCCATCGACATTCCGACGATGCGGGCGGGGGCGGCGTTCAGCCCCTCGATCAGCGCCACGGTGTCGGCGACCATCGTTTGCGTCGAGAAGCCGTCGGCGTTCTCCGTGGCGCCGATCCCGCGATTGTCGAAGGTGATGACGCGGTATCCGGCCGCCAGGAACGCGGGGACTTGATAGGGGTGCCAGGTCCGTCCGGCGCCGCCGTGGCCGGCGATAAAGACCACGGGCTCACCGGAGCCGCGGTCGTCGTAAGCCAGGTTGATCACCCGGACGACGGTACAAGCAACCGATGGCACGCCTTGACCCGGTCGATCCACCACTGCCGACGCTCGGGTGGTGCCGCCAGCGCGGCCAGCCGCGCCGGATCCGGCGTCACCGGCCCCACGGCCAGGTGCCCGTCGACGGGTGGGGCGGTCTCGGCCACGTCGTCCACGAACAGCCCGCCGGTGCCCAGCCCGCAGGCGTGCCGAAGCCACGGCAGGGCCGCCGCCGCGGTCAGCCCGGTGCCGATCCCGACCGCCGAGTCCAGCGCGCTGGAGACCACGACGGGGATGTCGATCTGGTCGGCGATGGCGAGCATGGCCGAAATACCGCCCAGCGGGGCGACTTTGAGCACCGCGACGTCGGCCGCCCCGGCGCGGACCACGGCCAGCGGGTCCTCGGCCTTGCGGATGCTTTCGTCGGCGGCGATCGGCACGTCGACGCGGCGCCGCAGCTCGGCGAGTTCGCCGACCGTCGCGCAGGGTTGTTCGAGGTACTCCAGCGGGCCGTCGGCCCTCAACGCCGCGGCCGCCTCGACCGCCTGCTCGATGCTCCAGCCGCCGTTGGCGTCCACCCGCACGGTCGGCACCAGGTCGCGCACCGCATTGACCCGGGCGACGTCGTCGGCCAGCGTCTGGCCGGGCTCGGCGACCTTCACCTTGGCCGTCCCCGCGCCGGGAAAGCGGGCCAGGACCTCGCCCACCTGGGCGGCGGGCACGGCCGGCACCGTGGCGTTGATCGGGATGCGGTCCCGGCGGACCGGCGGCGGCTGCCGGTAGGCGGCCTCGATGCCGCAGGCCAGCCAGTGCGCGGCCTCGGGCGGCTGGTATTCGACGAAAGCCCCGAACTCCCCCCAGCCTGCCGGGCCCTCGATCAGCGCGACCTCGCGGGTGGTGATGCCGCGGAACCGCACCCGCATGGGCAGCGCCACCACGTGCAGGCGGTCCAGCAGGTCCTCGAGGGGCGGCGTCACGCGCTGTAGACCTGGCGGCCCGCCAGATAGGTCGCCCGCACGTCGAGGTCGGCGATCCGCTCGGGGGACACGGTGCGCGGGTCTGCCGAGAGCACCACGAGATCGGCGTACTTGCCGACCTCCAGCGAGCCGATCACGTCGTCGGAGAACAGCTGCCAGGCGGCGTCGATGGTCTGGGCGCGGATCGCCTGCTCGACCGTCAGCCGCTCCTCGGGTCCGAGCACCCGGCCGCTGGGCGCCGTGCGGGTCACCGCCACGCTGATGTTGCGCAGCGGCTCCTCGGGCGTGACCGGCGGATCGTTGTGCAGCGAGATCCGCATCCCGGTGGCCACCGCGGATCCCGCTGGCATCCAACGGGTTCCGCGCTCCTCGCCGAACAGCCCGTCGACGATGACGTCGCCCCAGTAGTGGATCTGGTCGACGAAGATGCTGCAGGTGACGCCGAGGTCGTGGGCGCGACGCAGCTGCTCGGGCCGGATGGCGCCGACGTGTTCGAGCCGCAGCCGGTGGTCGTCGCGCGGGTGGCGCCTGAGGACCTCTTCGTAGACGTCGAGGATGGTGTCGACGCCGGCGTCGCCCTGCACGTGGCAGGCCATCGGCCAACCGAGCGGGAAGTAGGCGCCGACGATCTCGTGCAGCTGCTCTTTCGTGTAGTTGGCGCAGCCGCAGGACCCGGGCGCGACGCCGATGATGCGGGTGGCCTCGGTGTCCAGGTACGGGAACGAGAGGTCGATGTTGCCGATCCAGGGCGAGCCGTCGACCCAGATCTTGATGCCGACCTGGCGCAGGATGTCGTCGCCCTGCCCGGGTGTGGCGTCGGTGGACATCTGCGGGTTGGAGATCTCGTAGGTCCGCAGCCGGACCGTCAGCTGGGAGCGCAGCCCTTCCACCAGCGGCCGAAAGCCGGGGTCGAAGGCCATCTCCGAGCAGGTGGTCAGCCCGGCGCGGTTGAGCCGGGCGCATTCGGCGAGCAGCATCCGCGGGTAGTCGGCGAAGTCGATGACCCCGCCCAGCAGCGGGAACACCGCGCCGGTCTCCTCGGCGGTGCCGTCGAGTTCGCCGTCGGCATCGCGGCCGTACTTGGCGCCCTTGGGGTCGGGGGTGTCGCGGTTCAGGCCGTGCAGCTGGGCGGCGCGCGAGTTGAAGTACGCCTTGTGCCCGGAATTGTGCATGATCACCAGCGGGGTGTCGGGCGCGATGCCGTCGAGCCAGTTCAGCGTCGGCTCCGGAAGTCCGTTCTGCAGCAGCGGATCCCAGCCGTTGAGGTAGGCGCCGTCGGATCCGCGCCGCGCGACCTCGGAACGCACCGCGGCGACGACGTCGTCGGCGCTGCGCATGGTGACCGGGCGGATGTCGACGAAGCGGTCGGACAGGGCGACGGCCTCCATCAGCGGATGGCCATGGGCCTCAACGAATCCCGGCATGACGCAGCCGTCACCCACGTCGACGGTCTGGGTGTCCGGGCCGATGGCGTCGGCGACCTCGGCACGAGTCCCGACGGCGACGATCCGGCCGTCGGCCACGGCGAGCGCCTCGGCGGTGGGCCGGGCCTCGTCGACGGTCAGGATGGTTCCGGTCACGACGAGATCTGCCTGCCCCATGGATAGGGATCCTAGTGACCGGGCGACATTTTATGCACGAGTTCTCCGGCGGCAGTAAGCAACGGAGTTGTTCCTGCTGATGCCAAATCGTTGTCGCAAAATGGACAGCATTGGTCGGTGGCTGTGACATTCACGGCCGAGTTCGGAGGATGCGCGAATACTTTGACCAATAGAGGGTGTGCCGATCTCTATTCTGGGTCCCTATCGAAAGGCGAGTTGCTGGGGCGGGCCGCAGTGACTGGCAGACGCGTGACGCACGTGCCTACACTCTCGTCTGTGCAGCAGACGTTGCGTGTTGATACCGCGGGTTTGCAGGCGATGGCCTCCCGCTGGGGTTCTTCAGTGGAAGGACTAAACGCGACGGTAGCTCCCGCGGCGCGGGGGTTGCCGTGTCAGGCCAGCGCGGCCGCAGTCAACGCCGCCCACATTGATGTCACCGCGTTCACCGCGGGGCTTGCCACGCAAATGGGCGCACACGTGACCGGCGTCGCCCAAGGCAACACCTCTTACCTCACCGCAGAAGCTGATTCGGCCGCCAAACTCGCAGCGGTGGCTCACCCGGTTACCAGCGTGTAGCGATGGCAGCGGTCGCGGGGGTGCCCGGCCTGTCGACGCTGTTGGCTTGGCCCACTGAGCATCTCACCGATGCGGCCGCTCACTGGGAGGACGTAGGCGAGCGTAGCTATGGTGTGGCACACCAGATCTGGCGAGATGCGCTCGCAGTGGATTGGCACGGTGAAGCCGCCGAGAAGCTGCGCTCCGCGACGCATGCGGACCTGCGAACTACCAACGCATCAGTCGACCAGCTTCAGGCGGCCGCGCGCGTCGCGCGCGATGGAGCATCGGATCTGTATGCGGCCCGCTCCCGAGTGCACTACGCCGTCGAGGATGCTCGCACAGCCGGATTCGGAGTCCGCGAAGATCTTTCGGTCACCGACTGCATGACCGGCGGATCAGTCGCCCAAAGGGCTGCGCGGCAAGCGGCAGCCCAAGCCTTCGCCAGCGACATTCGTCTGCGCGCCGCACAACTGGTAAGCCTGGATCAACAAGTCGCCGGAAAAATCACTGCCGCCATAGCCGGAATACGCGATACCTTCCCACAAAGCACCGCCCCTGTCGCCTCTCGACCGGCACCCAACGGCCATATCCAGGCTGTCGACCACACGTGGAAACGAGATGGTGGCAACGGCCAATCGGATCCGCCCCCGCCTGGTCCTCCCGCCCGAGGGTTACCGCCCGAGGGCGTTCATCCACCGGTCGATGGTCCCCTGACGCCAGGGCCGGCCAGCCGCCCCAGCGAACGAAGTGTCGGCGGCCAAAGTCTGTGGGATGAGCACGGTGGAGAATGGCGCTACTTCCCGGGCGACAAATGGCACAATCCGCACTGGGACTACAACCCCCATTCGAACCCAAATTCTCCTTGGGACAATATTCCGATCAATGGTCTTCCCCCTCGCATCGGTGGCGCTCCGCCGATCATCTCTGGGCTGCCGCCATGGCTTCAAAACCCTGCGGCGGCGGGGGTGCCCGGACCGCCACAGAACCCACTACTGGCGCCGTTCCCTGGTGCGACCATGCCCACTCCCCCACCCGCACCTTCCCCGCCCCCAGGCCCGGGCTTGATGCCGCACATTGACCTGCCCGCACCGGGCCCGGGTGACCTGCAAACGGCGGGCGGCGAGACCGCAGTGGTCGCCGGCGGGGGTCTGCTGCTGCTGATATTGGGGGCGCTGGCTCTTGCCTGAGAACCGAACTGATACGACGCGCCGGCCCTTCGACCCCGCCGGGGTGTCGTCACTTGCGGAAGTGCTCGCCGAGCACACTGGCGGGCTGACATTCGTTCCCCCAGCACACCTGCCGCTGTGGCTACCCGACCTCACCGTGCCACAGGGATGGGACCTTGGGGCGGTCGAGGGTCCCACTGTGACGAGGATGCTCCTGAGGCGACTCGGTAGTGGCGACAACTGGGATGGCTGCGAGGTCCTAAATCTCTATCGTGTGTCAGGCACAGTGCCCGAAAAACTGGTATTCGACAACGCCGACCGCACGTTGCGCGACAGCGGCGCCGATTCCATCCACACACACCACATCGATACGCCGCCGCGGTATGGCGTGATCGCTATGCGTTCATCAGGCCTGCTACATATCGGCGCGCGCACGGTGCACAGCCAATACACGTACTACGCGATCAATACCGCTGCTGGCGGCGCGCTCATCGAGCAGGCGGTGATGGTCGGCAGCGACGCGCAACCCACGCTAAGTGGCGAGGCGGCGAAGCTCACCGACGATCTGTACCGCGCTCTGCTAGCCAGCATCGACCGCGCCCCGGCGCCGAGCCCACGAAACACAGGCAAATACGCCACTGGCCGGCGCCCAGCCCCTAGCTCGTCGTCAACGACCCCAATCGCAACAGAACCAGCGGATACCGACCGTAAGTGGAGACCCATGAGCATCATTCGCGTCAACTTTCTTCCCGAATTTTATTTTGGCGACGACGCTGTTTTATTGACGTTGGACGGCGGCGGAGTCGACAAACTCAAAGCCGCACTCAGTGACGCCAAGCAGCACGGGGCATCGCGACTCGAGCATGACGGAGTTACGCATGAGTTCCATATTGAGTCCGACGCTGCCGATATCGAACTCGGCCCTATCCACGTTGTGTGGCGGCTTGACGAAGCAAAGGCGGCCGAGATCATTGCAGACCTCGCTGTTCTCAGCGACGAGGGCACCGTAGGTCGTCCAACCAGTGGCCACTTCTACGTCGACATGTCCACGCCCACCAAAACCCTCGTCGTGTCTCGGGACGAATATGTCGATGTGGTCTACCCCTGGCAATCACCGGCATAGCTCCGGGACCTCGTTATTGCGATGGATCCGTTCTTGTGCTGATGCGAGACAGGAACTGGCAATCCTCATCCCCTTACTTTTGGGTCGGCCGACTAGAAACCGGAGACAAATGGTCGTTGTTGGGTGAAATATCGTGGTTGGATTCAGCTCAGCCTACGAAGGGGCCGGGATGATGCTCGCCACAGCTATTTCCATTGCATCTGCCGTGATCGCAATTGCGTCGGCAGTTAGCTCAGCCCGAACTAGCTACCAGGTTAACGGGAGCGGCTTCAAAGCTTCCCAAGCCCTGCTGACGGACCTCGCCACCTTGCTCGCGGCTCTACGGTCGATAGCTGTCAAAGGTGCAATGGCGATGGGCGAGCAGCGTAAGACGCCGATCCCCATCGACGTGGAGCTGGCTACCGTGCGCGCGTTTATGACTAATACGAGTGGTCTCGCACTTTCTCTCTACGCCGGAAGAGTCGGAGCGGCCGGTGCACCGGATGATCCTGTGGCAGCCTCATGGCGCGTATTGCGCATGCAGCTTACAAACCTAGCAACGACGACCGTCACGAAGCCATCAGACAATCAAACCGCCGGCATGCTGGCACTCGAGCTTGAGCGCACCTTAAGCGCTCTCGACAAGAAGGCGATCAAACAGATCCGGCGCGAGATCAAAAATATGCCGAATGTCTTGTCATCCCTAACGAATTCACGGCAGGACGACGTTCTTCTAGTAGCGCTGGAAAGCGTTATCTCAGATCAAAAAGCTATAGCAGGTCTAGGTGCCGCGGGGAAACGACTGCGTCAACTCAAGGCTTCCGGTGTAGAGGACGCAGACATTGACCTGTGGTTAGCAATGGAAGATGAAGATCTCGAGGCAGCAAAAAACGCTCTGGAGCGGGGCGCCGATCCAAGCAAGTCCCTTGGGGAAGTCGTTGATAGGTACGAGAACATGAACTTGGACTGAGCCGCGGCCGGTTCGACTCCCGTCATCGCGTCCCGGGGTCTTCGAGGGTGCGGCTGACCCAAATTGCAACACGTTCTAGTCTTGCCACATGAGTGACGAGCTGCTGCGCAACCCGACCCACAACGGCCACCTGCTCGTGGGCGCCCTCAAGCGCCACAAGAACAAGCCGGTGCTGTTCCTCGGCGACACCACGCTGACCGGCGGTCAGATGGCCGAGCGGATCAGTCAGTACATCCAGGCGTTCGAGGCGCTCGGCGCGGGCACCGGTGTGGCGGTCGGCCTGCTGTCGCTCAACCGCCCCGAGGTGCTGCTGATCATCGGCGCCGGCCAGACCCGCGGCTACCGGCGCACCGCCCTGCACCCGCTGGGCTCGCTGGACGACCACGCGTACGTGCTCAACGACGCCGGCATCAGCTCGCTGATCATCGACCCCAACCCGATGTTCGTCGAGCGCGCGCTGGCCCTGCTGGAGAAGGTGCCGGGGCTCAAGCAGATCCTGACCATCGGGCCGGTGCCCGAGGCGTTGAACGGTGTCGCGGTCGACCTGGCGGCCGAGGCGGCCAAGTACGATCCGCAGCCGCTGGTCGCCGCGGACCTGCCGCCGGATCAGGTCATCGGCCTGACCTACACCGGCGGCACCACCGGCAAGCCCAAGGGCGTGATGGGCACCGCGCAGTCGATCTCGTCGATGACCCAGATCCAGCTCTCGGAGTGGGAGTGGCCGGAGGATCCGCGGTTCTTGATGATCACCCCGCTCTCGCACGCGGGGGCGGCGTATTTCCTGCCCACCCTGATCAAGGGCGGCGAGATGCACGTGCTGCCCAAGTTCGACCCGGCAGATGTGCTGAAAACCATTGAGGAGAAACGCATCACGGCCACCTTCCTGGTGCCGTCGATGCTGTACGCGCTGATGGACCACCCGGATTCGCACACCCGCGACCTGTCGTCGCTGCAGACCGTCTATTACGGCGCGTCGGCGATCAACCCGGTTCGGCTGGCCGAGGCGATCCGCCGGTTCGGCAAGATCTTCGCGCAGAACTACGGGCAGTCCGAGGCGCCGATGGCCATCACCTACCTGGCCAAGAACGAGCACGACGAGAAGCGGCTCACCTCGTGCGGGCGCCCGACCCTGTTCGCGCGGGTGGCGCTGCTGGGCGAGGACGGCAAGCCGGTCCCCCAGGGCGAGCCCGGCGAAATCTGTGTCAGCGGACCGCTTTTGGCCGGCGGGTACTGGAACCTGCCCGACGAGACGGCGAAGACTTTCAAAGACGGCTGGTTGCACACCGGCGACATGGCCCGCGAGGACGAGGACGGCTTCTACTTCATCGTCGACCGGGTCAAGGACATGATCGTCACCGGTGGCTTCAACGTCTTCCCCCGCGAGGTCGAGGACGTCGTCGCCGAGCACCCGGCGATCGCCCAGGTATGCGTGGTCGGCGCGCCGGACGAGAAGTGGGGCGAGGCCGTCACCGCGGTGGTGGTGCTGCGCTCCGACGCGCCCCGCGACGACGCCGCGATCGAGAAGATGACCGCCGAGATCCAGGCCGCGGTCAAGGACCGCAAGGGCTCGGTGCAGTCACCCAAGCGGGTGGTGATCGCCGAATCGCTGCCGTTGACCGGGCTGGGCAAGCCGGACAAGAAGGCCGTGCGCGCGCAGTTCTGGGAGGGCGCCGAGCGCTCGGTGGGTTGAACATTGCGCGGGTTGCGCCGAGCGCCCGGCCCGCCGGGCGCTGGCGGCGCGGCGCCCGGCTGGCCGGGCGCTCGGTCAGGTCGCCGAGACCCCCGCGACGAGCAGGTCGAGCATGCGGCCGGTCTGCTCCGATGAACCGCTGACCAAAAAGATGCCGATGAGGCTGGACACCACGTCGTCGGCGCGCACGTCGGCGCGCAGGCTGCCGTCGTCGGCGCCCGCCCGCAACAGCAGCTCGACGGCGCCGACGATGCTGTCGCGGGTCTGGCTGGGTTCCATTGCGCCAGAATCGAAGATCGCCTGCAGGGACTCGGCCATGCCGCGCTTGGCGGCCACGAAGCCCGCGTAGCGGTCCATCCAGCGTCGCAGCGCCGTCGTGGGCGGATGCCGCCCGAGCAGCTGCTCGGCGGCCGCGGCCACCTCGGCGAGCTCGGCGCGGTAGATGGCCTCGACGAGGGCCTCCCTGTTGGGGAAATGGCGGTACAGCGTGCCGATCCCGACGCCCGCGTCGCGGGCGATCGACTCGAGCGAGGCCGCCGCGCCGTGCTCGGTGAACGCCGCGGTGGCCGCCTCCAGCAGCCGCTCGCGATTGCGGCGCGCATCCGACCTTCCCACCAAAGCGGAGGCACCTCCGTTTCTGCTACGCTGACGAAAGCGGAGGACCCTCCGCATTTTTCCAGTGTCTCACGATCAAGGGAGCACCATGACCGATCTCAACCCCGGCGGCATCGGCACCATCGGATCGCATCCCGTCGCCCGCATGGGCTACGGCGCCATGCAACTGTTCGAGACCTCCCCGCAGGACGCGGCCGCGGTGCTGCGGCGCGCGATCGACCTCGGCGTCAACCACATCGACACCGCGTCGTTCTACGGCCCCGGCGAGGTCAACCGCCGGATCCGCGCGGCGCTGGCCCCCTACCCGGACGACCTCGTCATCGTCAGCAAGGTCGGCGCCCGCTACACCGGCGAGCAACCCATCCCGCTGGCTCCAGCGCAACGGCCCTCCGAGCTGCGCGCCGCCGTCGAGGACGACCTGCGCCAGCTCGGCCTCGACCGCGTCCCGGTGGTGAACCTGCGGCGGCTCGACTCGGGCATCGGCATGGCCGCCGAGGGCGACCAGATCGTCGAGCTCGACGACCAGCTGGCCGAGATGATCGCCCTGCGCGACGAGGGCAAGATCGGCGCGATCGGGCTCAGCAGCGTGTCGCTCGACGTGCTGCGGCGGGCGCTGCCCGCCGGCATCGCCTGTGTGCAGAACGCCTACAGCCTGCTGGACCGCTCCCAGGAAGCCGCGCTCGAGCTGTGCGTCGACGAGGGCATCGCGTGGGTGCCGTACTTCCCGCTCGGCTCCGCCTTGCCCGGATTCCCGAAGGTCGCCGACGATCCGGTGGTGGCCGGCATCGCCGGCGAGCTGGGCGTCTCCGGCGCCCGGGTCGGGTTGGCCTGGATCCTGGCGCATGCGCCGAACACGTTGCTGATTCCGGGCACCCGGTCGATCGCCCACCTCGAGGAGAACATGGCCGCGGCCGACGTCACGCTGAGCGCCGAGGCGATCGCCCGTCTCGACGCGGTCGCCACGCCCGGCGTCGACCCCTGGGCGCAGGGCGCCGAGCCCTTCCGGGAGGCGTCCCGGAGCTGACTAGTGTGTCAGGCATGGCACGCGCTGACGGGCTCAAGCCGCCCTGGTGGCTGAAACCGGCGAACAAGGTGTTCATTCAGCTCTCCCGGCTGGGCCTCAGCTTCGGCGGTGAAAGCCCGGTGGTGTTGACCGTGCCGGGCCGCAAGTCCGGCACGCCACGGTCGACGCCGGTGACACCGATGACGGTGGACGGCAAACGCTATGTGGTGGGCGGGTTTCCGGGCGCGGATTGGATCCGCAACGTCCGCGCCGCCGAGCACGCGACGCTGGCCCGCGGCCGGCATCGCGAGCGGGTGCGGATGGTGGAGCTCGCGGCCGACGAGGCGCGCCCGTTCCTGCGGGCGTTTCCCACCGAGGTGCCCACCGGGGTCGGCTTCATGAAGCGCTCGGGGTTGGTCACCGACGGCCGCCCCGAAGAGTTCGAGGCGCTGGCCGGCGTGTGTCCGGTATTCCGGCTGGACCCGGCATAGGAGTTCACAGACGTTGAGTCACAACCCGTTTGACGCCGACCAGTGGCGTCCCGTCGAGGGCTTCGGCGACCTGACCGACATCACCTATCACCGGCACGTCGACGACGCCACGGTGCGGGTGGCGTTCGACCGGCCCGAGGTGCGCAACGCGTTCCGGCCGCACACCGTCGACGAGCTCTACCGGGTGCTCGACCACGCCCGGATGTCCGCGGGAGTCGGCGTGGTATTGCTGACCGGCAACGGCCCCTCCCCCAAGGACGGCGGCTGGGCGTTCTGCTCCGGCGGCGATCAACGCATCCGCGGGCGCAGCGGCTACCAGTACGCCAGCGGCGAGACCGCCGACACCGTCGACCCCGCCCGCGCCGGACGGCTGCACATCCTCGAGGTGCAGCGGCTGATCCGGTTCATGCCCAAGGTGGTCATCTGCCTGGTCAACGGGTGGGCGGCCGGCGGCGGCCACAGCCTGCACGTGGTCTGCGACCTCACCCTGGCCAGCCGCGAGCACGCCCGCTTCAAGCAGACCGACGCCGACGTCGGCAGCTTCGACGGCGGCTACGGCAGCGCCTACCTGGCCCGCCAGGTGGGCCAGAAGTTCGCCCGCGAGATCTTCTTTCTGGGCCGGGCCTACACCGCCGAGCAGATGCACCACATGGGCGCGGTCAACGCCGTCGTCGACCATGCCGAGCTGGAATCCGAAGCCATCGCATGGGCGCGCGAGATCAACGCCAAATCCCCTCAGGCGCAACGCATGCTGAAGTTCGCGTTCAACCTGCTCGACGACGGCCTGGTGGGCCAGCAGCTGTTCGCGGGCGAGGCCACCCGGCTGGCCTACATGACCGACGAGGCCGTCGAGGGCCGCGACGCCTTCCTGGAAAAGCGCGACCCCGACTGGAGCCGGTTTCCCCGGTACTTCTGAGCCCGCCCGCCCGCCTAGACTCGCGTCCCGTGAGCAAGAGTCCGCTTCGCCGGTTCACCGACCAGCTGGTGCTGGCCACCATGCGACCGCCGATGGCCCCGCAGGTGCTGGTCAACCGGCCGCTGATCAAGCCGATCGAGCTGGCGGGCAAGCGCATCCTGCTCACCGGGGCGTCGTCGGGCATCGGCGAGGCCGCCGCCGAGCAGTTCGCCCGCGAGGGGGCCACGGTGGTCGTCGTGGCCCGTCGCCAGGAGCTGCTGGACGCACTGGCCGAGCGGATCACCACGGCGGGCGGTGACGCCACGGCGATCGCCTGCGACGTCTCGGACATGGACGCCGTCGACGCGCTGGTCGCCGACGTCGAGAAGCGGCTCGGCGGCGTCGACATCCTGATCAACAACGCCGGCCGGTCCATCCGCCGGCCGCTGGCCGAGTCGCTGGAGCGCTGGCACGACGTCGAACGGACCATGGTGCTCAACTACTACGCGCCGTTGCGGCTGATCCGCGGCCTGGCGCCGGGAATGATCGAACGCGGCGACGGCCACATCATCAACGTCTCGACGTGGGGGGTGCTCTCGGAGGCGTCGCCGCTGTTCTCGGTGTACAACGCGTCGAAGGCCGCGCTGTCGACCGTGAGCCGGGTCATCGAAACGGAGTGGGGCGAGCGGGGTGTGCACTCCACGGCGCTGTACTACCCCCTGGTGGCCACCCCGATGATCGCGCCCACGAAGGCCTACGAGGGCGTGCCGGCGCTGACGCCGGAAGAGGCCGGCGAGTGGATGATCACCGCCGCCCGCACCCGCCCGGTGCGCATCGCGCCGCGCATGGCGATCGCGGCCAAGGCGCTGGACACCTTCGGCCCCCGCTGGGTCAACGCCGTCATGCAGCGCCAGAGCATCCAGCCCAACCGCAAGAGCGACCGCTGACCGGACCGGCGCGATCGGGCCCGTGTGATAGACACGAGTTATGGAGATCCTGGCCAGCCGGATGCTGCTCCGGCCCGCGGACTACCAGCGGTCCCTGGCCTTCTACCGCGACGAGATCGGCCTGGCGATAGCGCGTGAATACGGCGGCGGCACAGTGTTTTTCGCCGGGCAGTCGCTGCTGGAGCTGGCCGGGTACGGCTCCCCGGACCATTCCCGCGGCCCGTTCCCGGGCGCGCTGTGGCTGCAGGTCCGCGACCTCGAGGCGACCCAGGCCGAGCTACGCGGCCGCGGCGTGTCGATCGCCCGCGAGGCGCGTCAGGAACCCTGGGGCCTGCACGAGATGCACGTGCTCGACCCCGACGGCATCACGCTCATTTTCATCCAGATCCCCCCAGACCACCCGTTGCGCCGCGACACCCGAGGTGAACGGCAGGGAAATTCCGGTTAACTGAGAGGTAACATCTGGCGACGACTCAAGGTACACCCGCGTTTCATGTCATGCCGCATTCGACAATGGATTGCCCCTACCACCAGAATCAGGCCCTGTGAACATCCAATTGTTCCTCTTGATCATTGTCGTAATCACGGCACTGGCTTTCGATTTCACCAACGGCTTTCATGACACGGGCAACGCGATGGCGACCTCGATCGCCAGTGGCGCGCTCAAGCCCAAAACGGCGGTTCTGCTCTCGGCGGTACTGAATCTGGTGGGCGCGTTCATGTCCACCGCCGTCGCCGCCACGATCGCCAAAGGCCTCATCGACTCCAACATCGTGACGCTGGAACTGGTGTTCGCCGGCCTGGTCGGCGGCGTCGTCTGGAACCTGCTGACCTGGCTGCTCGGCATCCCCTCGAGTTCGTCGCACGCCCTGATCGGCGGCATCGTCGGCGCCACGATCGCCGCCGTCGGCGCGCACGGCGTGATCTGGAAGGGCGTGATCTCCAAGGCCATCATCCCGGCCGTCGTGTCGGCGATCCTGGCCATCGCGATCGGCGCGGTCGCCACCTGGCTGGTCTACCGGATCACCCGCGGCGTGCCGAAGGCCCGCACGGAGGCCGGTTTCCGGCGCGGCCAGATCGGTTCGGCGTCGCTGGTCTCGCTCGCCCACGGCACCAACGACGCACAGAAGACGATGGGCATCATCTTCCTGGCGCTCATCTCCTACGGCTCGGTCAGCAAGACCGCCAGCATGCCGCCGCTGTGGGTCATCGTGAGCTGCGCGCTGGCCATGGCGACCGGCACCTACCTCGGCGGGTGGCGCATCATCCGCACGCTGGGCAAGGGCCTGGTCGAGATCCAGTCGCCGCAGGGCATGGCCGCCGAATCCTCCTCGGCCGCGGTGATCCTGCTGTCGGCCCACTTCGGCTACGCGCTGTCGACCACCCAGGTGTGCACGGGTTCGGTGCTGGGCAGCGGGCTGGGCAAGCCCGGCGGCGAGGTCCGCTGGGGCGTCGCCGGCCGCATGGGGGTCGCCTGGCTGGTCACCCTCCCGCTGGCCGGGCTGGTCGGCGCCTTCACCTACGAGATCGTGCACCTGATCGGCGGCTACCCGGGCGCGATCGTCGGTTTCGCGCTGCTGGTCGCGGTCTCGGCCACCATCTACCTCCGGTCGCGCAGGGTCAAGGTCGACCACCACAACGTCAACGCCGAATGGAAGGGCGATCTGACCAGCGGGCTGCAGGCCGCCGACCAGCCGCCGCCCGGCGATGACGGACCCACGCTCGGCGGCGTGTCCGCCCGGTACGACTCCGACGACCCGTCGCTGAAAGCCAACGCCTCATGAGCCACATCGGCGACTGGTTCAACTACCAGGCGAGCCTGAAGATTCTGGTCTTCGCCATGCTGGCCGGCGCCGCCCTGCCGGGGCTGTTCGCCCTCGGGATCCGGCTGCAGTCCGCGGGGGCGGGCGACATCAGTCTGGACGGCGCCAGCAACGGCTCCGCCCCGCGGCGCAACCCGGTGCTGACCGCGTTGGCGTGGAGCATCTACGCGCTGGTCATCGCGGTGATCGCGCTGGCGTTGCTCTACATTGCCCGCGATTTCATCGCCCATCACACCGGCTATCCGCTGCTTGGAGCGAAACCCAAGTAGCATCGTTTGATGCCCATCGAGTCGGCGAACCGGACGCCGGGGAGAGCTGTATCCGCGTGAACGGATTTCTCAATTCCATCGTCTCGTGGCTCCGCGCGGGCTACCCCGAGGGCGTGCCACCCACCGACACGTTCCCGGTGCTCGCGCTGCTGGCCCGCCGGCTGTCCAACGACGAAGCCAAGGCCGTGGCGTGCGAGCTGGTTCGGCGCGGCGAGTTCGACGACGTCGACATCGGCGTGCTGATCACCCAGATCACCGACGAGCTGCCGTCGCCGCAGGACGTCGAGCGGGTACGGGTGCGGCTGGCGGCCCAGGGCTGGCCCTTCGACGACGCCGACCAGGCCGGGGACCCGGCATAGCCGTACTGCGCGCGCTGCACGTCCCGCCGGGCGCGGCGGCCGAGACGCTGCTGCCCGCCCTGGCGGGCGTGCTGGAGGGACGCGACCCGGCGCTGGTGGCCGTCGGCGACGATCGCGAGTCGGCGGCGCTGCGGGCGGGGCTGCGGGTCGGGGAGACCATCGACGACGACGTGGCCCTGGTGGCGGCGACGTCGGGCACCACCGGCACCCCGAAGGGCGCCCTGCTGACCGCGGCCGCCCTGCGGGCCAGCGCCGCGGCCACCCATGACCGCCTGGGCGGCCCGGGCAGCTGGCTGCTCGCCCTGCCGCCACACCACATCGCCGGGGTGCAGGTGCTGGTCCGCAGCCTGCTCGCCGGCACGTCGCCGGTCGAGATGGATGTCACCGGCGGCTTCGATGAAACCGAATTGCCCAGGGCCATCGGCGCTTTGGGCCCCGGCAGGCGGTACACCTCGCTGGTCGCCGCGCAGTTGGCCAAGGCGCTCACCGACCCGGCGGCCGCGGCCGCCCTCGCCGAACTCGACGCCGTGCTGCTCGGCGGCGGGCCCGCGCCGCGTCCGGTCCTGGACGCCGCGGCCACGGCCGGAATCACCGTCGTGCGCACCTACGGCATGAGTGAGACCGCCGGCGGGTGCGTCTACGACGGCGTCCCGCTGGCCGGGGTGCGGCTGAGGGTGGCCGACGGGCGCATCGTCATCGGGGGCGCGACGGTGGCCAAGGGCTACCGCGACCCCATCGACCCCGACCCGTTCGCCGAGCCCGGCTGGTTCGTGACCGACGACCTCGGCGCCATCGACGGCGCGGGCGTGCTGACGGTCCTGGGCCGCGCCGACGACGCGATCAGCACCGGCGGGCTGACGGTGTTGCCGCAGCCGGTCGAGGCGGCGCTGTGCAGCCACCCGGCCGTCCGCGATTGCGCGGTGTTCGGGGTGGCAGACGAACGCCTCGGGCAGCGGGTGGTCGCCGCGATCGTGGTGCACGACGGCCGCGCGGCGCCGACCGTGGAGGCGCTGCGCGCGCACGTGACGCGCGCCCTGGACGCCACCGCCGCGCCGCGCGAGGTGCACGTCGTCGACGCGCTGCCGCGCCGCGGCATCGGCAAGGTCGACCGCGCGGCGCTGGTGCGCCGCTTCGCCGGCGCGAGCGATCAATAGGCTGTGCGTCCGTGAGGCGGGGTCGACGGCAGGCGGTGCGCGACGCCGTCGCGGTGTCGATCGGCGCGGCGCTGGTGGCGGCGGCGTTCGTGCTGCCGCGGATGAACCTGGGGGTCCGGCCGCGCCTGGATGTCGGGGCGGAAAAGTTCGCCACCCACGCCGGCTCGGCGCCGATCTTCGGCGAGTGGCTGATCCACGCCGGCTGGGGCACCGGCCCGGCCATTGCCCTCGCCGTCGTCGTCGTCGCGTGGGGACCGACTCTGGCGCAACGACTTTCGTGGCGGGCGCTGACGCTGGGCAGCTGGGCCGTCGCCGGCGGGTGGGCGTTCGCGCTGGCGATGATCGACGGCTGGCAGCGCGGCTTCGCCGGCCGGCTGACCACCCGGGACGAATACCTGTCGCAGGTGCCGGGCGTCACCGACATTCCAGCCACGCTGCGCACGTTCGCCGGCCGGATCGTGGACTACCAACCGCATTCGTGGACCACCCACGTGTCGGGGCATCCGCCCGGGGCGCTGCTGACGTTCGTCTGGCTGGACCGGATCGGTCTGCACGGCGGCGCCTGGGCCGGGCTGCTGTGCCTGCTGGCCGGCTCGAGCGCCGCCGCCGCGGTGGTGGTCGGCGTGCGCGCGCTGGCCGACGAGTCCACCGCGCGGCGGGTAGCCCCGTTCGTGGCGCTGGCGCCGACGGCGATCTGGGTGGCCGTCTCCGCCGACGGATACTTCGCCGGCGTGGCCGCGTGGGGCATCGCGCTGCTGGCCGTGGCGGTGCACCGCCCGGTCCGGTTCCCCGCCCTGACCGCCGCCGCGGCCGGGCTGCTGCTGGGCTGGGGAGTGTTCTGCAACTACGGCCTGATGCTGATGGGGCTGCCGGCGGCGGCGGTGCTGGCGTCCGCGGCGGACTGGAGGGCGATCCTGCGGGCGCTCGGTCCGGCGGCGCTGGCCGCGATCGGGGTGGCGGTGGCCTTCGCCGTCGCCGGGTTCTATTGGTTCGACGGCTATCACCTTGTGCAGCAACGCTATTGGCAGGGCATCGCCAAGGACCGGCCGTTTCAGTACTGGAGCTGGGCCAACCTGGCGTGCGTGGTGTGCGCGATCGGGCTGGGCGGCGTCGCCGGGCTCGGGCGGGTGTTCGACGGGGCCGCCGTCCGTCGCCGCTCCGGTTTTCACCTGCTGTTGTTGGGCGTGCTGGCCGCCGTCGTGTGCGCGGACCTGAGCATGCTCAGCAAGGCCGAGGTGGAACGCATCTGGTTGCCGTTCACCATCTGGCTCACCGCGGCGACCGCGCTGCTGCCGGTGCGCTCGCACCGGATCTGGTTGGCGCTCAACGCCGCCGGCGCGATTGCGCTCAACACGATCATCCTGACGAACTGGTAGGTCCGGTACGAGTGTGAGCTGAGGGCAACGAGTGTGAATCCTGGGCTTTGAGTGTGAACGAGCGGCGGGATTCAGCGGCGGTTTCAAGGTTTGGTTGCAACAGTGGTTCCTGTCGGAGTTGACAGTAGCCGGTTGAGGACCTGGGCGGGGCTGTCCCAACCGAAGCGTTTACGTGGGCGTTCGTTGAGTTCGGCGGCAACCTCGGCGAGGTAGTCCACCGAGTGCACGGATAAGTCGGTGCCTTTCGGGAAGTATTGGCGCAGAAGGCCATTGGTGTTCTCGTTGCTGCCACGCTGCCAGGGTGAGTGCGGATCGCAGAAGTAGATGTCGATGCCGGCGTCGATACTGATGCGGGCATGGCGCAGCATCTCGTGGCCTTGATCCCAGGTCAGCGAGCGGCGCAGCGCTTCAGGCAGGGTTTTGATGGTGGTGATCATCGCCTCAGCCACCGTGTCGGGATCGCGCCGGGCGGGCAGGTGCAGCAGTTGCACGAATCCGGTGGAGCGTTCCACCAGGGTGCCGATCTGGGAATGCTGGTTTTTGCCCAGGATCAGATCGCCCTCCCAGTGCCCGGGCACCGCGCGGTCAGCAGCCTCGGCGGGCCGCTCGCTGATGTTGACCATGCCCGGGATGCGGCCACAGCCAGTGCGGGCGCCGACCCTGGCACGTGGCTTGCGTAAGGCCCGCCCGGTCCGCAAACACTTGGTCAACTCGCGGCGCAGTTCCCCGCGTCCTTGCACGTAGAGCGCCTTGTAGATGGTTTCGTGGGACACCTGCATCTCCGGGCGATCGGGATAAGTCTTGGCCAACACCGAAGCGATCTGCTCGGGGCTGTACTTCTTGGCTAACCACGCTTGCACCTCGGTGCGCAAGACCGGGCAGCGACCCAGCTTGCCGGTCTTAGGCCGGCGCGCTCGCTGCTCACTGCGCAGCTGAGCAATCCGCGCCGAATAGCCTGATTTCGCGTCCCAGCCGGCCCGGCGGGCTCCGAAGCGATACCGGGCGCGATACCGGCCCACATACCCTCGCATCACGCCGTTGTGGGCGATCTCGCGCATGATCGTCGAAGGGGCCCGGCCCAACCGACGTGCCATCGAGCGGATCGACTCGCCTTGAGCCGCGCCGATCATGATCTGTTCGCGCTCATCCGCAGACAGCCGCGGCCGTTTCTGCCCCTCAGGGACAACCCATCGTGGATTCACGCCACCAAATCTGCGAAACCACTTGCTCCCGCACGTCGCCGACACGCCGACCGCACCCCCGGCATCCTCCGACGACAACCCCGCCGCGATCAATTCCCAATACCGACGCTGCACCGCCAACAGCTGAGGCTCACCCGTCATCAACACCCCTAACTACGAAGTGTTGCAATCACCCCTTGAGCCCAAGGCGATTTCTCCGCCCTGGCTGCACTCCCAAATCCAACGATTCACACTCAAAGCGCCAGACGCACCGCCGCTTGCGCGCTCACAGCCCGGCCGCGCGGGTGATCCGCGCGAAGCGGCTGTCGGGCCCGCAGGCCTCGCGCACCGCGGCGACGTCGTCGACGACGTCGACGTCGGCCAGCGTCTGCACCGTCGCGACGTCGATGCCCGTGTCGCGCAACGCCTTCAACGTCAGTTCCCCGGTGTCGGGCGCCGACATCGGTACGGTGCGCAGGCACTGGGCCATCGCCGGTGCGCCCACGCCCAGCACCCACCAGCCGCCGTCGCGGGCCGGCCCGAGCACGGCCGGCGCCTCGAGCAGCCGGCGCGCGCAGCCGGTCAACAACTCGGCGGTGACCTGGGGGGTGTCCATCCCGATCTGCAGCACCGGCAGCCCGTCCGACGAGGCGTCGGCGTGCGCGTTGGCGAGGCGTGCGGCGAAATCGTCGCCGCGCTGGGCGATCACGGTGAAGGACGCCAGTCGCCGCCGGATATCGGCGGCGCTCGCGGCGCGGCCGAGGTCCCCGGTGAGGGCGACGACCCGCGCCGCCACCGGCGCGTCGGCCACGGCGTCCAGCGTGTCGAGCAGTGCGGCGGCGGCGATCTCGGCGGCGACGCGGTCGCCGACGCTCGCCGCGAGCCGCGTCTTGGCCCGGCCCGGCTCGGGCGCTTTGGCGACCACCAGCAGCGTCACCGGCAGGGTGGTCACGAGATCACCTTCCAGAAGTCGAGGATCGCGGTGATGCTGCCGCGCAGCGATCCGCTGACCTTCGACTTGCCGCCCGTGCGCGGGCCGTAGCTGACGTCGAGTTCGACGACGCGCCAGCCGGCGGCCGCCGCGCGCACCAAAAGCTCGAGCGGATAACCGGATCGGCGGTCGGCGACGCCCAGCGCCAACAGCGCCTCGCGCCGGGCCACTCGCATGGGCGCGATGTCGTGCACCGGCAGGCCGTGGCGGGTGCGCAGCCGCCAGCTCATGACGACGGTCCCGATGCGGGCCACCCACGGCCAGTGCAGGCCGGGCACCGGACGGCGCCGGCCGGTCACCAGGTCGGCGCCCTGCTCGAGCGCGGCGACCAGCCGCGGCAGGTCCGCGCCGTCCATCGAGCCGTCGGCGTCGATGACCGCCACGATCGGGGTCGTCGCGGCCATCACGCCCGCGTGCACGGCGGCGCCGTACCCGGCCCGCGGTTCGGCGACGACCCGGGCGCCGTGGCGCGCCCCGACGCCGGCGGTGTCGTCGGTGCTGTTGTTGTCGACCACCAGCGCCCGGTAGCCGGCCGGAATGGCGGCCAGCACGGCCGGCAGCGACTCCTCCTCGTTGAGGCACGGCAGGACCACCGTGACCAGGCCGTCGGCGCCGGGCACGCGTCAGAACCCGCGGTGCGTGCGGGGCTCCTGCGGGAACAGCGGCTGCTGCGAGTGCGTCGGCGGCGCGGTCTGCTGGGTGTGCGTCTGCACCGGCGGTTGGGTGGTCGCCTTGGTGCTCGGCGGCGCATACGTCGTCGTCGGGGGTGCGTGCGTGGTCGTCGGGGGTGAATACGTCGTCGTCGGGGGCGAATACGTGGTCGTCGGGGGCGAATACGTCGTCGTCGGCGGCGAGTACGTCGTCGTCGGCGGCGAATACGTCGTCGTCGGGGGCGAATACGTCGTCGTCGGCGGCTGGGACGTCGTGATGGTCGGCGGCGTGTAGGGCGTCGTCGGGTTGTACGGCGGGTTGTAGGGCGGTTGCCACCCCGGGATCGGAATGGGAATCGGAATAGGAACCGGCACAATAGGATTCGGCCGCGGCGCCCAACCCGGATCGGGGTTGGGCACGACACCGGGGTTGCTCGGCGCCTCGGGAACGGGAGCGACCTGCGGACCCCCTCCGGACGGGGGCGCAACGTGTTCGGGAGCCGGGACGGTGCCGCCCTGGAACCCGGCGTTGGGCGCCTCGGGCGGCGGTGGGGGCAGCGGCGCCTGCTGCTGGCTCGGCAAGATCGGCATGAACTTGCCCGGGGTGCCGTTCTGCACGCCCACCACCGGCTGCTGGGCGGCGGTCGGGCGAACGGCAACCGCGATCGCGGTGGCCAGCGACGCCAATCCGATGACCGCGAAGGCGATGACGGCGTTGCCGATCACCAGCGATCGCCGCGACAGCTTCGTCGGCGCGTCCTCGCCGGCCTCGGCGTCGTCGCCGAACTCCGGGCCGTAGTCGTAGTCGTCGAATTCGGGGTCGTACTCGTCCATCTCGCCCGGATAGACCCCGCCCTCATCGGCCATCGAGTACGCCAGCTGCGGCTCCTCGGCGTCCGGCGCGGGCACGACCGTCGTCTCGTCCCCGGTGAGGCCGGCGGCGGGGGCCATCGCGGTCGCGTCCCCGGCGGCGGGGGCCATCGCGGTCGCGTCACCGGTCAGGCCGACGGCCGGCGCCATGGCCGTCGCGTCCGGCGCGGACGCCGCCGCCGCGGCGATCGCGGCGCCGCGCGCGAGCGCAAACGTGGGGTCCTCGGCGACCTGCACCCGCATGGTGGACGCGTCGCGCAATTCGTCGGCGACCCGGTTGAGGTCGGGCGAGGCGCCGAGCAGATACACCTCCCCCGGCGCGTCGGGATGCGTGCCGAGGTTCGCCATCATCGTCTGGAACGCGGCGGTAGCGTCCGGGCCCGTGGCGCCGGTCAGCGGCTGGCTGGCCAACACGGTCGGCGGCGCGTCGGGGTCCCCGGCGTCCGGGCCCACCACCGACAGGGTGGCCGTCGCGTCGTCCATCACGAGCGCGGCGCCGGGCCGCCCGGCCGCCCGCATGAGGGCGGCAACGGCCTGCGACTCCGAGAGCACCGCCACGTTGTGAACGCCGGAGTCCTCCAGCGCCCGCCGCAGCTCGTCAGCCCGTGGCTCGTCGGACCAGCACAGGCGCGTGCCGACCAACCGGTGGTTCTCGTCGGCCAACAAGCGATTGGTTCCGACCACGGTCTCGGTGAGCGTGCCGAGCGGGTTGTCGGCGAGATCGATGACGGATTGGTCGATCACGTCGGTGCCCTGGGCGCCCGACCCCAGGAGCGCCAGGCGGGCGACGGGACCGGTGACCGCGACCCCCAAAACGACGTCCATCCCGCTTCTCCTTCACCCTGGCCACCCCGCACCAGCAATGTCCCGGCATCATTACACTTGCGATACCGTCGGCAGTATCAGTCATTCGGCGACAAGGTTCGCCACTAGCGCAGCGTAACCAGCTTTTCGAAGGACAGGACGGTCGCCGCGGAATCGCCTCCGCCCAGCGGCCCGTCCCAGCCACTGCCACGGCAGCCGAACGGAGAATATGTTCGCAAGCGAGCAGTGCGTGTGGCTCGGCAGGGCATTCCCCCGCCGGACACCGGCAGCTGCGCCGAAAGTAGTCGTCCTTGAATCCCGGGGGGCATGGTGAGCCAGAGCAGCGACGACACGCCAACCGGCCCCATCGGGGCCCGGGCCCAGCAGGCGCCCGCGCCCCGCATCATCCGCCCCCACGCCACCGGCGGCACGACACCCGTTGCCGGGGGCACGGGACGGCGCCGGGCCATCGTCAGCGACGCGACCGCGGTGGTGCTGTTGGTGCTCGCCGTGTTCTTGCCGTGGAATCTGTACTTCGGTGTCGGGATTCCCGACAGCAGTCCGGCCCTGTTCGCGGTGCTGCTCGCCGTGACGGTGCTGGCCGTCGCCGCCGTCGCGGTGGCCGGTTCCTGGCGGTCGGGCGGCGAGCGGTTCAACCCGGCGTCCGCGGCGCGGCTTCGGTTGGCGCTCAACGCCCCCTATCTGCTGCTGGTGCTCGCCGTCGTCGCGTTCGACGCGTACGAGACCGTCCGGTTCGGGGGCACGGTCACCGTGCCCGGCGGGGTGGGGCCCGGGGCGTGGGTCGGCGTCGCCGGCTCGCTGCTCAGCGCCCAGGCGGCGCCGGCCGGGCCGATCCCGGCCGACGACGAGTACACGGGCTGGCATCGCTCCGCCCGGATGATCGGGGCGCTGTCGATGCTCGCGGCGGTGCTCAGCTTCGGCTTCAACCTGTACTGGCGGGTGCGCTACGCGCTGCAAAGCACCAACGGCGCGGCGGAATTCGGCAAGCAGAACATCGCGGTGATCGCCACGGCGGTGGTGTACGGGGTGGTGGCGCTGGTCGCGGTCCTGGTCGCGTCCAGGTGGCTGCTGCAGCGCACCCGGGCGAGCCGGCTGACCACCGTCGCACTGGGTGCGTCGGCGTTGGCCGCGGGGATCCTGGTGTGGATCCTGCCCGTCGGCCGCGACCTCGATGCGTTCCACGGCATCGCCCAGAACACCTCGACCGCCGGGGTCGGCTTCGAGGGTTACCTCGCCTGGGCGGCAGGAGCGGCCATCTTCGCGCCGCGGGCCCTGTTCGGTCACCGCAACCCGTCGCCGGCGGAGGAATCCGCGTGGCGGTCCGCGACCCGAAATGGCTTGCTGCTCATCGCCGTCTGGGCCGTGGGGTCGATCGCGATGCGGCTCACCGACCTTGTCGTCGGCATCGCCTTGAACTATCCGTTCTCCCGATACGACAGCGTGGTGCTGGCCGCGTTCGACCTGGTGACCGCGGCCCTGGCGATCTGGCTGCGCCGCCGCCTGGCCGGAATCTCGGCGCGACTGGTCACGTCGCTGTGCGGGCTCGTCGCCGCCCTCAGCGTCGCCCGCGTGATCGTCGGCGTCGCGCTGGCGCCGCGGTTCGCCGACTCGCCCAATTCGCCCGCGCGGCAACCTGTCTACGGCAACGACCTCGCCCAGCAGATCACCAGCACCTTCGACGTGACGCTGTGCGGACTGGCGCTGGGCATCCTGGCGGCCGCCGTCGTGGCCGGGCAACTGCACGGGCGGCGCCTGGCTCGCCGCGCCGCCCGCAAGCGCGCGGCCGACGCGAATGCGGCGGCGCCGACCACCCGGGTCCGCGTGGGCCAGGCCCCCGGGCCGTCGGCCGCGGCCACCACCCGCATGCCCACCGGGGGGCCCGGCGCGGAGAGCGACCCACCCACCGCCGAGATCCCGCCGCTGGCCGGCTCGCCTCGCATCTTTCGCGGCGACGACTCCGGCACGCGGCAGATACCGGTGCGGGGGCCCCAGATCTTCCGCCCGCCGCAAACGTAGGGGTTCACCGAAGGGGCGCGAACGCGAACTCGCGCAACCCGTCACCCGGTAATACCGCCGCGCGAAACCCCAGCACCTCGGCCGCCCGGGCCGGGTCGGCGACGATGTGGCGCACGTCGCCGCTGCGATACTGGCCGGTGACCACCGGCGACAGCGAACCGCCCCGCGCGTCGCACAGCGCCGCGGCCACCTCGAAGATCGAAATCGGCTGCCCCGAGCAGACATTGGCCGCGAGGAAACCGTCGTCGTGCGCTAGCGCCGCGACGTTGGCGGCGGCCACGTCATCGACGTGCACAAAGTCGCGCATCTGGCCGCCGTCCTCGAAAACCCTTGGCGGCTCGCCCTTTTCCAGCGAAGACCGGAAGATCGCCGCCACGCCCGAATACGGGGTGTCGCGCGGCATGCCGGGGCCGTAGACGTTGTGGTAGCGCAGCGCCACCACCGAGCCGCCGGTGGCCTCCGACCAGGCCAGCGCGTAATGCTCCTGCGCGGTCTTGCCGGCCGCGTACAGGCTGCGGGGGCGCAGGCAGGCGTCCTCGTCGACGAGGCGCCACGCCAACTCCTCCCCGCCGACCGGGCACCGGTGCTCGAAGGCCCCGGCGTCGAGGTCCGCGCGCCGGCGCGGCAGCGGGTCCACGCGCCCGTGCCGTCGGCAGTGATAGTTCCCCTGCCCGTAGACGACCATCGAGGACGCCAGCACCAGGCGCCGCACCCCGGCGGCGAACATCTGCGCCAGCAGCACCGTGGTGGCCAGGTCGTTGTGGCCGCCGTAGGCGGGCGCGTCGGCGGCGTCCACGCCGGCGCCCACCATCGCCGCCTGATGACACACCGCGTCCACGCCGTCCAGGAGCGGGGCCAGCGCGTCGGCGTCGCGCACGTCGACGCGGTGACATCCCTTCGGCAACACCGGGTTCGGGCCGTGCGCGGCGGGCAGCAGGACATCGACGGCGACGACGTCGTGGCCGGCGGCGCGCAGCGCGGCGCCCACCCGCGAGCCGATGAACCCGGCCGCGCCGGTCAACAACACCCTCATGGCAGCTCGATGGGCAGCGCCACCCCGGTGTGCGGCAGGCAGTGGGTGCAGGTGCGGTCGGCGGCGACCCGGCCGATGGCCGCGCGCACCAGCGCCTTGAACGGCCCGATGTTGCGTTCGAATTCGGCGAACACGTCGACGGTCCGCACGCCCTCCCCGGCGCTCACGCCGGCGTCCAGGTCGGTCACCAAAGCGATTGCCGCGTAACAGATTTCGAGCTCGCGGGCGAGCACGGCCTCCGGGTATCCGGTCATGTTCACCAGCGAGAACCCGGCGGAGGCGAACCACCGGCTTTCGGCGCGGGTGGAAAATCGCGGCCCCTGGATCACCACCATGGTGCCGCCGTCGACCACTTCGGGGAGGTCGCTGACCGCCGCGCGCAGCGTCGGGCAGTACGGATCGGCGAAGTCGACGTGGATCCCGCCGGAGTCGAAATAGGTGTCGGCGCGGCCCCGGGTGCGGTCGACCAGTTGATCGGGCACCACGATGGAGCCCGGGCCGAGTTCGGGTTTGAGGCTGCCGACCGCGCACGGCGCGAGCACCCGCCGCACGCCGAGTTTGCGCAGGGCCCACATGTTGGCCCGATACGGCACGGTGTGCGCGGAGAATTCGTGCTTGGCGCCGTGGCGGGGCAGGAAGGCGACGTCGTGTCCCTCGATGGCGCCCACGGTGACCGGGGCACTGGGCGCTCCGTAGGGGGTGTCGACCGTGACGTCGTCGGCGTCGGATCCGAAGAAGGTGTAGAAGCCGCTGCCGCCGATGACTCCGAGCATCCGACCATTGTGGTGCATGACCACGCGGTGATCGCGGGGCCTGGGGAGCGGCGGCCCGCATCCTGGCAGGATGGCGTTGTGGCCAATCTCGGGCAGTGGGTTTCGGGTGCGCGGCCGCGGACGTTGCCCAACGCGGTGGCGCCGGTCGTCGCCGGCACCGGCGCCGCGGCCTGGCTGGGATCCGCGGTGTGGTGGAAGGCGCTGCTGGCGCTGGCCGTCGCGCTCGCGCTGACCGTGGGCGTCAACTACGCCAACGACTACTCCGACGGCATCCGCGGCACCGACGACGACCGGGCCGGCCCGGTGCGCCTGGTCGGCTCGCGGCTGGCGGCCCCGCGGGCGGTGCTGGGCGCCGCGCTCGCGAGCCTGACGATCGGGGCGCTCGCCGGGGTGGTGCTGGCGCTGTTCAGCGCGCCGTGGCTGATCGCGGTGGGCGCGGCCTGCATCGCCGGGGCGTGGCTGTACACCGGCGGCTCGAAACCCTACGGCTACGCCGGTTTTGGCGAGGTCGCGGTGTTCCTGTTCTTCGGGCTGGTCGCCGTGCTCGGCACCCAGTACACGCAGGCGTTGCGGGTGGACTGGGTGGGGCTGCTGCTGGCGGTGTCGGTCGGGGCGCTGTCGTCGTCGGTGCTGGTGGCCAACAACCTGCGCGACATCCCCACCGACGCGCGGTCGGGGAAGATCACCCTCGCGGTGCGGTTGGGCGACGCCCGCACCCGCGTCCTGTATCAGGCGCTGCTGGGCACCGCCGGTGTGCTGACCCTGGCCCTGATGGTGGCCACCCCGTGGTGTGCCGCCGGACTGGTGGCCACGCCGCTGGCCCTGCGCGCCATAGCCCCGGTGCGATCGGGACGCGGCGGCCCGGAGCTGATCCCGGTGCTGCGCGACACCGGGCTGGCGATGGTGGTGTGGGCGATCGCGGTGGCGGCGGCGCTGGCGATAGGTACCTAGAGTGCGAGCAGAGGCAAAGGCCCCCGAAAACGGCGCTGGTGGGGTACTTTTGCGTCTGCCCCGGGGATAGCGAAGGACCGCAATGAAGCAGATTTCCGCGACCAGCGGGCCCACCAACATCGGCTTGCTCAGCGTCGGGTCATACCGCCCCGCACGCGTGGTGACCAACGACGAGCTCTGCGAAAACATCGACTCCTCCGACGAGTGGATCTATTCGCGCACCGGGATCAAGACGCGCCGGTTCGCCGCACGCGACGAATCCGCCGCCTCGATGGCGACCGAGGCCGGGCGCGAGGCGATCGCCAAGGCCTCCCTCGAGGCCTCCGACATCGACTGCGTCATCGTGGCCACCAGCACCCACCTCCTGCAGACCCCCGCGTGCGCGCCCGCGGTCGCGGCGGCGCTGGGCGCCACCGGCGTGCCCGCCTTCGACATCTCGGCGGGCTGCGCCGGTTTCGGGTACGCGCTGGGCGTCGCGGCCGACATGATCCGCGGCGGGACCGCCGCCAGGGTGCTGGTCCTGGGCTCGGAGAAGCTGTCCCCCACGATCGACATGCAAGACCGCAGCAACTGCTTCATCTTCGCCGACGGCGCGGCCGGCGTGGTGGTGGGCGAGACGCCCACGCAGGGCATCGGGCCGACCGTCTGGGGTAGTGACGGCAACCAGGCCAGCGCCATCCGCCAGGACATCGACTGGCTCGACTACCTGGAGAATCCCACCGGCCCGCGCCCCTTCCTGCGGCTCGAGGGCAGCGCGGTCTTCCGCTGGGCGGCTTTCGAGATGGGCAAGGTCGGCCAGCAGGCCATGGACGCGGCGGGGATCCGGCCCGACGAGATCGACGTCTTCGTGCCGCACCAGGCCAACAGCCGAATCAACGAGATTCTGGCCAAGAGCCTCGAGTTGCGGCCGGACGCGGTGATCGCCAACGACATCGAGCACACCGGCAACACCTCGGCGGCGTCCATCCCGTTGGCCATGGCCGAGGTGCTGGCGACCGGGGCGGCCAAGGCCGGCGACCTGGCCCTGCTGATCGGTTACGGCGCCGGCCTGAGCTATGCCGCCCAGGTCGTCCGGCTGCCCAACGGCTGAGCCCTCACCCGTCCTCGCGCGCCTCGTCGGGCGGGGCGTCCCCGTGCAGCCGGGCCTGCAGCAGCTCGCGCTCCCGTCGGCGCCGTTCGCCGGCGATCGCCAGCGCCGCGGTGGCGCGCCGGCGCAGCGGCCCGAACACCCAGATGCCCAGCGGCATCGCGATGATCAGCGCGAACAGCGCGGCCACCACGAGGGGGAACTGCGTGATGCCCGCCAACCGCGCGACGCCGTAGATCACGGCGGTGAGCACGACCGCCAGCAGCAACCGCGCCGCCATGTATGCCAAAACGGGGACGACGACGTGGTTTTCGGCGCTCTCGCCGCCCGCGCCGTTTCCCGGGCCCCCGATGGTGTTGTCGCTACCTTCGTGTGACACAGCCAAAGCCTACGGCGCGGGTATATTCGCCCGAAGGAGGTGTTGTGTGGTCTACCTGCTGCTCGTCGTGATTTTGGGAACGCTGATCTACGTCGGCTGGCGTGCCGCGCGATCCCAGGTCCACCGACCGAAGACGCGCGTCATCGGACCCGACGACGATCCGGATTTCCTGCGGCGGCTGGGCCACGGCGATAACAACCCGCGCTAGCTAGCTGGATAGCGACCGCCGCTAGCCCAGGACTCCCGGGTTGCGCTGGTCGCCGGGGAATCCGTCGGCGACGATGGCGGCCAGCTCGGTGAGCGCTTCGCGGGTGGGCCGCCGCAGCCGCTCCAGGTCGATCTCGGCGCCCTCTTCCAGGTGCGGGTCGAACGGCACCAGCTGGACCGCGCGGCAGCGCCGGGAGAAGTGCTCGATCACCTTGTTCATGTCGACCTTGCCGGGGCGCGGGCGCACCCCGTTGATGACCGCGATCGAATTGCGGACCAGGTCTTCGTGGCCGTGGGCGTCCAACCAGTCCAGCGTGGCCGACGCGCTGCGCGCGCCGTCGATGGAGGCCGAACTGACCACGACCAGGGCGTCGGCCCTGTCGAGCACCGACTTCATCACCGAGTGCAGCAGGCCGGGTCCGCAGTCGGTGAGCACCAGGCCGTAGAACCGCTCCAGGATGTCCAGGATCCGCCCGTAGTCCTCGGCGCTGAAGGCCTCCGAGATCGCGGGGTCGGTCTCCGAGGCGAGCACCTCCAGGCCGCTGGGACCCTTCGAGGTGTAGCGGCGCACGTCGCTGTAGCGCTCGATGGTTCCGGCGTCGTGCAGCAGCTGACGCACGGTCGCGGCGGTCTCCAGCGGGATCTTCTGGCTCAGCGTGCCGCGGTCGGGGTTGGCGTCCACGGCCACCACGCGGTCGCCCCGAATGGATGCGAAGGTGGCGCCCAGCGTCGCCGCGATCGTCGTCTTGCCGACACCACCCTTCAGCGACAGGAACGCCACCCGGTACGAGCCGCGCAACGGCCGGTTCACCTGGGCGACCAGGTTGTTGTAGCGGCTGGCGCGGGGACTTTCGCCCAGGTTGATCAGCCCGCCGGACATCTTGTACAGCAGCAGCCGCCACCCGTCGGACGGCGGCGGCTGGACCGGCCGCAGCAACATGCCGGTGGACAGCTCCGGATACGGCGTGTGCGGGAGGTGCTCGGGGCGCTGCGGCGCCCCCTGCATCTGGGTGGGCGGGGCGTCCGGCCCGGCGTAATAGGCGCCGTAGGCGGTCGGGTCGACGCGCGGGATGCCGGTGACCGGGGTGGAGTCCCACGGCGGCATGGCGCCGGGCCGCGGCGCGGTGGGCGGGGCCGCCTGCTGGTGTTCGGGGGTGGGGACGCGGCGCTCGGTGCGGAATCCGGCGAAGGCGCGAGTCGGGGCGTCCCCGCCCGACTCCGGTTGCGGTTCGCCCGCGTCCTGCTGGGCGGGCGCCGATGACGTCTGTGGGGGAATTTGCGTGGTCGGTTGTTCGGGCGCCCCCACGCCCGCCGTTGGATGCTCGGACACTGCATTCCCCCTTGTTGTGCGCTTGTCGTGCGCTATTCCGTTGTGTGCGTTATTCGGGGCGGTTGTTCGCTCTCACCCGACGCCCGCATACGAATGCAGGCCGACAGTCACCAGATTAACGAAGAACAAATTGAAGACCATCGCCACAAAGCCCGCGACGTTGATCCACGCGGCTTTGCGGTCCCGCCATCCGGCGGTCGACCTGGCGTGCAGGTAGGCGGCGTATATCACCCACGCGACGAAGGACACGGTCTCTTTGGGGTCCCAGCCCCAATACCTGCCCCAGGCCTCTTCGGCCCAGATGGCCCCGAAGATGACCCCGAACCCGAAGACCGGAAACGCGAAGATCGTCGTGCGGTAGGCGATGCGGTCCAGGGTTTCCGCGTCCGGGAAGCGCCGCACCAGCCGGGCCGCGGCGCTGTCGGTATCGGGGTCCCCCAGCCGCGAGGTGCGCAGCAGGAACAGGATGCTGGCGATCCCGGCGACCAGGAACACCCCGGATCCCAGGCTGACGACGGACACGTGGATGGGCAGCCAGTAGGACTGCAACGCGGGCATCACGGGCGCGGCGTTGGTGTAGAGCCAGCGTCCCGACACCGTGAGCAGGATCAGCACCGGCAGCAGCAGAAAGACCCACAGGGGACGGTATTGGGGGCGGCGCAGCACGACGGCCCCGGCGATCAACCCGCACAGGCAGGTCAGGTTGATGAATTCGTACATGTTGCCCCACGGCACCCGCACCGTGGCCAGGCCGCGCAGCACCAGGCAGGCGAACAGCAGGCCGATGCCCAGGTACACCACGGACAACCCGGCCCGCCCGACGCGCTCGTCGAGCGGGCGCTGGGCCGGCTGTTCGACCACGCCGGGGGTGGCGGAGTCGGCGCTCACCGCGCCGGCCAGCACCCGGGCGCGCTGGTCCGCGCGGCGCCCGCCGGCGTACGCCAGCTGGAAGGCCAGCAGCAGCAGCGCGATGACCAGCGCGACGACGGCCGACGTGAACGCCCAGTCGGAGTAGCGCGCCAGCTCGACGTTGACGTGCAGCGTGTTCATGTGACGTCCACCTGAGAACTCCTTTGGGACGCGGGGGGCGTCTCGGCGCGGCCGGCCCCGCCCAATCCGTCCAGCAACCGCTCGGTCAATCGCTCGAACTCGTCGCCCCACCCGGAGTTGTCGGTGCGCGCCAGCCCGCCCAGCTCGACGTTCACCGTACCGGGTGCCCCGCCGGCGTCGGGCGTCAGACGGACCCACACGCGGCGGCGGCGCACCAGCAGCGACACCACCAGACCACCCATCATCGTGATCGCGAAGACGAGCACCCAGGTCTGGCCGGGGTCGTGGGAGACCTGGAGGTTGACGAACGGCACGGCGCCGACGAAGCGGATCACGGTGCCGGCCGCCGGCCCCTGGTCGATCCGGACCGCCTGGCCCGCGCGCAGGTTGACCCGCTTCTCCTTGGTCAGCCGGCCCTGCTCGATCAGCCGGGGATCGAGGGTGAACAGCGACTGGGGCCGCCCGGTGTCCAGGCCGGTGTCGCCGCGGTAGATGTCGACGGCCACCGCGGGGGCGTTCAGGGCCGGGAACCGCGACGACAGCAGCGTGCCGTCCAGCTGCTCGGTCGGCGCGAGCAGGCCCTGGATCGCGATCTGGTGCGCGCGGCGCTCCGCCGGGGTGGGATAGGTGCCGGCTGGCGGGTCGATGCGGGCCACGCCCGAGGAGAGCAGGGTCTGCGGATTGTCGGGTCGCCACTGCACCGTCGACGTGCGGACCTGCCCGTCCGGGAACGTGACGCTGAAGGTGGGCGCGTAGCCGTGCCCCTGCAGGTACACCCGGTCACCGCCGAGCCGCAGCGGGTGGTTGACCTCGAGCCGGTAATGGCGCCAGGTGTTGGCGGTCAGGTCCTCGCCGGACTGGTAGGCGATGTTCGCCGCGAACGAGGTGGCCTGCCCGGACGGCAGGTAGTGCGCCGCGAAGTCGTCGACCCGGATGCACAGCGGGTGCAACGAGGTGCCGTCGACGGTGTTGCCGGCCCGGAACGAGTCGAACGCGGCCGGCGACGCGGAACAGAAGCCGGGGCCGCCGTCGGCGATGACGATCACGTTGCCCTCGTAGCCGAACAGCTTGCCGACGGCCACCGCGACCAGCAGGCCCAGCAGCGAGAAGTGGAAGACGATGTTGCCGAATTCGCGGAGGTAGCCCTTTTCGGCGGATACCTCCACGACGTCGGAAGCCGCGCCGTCTTCGTGGCGGATGGCGGTGCGCCAGCCGCGCAGCCGGTCGGTGATCGCGTTGGCCAGGGTGTTGAGCTCCTCGGCGCCGGCCCGGATCTGGTGGCTGGCGTGCTTGGGCAGCCGGGCCAGGTTGCGCGGGGCGGCGACCGGGGTGGACCGCAGGCTGCGGACGTGCTCGATCATCCGTGGGGTGAGGCAGCCGACCAGGGACACGAACAGCAGCACGTAGATGGCGGTGAACCAGAAGCTGGAGAACACGTTGAACGCCTGCAGCCGGTCCAGCCAGGGCCCGATCACCGGGTGGGCCTTGAGGTAGTCGTCGACCTTGCCGGCGTTGAGGTTGCGCTGCGGCAGCAGGGCGCCGGGGATGGCGCCGAGCGCGAGCAGGAACAGCAGCACCAGCGCGGTGCCCATCGAGGTCAGCGCGCGCCACGTGTTGCGCCCCCACGCGAGGAGTTGCCTCAAATCGGGAGCCTCACGTCGGACACGAACGCGTCGCGCAGCCAGGAGACGAAGTCGTTCCACACCCCGGTGACCAGCAGGGCGCCGACGGTGATGAGCAGCACGCCGCCGAACACCTGGATGGCCCGGGTGTGCCGGCGCAGCCAGCCCAGGCCCGCCACCGCGCCCGCCGAGCCGAATGCCAACAGCACGAACGGGATCCCCAGCCCCAGGCAGTACGCGATCACCAGCACGATGCCGCGCGCCACGCTGGCGCCGTCGGTGGCCGAGGCGACGGTGATCACGCCGGCCAGCGTCGGCCCCAGGCACGGCGTCCAGCCCAGCGCGAACACCGCGCCCAGCACCGGCGCCCCGGCGACCGTCGTCAGTTGCCGCGGGCTGAACCGCGCCTGGCGCTGCAGGGCCGGGATGAGCCCGACGAACACCAGGCCCATCACGATGGTCAGCACGCCGCCGGCCCGCTGCAGCAACAGCTGGTTGGTGATCAGCGTGGTCGTCATGCCCAGGACGGCGACGGTGCCCAGGATGAACACCGCGGTGAATCCGGCGACGAACAGCGCCGCCGATCCCGCGACCCGCCAGCGCGCGCCCGGCGGGGCTTTCACGGCGCCGGGGGGCGGTTGTTCGTCCACGCCGACGACGGCGGCCAGGTACGACAGGTAGCCGGGCACCAGTGGCACCACGCAGGGCGAGGCGAACGACACCAGCCCGGCCAACAGGCACGCGCCGAGCGCCACCAAAAGCGGTCCGGCGGCGGCGATCTGGGTGAAACCGGTCACTCGTGGGCCAATCGTTGCACCACCGGCTGCAGGTCGCCCGCCAGCATCTCGCGCAGGAAGACCGCCGCGACGCGGTGCTGACGGTCCAGGACCAGCGTGGAGGGGATCACGGTGGTGGGGTACTTGCCGCCGAACGCGATCAGCGTGCGCATGGCCGGGTCGTAGATCGACGGGAACGTGACGTGGCGGTCGTTGACGAAGTCCAGTGCCGCCTGCCGGTTGTTGTCGCGGACGTCGATGCCGAGAAACGACACCCCGGCGCCGCGGGTGGCGTCATACACCTGCTGCAGCTGGGTGACCTCGGCGCGGCACGGCCCGCACCACTGCCCCCAGATGTTGATGACCACCACCCGGCCGGCGAAGATCGGATCGTCCAGCGACAGCGTGTGCGCGGGGTCGGCCAGGTCGGGGCCCGCCAGGGGGCCGGGGCGGCCACGGCTGGACGGCGGGTCGTAGGAGATGTCGGTCTTGCCGCCGGGCGAGACGAACTCGAAGGTGCCGCCCTGGGCGACCGCGTCGTGGCCCGAGGAACAGCCGGCGAGCAAGCCGGAAACCAGGGTCGCCAGCGCGGCCCCGGTCATCGCCAGCCCTCGTATGTTCAAGGGGCCGCCGGCTCGGAGTACTCGACGCCGGCCAGTCGGTCGCCGTCGTAGACCAGGGTGGTCACCGACGCGAGGCCGCATTGCCGCCGCCGCGGGTCGTGCCACAGCCGCTGACCGGTCAGGTGCAGGCGCAGCGTCCACACCGGCAGTTGGTGGCTGACGCACACCACCTCGTGGCCGGCGCCGCGGGCGCGGGCCTTGTCCACCGCCGTCTCCATCCGGGCCGCGATCTCGGTGTAGGGCTCCCCCCACGACGGCCGGAACGGGTTGCGCAGCTGCCACCACACCCGGGGGTCGCGCCAGGCGCCGTCGCCGGGGCTGACGCGCCGGCCCTGGAAGAAGTTGGCGGATTCGATGAGGTCCGGGTCGGTGTCGATGGGGAGGCCGTGCTTGGCGGCGATGGGCGCGGCGGTTTCCTGGGCGCGTTGCAGGGGCGAGGCGATCACCGCGACGATGTCGCGGTGATCGAGGGCGTCGGCCACCGCGGCCGCCTGCGCCCGGCCCGCCTCGGACAGGTGAAACCCGGGCAGCCGCCCGTAGAGGACGCCGCTCGGGTTGTACACCTCGCCGTGCCGCACGACGTGCACCCGGGTCTGCTCGGCCATCAGGACTTCCCCTCCTCGGCTTCGGCGGCGGCCCGCGCGGCGCCCGGCAGCGCCTCGGCGATGCGGTCGAAGGCGTCGTCGTCGAGCGCGGTCGAGACGAACCACGCCTCGAAGGCGCTACAGGGCGGGTAGATGCCCGCGTCCAGCAGCGCGTGAAAGAACGGTGGATAACGCCAGGTCTGGCTGGCGCGCGCGGAGCCGAAGTCCGTGATCGGAGTGTCGGAGAAGAACACGCTGAGCATGTTGCCGGCCCGCGGAATCTGGTGCGCCACACCGGCATTCGTCAACGCGTCGGAAAAGAGCCCGGCCAGGCGGTCGGCGTTGGCGTCCAGGGTCGTGTAGGCGGCGGCATCGGCGTTGCGCAGTGTCGCCAGCCCGGCGGCCATCGCGACCGGGTTTCCCGACAGCGTGCCGGCCTGATACACCGGGCCCAGCGGCGCCAGCCGCTCCATCACCTCGGCCCGCCCCCCGAAGGCGGCGGCCGGCAACCCGCCGCTCATCACCTTGCCGAAGGTGAACAGGTCGGCGTCGACGGGATCGATTCCGTACCAACCGCTTCGGCTGACACGGAAGCCCGTCATCACCTCGTCGATGATCAGCAGCGCGCCGTGTTCGGCGGTGATGGTCCGCAGTGCCGCGTTGTAGCCGGGCGCGGGGGGAACCACCCCCATGTTGCCGGGACTGGCTTCGGTGATCACCGCGGCGATCTGGTCGCCGAACCGGGCGAAGGTCTCGCGCACGGCCTCGATGTCGTTGTAGGGCAACACGATGGTGTCGGCCGCCGTCGCCCCGGTGACGCCCGGTGAGGACGGCAGACCCAGCGTCGCCACCCCGGAGCCCGCGTCGGCGAGCAGCGCGTCGACATGGCCGTGGTAGCAGCCGGAGAACTTGATGACCTTGGCCCGGCCGGTGAAGCCGCGGGCCAGCCGCACCGCGCTCATGGTGGCCTCGGTGCCGGAGTTGACCAGGCGGACCCGGTCGACCGGTGCCACCCGCCCGATCATCTCGGCGGCCAGCTCGCTCTCCGCAGGCGTGGGCGCCCCGAACGACAGGCCCGAGGCGGCGGCCTTCGCGACGGCGTCGACCACGGCGGGGTGGGCGTGGCCCAGGATCATCGGGCCCCACGAGCAGACCAGGTCCACGTAGCGGTTGCCGTCGGCGTCGGTCAGCCAGCAGCCGCGCGCCTGCGTGATGAACGGCGGCGTCCCGCCGACCGCGGTGAATGCTCGAACGGGAGAGTTCACGCCGCCCGGAATGACGGCGCAGGCGTCCTCGAACAGCCGCGCCGAGGCCGCCGTGGCCCGAGGGGCTCCGGTGGCGTGCGCGGTCGCCCGATCACTGCTTCCCATGACGACTAGTGTCCCAGCCTTCGCGGCCCGTCCAACTACAGGGTGTAGCAGGGCAGGCCGGTCGGCCGGTCAGGCCCCTTGCCGTTCGGCTTCCTGCGCCTTTTGATAGTCGTGGCGCGCGGCGTCGCGTTCCTTTTCCGCCGCGCGCTGGTGCGCGGCGACATCGCCGAGGCGCTGGGCGACCGCGCGCTCATGGACTTCGGCGGCCCGCTCGTGCGCGACGGCGGCGTCGTAGTGGCGCTGCACTCCGCGGCGGTGAGCCTCCTCGTCGCGCTCGTGGGACGCCTCGGCGCGCTCGGCGGCGCGGCGCGCGTCGTCCACGGTGACGGCCTTGCCCGCGGCGAGTTCCTCCCCCCGGCGCACCAGCTCCTCCGCGCGCCGGGCGGCCTCGTTACCTGCCGCCTGCCCCATGAGACGACATTAGACCCGTGGCCCCACAAAGATCGGGTTGTCCTGGCCGGGGACCTGCGAGTTGGATGGGAGGATGCAACTCCCCCAAGGACTTGCCCGGTTCAACCGTCACGTCACCAACCCGATCCAGCGGATGTGGGCCGGTTGGCTCCCGTCCTTCGGGATCCTGGAGCACGTGGGGCGGCGCTCGGGCAAGCCGTACCGCACACCAGTGAACGTGTTTCGCACCGAGGTCGACGGCAAACCCGGGGTGGCGATCCTGCTGACGTATGGCCCCGACCGGGATTGGCTGAAGAACCTGACCGCGGCGGGCGGCGGGCGCCTACGCACCCGGGGCAAAACCGTGGGTGTCGCCGATCCGCGCGTGGTCTCCAAGGCCGAGGCGGCGGCGCACGTGTCCCGCGGCGTGCGACGGGTTTTCGCCAGGCTGCCGTTCGAGCAGGCGGTATTGCTCACCCTGACGTCCTGAACGCGCGGGTGATGCGGATCGCGGCGATCGTCGAGCGGGCGGTCGGCCTCGAGGGCGGTCGACGCGGCGGGCCCGCCAACGCGGTGGTCAACTTCTCCGGTCACACCGTCTCGTTGGTCGCGGTGATCACCGACGTGATCCGGGGCGGGCGGCCCGTGGCGGGTGTGGCGTTCAACTCGATCGGGCGGTTTGCGCAGAGCGGGATCCTGCGCGACCGGATGATCCCGCGGGTGTTGGCCGCCTCCCCCGATGGGCTGCTGGATGCGTCCGGGTTCCTCGATCCGGCCGCGGTCGTGGCGTGCGCGCTGGCCGACGAGAAACCCGGCGGTCATGGGGACCGGGCGGCCGCGGCGGGAGCGCTGGAACTGGCGTGCTGGGACCTCAACGCCAAGCTGCGCGACGAGCCCGCGTGCGTGACGATCGCCCGCCACGCCGGGCGGGATCCCGCGCCGGCGGTGCCGGTGTATGCCGCCGGCGGCTACTACTACGCCGAGGGCGGCGTCGAGAGGCTGCGCCGCGAAATGCGCGGGTACCTCGACCTCGGCTATGACGCGGTCAAGATGAAGATCGGCGGCGCCGCGCTGGGCGAGGACCTGACGCGGATCGAGGCCGTCGTCGACGCCGTCGGCGACGCGGGACGGGTCGCGGTCGACGCGAACGGCCGCTTCGACCGCGCACAGGCCACCCGCTGGGCGGACGCGCTGGCCCCCTACGGCCTGCGCTGGTACGAGGAGCCGGGTGATCCCCTCGATTACGCGCTGCACCGCGCGGTGACGGACCGCTACGACGGCGCGGTGGCCACCGGCGAAAATCTGTTCTCGGTGCCGGACGTCACAAACCTGGTTCGCTACGGGGGCATGCGGCCGAATCGTGATGTCTTCCAAATGGATCCGGGGCTGAGCTACGGGCTGGGCGAGTACATGCGGATGCTCGACGTCCTGGAGGCTCATGGTTTCGATCGCCGGTTCGCGTTTCCGCACGGCGGGCACCTGATCAACCTGCACGTCGCCGCCGGGCTCGGCCTGGGCGGGTGTGAGGCTTACCCGGGAGTGTTCGCGCCGTTCGGCGGCTATTCCGACGCCTGCGTGGTCTCGGGCGGCCGGATCGCGCCGACGGACGCAGCCGGGTTCGGCCTCGAGGAGAAGGCCGGCCTGGCCGAACTGATCGCGGAGCTGACCGGAGGGTGCGGATGAAGATCGCGGTAATCGGTTGCGGGGCAATGGGTTCCATTTACGCCGCCCGACTGGCGACCGCTGGTAACGACGTGCTGGCCATCGACCGCCACCAGCCCAGCATCGAACGGATCAGCCGCGACGGCCTGCGGGTCACCGGCCCGGGCTACGACCGGGTGGTGCCGCTGCGGGCCAGCACCACCGCGCCGGACGAGCCGATGGATCTGATCGTGCTGGCGGTCAAGGCGGCCGACGTGACAGTCGGTGCGCGCCAAGCCCTTCCGATGCTGGGGCCGGCCACACCGGTGCTGACCATCCAGAACGGTTTGGGATCGGCGGAGACGGTCGCCGGCATCGTCGGCGCCGAGCGCGTCGCCGTCGGCATCGCCAGCGGGTTCGGGGCGTCGCGGGTGGCCCCCGGCCATGTGCATCACAACGCCATGCGGGCGATGCGCTTCGGCGCCCACTCGTCGCTGCCGCACGCGACGGTCGAAACGATCGCGCGGGCCTGGACCGACGCCGGATTCGACGCCGCCGCGGTCACCGACATCGCCGCCATGCAGTGGGAGAAGCTCATCTGCAACGCCGCCTACAGCGCGCCGTGCGCGCTGACCGGCATGACCGTCGGCCAGGTGATGGACGACCCGGAGATGGCTCCGGTCAGCCGGGCCGCCGCCACCGAGGCGTGGACCGTCGCCCGCGCGTCCGGCATCGCGGTGGCCGTCACCGACCCCGTCGCCCACGTACGCGCCTTCGGCGCGCAGATGCCCGACGCCAAACCGTCGGCGCTGCTGGACCACGAGGCCCGCCGCGTCAGCGAGATCGAGGTCATCAACGGCGCGGTGCCGCGCCAGGGCGCACGGGTCGGCGTCGCGGCGCCGGTGAACGCGACGCTGACCGCCTTGATCAAGGCGATCGAACGGCAGTGGGGCTGACCGGGCTCTGCTAGAACGGGCCAGGACGGGTATACGGCACCGGCACGCGCCGCGATGAGAGGAAGCCGCCGATGACCGACACCGTCACCGACTCGGGCCGCGAGCAGCGCCTGACCGAGCGCGTCGAACAGCTGTACGCCAACGACCCGCAGTTTCGGGCCGCCGCGCCGTCGCCGGAGGTGACCGAGGCCGCGCACCGCGCGGGATTGCGGCTGGCCGAGGTCGTCGACATCTACCTGAGCGGTTATGCCGATCGGCCCGCGCTCGGCCAGCGCGCCTGCGAGGTGGCGCGCGATCCGGCGACCGGGCGCGCGGCGACGTCCCTGCTGCCGGGTTTCGAGACCATCACCTACCGCGAGCTGGGTGACCGGGTCGCGGCGCTGGCCGCCGCGTGGCGCTCCGGCCTGCCCGGCGGGTTGCGCCCCGGCGACTTCGTCGGCGTCCTGGGCTTCACCAGCATCGACTACGTCGTGCACTACCTGGCGTGCATCCGGCTGGGCACGGTGTTCGTGCCGCTGCAGACCAGTTCGACGGCGGCCCAACTCGCCCCGATCGTCGCCGAGACGTCGCCGCGCATCCTGGCCGTGAGCGTCGAGTCCCTCGGCACCGCGGTCGATGTAGTCCTCGAGGCACCGTCGGTCCAGCGCCTGGTGGTGTTCGATTACACCAGCGACGACGACGAACAGCGCGGCCGCTACGACGACGCCCGCGCGCGCCTGCGCGACGCCGGGCACGGCGCCGAGATGGTGGCGCTCGCCGCCGAGCTCGCGACCGGTCGCGGGTGCCCGGCGCCGGAGGCCTACGTTCCGGGCCGAAGCGAAAACCCGCTGGCCACACTGATTTACACCTCCGGCAGCACCGGCACCCCCAAGGGCGCGATGTACACCGCCGACATGATGACCCGGATCTGGCAGCGCCCGCACAGCCCCTCGGTGGACATCGGCCGGGTGGTCCCGGCCATCCACCTGCAGTACATGCCGCTGTCGCACGTGTACGGGCTGGAATGGCTGATCGCCACGCTGTCCTCCGGCGGCATCGGCTACTTCGCCGCCAAGAGCGACATGTCCACCCTGTTCGACGACATCGGCTTGGTCCGGCCCACCGCGTTGAACCTCGTCCCCCGGGTGTGCGACATGTTCTTTCGCCGCTACCGCAAGGAGCTCGACCAACGGGCCGGCGACGGCCTCACTGCCGAACAGCGCGACGAGGCGGTGAAAGCCGAACTGCGGCAAGACTTCATCGGCGGGCGGGTCGTCTCGGCGATGTGCGGCAGCGCGCCGCTGTCCAAGCAGATGCACGCCTTCATGGAGTCGCTGCTCGACGTCACCGTGGCCGACGGCTACGGCGCGACCGAGACCGGCGGCGGCATCATACGCAGCGGCCGGATCAGGCGCCCGCCCGTCACCGACTACAAACTCGTCGACGTCCCCGAGCTGGGCTACCTCACCACCGACAAGCCCTACCCGCGCGGCGAGCTACACCTGAAGGCCAGCAACGTGATTCCCGGATACTTCAAGCACCCGGAGCTGTCGGCGCAGATCTTCGACGACGAGGGGTTCTACAAGACCGGCGACATCATGGCCGAGCTGGGGCCCGACCACCTGATGTATCTGGACCGCAGCAACAACGTCATCAAACTCTCGCAGGGTGAATTCGTCGCCGTCTCCCAGCTGGAGGCCACCTTCTCCACCAGCCCCTACATTCGCCAGATCTTCCTGTACGGCAGCAGCGAGCAACCGTTCCTGCTCGCGGTGATCGTGCCGAACGTCGACGCCGTCGGCGGCGGCGACGCGCGCGCCCTGATCGCGGAGTCGCTGCAGCAGATCGCCGCCGACTCCCACCTGCACCCGTACGAGGTCCCGCGCGATTTCCTGCTGGAGCCGCAGCGTTTCACCCGGGACAACGGCCTGCTGTCCGGGGTGGGCAAGCTGCTGCGTCCGGCCCTCAAGGCGCGCTACGGCGAGCGCCTCGACGCCATGTACGACGAGATCGAGGCCAGCCACGGCAACCAGCTCGACGAGCTGCGCTCCGCGAGCCGCGAGCTGCCCACCATCGACACGGTGCGGCGGGCGGCGGCGGCAACCCTGGGCCTGCCGGCGGACGCCGCGCTGCGCGGCGACGCGAAGTTCATTGAGCTGGGCGGTGATTCGCTGTCGGCGTTCTCCTTCGCCACGCTCCTGTCGGAGATCTTCCACATCGACGTGCCCGTGCAGACCATCGTCAGCCCCACCGCGACGCTGGCCACCATCGCGAACTACGTTGACGGCGAACGGACTTCGGAATCGACGCGGCCGACGTTCGCCTCGGTGCACGGCCGGGGCGCCACCGTCGCCCGCGCCGCGGATCTGACGCTGGCCAAGTTCATCGACGACGACACGTTGGCCGCCGCGCCCCACCTGCCGGCGCCGACCGGCGCCGTCAACACCGTGCTGCTGACCGGGGCCAACGGCTACCTCGGGCGCTTTCTGTGCCTGGATTGGCTGGAGCGCCTGGCCCCCACGGGCGGCACGGTGATCTGCCTCGCCCGCGGGGCGGACCCGACCGCCGGGCGTCAGCGCATCGAGGCGGCCATCGACAGCGGCGACGCCGAATTGTCGCGGCGTTTCCGCCAATTGGCCGACAAACATCTTCAGGTGCTCGTCGGTGACGTGGGCGCCGCCAACCTCGGGCTGGACACGCCCACCTACCAGCGCCTGGCGCGATCGGTGGACCTCGTCGTGCATTCGGCCGCCCTGGTCAACCACGTGCTGCCGTACAGCCAGCTGTTCGGCCCTAACGTGGTGGGCACTGCCGAGATCGTCAAGCTGGCGATCAGTGAGCGCCTCAAGCCGATCAACTACATCTCCACCGTGGCCGTGACGACGCTGCCGTATGGCAGCTTCATCGGCGAGGACGCCGACGTGCGTTCGGCCAGCCCCTCGCGCTCCCTCGACGAGTCGTATGCCAGCGGGTACGCGACCAGCAAGTGGGCCGGCGAGGTGCTGCTGCGCGAGGCCCACGACCTGTGCGGCGTGCCGGTCGCGGTCTTCCGGTCCGACATGATCCTGGCGCACAGCGATTTCGCCGGTCAGCTCAACGTGCCGGACATGTTCACTCGGCTGATCTTGAGCCTGGTGGCGACCGGGATCGCGCCGCGATCCTTCTATCAACTCGACGCGTCCGGCAACCGGCAGCGCGCCCATTACGACGGGCTACCAGCCGATTTCACCGCCGAGGCCATCACCACGTTGGGCGCGCGCACCCGGCAGGGTTACCACACCTACAACGTGCTCAACACCCATGACGACGGGGTTTCGTTGGACACGTTCGTGGACTGGCTCATCGCCGACGGGCACGAGATCGAACGGGTCGACGACTACGACGAGTGGCTGGCCAGATTCACCGCGGCGATGAAGTCGCTGCCGGACAACCAACGGAAGAGTTCCCTGCTGCCGCTGATGAGCGCCTACGCCAAGCCGGGCCAGCCGACGCACGGCACCGGCATGCCCGCCGAAAAGTTCCGCGCGGCAGTGCAATCCGCGGGGATCGGCGCCACCCGGGATGTCCCGCACGTCACGCAGGCGTTGATCGACAAATACGTCGCCGATCTGCAGCGGCTGGGATTGTTGCGCACCCGTGCCGGAGCGCACGCGGGATGAGGGACCGCGCGCCGGTGTGTGCTCAGTCGCGGGAAGCCACGCCGCCGCGTCCGCGCCGCCGGGCAACGACGTAGAGCCCGATCACCACCGCCCAGGACAGCAGGCCGAGCCACAGCTGACTGCGCGCCCGCTGATCGAACGCCATCTGCACCAGCACCGCGGTGATCCCGGCCAGGGTGAGGATGGACAGCACCGGGAAGAACCACATCTTCACCGTCAGCTTGTCCGCGGGCGTGCGGCGGCGCAGGACGATCTGCGACAGCGCGATCAGCCAGTAGACGAACAGGATGACCGCGCCAGATGAGTTGAGCAGGAACAGGAATACCGTGTGGGGCGCGACCCGCGCCATGATGACGCACCCGAATCCGACGGCCGACGAACACAGGATCGCGAGATAGGGGACGCCGCGGCCGCTCAGCTGGACCAACCGCATCGGCGCCTCGCCCCGATCGGCGAGGACGAACAGCATGCGCGACGCCGTGTACAGCCCGGAGTTCAAACACGACAGCACCGCGGTGAGCACGACCGCGTTCATCACCTGATCCGCTCCGGGCAACCCCATGTGCTTGAGCGCGGCCACGTACGGCGAGCCGCCGAGTTGTCCCGAGTCCCACGGCAGGATCGCGACGAGCAGGAAGACCGAACCGACGAAGAAGATGCCGATGCGCACCACGACCGATCTGGTCGCCCTTTGGACCGCGAGCTCGGGGTCGCGGCTTTCGGCCGCGGCGACGGTGACGATCTCGGCGCCCACCATCGAGAAGATCACCACCACGATCGCGGCGAACACCCCGCCCACACCGTGGGGAAAGAACCCGCCGTGTGCGTGCAGGTTGGCCAGGCCCCCGGGATGCCCCGGCACCAGGCCCAGGACGTACACCGCGCCGACGGCGAGGAAGATCGCGATGGCCGCGACTTTGATTCCGGCGAACCAGAATTCGAACTCCCCGAACGACGTCACGGAGAAGAGGTTGGTCGCGGTCATCAACACCATCAAACCCAGCGACAGCGCCCAAAGGGGCGCGTGCAACCAGTAGGTGAGGACTTTACCGCCGGCGACCGCCTCGAAGCCCACCACGATCACCCAGAAGTACCAATACAGCCAGGCGACCGAAAACCCCGCCCAGCGGCCCAGGGCGCGGGCCGCGTAGTCGGCGAACGAACCCGTCGACGGGTTCGCGGCCGCCATCTCGCCCAGCATCCGCATGACCAGGACGACGAGCAGGCCGCGCAGGGCGTAGGTGAGGAATGCGGCCGGCCCGGTGTCCTTGATCACCACGCCGGATCCGACGAACAGGCCGGCACCGATCACGCCGCCAAGGGCGATCATGCTGAGTTGGCGCTGCGACAGCCCTTGGCGCAGTTGCGAAGTGCCAGCCATGACCAGCCACCCCCTGCGCGCATCCGGTGTTGGTCATCAACCACAGCACATCAAGCGCCGCGACACCAGGTCCGCGCCCCTAAAGATACAAGTCGTGCTCGCGGATCAGCGCCGTGGCGACCACGCTAATGACCGCTGTCGCAACCAAATACCCGCAGGCCAGCCAGGGCGCACCGCCGAGGGCGGCGATCAGCGCGGTCAGGATCATCGGGGTGACCCCGGAGGCGTAGATCCCCGACACCTGGTAAACGAACGACAGCCCGGTGTAGCGGGCGCTCGTGGGATACAGCGCGGAGTACAGCGTGCCCTGTGCCCCGTAGAACAGCGCGTGCACGACGCCGAAGACGATGATCATCGCCAGGCCGAACCACAGCAGCTTCTTGGTGCCGAACAGGGCGAAGGCGGGGAAGGCCGTCAGGCCGTAGCAGGCGATGCCCACCAGGTACACCCGTCGCGCACCGAAGCGCTCGGTCAATCGTCCCGAAATCGGCAGCAGCACAGCCATCAACAACGCGGCGATGGTCACGGCCACCAGGACCGACACCCGGTTCAGCCCCAACGCTCCCGTCGCGTAACCGATCGCGAACACGCCCCAGGTGTTGAAGGCCGAGCCTTCCGCCCAGCGCGACAGCAACCCGAGCAGCGTGTTGCGCCGCGAGCGGGGCTCGCGAACGATGTCCCGCAGCGGCACGGTGGACGCGGCCTGCAGGTCTTGCAGCTTCCGGAACGCGGGAGTCTCGTCGACCCGCAACCGCACCACGATGCCGATCACCACCAACAGCAGGCTCAGCAGGAACCCGATGCGCCAGCCGTACGCGAGGAATCGGTTCGGCCCCAACACAATCTGCAAGAACGCGAATATGCCCGTACCCATGGCCAGTCCGAGCGCCAGCCCGACTTGTGGGACGGCACCATAGCGGCCGCGCCGGTCGTCGGGGCTGTGTTCGACGGCCAACAGCACCGCGCCGCCCCACTCGCCGCCGAGCGCGAAACCCTGCAGCACGCGCAACACCAGCAGCAGTACCGGTGCCCACGCCCCGATCTGCGTAGCGGTCGGCAAGAGCCCGATCAACGCCGTCGCGCCGCCCATGATGAGCATCGTCAAGGCCAGGCTGCGCTTGCGACCGATCCGGTCACCGATGTGACCGAACACCACGCCCCCGATGGGCCGCATGACGAACCCGACGGCGAACGTGGCGAAGGCCAATAGTGTTCCCACCAAGGAACTTTCATTCGGAAAGAACACCTTGTTGAACACCAGTCCGGCCGCGGTGGCGTACAGGAAGAAGTCGTACCACTCGACCGTGGTCCCCAACAGGCTCGCCGCGACGACGATGCGCAACCGCCGACGCCGCTGGTCGGATCGCTCGGCGACCGGATACGCGTCGGCCAGCCCGGCGGCGGGTGCCGATGCGGGCAACGTGGCGGCCATGGCCCTTAGTGCGCCGACGCGACCGCGAAGGGCGTCGCCCCGGCCGGATGCGACTGGCGGTTGGGGTGACGCCACAGGCCCATCCGCTCCAGAATCGGCAGCACGCCCTCGCCGAACCAGTAGGCCTCCTCCAGATGCGGATATCCCGACAAGATGAAGTGGGTGATCCCCAAATTGGCGTATTCGGCCAGCCGTTCGGCGACCTCGGCGTGCGACCCGACCAGGGCGGTGCCCGCTCCCCCACGCACCAGGCCCACGCCGGCCCACAGGTTCGGCGCGATCAGCAACTTGCTGCTGTCGCCGCCGTGCAGCTCCCGCATCCGGCGCTGGCCCTCGGATTCGCTGCGCGCCAGGCTGTCCTGAACCCGTGCGATGTCCGCGGGGTCGATGGCGGCCAGCAACCGGTCCGCCTCCGCCCATGCCTGCGCGGACGTGTCACGGCTGATCACGTGAATCCGCAAGCCGTACCGCAGGATTCGTCCGGCGTCAACGGCCAGCCCACGGACCCAGTCCAACGTCTTGGCGACCGCGGTCAGCGGCTCGCCCCAGGTGAGATACACGTCGGAGTGCTTGGCCGCCACCGGCCCCGCGGCCGCCGACGACCCGCCGAAGAACACCGCCGGGATCGGATCGGGCGGGTTGTTCAGTTGCGCGCCTTCGACCCGGATGTGCTCCCCGGAGAAGGTCACCGGCTCCCTCGAGGTCCACAGCTGCCGCACCACGTGCAAGAACTCAGCGGTGCGGGCGTAGCGCGCCTCCTTGTCCAGGAAGTCCCCGTAGGCGCGCTGCTCGTGCGGTTCGCCACCGGTGACGACGTTGAGCAGCAGGCGTCCGGCCGAGTGCCGCTGGAAGGTCCCGGCCATCTGGGCCGCCAGGGTGGGACTGAGCAGCCCGGGCCGAAACGCCACCAGAAATTTCAGGGTCGCGGTCGATTCGACCAGCATCGCCGTCGTCAACCACGCGTCCTCACACCACAATCCGGTGGGGGTGAGAACCGCTTCGAACCCGTTGTCTTCGGCGGCCGTACAGATCTGGTGCAGATACCGCAGCGTGGCGGGCCGGTCGCCGGACATCGGCGTGCCGTGCCCGCCCGCGACCAGATTCCGCGAATCGCCGTAGGTCGGCAGAAACCAATGAAACGCGAGACTCACGTCACAATCCTCTTTCGCCCCTGTGCACAGAAAGCTCCATCCTTCGCAATTCGCGGCCGTCGGGCGAGGGTTGAAACCTTCGAGATTGCATTCCCGGCGCGGGGGTCTGCCGCTGCGCCAGAAGGCAATACGATCGCAATGTTTCCGGTGGTGGCAAGCCTCGTCGCCACCGCTACGATGTGAGCCGACGCCGCAACCCGTCGCGGAGGCCCCCTCCCGCCGGGCCGTCCGTGTCGCCCGTAAAGATCACCGCATCGTGACCGAAAGGTCACGCCAGATCACACAATGCTTCCAATACGGCGTGGCTCGGCGGGTAATCCCCGCTACGGGCGGCATCATTGCGATCATGCCTGACCTCACACGCCGGGCGGTGCTCCGGATGGGCGCCGGTGCCAGCCTCGGAGCCGCCGGCGTGTACGCGTTCAGCTCGCTGCTGGCCGCGGAGACGTCGCAGGCCGCGACGCTGCCGCAAGCTCCCGCCCCGTTCGAGCCGCCGACGGCGGGCAGCGCCCTGCCGAACAGGCTGACCGGGTCGTTCGTGTCGGCGGCCCGTGGGGGCATCAAGACCAACTACGTGATCGCCATGCCGCCCGGCCAGAGCAAGATGCTGCGTCCGGTGATCGCGCTGCACGGTGTGGACGGCGACGCCAACCAGATGATCGACATGGGCGTGCCCGACGGGCTGGCCCGGCTGGCCAAGGAGGGCAAGCCGCCGTTCGCGGTCGTCGGCGTCGACGGGGGCAACACCTACTGGCACAAAAGGACTTCCGGCGAGGACTCGGGCGCGATGGTGCTCGACGAGCTGCTGCCCATGCTGTCCACGATGGGTTTCGACACGTCCCGGGTCGGCTTCATGGGGTGGTCGATGGGCGGATACGGGGCGCTTCGTTTGGGCGCCAAGTTGGGCCCGTCCCGGACCGCCGGAATCTGCGCCATCAGCCCGGCCCTGTACACGTCGTACGCGACGAGCGCCCCGGGCGCGTTCGACAGCAACGAGGACTTCGTGCAGAACAGCGTGATGGGTGTGCCGGCGCTGAATTCCATTCCGCTGCGCGTGGATTGCGGCAACTTCGACCGCTTCTATTTCGCCACAAAGCAATTCGTCTACCAGTTGAAGACGCCGCCCGCGGGCAGCTTCTCGCTCGGCGGTCACGACGTCGCCTACTGGCGCAGCCAACTACCCGGCGAACTGGCCTGGATGGCGACCTGAGCCAACGATGACACTTCGGGAGGAATCAGTCGCCGGCAGCCCACACCGCGTGGAGCGGCGGACTTCCCGAAGGGGATTCCGGCCCGACATCGAGGGGCTGCGCGCCGTCGCGGTGATCGCCGTCGTGCTCTACCACGCCGGCATCCCCGGGGTCAGCGGCGGCTACATCGGGGTGGACGTCTTCTTCGTCATCTCCGGCTTCCTCATCACCGGGCTGCTCTTCCGGGAGGCGGCCGCCACGAATACCGTTGCGCTGGGCCGCTTTTACGGCGCGCGAGCCCGGCGGCTGCTGCCGGCCGCGGCCATCGTCGGCACCGTCACGGCCATCGCCGCCGCCGCGGTGCTGCCGCCGCTACAGGCCCGCAGCGTGTTCCTCGACGGCATCGCCAGCGCCCTGTACGTCGGTAACTATCGGTTCGCCCTGCGCGGCACCGACTACCTGACCACCGACGCGCCGTCGCCGTTCCAGCACTACTGGTCGCTGGGCGTCGAGGAGCAGTTCTACCTCGTGTGGCCGGTGCTGATCATCGCCACCGCGTGGTTGGTCCAGCGCGTCCCGCTCCTGCGCGGCGCCGCAAAGCGGGCGGCGCCGTACGCGGCGGTCCTCGCGGTGGTCGCCGTCGCGTCGTTGACGGCCGGCGCGCTGTGGACCCGGACGTCGCCGTCGTGGGCGTTCTTCTCGCTGCCGACCCGGGCCTGGGAACTGGCGGCCGGCGGCCTGGTGGCCCTGTCGCTCCAGCAGTGGCGGCGCCTGTCGCTGCTGACCGCGTCGATCGCCGGGTGGGGCGGCCTGGTGTTGATCCTGCTGACCTGCACCCAGCTGGGCGCCCACACCCCCTACCCCGGCGTCGAGGCGCTGCTGCCCGTGCTGGGCACCGCGCTGATCGTCGGCGGCGGAGCCGTCACCGGCGGGCTCGGGCCCGGCCGGCTGCTGTGCCGCCCGGCGATGCGCGCCATCGGCCGCATCTCCTACTCCTGGTACCTGTGGCACTGGCCGGTGCTGCTGTTGATGCCGGCGCTGCTCGGCGAGCCCGCCGGGCTGCCGGCCCGCCTGAGCGCGACGGCCGTGTCCGCCGGGCTGGCCGTCATCACCCTGCATCTGGTGGAAAACCCGGGCCGCTTCGCCGCGGCCCTGCGCCGCTCGGCGAAGGTCAGCCTGGCCGTGGCGGGCGGGGCCAGCGCCGCCACGGCGTGTGCATGCATGCTGCTGCTGAACGTGATCCCCGCGCCGGTGGGCCACGGCGTCGCGGCGCCCCGGGCCAACATCGTCGCGGCGCCCCCGGCCGGCGTCGCCGCCGTCAGCCCGCAGGAATCGGCGGTCCGTCAGGCCTTCGACCAGGCGCGCGTCGTGCTCGCAAGCGCGGCCGGTCTGCGCACCGTCCCGTCGAACCTCGACCCCCCGCTGGACAAGGCGCCGGCCGACAAGGCCGCCGTGTTCGTCAACGGCTGCGTGCGGTCCTGGCGCGACGTCGGCCAAAGCGAATGCGCGACGGGCGATACCGCCTCGCCGACGACCGTGGCCCTGATCGGCGACTCGCATGCCGCCATGTGGAACCCGGCGTTCGAGCAGCTCGCCGAGCAGCGGCACTGGCGGCTGGAGACCCTGGCCAAGGTGACCTGCCCACTGCAGGACCTGCACATCGTGAGCCCGTATCTGGGCCGCGAGTACACCGAATGCGAGCAGTGGCGCGCCGACATCATGGGCCGGATGAACGCCGAACACCCGCGCCTGGTCGTGCTGGACATGAGCCGGCGTTACGGCGGGGACTTCGGCTTCACCTCCTACGATCCGGCGTGGATCGACACCCTGGGACGCACCGTGGCGCAATTGCGCGCCACCGGCGCCACCGTCCTGGTGCTGGGACCCGCCGCCGACCCGCATTCGTCCGCGCCGACCTGCCTGTCCGCCCACCTTGAGGACGCAACCGCTTGTGCGCCAACGCGATCCGCGGCCGTCAACGACGATGGGATCGCCGCCGAGCGCGCCGCGACCGTCGGCAACGGCGGGCATTACGCGGAGCTGACCGACCTGTTCTGCGCCCCCGACCGCTGCCCGCTGATCGTCGGCAACACCCTGGTGTTCCGCGACGACAACCATGTGACGACGCAGTACGCGCGGCTGCTGGCGCCGGTGATGGGTGTGCTGGTGGACCGCGCCGTGGCGGACGGGTGAACGGCGATGAACTTCTCGCGGCGGACGAACGTCAGATCAGTGAAGGGTTTTTGGAGGGTTTAGCTCATGTCTCCACTGCTGCTGGTCTGCATCGCGGTCGCCGCACCCTTCGCCGGAGTCGGCCTGCTACATCTGCAAGATCGCCTGGAGCGGTGGGACTACGAGCGCCACGCGGAGGACTAGGCGGCCCGTCACGTCGAGAGCTGAGTACGGATCAGCGGCGCGATCTTGTCGGCCATGTACTGGTGCCCCGCGTCGTTCGGGTGCACGCCGTCGGGGCCGATCAGGTCGGGCCTGCCGACGAACCAGTGTTCGGCGATCGGGTCGATGAACGTCGCCCCGGCGGCCCCCGCCGCGCCGCCCAGGACGTCGCGAATCAGGAACATCGATGGCGGAACATCGGCGGTCGGCCACGGCGGGCCGATCACCAGCAAGCGCGCGGCCGGCGCAAACCGGCGCGCCAGATCCAAAGCAGCGTGGGTCTTTTCGGTCAACAGCAGGGGATCGATACCCTGGTCGTTGCGGGAGCCGAAGAACACCACCAGCGCGTCATCGGGGTGGACGGCCCTGGCGGTCAGGTCCTCGAAGGTGCTGCCGTGGTCACCGGGCGCGGCGTAACCGGCGCGGCCCTCGGCCGCCACATCGGCCGAAACCCGCGAGCCCCGCGCACCGAGCGCCTGCCACGCGCGCGACGGCCATGACCGCGCGCCGAGGCCGCCCTCATCGGTACCGGTGGTGTACGAATCCCCGATGACCGCCAGGTGATTGAGCCGGAAGTCCAGCGTCAACGTCGCGTAAGTGCGCACCTGCGGTGGGTATGCGATGCCCACGCCCCCCAGAAAACTCAACCCAATGAGAAAGGTGGCCAGACGACTCACTCATACCTCCACTGTCAACGGCATGGTCGGGTGCCGCCGTGTTCTCATCGAATATTGCCCGTGACTCGCGGCCGGGCGCAAAAGCAGCCATCACACCGCGCGGACCGAAATCGCTTCCAGCGGACGGTCGATCGGATGCGGCTTGCCGTTCGTGGACTCGCCGGGATCACTCCTCGCGTTCACGGCCCGGACGTCGACCATCTTGCGCATCCAGCGGCGGGCGGGCTCTTCGACGGCGTGATACAACGCGATCGAAAGGACCACGGCAATCGCGAGCAGGCCGATGACGTTCCATTTCCACGGATTGTCCTGCGTTGCGAGCTCGAATTGTTCCACGGCCCAACCCCAGGACGTGTGCACCAGCTCGTGAACCATGTACAGGCAGAACGAGATCTGACCGCCGTACACCATCACCCGCGTCGACAACATCCTGGGCAGGCTCCCCAGGCCGACGGCCAGCGAGATCACCAGCGGAACGAACAACACGTCGACGACGCCGCCGCTGTCGTTTTCCACCACCCCGGATATCGGGTGTGCGCCAAACCAATACAGGACGCCCACCATCGCGGCCAACAGAAGCAGCGAGATGTACCCCGCGACGCGGCGGCCGCGGTCGGTCAGCCGCAGTCTGCGCACGGCGGCACAGGCCAGCGCCCCGGCGGTGAACTGTGTGACGATCCGCGGCAGCCAGCTCCACGGCGTGTAGAAGTGGCCGCTGGCCAGCAGCATCACCACCGGCGGCAACGACGCCGCGAACGCCAGCACCATGAGGCTGCGCGCCCGCGTCGCCTGCTTCATCCGCAACAACACCAACACCAGTAGGGCGAAAAGCACGTACGCCAGCCATTCGGCGCTGATCGACCAGGCCGGCCCGTCCCAGCTCGAGTCGTCGAAGAACGGCACAAACCACAACTGCACCAACAGGATCTGCCGCACGTAGCTGACCGCGGTGAGTGAGGCGGCGTCCGGCGACGGCACGTGGCCCACGTGCAGGGTGAAGATCACCCACAGGGCGGCGAGGTGCAATGTCACCAGGTACACCGGCCATACCCGGGCCAGCCGCAGCCACAGGAAGTGCAGGGTGGCGCGGGTCGACCAGGACCGGCCCATCCGGTCGAGGTAGTTGTACGTCAGCACGAAGCCGCTGAGGATGAAGAAGAGGTCGACGCCCTGGGCGCCACAGTTGAGGACGGGGGCCAGCGCGTCGCGGAAATCGGGCGACGCATCCCCGAGCATCGGCCGGAAGTGAAACAGCACCACCCAGAGCGCGGCGACGATACGGAGTCCCGTCAGGGCCTTGATTTCGCCCCGGATCTCTCCGCCCCGCACGCTGCTCTTCCCGTCTGGATCCTGCCGTTCCGTTCTCCTGCTATCGGCTGAGCGGGCGATCTCGCCATTTCGCAAGCCCCCCGACTAGCAACCGGCAGCCATGGCAGCCTAGCAGCGCAATCGCCGACATGCGGGGACGGTTGTGGTGTGGCACATGGCCTTCAGGGCCGCCCGGAATGCGCGACGCCGATTACGGAGGTTTGCTCGTCGCGAAATCGCATTTTGCTTCTTAGCAAAGCGTTAGGCGCGGCTACCGGTGTCCTTAGGCTTGCGGCCTAGCGTTTAAGGCAGCTTTGGTGAGCGGGGAGGCGCGCCCCAAGGCCACGCGCGAGCGACACGGAGAGTGAGGGGTCCTCATGACGATCGCAGGCACCGGGAGTCGCCACGACAACTGCGTCTTTGAGTGCGATGGCGCTCAGGTGCGGGCGCACTACCGCCACTTGGCGACAGTGGTGCATATCCGCGGCGAAATCGACGACGCCAATGTCGACCGCGTCAGTCGCCACATTCGGCGTTTCACGCTCGGGGAAAACCCTGTGGTGCTCGATGTCGCCGATGTCAGTCAATTTGCTGAGGCCGGTATTTCGCTCTTGTATGCGTTCGATGCCGATTGTCGGGCCGCCGGTGTGGATTGGACGCTGGTGGCCAGCTCGGCGGTCATCGCGGTGCTCGAGGACACCGGTCATGACACCAATTTCCCGCTGATGCGCTCGGTTCAGGAGGCACTGCGCGACCGGGCCGACGCCCTCAGGGTCCGCCGCACGATGGCGTTGCCGCTGGTCAGGAAGACGTCGTAGCGCCGGAGCGGGCACGCCGCAGCCTGGCCGCGCCGACGACCACCAGCACGCCGGCGCTCGTCAACAGCACGAGTGTCAGAAGCAACAGCTGCGGGTCATAGACCACCGACGTCGTGAAGGGCTGACCCTCCGCGATGGGCGCGACGGCCACCGTGTGATGCGAGCGCGTCCAGCTATATCCCGAGCCCGCCAGGGCGGCAACCGCCACGGCGAGCTCGACCAGCGCCCGGTAGCTGGCGATCATTGCGCGGGCCCGGCCTGATCGCCGGTGGGGTCGTCCGGATCGCCGTCGATGACGTCGGTCCCGGTGGGCTCCACCCGCTCTTGGACCAGCGGGGTCAGGGCCGCCCGCAGCTGGCGATGACGGCGCGCCCACGCCTGGGCGGTGCGGCCGTTGGTGAGCTTGAGGCCGATGCCGATCCGTCCGCGCGGCACCCCGACCAACTCGCCGAGCGCCCGCGCCGACTGCCAGCGCGCCAGCTCCTTGCCGGAGGCTTCGTGGTTCTCGGGCTCGGGATAAACCCTGACGATCTCGCGGACCAGGATGGTCTCGGTGCCTTGGCGCAGGGCGTCTTCGGTCAGCTCGACCGAGACGTGGATCCGCGCCGCCTTCACCTGCAACCCCACGAACGCCGACACCAGGACGAAGAAGATCGCGGGGACCACGAACGACACCTTGGCACCGCTCCAGATTTCGATCAGGACCATGGCCGCCGCCGAGGCCGGGCCGCACGCCACCCACCACCAGGTGGCGCCGGGTTCGTAGAACAACGGCTTCGGTTGGGTATCGCTTCTGGTCGTCTCTGACGTCAACGCAAGCCCCGTCTCACGAAAGCCACCCTGCCGCGTCCGCGGCCCAATAGGTGAGAACGATATCGGCTCCGGCCCGCCGGATGCTCGTCAATGATTCCAGGGCCGCCGCGCGCTTGTCGATCCAATTGTTCGCGGCCGCAGCGCGAATCATCGCGTACTCCCCCGACACCTGATAGGCGGCCACCGGCACCGGCGAAATCGAGGCCGCCGCCGACACCACGTCCAGATAACCCATCGCCGGCTTCACCATCACAATGTCGGCGCCCTCGTCCAGATCGAGCTGGATCTCGCGGAGCGCCTCGCGGGAATTGCCCGCCTCCTGCTGATAGGTGCGCCGGTCGCCGGAGAGGCTGGAACTGACCGCTTCGCGGAACGGACCGTAGAACGCCGATGCGAACTTGGCGGCGTAGGCGAGGATCGCCACGTCGGTATGGCCGGCCGCGTCCAGCCCGTCGCGAATCGCGCCCACCTGACCGTCCATCATCCCACTCGGACCTACCACGTGCGCGCCCGATTCCGCTTGCGCCACAGCGAGTTTCACATATCGGGCTACGGTCGCGTCGTTGTCGACCCGACCGCGGTCGTCGAGGACGCCGCAGTGGCCGTGGTCGGTGAACTCGTCCAGGCAGGTGTCGGCCATCAGCACGGTGGCCTCGCCGAGGTCCTTGGCCAGGTCGCGCAGGGCGACGTTGAGGATGCCGTCGGGATCGGTGCCGGCCGACCCCACCGCGTCCTTGTCCTCATCACGCGGCACACCGAACAGCATTAGCCCGCCCACCCCGGCGGCGACGGCGCTGGCGGCGGCGGCGCGCAACGAATCGCGGGTGTGTTGGACCACCCCCGGCATCGAGGCGATCGGCCGGGGCTCGTCGATGCCGTCGGCGACGAACATCGGCAGCACCAAATGCCTTGGCTCCAGCGACGTTTGCGCGACCAAACGGCGCAACGCCGGGGTTGAGCGGAGCCGACGCGGACGCTGCCGCGGGTAGGCGCTACCGCTCATCGTGGCGACCCGCTGCGCCCGGCTCCGCCGCGCTGGCGATCGCCACTAGCGCCTGCGGCTCTTTTTGCGCGGCGGTGGCAGCGCGCCCTCGGCGCGCAACCGCGCGGCGTGTTCGGCCAAAGCGTCGACCAGCGGACCAACCGCGGCGGTCTCGGGCTGGACATCGACCCGCAGACCGAACTCGGCGGCGGTCTCGGCGGTCTTGGGGCCGATGCAGGCGATGATCGTCCGCGCGTGCGGCTTGCCGGCGATACCGACCAGGTTGCGCACCGTCGAGCTGGACGTGAAGCACACCGCGTCGAACCCGCCGGTCTTGATCATCTCCCGCGTCTCCGCCGGCGGCGGCGCGGCCCGCACCGTCCGGTAGGCGGTGACATCCTCGATCTCCCAACCACGTTCGCGCAGGCCCTCGGCCAGCGTCTCGGTGGCGATGTCGGCCCGCGGCAGCAAGACCCGGTTTACCGGATCGAAAACGCTGTCGTAGGGCGGGAAGTCGTCGAGCAGACCCAGCGAGGACTGCTCACCGGCCGGCACCAGCTCGGGGCTGATCCCGAACGCCCGGACCCGGTCGGCGGTCGACTCGCCCACGCAGGCGATCTTCACCCCGGAGAACGCGCGCGCGTCCAGCCCGAACTCGCCGAACTTCTCCCACACCGCACGCACCGCGTTGGTGGAGGTGAACACCACCCACTGGAAGCGGCCGTCGACCAATCCCTTGACGGCCCGTTCCATCTGCGCGGGGCTGCGTGGCGGCTCGACGGCGATGGTCGGCACCTCGATCGGCAGCGCGCCGTAGGACGTCAGCCGCTCGCTCATTTCGCCGGCCTGGTCCTTGGTGCGGGGCACCAGCACGGTCCAGCCGTACAGGGCGCGGCTCTCCCACCAGTTCAGCTTCGCCCGGCTCGACACCGTCTTGCCGATGGTCACCACCAGCGGACCCGTCAGGGGGCCCGCCGGGTCGGTGCCGCCCAGCACGGCCGAGTCGGTCAGGCCGTGCAGCGTCGTCTCGATGGAACGCTGCTGGCAGGTGGTGCCCTGCGCGGTCACCACGCACGGCGTGTTCTCGGCGAGCTCGTGTTCGATCAGGGTGCGCGCCGCGTCGGCCAGATGCGACGACGTGGCCTGCAGGATCAGCGGTCCCGGCGCCGCGGCCAACGCCTCCCAGTCCACGTCGCCGCGCACGTCGGCCACCGTGTGCGAGGAGCCCAGCGGCAACCCCGCGTACGTCGGGACGGCGTTGGTGGGCGCCAGCCCCGGCACGATCTCGATGTGCAGGTGGCTCCGCGCGATGGCGTTGACCTCGGTGATGACGGCGTCGACCGTCAGCGGGTCACCGGCCACCAGGCGGACCACGTCGACGCCCGTCCGCGCCTCGTGGGTCAGGGTCTTGGCCACCTCGGCGGGGTCACCCAGCGCCGGGCGGATGTCGGGGCCACCGGAGATCACCGCGGGCTGCGTCTGGCCCTGGTCGGCGCCCTCGCCGCTGGAGGCGGCCGGGTCGGCCGGGGCCGGGCCGGAAACCGGCGGCAGGTCTTTGCCGATCAGCGCCAGCACCGGCTCGGGCACGTCAGGGTCGGTGAACACCAGAGCGGCGTTCGTCAGCACCGTCGCGGCCCGGGTCGTCAACAGTCCCGGGTCACCGGGGCCGGAGCCCACGTACGTGATGCGGCCGGGTGTCGGCTTACGCCCTCGCGTCGTCATTGTCGCTCCCACGTAACTCGCACTTAATTTCCTCGCGTCGGGTCTTGCCGCGCTCCGCGCATCAGCTCCCGGGCGCCAAGTTCGAACAGCTCCGCGGCAACCGAAAGCCCAAGCTCTCGTGCTCGACCGGGAGTGCCGATGCCGGACGCGCGGATCACGTCGGACCCGTCCAGCGCCGCCACGCAGCCACGCAGCGACAGCTCTTCAAAGATCCGGCCTTCCTCATCGATGGACTCGACCACTTCAGCGATCGCGCCCACCGGTGCGGAGCAGCCGGCCTCCAGTTCGGCCAACAGAGTTCGCTCCGCGGTGACCGACGCGCGCGTGTCCGCGTCGTCCAGCTCCGCCAGCACCGCCGCCAACCGGGTGTCACCGGCACGGCATTCGACGGCGAGCGCGCCCTGAGCCGGTGCTGGCAACATCTGCACCGGCTCTAGCGTCTCGGTGACGTCATCGAGGCGACCGAGTCGGGCCAGGCCCGCCCGGGCCACCACGATCGCGTCAAGATCACCACTGCTTACCCTGTTCAACCTGGTATCTAGGTTGCCTCGTAGGGGGCGGATTTCCAAACCGAGACCCAATGCTCTAAGCTGCGCGGCCCGCCGCGGCGAGGAGGTACCCACCAGCGAACCCGGTGGCAACTCCCCCAGCACCAGTCCGTCCCGGGCTACCACCGCGTCACGCGGGTCGTTGCGCACGGGTATGGCGGCCACAGCAAACCTCGGGTCGTCGGCCGTCGGCAGGTCCTTGTGGGAGTGCACCGCGGCGTCCACGCGGCCCTCTTCCATGGCCTCGCGCAGCGCGGTGGTGAAGACACCCACCCCCAAGGATTCGATGGGTCCCGACGACCGGTCCCCGGCCGTGGTGATGGTCACCAGCTCCGCCGGGTGACCCAGCGCGATGAGGGCGTCTCTGACGACGCCGGCCTGGGTGGTGGCCAGCAGGCTGCCCCGCGTGCCTATCCGGATCACGTTCGCCAATCGGCTACTCGGCAGGTTGCTGCGGGGTGCCCGCGTCGAAACCGTTTGCTATGACTGGCAATTCGCCCGCGGCCACGGCGTCGACGGCGGTCTGGTCGAGTTCGAAAAGCTCGCGCAACGCCTCGGCGTAGCTGTCGCCGCCGGGGGCGCTGGCGAGCTGCTTGATGCGCACAGTAGGGGCGTGCAGCAGCTTGTCCACTACCCGCCGCACGGTGCGGGCGACCTCTTCGCGCTGCGCGCTGGCGAGCCCGGGGAGCCGGTTGTCCAGGCGCAGCAGCTCGGCTTCGACCACATCGGCGGCGCGCTGGCGCAGCGCCGTCACCGTCGGGGTGACCTCGGCCATCCGCTGGCCGGCCAGGTAGGCGGCAACTTCGGTGGCCACGATGGTGCGGGCCGCGTCGACGTCGGCGGCCGCGGCGTGGGCCGAGGGCTCGTGCTGCACGCGGTCCACGTCGACGACCCACACGCCGGGCAGGCCGGCCACCGCCGGGTCCACGTCGCGCGGCATGCCCAGGTCGCAGATCACCAAGGGGTCGGTGGTCTCATCGACGATCGAGCGGTTCGCGGCCGCGAGCGCGTGGTGCACGTCGGCCAGCGAGACCACCGGGCTCACCGCCCCGGTGCAGCTCACCACCACGTCGGCACCCGCCAGGACGTCGGTCAGCTGCTCCAATGGCAGCGCGTCGGCCCGCACACCGGTTTCGCGGATCTTGCGGACCAGGCGCTGCGCCCGGGACAGCGACCGGTTGAGCACGTGAACCTGGGCGATGCCGGCGCGAGACAGATGCGCCGCGGCCAGGGCGCCCATCGCCCCGGCGCCGACCAGCACGGCGGTCCGGCCCGACAGCCCGCCCAGCCGGCGTTCGGCCATGTTCAGGGCAACCGACACCACGGAGGCGCCGGCGGCGTCGATGGCGGTCTCGGAATGCACCCGCTTGCCGACCGAGAGCGCGCGTTGGGCCAGCTCGTGCAGGACGCGGCCGACGGTGCGATTGGTCTCGGCGGTGGCGTACGCGCGGCGCACCTGACCGAGCACCTGCTGCTCTCCGATCACCGCCGAATCCAGGCCGCTGGCTACCGCGAACAGATGCTCGACGGCGGCCTCGCTGTACCGGACGTAGGCATATTTGGTGAGGTCGGTCATCGACATCCCGGAATGCTCCGAGAGCACCTGTCCGATCACCGCGAGCCCGCCGTGGAACGCGTCCACCACCGCGTAGACCTCGACCCGGTTGCATGTCGACAGCACCATCGCCTCGGTCACCAGCGGCGACTGCAGCACCCGGTCGACGATCTTGCCTTGATCGGACTCGTCGATGCTGAGTTGTTCCAGGACGGAGACCGGCGCACTGCGGTGCGAAACCCCGAAGAGCAAGACGCTCACGGCAGCATCACCTGGCCAGCTCCCTTGCATCCTCCAGTAACTGAACTGCTGTCCACGGTAAACGTTTATCAGCTGGGCTACCAAATAATTGCCCCACGGCCACCCGGCCGCCTCGTCAGCGGGCGAGATCCGCGCGCAGCCGGGGCTCGTCGAGCTCCCAGTAGCTGTGTTCGCGCCCGTCGAGCAGGACCACCGGCAGCCGGTCGCCGAACTCGGCGCGCAGCGCGGGGTTGCCGTCCGCGGCCGCGGCGTCGACGTCGGTCGTCGACAAATCGAAGCCCAGCTCACCGGCCAAAACGACCAGCCGGGCGTGGATGCGCTCGCAGATGGTGCACCCGTCGCGGGTCAACAACTCCACATGCGGGCGGCCGGTCGCTCGGGTCATGGGAATCAGTGTGTCATCAGCGACTTGTGGGGGCGTCTACCAGGAGTTATGTTCCGGCTATGGCCGACAACACGGTGCGGGTCGATCCGGTGGTGATGCAGGGCGCCGCCGTCTCGCTGAGCGGTGCGGCCGAGCATCTTTCGGCTCAGCTGTCCCAGCTCGACGATCAGGTGGGTCAGATGCTGGGTGGTTGGCAGGGGGCGGCCGGGGGTGCCTATGCCTCGGCATGGGAGCTGTGGCACAAGGGCGCCCGGGAGGTCGAGCTCGGGTTGTCGATCCTGGCGCATCTGGTCGGCGAGGCCGGCGGCGCGTATCACAGCAACGAGGCAGCGTCCGCCCAGGCCGAGCGGGCAGTGCGCGATGCCTGAGGCGTTTCGGGTTGATCCGCAGGCGTTGGCCGACGCGGTGCAGCGGATGGCGGCGTTTCAGCGCTACGCCGAAGACATGATTGCCGAAATCGATTCTCGCGTAACGCGTTTGCATGGGACGTGGACGGGTGAGGCCGCGGCGGCCCACGCCGAGGCGCATCAGCACGGGGTGCGCGGCGAGGCGATGATGCGCGAGGCGCTGGGGCAACTGGAGAAGGTGGCCACGACAGCGCACGGCAACTACACCGGCGCGATGTCGACGAATCTCGGTATGTGGTCGTGAATACATGGCGCCGCTGGCGTGTGACCCGACTGCCCTAGATCGCGCCGGCGCCACGGTACTGTCCACCGGCGAGTCGCTGGGATCGGTGATCTCGGCCCTGACCACGGCGCTCGCGGGCAGCGCGGGCATGGCCGGTGACGATCCCGTCGGTGCGGCGCTGGGCCGCACGTACAACGGCGCAGCGGCCAAGGTCATCGAGGCGATGACCAGTACCCGCAACGGACTCTGCAGCATCGGCGACGGCGTGCGGATGTCGGCACACAACTATGCGCACGCCGAGGCGATGTCGTATGTGACGGGCCGCGCCGAAGGCTTGCCGACGCCGCCAGTGACCGCGCCATTGGCCGCGCCGTCGCATCCGCCGTCGGCGGTGGGCGCCGGCAGCGCTGCCCCGGCGGGCTGGAGCTGGGTTGCGCCGTATATCGGAATGATCTGGCCCACTGGCGATTCGGCGAAGTTGCGTGCCGCCGCGGCGGCGTGGACGACGGCGGGCGTCAACTTCATGACGACCGAGATCGCGGCCGGCGGCGGGAGCATGGCCGCCATTGCCGCGCAGCAGATTCCCGAGGCCGCGGCCATCAACAAAGCGTTGGCCGATGCGTCGGGAGCCACGGCCAGCGTTGCGCAGCAATGCCAAACGATTGCCGCGCAACTCAACAGTTACGCGGCCCAGATCGACAAGGTCCACGCGGCGATCCTCGATTTGTTGTCCCGCATCTGCGACCCGATGACCGGGATCAAAGAAGTGTGGGACCTCCTGACCGACGAAGACGAAGACGAGATCAAAAGGATCGCCGACGACATCAAAACGGTGGTCGACAGCTTTTCCCGGGAAGCCGAAACGCTGGGCGGCCAGATCGAGGCCACCATGTCGGCGGCGGCCACCGCGGCAGAAGATATGGCCCACTGGGCGGGTAAGGAGTGGGACCACTTTTTACACGGAACGCCAGTCGGCAGGGCACTGAATCAGGTGGGCCAGACCGTCAAAGGTTTCGGCGTCGAAGGCTACGGCTTTCTTGAGCAGCTCGCGAAGTTCAGCCCGAATCGGCTCCAGACCGATCCGATCGGCTACGCCAAAGACGTGTACGGCATGGTCTCCGGGGCCGCGCCGCTCGTCGGCTTGGGCCCTGACGGAGGGCCCGGCGTCGCCGACTCGTGGAAGTCGCTCGGTAAGGACGTCACCCACTGGGACGAGTGGGGGTCCAACCCGGCCGAAGCGCTCGGCAAGACCCTTTTTGATGGATTGACCTTGGCCTTGCCTGGCGGACCACTCTCCAAGGTGGGCAAAGCGGGAAGCCGGGCGGCCGATGTGCTGAAGGGTTTGAAGAAGCCGCCTGAGATTCCTCAGCCTCCGTCGATCAAGCCGCCGGAGGTCAAGGCGCCGGAGGTCAAGCCGCCGGAGCCGGGTCGTCCCGCGCCGGCTCCTTCGGGCAAACCGGCACCGGGCCCCGCCGACGGTCCCCTGCCGCACAGCCCCACCGAATCCAAGCCGCCGGTTGGCGGGACACCGCACAGCGGCGAGCCGAAACCAATTGCGGTCCCACCAGAATCGGGCGGCAAGCCACCGGTATCGGCCCCCGCAGAAGGCACACCACCACCCCACCCGCCGCCGCACGAGCCTGCGCCTACGCGGGTCCCACCTGCGGAGCCGGCAGCGGTCACGCCCGCCGCTTCGGCGCCCGCTGCTTCGATGCCGGCGGCCTCGGCTCCTTCGATGCCATCGATGCCGGAGCCGCCGTCGCTTCCCTCTGTCCCGGCGGGCGGCCTCCCCGAAGCGCCTCCCGGCCTCGGCGAGGTGCCTTATGGCGGAGAACCTCCTGCCCATCCGCCCGAGCCGCATGGCGGCGGTTCACACCCGCACGGCGATGGGAACGGGGCTGACCTTCCCAGTAACGGGGCGCGTCCGTCGGACTCCGGCCCGAACGAAACCCCAAAGGAGCCTCCTTTTAACGGGGACCAGCCACCTGACCAAGGACAGCATCAACCGGAGGAAGTCCCCGGTCACGGGATTCCGCAAGACGAGATGCCGCAAGGCGAGAGGCACACGATAAGCGGGCATGGAAGTTACGATCCCGACAGCGGCTTCTTTACTGTGCCGAAAGGCTCAAGTATTACGACTTTTGCCGAACACGGCTCGACCATCACTGACTCACTGGGCAATCTCATCGAGACCGGCGGAGACACCTCCGGCGTTTATTCCAAGACGTTTAAAACAGGCGAGCTTATACCAAACTATACAATACATCCGCCGGATGGGTTAAGCATTCTGGGATCACCACAGACCGTGACGAGTCCTACCCTCATCAGTCAGCTTATCCACGAAAACATGGGCCCCGTCGATTTGGCTGTATGCACATTTGACCCAACTTCGCCGACTGGCAAGGTGTATCACGTACATGGCATATATGATAAATTCAATGACAAGTTCACGCCGTACGAAAGGTATAAACATTGACGGCACCACACAACGCTGGAATCGATGAACTGATTGATTTCGCTGCCCAACAAAAGTCGCCGGAGGCAGATCGACGTCTTTTTTTGGCACTTCGTGGTGTCGAATTATTTTTCCCTCGAACGACAGTTGAACATGAGGGGAAGCGGCTGAACGCCACCCCATTGCTCCGATTGCCCGACGGCACAAATGCCATGATGCTGTATACATCGGAAGACCACCCAGATCTGCCCAACACCTTCGCCGGAGGTGCATTCGAAGACGCGCTTGCCGCAGCGCTCGACATGCCGGACCTAGACTGGGTGATCGTCTGCAATCGTACGTCGCAATGGGTGGGGATTAACAAACAACAAATAACCGAAGTCCTCGATGTTCTGCGATCTAGAGAAACTCACGTGAATAAACTCTCTGACCTTCCGCCGGATAACGAGAATGTGGTCGAAAACCTGATAACACGCGCTCTTCACACGCCGCCGGAAAAACTCTCGCCATCGATCGGATCTGTGCTTCGAGGACGCGAGATATTCATTGAGCTAGCGAAAGAGCAAAGCGAAGACGGCCAACCGATTATGAAAACGTTTGCCGTTCAGCACATGCCACGGGTAATACGCGCGTATACGACGCGAACACGCCCAGGGATCAGATACGGGGGCATGAAGTGGGAGGCGCTCAAGGATATGCTGAGAACCACCACCGAGCTCGACGGGGTCCAGATCGTCAACAACGCCGATGACTGGGTGATCTTCGATCGTGAATCACTGACCGCCAGCGGAACAGACGATTCATAAACGTCTTTGCAGCAGACACATCCACATAACATTCGGTCGCCCGCGGTGCCCTCGGCTTCCTCTACTCTCAACCCTGGTGCCAGCTGTTCGGGCAACTAGGACGATTATCGAAATGATGGAGCGCTGACTACTGTTGGCTCACACCTTCTTGTCATGATGGGAGTCCTCAATGAGCAAAAAGATTGCCGGTAAGACTTTTTCGACGCCAGAAGAAGCCGGTGTCAGCGCGCCAACAGAAGAAGAATTAGCGCGCGCAAGAAAGGCCTTCGACGAATTTCAGGCCAGAGTCGACACTGTTGCGCCAGAAGACCGCAAAACAGACGTCTCGCCGAAATTTTGGGATGACACATCCGGTACCGAGTGGGATCCCAACAAGGAAGCTTAGGGCCGTTTCCTGCACTGACGCCCACGGACAAGTCTTGTCGCGCCCCGACCAACCCGGCCTGCCCAGCCACGAGTGTGACGCTGCAGTCACACTCGGCGTCGAACGTGACGCCAGCGTCACACTCGGCGGCCCGAGCCATCAGCCCGGCAGCCCGGCAGCTCGGCAGCCGGGGCATCAGCTCGGCAGCCCGGCAGCCCGGCAGCTCGGCAGCCCGGGGCATCAGCCCGGCAGCCATACCCGCCCCCACGCCAACTGCCCGATAGGGTTGGATATCGGGCACCCGCCGGGTCACCAGGCACCACAGCGATCTAGGAGGTTGGGCGATGACTTCCTCTGACCCGGTCAACGCAGACCACACCGGTTACGTTGACTTGGAGTCGCTGGGCGCGGACGCCAGCGCGGCCCGCGCGATCGAGGGCATGCAGGAGGAAGCCGCCGCCGCCCCGGACCGTCCGCAACCCCCGGTCGACCTCACCGCCGCCGCCTTCTTCGACGTCGACAACACCTTGGTGCAGGGCTCCTCGGCGGTGCATTTCGGTCGTGGGCTGGCCACGCGCAACTACTTCACCTATCGCGATGTGATCGGATTCATCTACGCCCAGGCCAAGTTTCAGGTCCTCGGCAAGGAAAACAGCAACGACGTCGCCGCTGGCCGGCGCAAGGCGCTCGCCTTCATCGAGGGCCGGTCGGTCGAGCAGCTGGTGGCCCTGGGCGAGGAGATCTACGACGAGATCATCGCCGACAAGATCTGGCCCGGCACTCGCGAGCTGACTCAAATGCATCTGGACGCCGGCCAGCAGGTGTGGCTGATCACCGCCACGCCCTACGAGCTCGCCGCGACCATTGCGCGACGGCTCGGCCTGACCGGCGCGCTGGGCACCGTCGCGGAATCGGTCGACGGCGTCTTCACCGGCAGGCTGGTCGGCGACATCCTGCACGGCACCGGCAAGGCGCACGCGGTGCGGTCGCTGGCAATCCGCGAGGGGCTCAACCTGAAACGCTGCACCGCCTACTCCGATAGCTACAACGACGTGCCCATGCTGTCGCTGGTGGGGACCGCGGTCGCCATCAATCCCGACGCCCGCCTGCGCGCGCTGGCACGGGAGCGCGGATGGGAGATTCGCGACTTCCGCACCGCCCGCAAAGCGGCCCGGATCGGGGTGCCGTCGGCATTGGCGCTGGGCGCGGCCGGCGGTGCGCTGGCCGCGGTGGCCTCTCGACGGCAATCACGCTGATAGGCTGCGCCGCGCAGACATATTCGAGCGGAGAGCACAGCGGCATGACAGTCCCCAAAGAAGCCGAAGGACTCATCGGCAGCCATTACCGCGCACCGGACTACTTCGAGGTCGGGCGCGAAAAGATCCGTGAGTTCGCCCTGGCGATCAAAGACGACCACCCGGCGCATTTCGACGAGAATGAATCCCGGAGGGCCGGGTATACCGACATGGTGGCGCCGTTGACGTTCCTCGCGATCGCCGGGCGCCGCGTTCAGTTGGAGATCTTCACGAAGTTCAGCATCCCCATCAACATCGCCAGGGTCATTCACCGTGACCAGAAGTTCAAGTTCCACCGCCCGATCCTGGCTCACGATAGGCTTTTCTTCGACACCTACCTAGACTCGGTGATCGAGTCCCACGGCACCGTGCTGGCGGAAATCCGCAGCGAAGTGACCGATGCCGATGGAAAGCCGATCGTCACCAGCGTTGTCACAATGCTGGGGGAAGCCGCAAGCCAAGCCGAGACCGAGGCAACCGCCGCGGCGGTCGCATCAATATCCGCAGGAAAGTTAGGGGCGTTGTAAATGTCACTACAGGGGGAAACCGGAACGCAGCTGCACCCGCCGGTCGAGGCGGTGCGATCGCACTACGACAAGTCGAACGAGTTCTTCAAGCTGTGGCTTGACCCGTCGATGACCTACAGCTGCGGTTACTTCGACGAAAACCCGGACCCACAGAATCTGACCAAGACGCTGGAAGAGGCGCAGTACGCCAAGCGCAAGCTCGCGCTGGACAAGCTGAACCTCGAGCCCGGCATGACGCTGCTCGACATCGGCAGCGGCTGGGGCTCGACGATGCGGCACGCGGTGGCGGAGTACGACGTCAACGTCATCGGGTTGACGCTGAGCGAGAACCAGTACGCCCACTGCGTGGCCGAGTTCGACAAGATGGACAGCCCCCGCCGTAAAGAGGTGCGGATCCAGGGCTGGGAGGAATTCCCAGGCGACGTGCCGATCGACCGGATCGTGTCGCTGGGCGCGTTCGAGCACTTCGCCGACGGCGCCGGTGACGCCGGGTACGAGCGCTACGCCACCTTCTTCAAGAAGTACTACGACCTGCTGCCCGACGACGGCCGCATGCTGCTGCACTCGATCGTGGTCCCCACCCGCGAAGAGGGCAACGCGATGGGCCTGAAGGTCAACATGACCCTGCTGCGGTTCATCAGCTTCATCCTGAAGGAGATCTACCCCGGCGGAAAGCTGCCCCAGGTCGACCTGGTTGACAAGTACGCGACGGACGCGGGTTTCAAGATCGAGCGACACCACTTCATCGGCAAGAACTACGTGCCGACCCTGACCGCCTGGGGCGATGCGCTCGAAGCGCACAAGGAAGAGGCGATCGCCCTCAAGGGGCAGGAGACCTACGACATCTACCTGAAGTACCTGAGGGGCTGCTCGGATCTGTTCCGCGACGGCTACACCAACGTCTGCCAGTTCACCATGGTGAAGTAGTCGACTACTTCAAAGGTCAACGCCGCCACGGGTTTCCGTGGTGGCGTTTCCTTTTGGGCGCGCCGCCGTTCAGCCGAAGTCAGCCGAAGAAGATGTTGCGACGGCCGGCCAGCAACCGGTAGAGCGTCTGCTGGATCGTCTCGCGCACCTGATCGGTCAGCTCAAAAGTGACCATCGGGTCGTCGGCGTCGGAGGCCGCGTAGTCGTCGGTGTAGATCGGCTCACCGAAGGCGATGTGCCATTTCGACGGCAGCGGCACCAGGCCCATGGGCCCGGCCAACGGGAACAGCGGAGTGATCGGGAAGTACGGCAGCCCGAACAGCCGTGCCAGCAACTTGACGTCGGTCAGCATCGGGTAGATCTCTTCGGAACCGATGATTGAGCAGGGGATGATCGGCGCCTTGGTCCGCAGCGCGGCGGTGACGAATCCGCCGCGGCCGAACCGCTGCAGCCGGTAGCGGTCCTCGAAGCGCTTCCCCAGCCCCTTGTAGCCCTCGGGGAACACGGCGGTGAGCTCGCCGGCGGCGAGCAGCCGGTGCGCGTCCGTCGTGCAGGCCATGGTGTGGCCGGCCTTGCGGGCCGCTTCGCCCACCACGGGCAGGTCGAACACCATGTCGGCGGCGAGCAGTCGCAGCTCGCGGTGCGCGGGGTGCTCGTCGTGCACGGCCACCGACAGCATCAGCCCGTCGAACGGCAGCACCCCGGCGTGATTGGCGACCACCAGCGCGGCGCCGTCGGCGGGCAGGTTCTCGATCCCGCTGACCTCGACCCGGAACCAGGACCGGAAGAACACCCGCAACAACGGCCGGACGATCGCGCTGTTGAAGTGCGGATCGAAACCGAACTCGTCGACGCTGTAGTCACCCGTCAGCCGCTGGCGGAGGAATGCGGCCACCGACGCGACGCGCTGCGCCAGCTCATTCAGCGGCGCCTCGCCGGGCGATGCCCCCGTGGCACGGCGGTGCTCGTCGATTTCGCGAACCACCGCGGCGATCTGCTCCGCCGAGGCGCGGCCGCGCGGATCGGTCAGTAACGAGGGGTGCTGGCGGGCCGAGTCTGCCCTCTGGTCGGCTCTCCGACGCGCTGCGACACGGCCCCGATTCGTATGCAGTGGAATGACATTCGCTCTGGTTTCACCCGCCACGATACCTACCTGACCCCACCCCACGGAATTGGATTTCGGCTACCCCAGCGCTGGGCTAGAGATATGGCGCGACTCTCCAAGGAGCGTACCCGATGTGGGTCGATTATGGGAGTCAGGCCTCGGCCGCGAACATAGTCGTCAAAGGCCTCCGCCGTCGTCCATTTCGGCTGGTAGTTGAGTTCTGAGCGCATCCGGCTGGTGTCCATGACGCGGCCGTAACTCAAATAATCGAACTGATCGCGACTGATCTCGTTGTAGCGATTGGCGCGGCGCAACGAGTCCAGGGCCCAGACGCCGAAACCCGGTACGGGCAAAGGGATTCGGCCCGCCCGACGGATCGCCTGCGACAGCATGATGATGCCGTCGGCGCCGATGTTGAAGGTTCCCGCCTTGCCGGCCATGGCCGCGCGCTCCAGCGCGCCGAGGGCGTCCTGCTCGTGCAGCAACTGCAGCCGGGCGTCGCGGCCGAACATCGTCGGCACCAAAGGCCCGGCGAGATAACGCGACAGCGTGGTGTCCATCGCCGGGCCGATCATGTTGGCCAGCCGCAAGATCGTCACGGCGATGTCGGGCCGGCGCCGCCCCAATCCGCGCGCATAGGCCTCGATGTCGAGGCTGTCCTTGGCGAAACCGTCGCGGAACGGACGACGGCTGGTGCTGTCCTCGGTGAACATCACCGGATCGTGGGCGCTCGAGCCGTACACCTCCGACGTCGACTTGAGCACCACGCGGCGCACCGAGGGCGCCTTTTGACAGGCCGCGAACAGCTGCATCGCGCCCATCACGTTGATTTCTTTCAACGCCGCGGTGCCGCCGGACCGCGGAGCGTACGACGCGGCGGCCGCGTGCACCACCGTGTCGACGTCGCCGTTGCGAATCACCTTGGCAATGAAGGGGTTACGGATGTCGGCGCGGACGAACTCGGCGCGCCCCATCCGGCGCAGCATGTCCTTGCTGGGGGCGATCGCGTCCACCGCGATGACCCCTTTGATCATCGGGTTCTGCGCTAGCCGAGCCGTCAGGTAGCCGCCCAGAAACCGGCAGGCACCGGTGACCAGCACGATTTTGGGGTAATGCGCCGCGTTGCCGGCGGTGTCGTCCGGCCCGGTGTTCTCCCCATTCGACCCATCCACCCGGTCAGCCTAGCGGTCGGCGAGACGGCGGCACTATGGCGCGAAGCGACCAGTTAGGGCCTTTTTACGGTGGCCTTATGGCGGCCTTAGGAAGGCCGCCGCGGGAGTTACTTGCCGAGTTTTCTGCGCTGCACCCGGGTGCGACGCAGCAGCTTGCGGTGCTTCTTCTTCGACATACGCTTGCGCCGCTTCTTGATTACTGAACCCATGAACTCCGCTATCTAGACCGAGACCTGCTTCAAAGATTGGACCCGGACACTTTACCCAGCCGGACGCACCCAACGCCAAACCGCGTCGCGTGATCACCGCGGAGCCGCGAAGCCAGGTGCCGCCCGCGAGCGGCCACCGGTTCGGGTCAGCCCGCGTCGAAGTAGGACGTCTCCAGCATGTCGTGGACGGCCTTGGCGTGCACCCGGAAGGACCGACCCACCCGGACCGCGGGTAGTTCGCCGTTGTGCACCAACCGGTAGACCGTCATCTTGGAGACCCGCATCAACGCGGCCACCTCGGCGACGGTGAGAAATTGCGTCCTGCCCTGCTGGCCATCGACGGAACCGGTGTCCCGCGGCTTACCTGCAGAATCTCGCGTTGATGGCCCATTCGTAGACGTCATCGCTACCCAATCGTGTCAGGCACGCGCATGCCAGCGGCTTCCCCTCCGCTGGCACCGACACGTGCTTACAAAGAGGAGAATAGCGGGACTGATGGGGTTACTGGTACTGGTGGGGGACAATCAGTTCAAAAATCTTGGATTACTCTGATGTAATTCTTAGCTGCTCAGAGCGCATTTTGGCGGCCTGAACCGCCGCATCCACGGCCGCTCGCAGGCCTCCCCGTTCCAGCTCACGCAGGGCCGCCGCGGTGGTGCCGCCGGGGGACGTCACGGTCGCCCGCAGCTGCGTCGCGGTGGCGTCCACCCGCATCCCGGGCGCCTCGGCCTCGGAAAGCCGGCGATCGGCGTCCATCCGTTCCAGCAGCATCGCCGCCGCGCCGGCCATGGTCTGCGCGGTCAGATCGCCCGCCACCTCGCGGCTCAGCCCCGCCGCAACGCCGGCGTCGATGAGCGCCTCGACCATCAGGAAGAAATACGCGGGACCCGAGCCCGACAGCGCGGTGACGGCGTCCATTTGGCCCTCGGGGACGCTCAGCACCCCGCCGACGGAGTCGAACAGGGCCGAGACGCCCTCCAGCTGCGGCGGGGTGACGAACCTGCCCTTGGCCAGGGCCGTGACGCCCGCGCCGACCAGCGCCGCGGTGTTGGGCATTGCCCGCACCACCGGCGTCCCGGCCGGGAGTTTGGCTTCGAAGTAGGCGATGGTGACGCCGGCCGCGACCGTGACGAAGACCTGCTCGGCGGTATCGCTCTCCGCCGCGGCGGCCGCCCGCGCGACCTCCGACATCACCGACTCCACGTCGGCGGGCTTCACCGCGACCACGACGAACGACGCGTTTTCCACCGCCTCGGCCACCGAGGTGATGAGCACCGAATAGGTGTCGGCCAGATACTTGGCGCGCTCGGGCACCCGCTCGACCACCACCAGGTCCTTGACCTGCCGGCCCGCGCGCAGCAGACCCGACAGCAGTGCCTCCCCGATGCTGCCGCCACCGATGATCGCGATTCTTGCCATGCCGGACAGCATCGCAGACACCGCCGGCTAGCGAGCGGCAGGGACCAACGCCAGCTGGCGGGCCTGCACCACCAGGCGCCCGAGGCTGTCGACGACCGTGTGGTCCTCGTCGAACCAGTCGTGCCCGATCTCGGTGCAGGTCGCGATGATGCGCAGCCAGCCGTCGGCGGGCAACCCCCGCAGGAAGGCGGTGAGCTGGATGGTGGGCGCCCAACCGGTGCGGTCCACGGCGAAGGTCACCGGCGCCGACAGGTCGCCGCACATGAGAGCGAACAGCGCGTCCGGGGCCACGCCGCGGGGGCGTGCCCACATCTGGATCACCGGCGGGCGCCCGTCGTCGCGGACCTGCATCGTCGACAACACCGGCCGCACGTCGCAACCCTCGCCCAGGTGCACCAGGCCGGCCAGCGGATGCCCGGGGCCGATCGGCTCGATGTCGTCGGGTGGTTCGGGCGTCATCAGTTCGGCCACCGGGTTGGCCGACAGCAACGGCTTCACCGCGCCGTCGACCGGCCTGCTCGATGACCCGGCTCCTCCTCGGGCCGCTTCACGGCCCGCATCGTCGACCGGGTAATGCTCGGGCTCGCCGAGGTTGACCACGGCGTGCACCGCGGTGCGGTCACCCTGGGTGAGCTCGACGTCCACGACGCTGATCCGGCGGCCGCGCTTGCGGATCGACGTGACCAACTGCACCGGCCCCGGATCGGGCGCCCACAGGAAGCTCGCGGACACGGCGACCGGTTGCAGGTCCGGTCCGGCCGGCTGTCCGCCGCAGGCGGTGCGCGCGGCGTTGGCGCACAGGGCCAGCATCGCGCCGCCGTGCACCTTGGGACCGATGGTCCAGCGCTTGTCGAGCTCTCCTTCGTAAACGCCGGAACCGGCCTCCCGCAACGACATTGCGGTGGTGAATAACGCGTTCATGGACTTTTGCGGGTCTCCTGAATCATCAGCGCAGCAGATGCGTGCGGGCGAACTGCAGCGACTCGGCGAGCATGGCTTCGCGCTCATTGGCTGAGCGCGCGCTGGACGTCGACACCTCCAGGATGACGTGCCCGGCGAACTGGCCGCCGGCCAGCATCTGGCACACCTCGGCGGTGGGTTGGGTGCCGCGCCCGGGCACCAGGTGCTCGTCGGCGGGCAGACCGTTACCGTCGCACAGGTGCAGGTGGACCAGGCCGGCACCCATCCGCTGGGCCATGTCCAGCGAGTCGGTGCCCGCCGTCGCGGTGTGGGACAGGTCCAGCGTGTAGTGCGCGTGGTTGCCGTCGAGCGGGTCGTAGGAGGGCGCGAACGCCGAAATCGCCGGGCCGGGGCCGCCCCCGCGCCGTCGCATCCGTTCCAGCGACTGGCCGGCCCCGAAGAGCCGGTCCGCCCGGAACGGGAACATGTTCTCCACCGCGACCATCACGTCGCTCGAGGCTTCCAGCTTCGCCACCTGTTCGCTGAACCCCTCGGCGTAGCGCCGCTGCCAGCGAAACGGCGGATGCACGACGACGGTCTGCGCGCCCAGCTGTTCGGCGACGCGCACGCTGCGGTCCAGCTTGGGGATCGGGTTGGGGCCCCACACCCGTTGCGAGATCAGCAGGCACGGCGCGTGCACCGACAGCACCGGCACGCGATAGCGCCTGGACAGCTTCTTGACCGCCGCGACGTCCTGGCTCGCCGATTCGGCCCAGACCATCAGCTCGACGCCGTCGTAGCCGAGCCGGGCCGCGTACTCGAAGGCGGCCTCGGCCCGCAACGGGTACACCGAAGCCGTGGAGAGGCCGACTTTGATGGCTGGGCGCACTGGATGTGGGCGCCGCTAGCCCGACTGCAACGACAGCGCCAGGGGCCCCAGGGTGATCAGCGCACCCACCGCGACCGCGATCAACGTGCTGGCGATGTCCTCGGTTTTGCGGACCACCCGAACCCCGACCACCAGGCCGAGGATGACCAGCACCGAGAGCACCAGCGCCACGATGCTGTTCCAGCGCCACAGTTGGTCGAAGGCCACGAACAGCCCGCCGCCGAACGCGACCGCCAGGATCGACTGCAGCACTACCACGGCGCCGCGCCACAGCGCGTCGAGCCTGCCCTCCGCCGGGTGAGCGTCGGCGCCCTCCGCATGAGCGTCCTCGTCCTCGAGGCCGAGCAGTCCGGTGTCGAGCGACCCCGCGCGCGCGGCGTCCCCGTCCTCGTCCAGATCCTCGTCCAGCGAGCCCGAGGACCGCAGGTAGGAGCGCACGTAGGCGGAGTCCTCCAGCGCGGGTTCGGCTTCACGCACGTCGGAATCCATCACGTCGACGGGGATGTCGGCGTAATGGTCCATCGGATCAGGACTCATGTCCTCGGCGCCGGAGGGCTCCTCGGGCCGGGCGGTCCCGTTGGCCAAGGGCCGCGGGTATGCGCTGCGCTCGGGGCCCGGCACCCGCTTGGGCTGCGGCGGCGACTTGGGCCAGCGCGGCTCGGGCTCGGACCAGTAGGGGGTCTTGGGCTTGTCTTCTGTCACCGGCTCGGCGGCGACGTCCTCGGTGGGCGAGTCGGCGGGTTCGACGGCCTCGATGGTGTCGGTAGCGCCGTGTTCGGCGTCGTCGTCGTCGCGGACCACCGGGATTTCGCCGGTGAGCTCGGCGACGGTCACCGCGTCGCTGTCACCGCGGCGACGGCGGCGCCGCCGGGTGACCGCCGGGGCACCGATGGTTCCGTTTCTGGCCAGCAATTCGGCCACCGAGATCGGCCGAGTGCCCGGGCTCTCGGTCTCGGAGTGCGGTCCGGTCATGGTTTGTCGCCTCTCGATCGGTGCTGATTCCGATCAACTACCTGACCTCCAGCATTACGCACCGACGGGCCCATGAGGGCGGTTCCGTCGGCTTCACTGTCGAGTTTGCGCAGAATGAGACCTTCCCGTAATGCCCACGGGCAAATATCCACCACTTCGATCGACAGCGCTCGCATGCTCGCCTCCGCCACCAGCGCACCCGCCACGATCTGCGGGGCGCGCTCGGCGCTCACTCCTTCCAGTTCCGCCCGGTCGGCGGTCGTCATCCTAGAGATGAAAGATATGAGTTGCCTGAGGCCGTTTGCTGTCAGCGTCCTCTTGACCCGCGGTCCGGCGCCCGACGGGGCCGCGCCGGTGAGCCGCGCCAGCGAGCGGAACGTCTTCGACGACGCCACCGCCAGGTCGGGACTGCCGGCGTCGAGGATCTTCGCGCTGGCCTCGGCGAGTTCGGCGTCCAGCCAATCCCGCAGCATCGCCACCCGGCGCCGCCCGGGCGGATCGTCGGGCAACCACTCGCGGGTCAACCGGCCGGCGCCCAGCGGCAGCGACATCGCGACTTCGGGCTCCTCGTCCAGGCCGCTGGACATCTCCAGCGAGCCGCCACCGATGTCGAGGTTGATGATCCGCCCCGCGCTCCACCCGTACCAGCGGCGCACCGCCAAAAAGGTCAGCCGCGACTCGTCGACTCCGGTCAGCACCCGCAACTCGACACCGGTCTCCTTGCGGACCCGGCTCAGCACGTCGTCGGAGTTGCCGGCATCACGGACCGCCGAGGTGGCGAAGGCCATCAGCTCCTCGCAGCCCGAACTGTCGGCGATCTTGGCGAATTCGTCGATTGTGGAGATCAGCTTCTCGGCACCACGTTTGGTGATCTTGCCGGCGCTGTCGGTGGCCTCGGCCAGCCGCAGGGTGGCCTTCGTCGAACTCATCGGCGTCGGATGACCGCCCCGGTGGGCATCGACCACCAGGAGATGCACCGTGTTGCTGCCCACGTCGAGAACGCCCAATCGCACGTAGACAACCTAACGGGGCGTCGCCGGCAGGCTTTTGCGCGACCCGGTTAACCCACCGTGATCACGGCCATACGGGCCGCGAGTGTCAGCGGCGCGGCCGCGCCGAAATGTGGTCTAACGTGGACTCCGTGGCGAATTCGCACCCAGAACCCGGACAGCCGGGCCACGAGGTCGAACTGGATTTCGCCCGCGAATGGGTGGAGTTCTACGACCCCGACAACCCCGAGCACCTGATCGCCGCCGACCTGACCTGGCTGCTCTCGCGGTGGACGTGTGTCTTCGGCACGCCCGCCTGCCAGGGCACGGTGGAGGGCCGCCCCGACGACGGATGTTGCTCACATGGCGCGTTCTTGTCCGACGACGACGACCGCGCCCGCCTCGACGACGCGGTGAAAAAGCTGACCGCCGCCGACTGGCAGTATCGCGAAAAAGGCTTGGGCCGCAAGGGATATCTGGAGCTCGACGAGCATGAGGGCCAGCCCCAGTACCGCACCCGCAAACACAAGGACGCGTGCATTTTCCTCAACCGGCCCGGCTTCGCGGGCGGCGTCGGCTGCGCGCTGCACAGCAAGGCCCTCAAGCTCGGTGTGCCGCCGCTGACCATGAAGCCGGATGTCTGCTGGCAGTTGCCGATCCGTCGCAGCCAGGAGTGGGTGACCCGGCCCGACGGCACCGAGATCCTCAAGACCTGGGTCACCGAATACGACCGCCGCGGCTGGGGTTCCGGGGGCGCCGACCTGCACTGGTACTGCACCGGCGACCCAGCCGCCCACGTCGGCGCCAAGCAGGTGTGGGAAAGCCTGGCCGACGAACTCACCGAACTGCTGGGCGGCAAGGCCTACGCGGAGCTGGCCGCAATGTGCAAGCGCCGCAGCAAGTTAGGACTCATCGCGGTGCACCCGGCGACTCGCATCGCCGAGTAGCCGCTAGCCCTCCAGCTTGTAGCCCAGGCCCCGCACCGTCACCAGGTGCACCGGGTTGGCCGGGTCGGCTTCGATCTTGGACCGCAGGCGCTTGACGTGGACGTCGAGCGTCTTGGTGTCGCCGACGTAGTCCGCGCCCCATACCCGGTCGATCAGCTGCCCGCGGGTCAGCACCCGGCCACTGTTGCGCATCAGGTACTCGAGCAGGTCGAATTCCTTGAGCGGCAAGGTGATCGTGTCGCCGTTGACCGACACGACGTGGCGTTCGACGTCCATCCGCACCGGGCCCGACTCGAGCACGCCATCGCTGATCTCGGAGTCGTCCTCGCCGCCGCGGCGCAACACCGCCCGGATCCGCGCGATCAGCTCGCGCGCCGAATAGGGCTTGGTCACATAGTCATCCGCGCCCAGCTCGAGACCCACGACCTTGTCGATCTCGCTGTCGCGGGCGGTCACCATGATCACCGGCACGCTGGAACGCGCCCGCAATTGCTTGCAGACGTCGGTGCCAGACATTCCGGGCAGCATCAGGTCAAGTAGGACGATGTCGGCGCCGGCGCGGTCAAACTCGGCGAGCGCCGCCGACCCGTCGGTCACCACGGTGGCCTCAAAGCCCTCCTTGCGGAGCAGGAACGCCAGCGGATCGGCCAGCGACTCCTCGTCCTCCACGATCAGCACACTGGTCATCAGCGCGATTCCTCCTCGGCATCGTCGTACGCGCGGGTCATCGACTTAGTTCTTCCTCTCGTTGGGACCGGTCGGGCCGCACGTCGCGACCCTGCGCTTGCTCGGATTCGCCCTCGTCTCGAGGAGACGGCTTGGCCGCCGGAATGGACAGCGTGAATGTCGATCCGGTTCCCGGCTTGCTCCACACGCCGATGGTGCCGTTGTGGTTAGCCGCGACGTGTTTGACGATGGCCAGGCCCAGCCCGCTGCCGCCGGTGGCCCGCGAACGCGCCTTGTCGCCCCGGAAGAAGCGCTCGAAGACCCGCTCCTGGTCTTCCAGGGCGATCCCGATCCCGCGATCCGTGACGGCGATCTCGACGTTCTCGCCGCGGCGGCGACGGCTGATCGACACCGGCGAACCCGGCGGCGAATAGGCGATCGCGTTGGAGACCAGGTTGGCCAGCGCGGTGGTCAACAGCGTTTCGTCGCCGAGCACCCGCAACCCGCTGGGGGCGTCGGTACGGACCGCAATCTTGGTGTTCTCGGCGGCCACCTTGTGACGCGAAATCGCTTCGCTCACAACCTTATCGACGTCGACGTCGACGACGTTCGGCAGCGGTTCGGCGCCCTGCAGGCGGGACAGCTCGATCAGTTCGGCGACCATGTCCCCCAGACGGTTGGCTTCGACGAGCACCTTCTCGGCGAACCGCCGCACGGTTTCGGAGTCGTCGGCCGAGGCCAGCAGGGCCTCGGCGAGCAGGGCCATCGCACCCACCGGGGTCTTGAGCTCGTGGCTGACGTTGGCGACGAAGTCGCGCCGAGTCGCTTCCATCCGCGCGTAGTCGGACTGGTCGTGGGCGAAGACCACGGCGAACCGGCGGTCCTCTTCGCTGAGCAACCGGGCCTGCCCGTGCACCGATAGCCCGGACCGGGCGCCCGTCCGTTTCGAGGGCTGCAGGTCGAACTCGACGTCGACACCGGTCAGCGCCTGCTGCGCCGCCTCCCAGGCCTGGTCATCGAGCTGACGATCGCGCACCAGGCCGAGCTCCTTGGCCCGGTCGTTGAGGTAGACGACGTCGCGGTGGACGTCCACCACCGCCGCGCCCACCGGCATCAGCGCCACGATGCATTCCAGCATCTGCCCGACGGTGATCCCGGTCCATTCGGTGCTCACCCGCTGCCGGCGCTGCATCGCGCGCGGCGACAGTCGGACCCCGACCGCCACTCCTGCGGCCAGCGCCAGCACGGACAACACCCCGGCCAGCAACAGCGCCGAGAACACAGTCACATAGCAAATCCTACAAATCTTCCTGAACGCTGCCCTAGCAGAACGAGGCCAAAATCGGACAAGTCACACCTTGCGTCACAGGTGTTCCGCTCCCGTTCACGTGATGTTTGGCTAACGGGGCGTTCGCGCGACGGATTGCGCCGGGCGCAAACGTCAGCCGCGTCCCTGGCCGGCGACCGCGGCGGCACCGGCGGCGGCCGCCTCGGGGTCCAGATAGGTGCCGCCGGGCACCACCGGGCGCAGGTCGGCGTCCAGGTCGTAGCGCAGCGGGATGCCGGTCGGGATGTTCAGGCCCACGATGTCGTCGTCGGACATCCGATCGAGGTGCTTGACCAGGGCCCGCAGCGAGTTGCCGTGCGCGACGATCAGCACCGTCTTGCCGCTGCGCAGGTCCGGGACGATGACGTCGGTGAAATACGGCAGGAAACGGACGACCACGTCGGCGAGGCACTCGGTCAGCGGCCCGCCGCCGATGTCAGCGTAGCGGGGATCGGTGTCCTGGCTGTAGGTGCTGCCCTTCTCGATCGGCGGGGGCGGCGTGTCGTAGCTGCGTCGCCAGGCCATGAACTGGTCGTCGCCGTAGCGCGCCTTGGTCTCGGCCTTGTCCAGGCCCTGCAGCGCCCCGTAATGGCGTTCGTTGAGCCGCCAGGTGCGCCGCACCGGGATCCACAGCCGGTCGGCGGCGTCCAGCGCCAGGTGCGCGGTGGAGATGGCCCGGCGCAGCAGCGACGTGTAGAGGACGTCGGGCAACAGATTGTGTTCGGCCAGCAGCTCGCCGCTGCGCACCGCCTCGGTGCGGCCCTTGTCGGTCAGCCCGACGTCCACCCAACCGGTGAACAGGTTCAGCGAATTCCATTCGCTTTCACCGTGGCGGAGCAGGATCAGCGTGGCGGAGTCACCCATGCCGGTTAGTCTCTCACGCGCTCATTCAGCGGTCGTCGTCGTCCGCATCGTCGTCTTCGCGGCTCAAAGCTCGACTCCTCCTCATCGCGCTTCGCGCTCTGCATCGTCGTCTTCGCGGCTCGAAGCTCGACTCCTTCTCATCGCGCTTCGCGCTCTGCATCGTCGTCTTCGTCGATCAGGTGGGCGAACGCCTGCAGGTTCTTCAGCGACTCGCCGCGCGATACGCGCCACTCCCACTCTTTCTGGATCGACGAGCGAAAACCCAACTCCAGCAACGTATTAAAGTCCGAGTCCACCGCTTCGAGCACCTGGCCGAGCACCCGGTCGATCTCGTCGGCGTCCACCGACGGCAGCGACATGCGGCCCACCAGGTAGATGTCGCCGACGTTGTCCAGCGTGTAGGCCACGCCGTAGAGCCGGCGATTGCGCTTGAGCAGGAACCGGTACACGCCCTCGTGGTTCTCGTCCGGCTTGCGGCACACGAACGCCTCGACCCGCACCGAATGCTCGCCCACGCTCAGGATGGTGTTGGTCTTGAGCTTGCGCTCACCGGGCAGTTCCACCACCAACCCCGACGGACCGCCATGCGCGCCAGCGTGTTTCGAGTAGTTCAGCCCGCTTGCCCGCAGGGCATCCTCGATCACCCGTGACACATCGGTAGAGGAACTCATGCGCCCACCTCGCGGCGCTCGGCGGTGTACTCGCGGATCGCGCGGCGATAGCTGGCCAGCAGCGCATCGGTGGTGTGATCCCAGGAAAAGGTCGCCGCGTGGGCGACGGCCGCGCGGCCCATCTCCCCGGCCGCCGGCGCCGGCCTGCGCAGCAGCCCGTCCAGGGCGGCCGCCCATCGATCGACGTCGTGCCCGGCGACCAGCGTGCCGGTGACCCCGTCGCGCACGGCCACCGGCAGCCCGCCGACCGCGGCCGCCGCCACCGGGGTGCCGCAGGCCTGCGCCTCGAGGGCGACCAGGCCGAAGGACTCCGAATAACTCGGCACCGCAACGACATTGGCGGCCTGGAACAAGGTGGCCAGGTTCGACCGCGACTGCGGGGGCAAAAAAGTCACCCGCGCGGTGATGCCGAGCTCGTCGGCCAGGCGGGCCAATCCGTCCGGGGAAGCCAGGCCGCTGCCCGACGGTCCGCCGGCCACGACGATCCGCACCCCCGGCAGTTTCGCCGCGGCACGCAACACGATGTCGGGGGCCTTCAGCGGCTGGATCCGGCCGACGAACGCCACGATGGGTTCGTCGGGTGGCAGGCCCAGCGCGGCCCGGGCGGCCGGACGATCGCCGGGCCGGAACACGTCGAGGTCCACGCCGGGATGGACGACGTCGATCCGCGCCGGGTCGGCGTGGTGAATCGAGATCAGCTGCCTGGCCTCGTCGTCGGTGTTGACGATCAGCCGGTCGGCCTCGTCGACCACCTGCTGCTCCCCCACCGTGCGCAGCGGCGGCTCGGGCGAGTCCCCCTCGGCCAGCGCCGCGTTCTTGACCGCGGCGAGGGTGTGCGCGGTGTGCACCAGCGGCACCGCCCAGCGGTCACGCGCCAGCCACCCCACCTGCCCGGACAGCCAATAATGCGAGTGCACGATGTCGTAGTAACCGGGCTCGTGGGATGCCTCGGCGCGCAATACGCCGGCCGCGAACGCGCACAGCTGGGTGGGCAGATCGTATTTGTCCAGCCCTTCGAACGGCCCCGCCACCACGTTGCGGACCAGCACTCCCGGCGCCACCCGCGCGACCGGCGGGTCGGCGGACGCGGTCGCCCGGGTGAAGATCTCCACCTCGATGCCCCGGCGCGCCAGATGCAACGCGGTCTGCAGCACGTAGACGTTCATGCCGCCTGCGTCGCCGGTGCCGGGCTGGGCCAGCGGGGAGGTGTGGACCGCCAACACTGCGACCCGGCGCGGTTCGTTCAGCCGGAAAACGTCATCGTGGCGCACCCTGTCATCTTTACAGGACGGCTCAGGCGGACGACTCGTCCCGGGTGACCTCGTGCAGCCGGGCGTCGAGCGCCCCCGCCCGCCGCATCGCGCCCAGCGGGTCGGCGTACAGCCCGGACAGCGACACGGTCCCCGCGCCGGCCTCCTGCACCCGGTTGCCGAACGCGGTGAGGCGGATGTCGCGCGGCCCCAGCACCGAGCGTGCGGCGAACGCCGCCTCCACCTGCTCCATCGCCTCGGGGTATTCGGTGAACGCCTGGCCGCCGACGACCAGTTCGTCGGGGTTGAGCATGTCGCGCAGCAACGCCACCGCCTCGCCGAGCACCCGGCCCCGCTCGGCGAGCAGATCCTTGGCCTGCTGGTTGCCGGCGCGCGCCACCCGCAACAGGTCGGCGATGCCGGTGGCGGGCCCGTTGGCGCGGTTCGCCGGGGCGAACGGCAGGATGCGCTGCTGGCGGGCGACGGCCACCACGGCCTCGTCACTGACGGTGGATTCCAGCTGACCGGTGCCGCCGAGCAGCTCGGACTGGGCCGGCAGGCTCGCGATGGTGCCCGGCCCGCTGGACGGGCAGTGCACCCGCCCGCCGATCACCAGCGCGTAGCCCACGGTCTCGCGGGCGTAGACGTACAGGCTGGTCGGCGAGCTGGGCAGGAACCGGCGCATGCCCAGCAGCAGCTCGGCTCCGGCCATGGCGTCGACGTGCGAGGCCACCGAAACCGGCAGGCCCAGCGCGTCGGCCAGCACCTGGCCGACCGGCGCCTGCCGCCAGCCCAGTCGCGGGTGGTCCACCTGGCCGGTGGCGCCGTCGACGGTGCCGCCGATGGCCACGCCGACCCACAGCGGCCGCCGCCGATGCCAACGCCGCAGGTATCGCCGGGCGCTGTCGGCCAGCGACGCCAGCGCGGGCCCGGCCGGGTTGCGCGGCGTCGGGGTCTCGACGGTGTCGAGGGTGCGGCCGAACAGGTCGGTGGCCACGATGCTGGTGGTGCGCGCACCGATGTGGATGCCCAGCGTCACGAACGGCTCGTGGTTGACCTCGACCGGCACGCGCGGGCGGCCGATCGCGCCCGAGACGGCCAGGTCGGCGCGCTCGCGCAGCAGTCCCGCCTCCAGCAGGGCGATGACCTGACGGTTGACCGTCGCGATGCTCAGCGAAGTGACGCCGGCGATGACGTCACGGCCGACGGGACCGCGCAGCCGGACGGCCCGGAAGACCGAGGCCGCCGCGGAGTCGGGGATGTGCAAGGCCGGCGGCACGATCTGCCGGCGCACCGAGCGGTGGCCCTTCTGGCCGGAATAGCCGACGACGCGGCCGGCCGAAAGATGGGTATGGGTGAGGGTATTGGTGGGCACGAGCGTCCTTTTGTCCGAATTTTGCTGGCCATCTTGGCCACACCTGGCATGGGGTCAGGAGCGGCAAAGTGCGCAGCAACAACACGCACCCGCCGCGCACAGACACGCGGCGGTGGTGATGTCGGACAGGGCGCTGTGAAGCACACGGAAAATTTAGCACGTTCACTAAGGTTGTTTCGATGGTTGAAACTGGCAGGAATGAACGCGTCGCGGTGATCACGGGAGCCAGCTCCGGAATCGGCGCGGCGACCGCTCGAACCCTGGCTGCGCAGGGCTTTCACATCGTCGCGGTGGCGCGCCGCGCCGACCGGATCCACGACCTGGCCGAGGAGATCGGCGGCACCGCGATTGTGGCCGATGTCACAGACGATGCGTCCGTCGACGCGCTGGCGAGCAAACTGAGCCGCGTCGACGTGCTGGTCAACAACGCCGGCGGCGCCCGCGGACTGGAACCCGTCGCCGATGCCGACCTCGACCACTGGCGGTGGATGTGGGAGACCAACGTGATCGGCACGCTGCGGGTCACCCGCGCGTTGCTGCCCAAGCTGATCGAGTCCGGTGACGGGCTGATCGTCACCGTCACTTCCGTTGCGGCACTTGAGGTTTACGACGGCGGCGCCGGCTATACGGCGGCCAAACACGGCCAGGGCGCGCTGCACCGCACGCTGCGGGGCGAGCTACTGGGCAAACCGGTGCGGCTGACCGAGATCGCCCCGGGGGCCGTCGAAACGGAATTCTCGCTGGTGCGCTTCGACGGCGACCAACAGCGCGCGGATGCCGTCTACACCGGCATCACCCCGTTGGTGGCGGCCGACGTGGCCGAGGTGATCGAATTCGTCGCCTCGCGCCCGGCCCACGTCGATCTGGACCTGATCGTGATGAAGCCGCGCGACCAGGCGTCGGCCAGTCGCTTTAACCGCCGGGGGTAGCCGGACCGGTGGTGGCGGGCGTCGTCGTGGTCGGGGTGCCCGACAGGGTCGGCGCGTTGGACGGCGTGACGGGCGCCGTGACCGGAATCTGCGTCGACGGCGGGTGCGCGGTGGGCGGCGGCAGCGCCGACATCGCCACCCAGGTGTCCCAGTCCACGGCCCAGTCCCAGATGTCGCCATCGGAGTAGGACAGCTGGATCGAGCTCCCGGTCACTTCGACCGGGTCGCCGTACATCGCCGACTGGTAGTACTGCTCGGCGTCGCCCGTGGACAGGTTGATGCAGCCGTTGGTGACGTTGGTGTTTCCCTGCGCGCCGGCGCTCGCCGGGTTGGCGTGGATGAACTCGCCGTTGTTGGAGATCCGCACCGCCCAGCGTTCGTGGATGTGGTTGTAGCCGGCCGCCGGGTTGGACATGTAGAAGTCGGCGTACTTCTCGCTGACCACGTGGATGCCGTTGCGGGTGACGTTGCGCGCCTTGTCGGCCTCGCCGTAGCTGCACGGGAAGTCCATGACGACGCCCTCGTCGCGGACCACCTGGATGCGGTGCGACGAGACTTCGGCCTTGACCACCTGCCGGCGGCCGATCTGGATGTTCAGCGAGATGTCCTCGGCGCCGTACGCGCTGTCGCCGAAGGGCAGGCCGTACAGCTTGGCCTCGACGCTGACGGTGGTGCCCGCCGGGTAGTACTCGCGGGTGCGCCAGTGCGCGCGGGCGCCCTGCGCCTCGTCGGGCAGCCAGGCCCAGCTGCCCTCGACGGGCGGGTTCGTCGTGACGGTCAGCGCCTTTTCGACGGCGGCCTTGTCGGTGATCGGGGCGTCGAACTGCAGGATGATCGGCGCCGCGACGCCGACGGTCTGGCCGTCGGCCAGCTGGAACGCCCCGCCGATCTTCTTGCTGGGCGAGACGGTGGTGAACTTCCCCGCAACCGGGACCGCCTTGCCGTCGTGCCCGACGGCCGAGCCGCTCCACGTGTAGGTCATGTCGTAGCCCAGGGGTTCGGAGGTCGTGTAGACGGTCCGGTCCTGGTTGAACGTTCCGGCGACGGCCTTGCCCGACGAATTCGACAGCGTGACGTGCTGGAACCACCCGTCGCTCACCTGGACGCTGACCGGGGCGATCGGCACCACGTTCTGGGTGGCGTCGGCGGGCTGGTACTTCAGCTGCAGCGCCGGCTGCTCCTTCTTCTCGGCTTGTTTCGCGGACGTGCCACCGCATGCGGCCAGCGCATTGGGGGCGAGCACGCCGAGCCCGAGGGTCGCCAAAGCAACGCGCCGGTTGAACGGCCGCGGGGCGCGGGACGGGGTCACGAAAATCAAAGATACCGGGGAAAATCCGCCGACCCGCCCGCGACAAATCGGGGTCTGGCCCGCGTCGGCAAATTTTGCGGCTACAGCCTGCACCCCAGCAGGACGGGCTCGGGGATCAGTGTGACACCAAACACGTCCGCGACGCCGTCGCGGACGGCGCGGGCCAGTGCGATCACGTCGTCGGCGCGGGCGCCCCCGCGGTTGGTCAGCGCCAACGCGTGCTTGGTGGACAGCCGGCAGGGCGCTTCGCGTCCGCCCGGTCCCGGCTCCGGATAGCCCTTGGCGAAGCCGGCCCGTTCCACCAGCCAGCCGGCGGCCAGCTTCACGCCGTCGGGCGCCGGGTAGTTCGGGACGGGCCCGTCGACGGTCGCCGCCAGCCGCTCGTAGACCTCGGGGGCGACGACCGGGTTGGTGAAGAACGAGCCCACGCTCCAGGTGTCGTGGTCGGCCGGGTCGAGCACCATGCCCTTGCGCGCCCGCAGGGCCAGCACGGCTTCGCGGACCGCCCGCGGCTCGGCACGCTCCCCGACGCCGACGTTCAGCGCCGCCGCCAACTCCGCGTAGCGCAGCGGCGCGCTGCGCCCCGATGCGTCCAGCGCGAACTCCACTTCCAGTACGACGGAAGGGATTTCGAAGCCGCCGGCGCCACCGCGTTTGAACACGCTGGTGCGGTAGCCGAAGCCCAGCTCGCCGCCCGGCACCCAGCGCACTTCGCCGGTGCCGCGGTCGAGCACCTTTACCCGCGTGATGGTGTCGGACACCTCCGCGCCGTAGGCACCCACGTTCTGCACCGGGGTGGCCCCGGCCGAGCCGGGGATGCCGGACAGGCATTCCAGCCCGCCGAGGCCGTGCTCGATGGCGGCGAGCGCGACGTCGTCCCACACCGCGCCCGCCTGGGCGCGGATCAGGTTGCCGTCGACCGTGATGCCGTCGTTGGCCAGCTTCACGGCGGTCAGGTCGGCGCACGTGTCGGAGATCACCAGGTTGGAGCCGCCGGCGAACACCAGCACCGGGCCGCCTTGTCCCGCACGCGATTCCGCGTCCAGGTGCCCCAGCGCGGCGACGACCTGGTCGCTGTTGGTGCACGTGACGAGGCGCCGTGCGATCGGCCCGATCCGCAGGGTCGTCAGCGGCGCCAGTGGCGCCGAGTCGGCCACCGACGCACCGGCGAACACCGAACCGGCACCGCTGGATTTCATGGCCCGTAACGGTAGCCTGACCTGCTATGCCGCGTTCATTCGACTTGTCGGCCGACTACGACGGCAGTGTTGACGAGGTGCACCGGGCCTTCACCGATGCGAACTACTGGCGGGCCAGGCTGGCCGAATCCGGGGCCGACGTCGCCACGCTGGAGTCGATGCGGGTCGGCGGGCAGTCCGGCGACGACGACACCGTCGAGGTCGTCACCCTGCAGGTGATCAGCAGCGACAAGCTGCCCGGGATGGTCACGCAGTTGCACAGCGGCGACCTGCGCATCCGGCGCGAGGAGACGTGGGGGCCGGTGACCGATGGGGCCGCGGCGGGGTCGGTCGTGGGCTCGATCGTGGGTGCGCCCGTGAGCCTGGAGGGCACCGCGGTGCTGGAACCGATCGGACGGACCGGGGGCTCCCGGCTGACGTTCCAGGTCACCGTCCACGTGCGCGTCCCGATCATCGGCGGCAAGTTGGAGAACATCATCGGCGCGCGCCTGGCCGAGCTGATCGCCGCCGAACAGCGCTTCACCACGGAGTGGATCGCCAAAACGGCCTGAGCCCTCACCGCGACTTCGCTCTAAGCTGGCCTTCATGCGAATCGCCCTGGCGCAGATCCTCAGCGGCACCGATCCCGCAGCAAATTTGCAGCTGGTGCGCGAATACAGCCGCCGGGCCGCCGATGCGGGCGCGAAGCTGGTGGTGTTCCCGGAGGCCACCATGTGCCGGTTCGGCGTCCCGCTCGGCCCGGTCGCGCAGCCGCTCGACGGCCCCTGGGCCGACGGGGTGCGCAGCGTCGCGGCCGAATCGAAGATCACCGTCGTCGCGGGCATGTTCACCCCGGCCGGCGACGGGCGGGTGAAAAACACGCTGCTCGCGGCGGCACCCGATCAGCCGGGCGCCCACTACGACAAGATCCACCTCTACGACGCGTTCGGCTTCACCGAATCGCGCACGGTCGCGCCGGGACACGAACCCGTGGTGATCACGGTCGACGGCGTCGGCGTCGGGTTGACCGTTTGCTACGACATCCGTTTCCCGGAGCTCTACACCGAGCTGGCCCGCCGCGGCGCCCAGGTGATCGCCGTGTGCGCGTCCTGGGGAGCGGGCCCGGGCAAACTCGACCAGTGGACGCTGCTGGCCCGCGCCCGCGCGCTCGACTCGATGAGCTACGTCGCCGCCGCCGGTCAGGCGGACCCCGGTGCCGCGCAGGCGGAATCCGGATCGGGCGCACCCACCGGGGTCGGCGGCAGTCTGGTCGTTTCGCCGCTGGGCGACGTCGTCGCGTCGGCCGGTGCGGAGCCGCAGCTCGTGGTCGCCGACGTCGACGTCGACAGGGTCGCCGAGGCGCGCAAAGCCATCGCAGTCCTCAGCAACCGCTCGGCCTTTGCTCAGGTGGATAGGGCAGAATCGGTACGGTGACGAACCCACAAGGACCCCCGAACCAGGACCCGTCGAAGTGGGCCCGTCCCTCCAACCAGGGACCGTTCGGGCAGCCTCCCACGGAACGGCCAACCGAGCGGATCAGCACAGGCGGCCCAGGTCACGTGCCCCCGCCGGCACCGCCACCGCCGCCCGCTCAGGGTCCCCCGCCGGGCCAGACGGAGCGGTTCGGGACGCCCCAGCCCAACATGCAGCAGCGCGGCTACCCGCCGCCGCCCACCCCGCCCGCCGGTCCGACCGAGCGGCTGGCCACTGCGCCCGGCGATGACGCGACGCCGGGGAAGAAGAAGCGCCGCTTCGGTCGTGATCCGGTCTCGGTCCTGCTGATCTTCATCATCGTTTTCGCGCTGATCATCGCCGGGCTCATCGGGGCCGAGCTGTACGTGCGCCACGTCGCGGACACCAAGGTCGCCGAGGCAGTGGCCTGCGAGGTCAAGGACCAGGCCACCGCGTCCTTCGGGGTGACGCCCCTGATGCTGTGGCAGCAGGCGACCAAGCACTACACCAACATCTCGGTGCAGACTGCCGGCAACAACATCCGCGACGCCAAGGGCATGAAGCTCTCGCTCAACATCAACGACGTCCGGATCAAGGACACGGCCAACTCGAAGGGCACCATCGGCTCGCTGGACGCGACCATCAGCTGGACGAGTGACGGCATCAAGGAATCGGTGCAGAACGCGATCCCGGTGCTGGGGCCCTTCGTCACCAACACCGTGACCACGCATCCCGCCGACGGCACGATCGAGCTCAAGGGCATGTTGGACAACATCACCGCCAAGCCGGTGGTGGAGGGCACCGGGCTGAAGCTGCAGATCGTCAGCTTCAACGCGCTCGGCTTCACGATGCCCAAGGAATCCGTGCAGTCGACCCTGGACGACTTCACCTCGAACCTGACCAAGAACTACCCGCTGGGCATTCACGCCGACAGCGTGCAGGTCACCGACAAGGGTGTGACCAGCCACTTCTCGACACGCAACGCCAGCATCCCCGCCGGCGACAACAACAACCCCTGCTTCGCCAACCTCTGATGGCCGGGCTCGGGCGGTTTCAGCCGAGCCCGTCGAGCACTCCCCGGGTTCCCGAGAGGCCCAGCCGGGTCGCGCCGGCATCCAGCATCGCGAGCGCGTCCGCGGCGGTGCGGATGCCGCCGCTGGCCTTCACGCCCAGCCGGCCACCGACCGTCTCGGCCATCAGCGCGACGGCCCGCGCGGACGCGCCGCCGGTCGGATGAAACCCGGTCGAGGTCTTGACGAAGTCGGCGCCGGCGTCTTCGGCCGCGCGGCACACCCGCGCCAGCGTGCGCTCGTCGGCCAGCGCCAGCAGTGCTGAGGATTCCACGATCACCTTGAGCACCGCGCCGCCGACGGCGTCGCGCACGGCCTGAATGTCGGAGCGCACCGCATCGACGTCGCCCGCCAGCGCCGCGCCGACGTCGATGACCATGTCGACCTCGCAGGCGCCGGACGCCACGGCCAGCGCGGCCTCGTGCGCCTTGACCGCCGAAACATGCTTGCCCGACGGGAATCCCGCGACGCTGGCCACCCGCACCCCGGCGCCGGCGTGCACGGCGACGGGAACCATCGAGGGCGAGACGCAGACCGCGTACACGCCCAGTTCGGCCGCTTCGGCGACCAGGGCGGTCACGTCGGCGGCGGTGGCTTCGGGTTTGAGCAGGGTGTGGTCGACGAACGCCGCCAACTCCGCCCGGGTGGGGTGGCCGGTCATCCGAACGATTCTTCCCCACCGCCCGGATTGCAGTCGGAGGCAACCATTTCGGCGTCGTCGACGACCGGCCGCCAGGGCTCGAGGTTCCAGCTGGTCTTGCCGGGCCGCGCCAGTTCGGCGAACTGCCAGTGGCACAGGAACTGCGCACGCATCCCGGGGGTGTCGGCGTCGGGTGCCAGGGCGAGCACCTCGGACCAGGCCTCGTCGGCCCAGGCCATGCTCGTGGGCGTGCGGGAGGCGGTCCGGCCGGCCGGCGTCGGGAAGACCCGCAGGCTGCTACGGCCCTGCCACTGCGCCCATTCGGTGTGGTCGACCAAGGGTTCGGGCGCGGCGATCGCATGCGGGGGCGGGCAGCACAGCGCGACGAGCGCGGCGGCCGGCGCCGTCAGCAGCAGCCTCATCCCGCTAGCGCGACTTGCCCTGAATTTCCAGGAGTTTGGGCCGCACGTCGACCAGGTACACGCCGGCCGCGCAGGCCGCGATCGCCATGCCCAGCACCCCGAAGACGAAGCCCAGGATGGATGTCAGGGCCACGGCCCCGGCCAGAATCAGCAACCACACGGGCTTGGTCAGCTTGTCGGCGGCGGTGTAGGCGTCGGGTCGCTGCAGCGCGGCATGCACGAATGCGTAGATCGCCGTGACCAAGACGGCGATCTGCAAAACCAGCATGACGGTACCCACGAGGTGGTTCACGCCTCAAGCGTAGGCGGGCACCCTCCAAAACGTCGACTCCGAGTCACCCGGGGGCGACTCGGAGCCGAACGTCGTGTGAGCGTCGTGTGAGCGTCGTACTACTTCTGGGTGACCTTCTTGGCCGCCGCCTTCTTGGCGGGAGCCTTCTTGGCCGGAGCCTTCTTGGCGGGCGCCTTCTTCGCGGGCGCCTTGCCGACGGCCTTCTGGGCCTTCTTGGCGGTCGCTTCGGTCTTGCCGGGCAGCTCGATGCCGACCAGCTTCGCGGCGCGCTCGCCGACCGCGCGGGTCTGCGACGCGACGGTGCCCAACGCCTCCTGGGTCAGCTCGACGGCCTGGTCGACGTAGCCCTCCGCACGCGCGGAGGCGTCCTCGAACGCCGTCTGGCTGCGCAGCCGCTGCAGGGCCGCCTCGCCGCGCTCGACGAGCTCGTTGTACCGGCTGGTCGCCGCCTCCAGGTAGCCCTCGGCGGCCTTGCGCAGCTCGTCGGCGGTGAACCGGTCGCGCAGCTCGGTGAACTGCTCGGGCAGGTCCTCCTGCAGCTTGGTCAGGCGCGCGCGGCGCTCTTCCACCCGGGTGCGGGTTTCGACGCGGGTCTCTTCGGCGCGCTCGCGCAGGCTGGCGATCAGGTCGTTAACCGTGGCCAGGGCCAGGTCGGCCGCGCCCAGGGCCGCGAGCAAAGGAGCCCGCAAGTCTTCGATGTTCGAGTTTTCCGCCATGGTTTTTCCTTTCATGGTGTGGTTTGGCATTTGGTGTTTTCCGTTGTCAGGTGTCTGGTCGGGAAGTTAGGTGCAAACGTCTCCTTCGCAACTGGGACCGCCAGAACCCGGGGTAGTTCGCCCAGCACGTGAGCTGGAATCAATAAATCCCTCCCTGTGGGGTAACCCCGGCGGCCGGTCGTCTATACATCACCGACCCGAGAGCGACTGTTCACTCGGTGTCGGATTGGGTCGAACACTCCTCATCGGTGGATTCGTTTTGTTGGGTGAACGATGCGTAGATGTCGAGCAAGATCTGCTTTTGGCGCTCGGTGATCGCAGTGTCGGTGACGATCGCGTCCCGCACCTGACTCTTGTCGGTGGGCTCGAGAATCCCGGCGCGCACATAGAGAACCTCGGCGGAAACCCGCAGGGCCTTCGCGATCTGGTTCAGGACGTCGGCGGAGGGTTTGCGCAATCCACGCTCCACCTGGCTCAAATATGGATTGCTGACCCCGGACTTCTCGGCGAGTTGCCGCACCGAAACCTGCGCGAGTTCACGCTGGCTGCGGATGAAGCTGCCGATGTCGGAGGCCATGTCGGAGGCAGCGTTGGACACCTTGGCGGAGAGCTTCTCCTCGGGTGCCATGCGTGCTCCTGGGTCGGGCGGTTGATCTTGACGCCACCAGGGTACAACAAGTGCTTGCTATTGCAAGCACTTGTTAGCACTACTAGAAAAGCAGCTGCGCGACGGCGTAGATCACCAAGCCGGCCAACGAGCCGACCACCGTTCCGTTGATCCTGATGAATTGCAGGTCACGGCCCACGTGGAGTTCGATGCGCCGGCTGGCCTCCTCGGCATCCCAGCGTTCGATGGTGTCGGTGATGATCGCTGTGATCTCCACCCCATATTGCGAGACCAGGTGCTGGGCCGCCCGCACGAGCCAGTTGTCGACCTTGTCCCGCAGGTCGACGTCGTCGCGCAGCGACTCCCCGATGCGCACGACCGTGTCGGCGATCCGCGTGCGCAGCGTGCTGGACGGGTCGTCCACGCCCTCGAGCACCAGGCGTTTGAGCGTCGTCCACGCGGTCGCGGCGGCGTTGGCGATCTCGTCGCGCGCCATGAGCTGCTCTTTGATGGCGTCGGCCCGCGCGATGGTGTCCGGGTCGTGCTGCAGGTCGTCGGCGAATTCGAACAGGAAGCGGGTCGCCGACCGGCGCAGCTCGTGGTCGGGGTTGCGGCGCACCTTGTCGGTGAAGTCCATCAGCTCGCGGTGGATGCGATCGCCGACCAGATGGTCGACGAACCGCGGCGACCAGGTCGGCGAGTCGCGCTCGACCACCCGCTGGATGACCTCGCCGGCGTTCAGCGACCACTGGAAGGCCCGGTCGGCCAGCAACTGGATCAGCGCCTCCTGTCGGTTCTCGGCCAGCAGCGTCGCCAGCACCCGGCCGACGGGCGGTCCCCATTGCGGCTCGGCGATGCGGCGCACGATCATCCGGTCGATCACCTGCTGGACGTCCTCGTCGCGCAGCAGCTCGACGAGCACCCGCAGCACCGTGGCCGTCTCGCTCGCCACCCGCTCGGCGTGCGCGGCCTCCGACAGCCATTTCCCGAGCCGGCCGGACACCTCGGCGTCGCGCAGCTTGGTTTCCACGACCTCCGGCGACAGGAAGTTCTCCCGCACGAACGCGCCCAGGCCCTCGCCCAGCTGGTCTTTCTTGCGTTTGATGATCGCGGTGTGCGGGATCGGTATGCCCAGCGGGTGCCTGAACAGCGCGGTCACGGCGAACCAGTCCGCCAGGGCGCCCACCATCCCGGCCTCCGCGGCGGCACCGACATAACCCACCCAGACGCCCGCGCCGGCATGCGCCTGGGCCCACCGGCAGGCGAGGAACACGCCGGTGGCACCGATCAAAAAGCTCAGCGCGACCATCTTCATCCGGCGCAGCGCCACCCGTCGCTGCGCGTCAGCCTCACGATCGGCGCCCGCGAAGGACTCGGCCAACGAGGTGCGTCCCCGGCCCGCGGCCGTCAACGGCGTCGCCGAACTCGGCCTCGCCGTCGGCGGGCCGGATGCGTCGCCTCGCACCGAGGCTCTGTGTGCCACCACTTCATCATCTATGTTCCCGGCGATTGGTGTGACGACACTGGTTGCCGAGCCCCTCAAACGCCGCTACATGCCCGGCCAGCGCCACAAACCGACCTGTCCACGCCGTAGTATCGAGGGCGTCTAGGGAATGGGAACTCGGCGACAGTGACAGAACAAATCACGGTTGTGCGCGTCAAAATGGATGGGCGCAAGCGGCGCTGGCATCAGCACAAGGTGGAGCGTCGTAACGAACTCGTTGACGGCACGATCGACGCGATTCGCCGCCTCGGCGGCGCCCTGAGCATGGACGAGATCGCCGCCGAGATCGGCGTTTCGAAGACGGTGCTCTACCGCTATTTCGTCGACAAGAACGACCTCACCACCGCCGTGATGATGCGGTTCACCCAGACCACGCTGATCCCGAATATGGCTGCGGCGCTGACGTCTAACCTCGACGGCTTCGACCTGACCCGCGAGGTCATCCGGGTATACGTCGAAACGGTCGCGAACGAACCCGAGCCCTATCGCTTCGTGATGGCCAACAGTTCCGCCAGCAAGAGCAAGGTCATCGCCGACTCCGAGCGGATCATCGCCCGCATGCTCGCGGTGCTGATGCGCCGGCGCATGCAACAGGCGGGCATGGACACCGGGGGCGCGGAGCCGTGGGCGTACCTGATCGTCGGCGGCGTGCAGCTGGCCACCCACTCCTGGATGTCCTATCCGCGGATGACTCGCGACGAGTTGATCGACTACCTGACGATGCTGAGCTGGAACGCGCTGAAGGGGATCGTCGAGGTCGGCGGGTCGCTGGAGAAATTCCGCGAGGAGCCGCACCCGTCGCCGATCGTCCCGCCCCGGGACGACGACGACGCGGCCGCCGGCTGAGACGGCCCGGCCGGCGCTTTTGGAATCCTGTCGGTCTCATGTGAGGCTGGGACGCAACCCCTGGGTAGGACGACTTCACCTGCCTCAGGGATTAGCATGCAGGAAGCGTCGGGGGACATAGCGGGGTTCTTGTTCGGCTGTGCGCCCCTGCCCCTCCGCGAAAAGAAAGGCTCGTGTCGACATGTCTGTGCAGCTCACGCCGCATTTCGGAAACGTGCAAGCCCATTACGACTTGTCTGACGACTTCTTCCGGCTGTTCCTGGACCCCACCCAGACCTACAGCTGCGCCTACTTCGAGCGCGACGACATGACCCTGGAACAGGCGCAGCTCGCCAAGATCGATTTGGCGCTGGGGAAACTCAAGCTCGAGCCGGGAATGACGCTGCTGGACATCGGCTGCGGCTGGGGCGCCACCATGCGGCGAGCCATCGAGCGCTACGACGTCAACGTCGTGGGCCTGACGCTGTCGGAGAATCAGGCCGAGCACGTGCAGAAATCCTTCGACCAGATGGACACCATCCGCACCCGCCGGGTGCTGCTGGAGGGCTGGGAGAAGTTCCACGAACCGGTGGACCGCATCGTCTCGATCGGCGCGTTCGAGCACTTCGGCCGCCAGCGCTACGGGCGCTTCTTCAAGATGGCCTACAACGCGCTTCCGCCCGGCGGAATCATGTTGTTGCACACCATCGTTCGGCCGTCGTTCAAGGACGCCCGGGCCAAGGGCCTGAGCCTGACCCACGAGATCGTCGAGTTCTCGAAATTCATCCTGGCCGAGATCTTCCCGGGTGGCTGGCTTCCGACGCCCCAGACCGTCGGCGAGTACGGGGTCACGGTGGGCTTCGAGCTCACCCGCGTCCAGTCGCTGCGGCTGCACTACGCGAGGACGCTGGACCTGTGGGCGGAGGCGCTCGAAGCCAACCGCGAGGAGGCCCTCGCCATCCAGTCCCAAGAGGTCTACGACCGGTACATGAAGTACCTGACCGGCTGCGCCGAGCTGTTCCGGGATGGATACACCGACGTCAACCAGTTCACGATGGAGAAGAAGTAACCCGCTCCACGGAAACAATCAGCCCCGAACGGATCACCGTTCGGGGCTGACTCGACTGGGCTATTTGACCAACGTGAATTGCCCCACGTTGCTGATGCCCTTGCGGAAGAAATTCTCGCACCCGGTCAGATAGTGCATGTACTTGTCGTAGACCTCTTGGGATTGGACGGCGATCGCCTTTTCCTTATTGGCTTCCAGATTCGCCGCCCAGATGTTGAGGGTCCGCGCGTAATGCTCCTGCAGCAACTGCACCCGCTCGACCGAGAATCCGGCGGCCTCGCCGAACTTGAAAATGTCCTCCTGCGCCGGCAGTTGGCCACCCGGGAAAATCTCCTGGCCGATGAATCGCGCGAACCGGATATCGCTCATCGTCAATGTGACGCCGAGAGCGGGATATTCCTGCCACTGATACATCAGAATGGTGTGCAAAAGCATCCGGCCGTCGTCGGGAAGGATGTCATAGGCGAGATCGAAAAATGCGGGATAGCGCTCCATCTTGAAGGCCTCGAAGGCGCCGATCGTCACGATCCGGTCGACCTTGTCCTCGAACTCTTCCCAGCCCTGCAGGCGCACTTCGATGTTACGGTCCGTCGGCAATCCGGCCAGCATCTTCTTGCTGTACTCGAATTGGTTGCGGCTCAGCGTGATTCCGATGACGTTGACGTCGTAGCGCTCGACGGCCCGTTTGAGCGCGCCGCCCCAGCCGCAGCCGATGTCCAGCAGGGTCATCCCCGGCTCGAGGTTCAGCTTTCCCAGCGCCAGGTCGAATTTCGCAATCTGGGCCTCTTCGAGGGTCATGTCGTCGCGCTCGAAATAGGCGCACGTGTAGGCCATCGTCGGGTCGAGAAACAATGCGAAGAATTCGTCCGAGACGTCGTAGATGGACTGCGACTCCTCGTAATACGGCTCAAGCCTCGTCATCCGCGGTACATACCTTTCGTCGTATTAAACGCACGCATACTAGCCGACGGCATAGCGGCCAGCGTGTCATGCGCCCCGCGGTATGTCACCCGCGAGTGGTCAGTACTTGTAGAAGCCCTGGCCGGTCTTCTTGCCGAGCCGGCCGGCCTCCACCATGCGCAGCAGCAGCGGCGGTGGCCCGTACTGCGGCTCCTTGAACTCCTCGAACATCTTGTCCGCGATCAACTTCAAGGTGTCCAGGCCGACCAGGTCGGACAGGCGCAGCGGGCCCATCGGGTGCGACAGCCCGGCCACCACAGCCTTGTCCACATCCTCGACCGTGGCAAATCCGGCCTCCACCATGCGGATCGCCGAGAGCAGGTAGGGCACCAGCAACGCGTTCACCACGAAGCCGGACCGGTCCGAGCAGCGCACTACCTGCTTGCCCAGGACCGCGCTCGCGAACTCCTCGGTGCGCGCGGCGGCGGCCTCGTCGGTGACCAGCGTGCTGACCAACTCGACCAGCGGCAACACCGGCACCGGGTTGAAGAAGTGCAGACCCAGCACGCGTTGCGGGTTCTTGGTGGCCGCGGCGATCTTCATGATCGGGATGCTGGAGGTGTTGGACGCCAGCACCGCGTCGGGATCGGTGATCACCCGGTCGAGTTCGGCGAAGACCTGCGCCTTGACGGCGTCGTCCTCGATGATCGCCTCGATGACCAGTTGGCGGTCGGCGAGGTCGTTCAGGTCCGTGGTGAAGGTGAGCTTGCTCAGCGCGCGGTCACGTTCGCGCTCGGTGACCTTGCCCGCGCTGACGCCGCGCTCCAGCGACTTGACGATGCGGTTGCGTCCCGCCGCGATGAGGGCCTCGGTGGTCTCGAACACCGTCACGTCGACGTCGGCGCGGACCGAGACCTCGGCGATGCCGGATCCCATCTGGCCGGCCCCGACCACGCCTACTCGCTGAATCGCTGCGTCACTCACTTCAATTCTCTCCGGTTCTCTGCGGTGACCGTATCGTCTTGCACCGCAATAGGCCCCGCCCAGGGTTGGCCTGGGCGGGGCCTACGCTACTTCATCTCATTTTCGGTGCGACGAGCGTGTACTCAGGGCGAAAGTTCGGCCGAATTCTCGCCACCGATGCACGCTCGGCGCGCTTACGGCATGCGCCGCTCGGGCTCAGTGACTCAAGCCGTCGGTTTCACTTCGTCCTCGCGGCCTGCGCCGCTCGGGCTCAGTGACTCAAGCCGTCGGTTTCACTTCGTCCTCGCGGCCTGCGCCGCTCGGGCTCAGTGAAACTGCCCCTCTTCGGTGGAGCCGGTCAGCGCGGTGGTCGACGAGCTCGGGTCGACCGTGGTGGCGATGCGGTCGAAGTAACCGGCACCCACCTCACGCTGGTGCTTGGTGGCGGTGTAGCCACGCTCCTCGGCGGCGAACTCGCGCTCCTGCAGCTCGACGTAGGCGCTCATCTGGTTGCGGGCGTAGCCGTAGGCCAGGTCGAACATCGAGTAGTTCAGGGCGTGGAAGCCGGCCAGGGTGATGAACTGGAACTTGAATCCCATTGCGCCGAGCTCCTTTTGGAACTTCGCGATGGTGGAGTCGTCAAGGTGCTTCTTCCAGTTGAACGACGGCGAGCAGTTGTAGGCCAGCATCTGGTCGGGGAACTCGGACTTGACGCCCTCGGCGAACTTCGCGGCGAGCTCGAGGTCCGGAGTGCCGGTCTCCATCCAGATCAGGTCGGAGTACGGCGCGTACGCCTTGGCCCGGGCGATGCAGGGCTCCAGGCCGTTGCGGACCCGGTAGAAGCCCTCCTTGGTGCGCTCACCGGTGATGAACGGCTGGTCGCGCTCGTCGACGTCGGAGGTGATCAGCGTGGCCGCCTCGGCGTCGGTCCGGGCGATGACGACGGTCGGCACGTCGCACACGTCGGCCGCCAGCCGGGCCGAGGTCAGGGTGCGGATGTGCTGCTGTGTCGGGATCAGCACCTTGCCGCCCAGGTGACCACACTTCTTCTCCGAAGCCAGCTGGTCCTCCCAGTGCGAGCCCGCCACACCGGCCGCGATCATGGCCTTCTGCAGCTCGTAGACGTTGAGCGCGCCACCGAAACCGGCCTCACCGTCGGCGACGATGGGGGCCAGCCAGTTCTTCACCGAGGTGTCGCCCTCGACCTTGGCGATCTCGTCGGCGCGCAGCAGCGCGTTGTTGATCCGGCGGACCACCTGGGGCACCGAGTTGGCCGGGTAGAGGCTCTGGTCGGGGTAGGTGTGCCCGGACAGGTTCGCGTCCCCGGCGACCTGCCACCCGGACAGGTAGATGGCCTTGAGGCCGGCGCGCACCTGCTGGACGGCCATGTTCCCGGTCAGCGCGCCGAGCGCGTTGATGTACTCGAGGTCGTGGAGCTGCTCCCACAGCACCTCGGCGCCGCGGCGGGCCAGGGTGGCCTCCTCAACGACGGTGCCCTGCAGGGCGGCGACGTCCTTGGCGCTGTAGGTGCGGGTGACGTCCTTCCACCGCGGGTTGGTGTCCCAGTCCTTCTGAATCTGTTCGGCGCTCTTGGGGGTGCCAACGACAGACATGGGCATGCTCCTTCACGATCTTCACTACTGGGTTGCTGAACGCCTCACCGGCGGTAGCTAGCGGCTCAACTTCACTGGTGTGCTAACTCGAAGATGGCACAGCTCAGGGGGGCCGGTCCACCCGTTTCAATTGCCAATTTCAGCAACGGGAACGGGCGAATTTGCGAATCTTGTTAAGTTGCTAACTTGCTTGACCGTTTCAGAAGCTACCCGTCAGTAACCCCAAAGCCGCAGGTCAGAGGGCAATTTAACCGGGACGCTTGTCCTGTTACCTAGCAAAGATCGACGCGACGGCTTTCGTCTCGTCGCCGACGGCGTATGTGAGCGTTGTAACAGTGCGATCGGCCAGGTCGGGACCGAATTGCTCGGTCGATCCGGCGGGGTGGATGTGCGAGATGATCTCCAGCTTGTCCCCCAGCGCCACCGGCGCCTCGTGCTCGATCGTGATGCGCAACGGCGCCTGCATCAGCTCGGTGTGCGAGGCCAGGTAGTCCTCGACCACGCTCCAGTACACCGAGTTGTTCATGTGGTCGAACAGGTCGATGTCGGTGACCCGGACGGGAAACTCGTGGATCTCGACCGCGTCGTCCCGGCTGCCCGGCTTCAGATAGGACTTCCATCGCAGCCGGTCGACCGACGTGGTCTTGTGCAGGCCCGCCAGGAAGTCGTCGGCGATGCGCGAGGGCATCTGGGTCTCCCGGTTGATGTTTATCCAGAAGGCCTCGGACTCGATGAGCCCGCCCTTGCGCTTGCCGTCGATGCGGACCCGCATCTCGCACCAGCGATTGGAGGTGCCCGAGCACCATCTGCGCATCCGCAGCATGTCGCTGAATTCGACCGGTCGGATCAGGTCGATCATGGTGCGCCGGACGATCCACAGCGGATGGGTCTCCTCGAAACCCATCTCGCGTAGCTGGTCCTGGCCGATGTCCTGGATGTGCCGGCACGCGGCGTCCAGTCGCAGCCGGCCCGTGCAATCGATATCCCCGACCCGCAACGGCCACTGGCGGTCGAAAACGTCCGGGTGACCGTCGGGCACCGGCATCAGTTGTTTATCCAGGCTCACGGTGCGCTCCCCGTTTCCTCCTCGCGGTTACCCCAAATTAAGGCCCGAGGCCCCGGTCGAATAATGCCAACGAGGGCCATCGAACACCAATCGCGACGCGCGAGACCCGCTGCCAACTCTGCGAACCAAAGCTTCGCAAGGCCGGTAACCTCGGTGAGGTGTCCAAGACGTTCGTCGGCTCGCGGGTCCGCCAGCTGCGCAACGAGCGCGGGTTTTCCCAGGCCGCGCTGGCTCAGATGCTGGAAATCTCCCCGAGCTACCTCAACCAGATCGAGCACGACGTTCGCCCCCTGACGGTGGCCGTGCTGCTGCGCATCACCGAGGTGTTCGGGGTGGACGCCACGTTCTTCTCCTCACAGGACGACACCCGGCTGGTCGCCGAGCTGCGCGAGGTCACCCTGGACCGCGACCTCGACATCGACGTCGACCCGACCGAGGTCGCCGAAATGGTCAGCGCTCATCCCGGGTTGGCGCGGGCGGTGGTCAACCTGCACCGCCGTTACCGGATCACCACCGCGCAGCTGGCGGCCGCCACCGAGGAGCGGTTCTCCGACGGCAGCGGCAGCGGATCGATCACCATGCCGCACGAGGAGGTGCGCGACTACTTCTACCGACGGCAGAACTACCTGCACGAGCTGGACACCGCCGCCGAGGAGCTCACCATCAAGATGCGGTTGCACCACGGCGATCTGGCCCGGGAGTTGACGCGCCGGCTCACCGAGGTGCACGGGGTGCACATCAACCGCCGCATCGATCTCGGCGACACCGTGCTGCACCGCTACGACCCCGCCACCAAGACACTGGAGATCAGCAATCACCTCTCGCTGGGGCAGCAGGTGTTCAAGATGGCCGCCGAACTGGCCTACCTCGAGTTCGGGGATCTGATCGATGACCTGGTCGCGCAGGGCAAGTTCACCAGCGACGAGTCGCATACGCTGGCCCGGCTCGGTCTGGCCAACTACTTCGCCGCGGCCGCCGTGCTCCCCTACCGCCAATTCCACGACGTCGCAGAGAATTTCCGCTACGACGTCGAACGGTTGTCTTCCTTCTACTCGATCAGCTACGAGACCATCGCGCACCGGCTCTCGACGATGCAGCGCCCGTCGATGCGCGGGGTGCCGTTCTCCTTCGTCCGGGTCGACCGCGCCGGCAACATGTCAAAACGCCAGTCCGCCACCGGTTTTCATTTCTCCTCCAGCGGCGGCACCTGCCCGCTGTGGAACGTCTACGAAACCTTCGCCAACCCGGGCAAGATCCTGGTCCAGATCGCGCAGATGCCCGACGGCCGCAACTACATGTGGGTGGCCCGCACCGTGGAACGACGCGCGGCCCGGTATGGTCAGCCCGGTAAGACCTTCGCGATCGGCCTGGGGTGCGAGCTTCGCCACGCGCACCGGCTCGTCTACTCGGAAGGACTCGACTTGTCGGGGGAAATCTCCACACCGATCGGCGCGGGATGCCGGGTCTGTGAGCGCGACAACTGTCCGCAGCGCGCCTTCCCGGCGCTCGGGCGCGCGCTCGATCTCGACGAGCATCGCAGCACGGTGTCCCCGTACCTGGTGACGCAACCGTGAGTCCCGACGGCCGCATCCCGCCGGGGCGATTCCGCCAACTGGGACCGATCAATTGGGTGATCGCGAAGCTGGGCGCGCGCACCGTGCGCGCACCGGAGATGCACCTGTTCACCACCCTGGGCCAGCGCCAGTTGCTGTTTTGGACCTGGCTGGCCTACGGGGGCCGGCTGCTGCGCGGGAAGCTGCCGACCATCGACACCGAGCTGGTGATCCTGCGGGTCGGACACCTACGGGCGTGCGAATACGAACTGCAGCACCATCGCCGGATGGCGCGCAAGGCCGGGCTCGACGCCGGCATGCAGGCCGCGATCTTCGCGTGGCCGGAACGGCTGGACCCGGTCGAGGGGCGCCTGACCGTGCGTCAGCAGGCGCTGCTGGCGGCGACCGACGAGTTCGTCAACGACCGCACCGTCACCGACGCCACCTGGCGCGAGCTGGCGACTCACCTGGACCGGCGGCAGCTGATCGAATTCTGCTTGCTGGCAAGCCAATACGACGGGCTGGCCGCGACGATGGCCACGCTCGAGATTCCGCTGGACAACCCGCAGCAGCTATAGGTAGACGTCGGCCAAAATGGCCAGCGTCAGGACCACGGGAAGTACCGGCAGGCCGAAGGCGAACGCCGCCCAGCCCAGCTTCCCGCGTCGTCGCTGCCAGGCACCCCAGATCGCGGCGCCGATTCCCAGCACCACCGAGGCCAGCAAGACCAGCGGACCCCACTGGCCCGCCGTCGCGTTGTCCCCGGTCGAAATGCCGAGCAGCCACACGACATAACCGGTCGCCAGGCCGGCGACGGAGCCCGCGATCGTCTGGGGCGTGACGGTGCGAATCATGCGCGGCTCAGAAATTGATCATGTGTCCGGTCAGGCCGTGGAAGCATTCCTGCAGCGCCTCCGACATGGTCGGGTGGGTGTGCACGTTGCGGGCCAGCTCGGTGGCGGTCAGATCCCACTTCTGCGCCAGCGTCAGCTCCGGGAGCAGCTCCGAGACATCGTGCCCCACCAGGTGACCGCCCAGCAGCTCACCGTATTTCGAGTCGGCGATCAACTTGACGAACCCGCTCGGGTCGCCGACACCGTGGGCCTTGCCGTTCGCGGTGAACGGGAACTTCGCCACCACCACGTCGTGGCCTTCCTCGCGGGCCTGCTCCTCGGTGAGGCCGAAGCTGGCCACCTGAGGCTGGCAGAAGGTCGCGCGCGGCATCATCCGGTAGTCACCGAGCGCCAAAGTCTCTGCGCCGGCGATAGTTTCGGCCGCCACGACGCCCTGGGCCTCGGCGACGTGGGCGAGCTGCAGCTTCCCGGTGACATCGCCAATGGCGTAGATGTGCTCGATGTTGGTGCGCATGTAGTCGGTGATGCCGATGGCCTTGCGGTCGGTCAGCGCGACCCCGGCGGCCTCGAGGCCGTAGCCCTCGACGTTGGGCGCAAAACCGATGGCCTGCAACACTTTCGCGGCCTTGAGCTCCTGGGTGTTGCCGTCCTTGCTGACGGCCACCGTCACCTCGGCACCGTTGTCGGAGATCGACTCGACCTTGGTGCCGGTGAGGATTTTGACGCCCAGCTTCTTGAACTGCCTCTCAACCTCCTTGGACACCTCGGCGTCCTCGTTGGGCAGCGCGCGCGCCAAGAACTCCACGACGGTCACGTCGACCCCGTAGTTGCGCAGCACGTAGCCGAACTCCATGCCGATCGCTCCGCAACCGGCGATGATGATCGACTCAGGCAGCTCGCGGGACAGGATCAGTTCCTCGTAGGTGACCACGTTGGCCGACAGCGAGGTGCCCGGAACCAGCCGGGTGCTGCTGCCGGTGGCGATGATGGCGTTGTCGAACGTGACCGTCTCGGTCCCGCCGTCGTTGAGTTCGACCGAGATGGTGTTCGCGTCGGTGAACCGGCCGTAGCCGTGGATCTCGGTGATCTTGTTCTTCTTCATCAGGAAGTGCACGCCCGCGACGCGGCCGTCTGCCACCTTGCGGCTGCGGTCGAAGGCGACGCCGTAGTCGAAGGTCGCCTCTCCGCTGATGCCAAAGGTCTTGGCCTCTTTGGTGAAGATGTGCGCGAGTTCGGCGTTGCGCAGCAGCGCCTTGGACGGAATGCATCCGACGTTGAGGCAAACCCCGCCCCAGTACTTCGGCTCGACGACCGCGGTGGAAAGGCCGAGTTGTGCGGCGCGAATGGCCGCGACATATCCGCCGGGGCCGGCCCCGAGGACGACTACGTCATAGTGAGAAGTCACGTGCCCACCCTAGTGGGCGCCGGCTCGCAGCGGACAACGCCGTGAGTCGCGCCGCTTCCAACGCGCCGAGCGTGGGCGCTACGTACCGGAAACGCCGGAAATTCGTCCCTCACCTCCACACTCGCGGGGCGCCTCGGAATCATGTCAATACGGAATGACGCCGACCAGGCAGTGGCCCACTCGCTCGCAGTAGTAGTAGCCGTACAGGGGTGCCGCGCCGGCCACGGCGGCGAACGGCCCCGACATCAGCGCCACCGACAGCGCGGAAACCAGCGGCCTGCCGTGCACCATCGCGAGCATCACGCCGCCGACCACGCACACCGCCACGTAGACCAGCACCGCGAACAGCGCCGGGGTCTTGTCGATCGAGCCGTACCACCACGAGAACAAACCCAGCCCGACCACGGCCGCGGCGGCCCACACGCCCAGCAGCATCAGGGCCAACTTCCACCACTTGACGTAGAAGTAGCGACCGGGGACGGTGACCGACTGCACCGGGACGGCGGATCCGGCGGCGACCTCCGGTTCGGGCTCGCCGGGTTCGGGCTCGGTGGCCGCCGGCCGCTCGCCGGTGTCCGCGATCTCGGAGTCGGAGTCGGAGTCGTCGTCGAAATCGGGGACCCAGGACTGCGTCCCGGTGTCCTCGGTCTCGCGTTCATCGTCGGAGAAGTCCGGCACGAAGGCCTCGGTCCCGGGGCTCGCGGCGTCCTTGTCGTCAGGCACCGGCGGTCACCCGCAACGCGACGAGCACACCGAACCAGCCCGGCGCCGCCGCCAGGATGAACGCGCCCAGCGCGGTGACCCAGCGGCGCCCGGAGAACAGGATCATCGTCAGTCCGACGACGCTGGGGATGCCGACCACCGACGCGATCGCGATGTCCGGGCGGACGCTGGCGTGGACCACGACGGTGTACGCCACGCACGCCAGGGCCCCGACCGCGCTTCCGATCAGCATGGCGCCGGCCAGTAACCAGGGACGGGGCAGGGGAATCACTTTCTCGACTGTACTGCGGTCACCGAGGCGCAGGGCATGTCTGCGCGCCCGCGCCGGCCACCACCGGACCGCGTGTCGCGGGCCGTTCACCCCGCTCGTAACCGGCGCCCGTGATGACCGGCGCGCCGGCCAAAGACGCCTGTTCTTCGGCGGTGAAGACGCGGCCGCGGGACAGGAACCGGACGCCGTCGGGTGCCTCCAGGCTGAACCCGCCGCCGCGGCCGGGCACCACGTCGATCACCAACTGGGTGTGCTTGTCGCGATAGTGGGCCGCGTACTGCGGGCCCGAAATCCACACCGGCACCCCGTCGGGTCCGACGTCGAGCACGCCGAGCAGGACGTCGCGATCGCCGACCAGGAAGTCGCCGAGCGGGTAGCACATCGGCGACGAGCCGTCGCAGCAGCCGCCGGACTGGTGGAACATCACCGGGCCGTGCGCCGCCTGCAGCCGCGTCAGCACCTCGGCGGCCGGGGCGGTGATGGCCACTCCGGCGGGCGCGAGACCCTTGGCGCCGCTCCCCCTCATCGCTTCGCTCTGCATCGTCGCCGGCGCGTCAGAAGAACCCTTGCGCCTTCTCGGAGTAGGACACCAGCATGTTCTTGGTCTGCTGATAGTGGTCCAGCATCATCTTGTGGTTCTCCCGGCCGATGCCGGACTGCTTGTAGCCGCCGAACGCCGCGTGGGCGGGATAGACGTGGTAGCAGTTCACCCACACCCGGCCGGCCTGGATGTCGCGCCCGGCCCGGTAGGCGGTGTTGCCGTCGCGGCTCCACACCCCCGCCCCCAGGCCGTAGAGGGTGTCGTTGGCGATCGACATCGCGTCGTCGTAATCGGAGAACGACGTCACCGCCACCACCGGCCCGAAGATCTCCTCCTGGAAGACCCGCATCGAGTTGTCGCCGCCCAGGATGGTGGGCTGCATGTAGAAGCCGCCGGACAGGTCGCCGCCGAGCTCGGCGCGTTCGCCTCCGGTGATCACCTTGGCGCCCTCGTCCTTGCCGATTTCGATGTAGGACAACACCTTTTCCAGCTGGTCGTTGGACGCCTGCGACCCCAGCATGGTCTCGGAGTCCAGCGGGTCGCCCTGCCGGACCGCCTTGGTGCGGATCGCGGCCAGCTCCAGGAACTCGTCGTAGATGTCGGCCTGGACCAGGCTGCGCGACGGGCAGGTGCACACCTCGCCCTGGTTGAGGGCGAACATCGTGAAGCCCTCCAGCGCCTTGTCCTGATAGTCGTCGGCCTTGGCCATCACATCGGAGAAGAAGATGTTGGGGCTCTTGCCCCCGAGTTCGAGGGTGACCGGGATCAGGTTCTGCGACGCGTACTGCATGATCAGTCGCCCCGTGGTGGTCTCGCCGGTGAACGCGATCTTGGCGATCCGGTTGCTCGATGCCAGCGGCTTACCGGCCTCGGCGCCGAACCCGCTGACGACGTTGATCACCCCGGGCGGCAGCAGGTCGCCGATCAGCGACATCAGGTAGAGCACCGAAACCGGCGTCTGCTCAGCGGGTTTGAGCACCACCGCGTTGCCGGCGGCCAACGCGGGCGCCAGCTTCCAGGCGCCCATCAGGATGGGGAAGTTCCACGGGATGATCTGCCCGACCACGCCGAGCGGCTCGTGGAAGTGGTAGGCGACGGTGTCGTCGTCGATCTGGCTCAGCGAGCCCTCCTGGGCGCGCAGCGCCGCGGCGAAGTACCGGAAGTGGTCGGCCGCCAAGGGGATGTCGGCGGCCAGCGCCTCGCGGATCGGCTTGCCGTTGTCCCAGACCTCGGCCACCGCCAGCGCGGCGGTGTGTTCGTCGATGCGGTCGGCGATCTTGTTCAGGATCGCGGCGCGCTCGGCCGGCGCCGTCTTACCCCACGCCGGCGCGGCCGCGTGGGCGGCGTCGAGCGCCTTGTCGACGTCGGCCTCATCCGAACGGGCCACCTCGCAGAACGTCTGGCCGGTGACCGGTGTCGGGTTCTCGAAGTAGCGCCCCCGCGCCGGCGGAACCCACTGCCCCCCGATGAAGTTCTCGTAGCGAGACTCATACGACATCAACGCCCCGGCGGCACCTGGACGTGCGAAAACGGTCACTGCTCTCACTCCTCGTTCGGCTGTGTAATACACCTCACAGTACCGCCGTGGCCACAATGGCTTCCATGGCTTCCAACGCTTCCACGACGCCGCACGCGCGCACCGACCCTCAGGACAGCGAAGACCCCTACCTCTGGCTCGAGGACGTCACCGGCGACGAGGCGCTGGATTGGGTGCGGGCGCGCAACGAGCCGACGCTGGCGCGCTTCCGCGACACCGATTTCGAGCGGATGCGCACCGAGGCGCTCGAGGTGCTCGACACCGACGCCCGCATCCCCTACGTGGTGCGCCGCGGCGAGTACCTCTACAACTTCTGGCGTGACGCGGCCAACCCCCGCGGGCTGTGGCGGCGCACCACGCTGGACAGCTACCGCACCGATACCCCCGAGTGGGACGTGCTGATCGACGTCGACGAACTGGGCCGGGCCGACGGCGAGAAATGGGTGTGGGCCGGCGCCGCCGTCATCTACCCCGAGTACACCCGCGCGCTGGTCAGCCTCTCCCGCGGCGGCTCGGACGCCTCGATCGTGCGCGAATTCGACATGCTGACAAGGGAATTCGTCACCGACGGATTCGAACTTCCGGAAGCCAAGTCGCAGGTCAGCTGGGAAGACCCCGACACCGTCCTGGTCGGCACCGACTTCGGGCCCGACACGCTCACCGATTCGGGCTACCCGCGGGTGGTCAAGCGGTGGCGCCGGGGCACACCCCTGGCCGAGGCCGAGACCGTCTTCGAGGGCGCCCGTTCCGACGTGAACGTGGCGGCCAGCGCCAGCCGGATCCCCGGGTACGAGCGCACCCTGATCGGGCGGGCGCTGGACTTCTGGAACGAAGAACTCTACGAGCTGCGCGGCCCGGAGCTCATCCGCATCGATACCCCCACCGACGCCAGCGTGAGCCTGCACCGCGAATGGCTGCTGGTCGAGCTGCGCAGCGATTGGTTCTTCGGCGGCACCACCTATGGCGCCGGGTCGCTGCTGGCCGCCGACTACGAGGAATTCCTCGCCGGCACAGCGCAATTGCAGGTGGTCTTCGAACCCGACGAACACACGGCGCTCAACCACTACGCGTGGACCCGCGACCGGCTGGTGATCGTCTCGCTGGTGGACGTGGCCAGTCGCGTCGAGATCGTCACGCCGTCACGGCCATCGGGTGACGACCCGCTGCGCCCGGCTCCGCCGCGCTTGCGATCGTCACGGGCATCGGGTGACGACCCGCTGCGCCCGGCTCCGCCGCGCTTGCGATCGTCACGGGCATCCTGGCGCCGCGAACCCGTGGCCGGGATCCCGGCCGCCACCAACACCGTCGTCGTCTCCGCCGACGACACCGGCGACGAGTTCTTCCTGGATTCCAGTGGATTCGACACACCGTCCCGGCTGATGCGGGGCACCGACGACGGGGCCCTCGAACAGCTCAAGTCCGCCCCGGCGTTCTTCGATGCCGAAAACATCTCCGTGACACAGAACTTCGTGAAGTCGAAGGACGGCACGCCGATCCCCTACTTCGTGGTCCGGCCCGCCGGCCCGGCGTCCGACGGACCGGCGCCCACCCTGCTCTACGGCTACGGCGGATTCGAATCGTCGAACACGCCCGGTTACAGCGGCGTGCTGGGGCGGCTGTGGCTGGCCCGCGGCGGCACGTACGTGTTGGCCAACATCCGCGGCGGCGGCGAATACGGTCCCGAGTGGCACACCCAGGCGATACGTGAGGGCCGGCACAAGGTCGCCGAGGACTTCGCCGCCGTGGCAACCGATTTGGTGGACCGCGGCATCACACGCGTCGAGCAGCTCGGCGCGCAGGGCGGCAGCAACGGCGGCCTGCTGATGGGCATCATGCTGACCCAGTACCCGGAAAAATTCGGCGCGCTGGTGTGCAGCGTCCCGCTGCTGGACATGAAGCGCTACCACCTGCTGCTGGCCGGCGCGTCGTGGGTGGCCGAGTACGGTGACCCGGACAACCCCGACGATTGGAAATTCATCGCCGAATACTCGCCCTACCAAAACATTTCGGCGACGCGCCGGTACCCGCCGGTGCTGATGACCACGTCCACCCGCGACGACCGGGTGCATCCGGGGCACGCCCGCAAGATGACCGCGGCCCTCGAGGCCGCCGGCCACCCGGTGTTCTACTACGAGAACATCGAGGGCGGCCACGCCGGTGCGGCCGACAACGAGCAGGTCGCCTTCAAGTCGGCGCTGACCTACTCGTTCCTATGGCAGATGCTGGGCGGGCGCACGCAGTCATAGGATCGACGACGTGTCAGCGGCGCAGCGCATCGAACTCACCCTGTTGGCGACCGGGCTGATCTTCATCCTGGCGTCGGCGGCCCAGGCACGGTACCGCTTCATCAACGACCGTCGCGCGGGCCGGCGGTTCTACTGGGCGACCGCGATCATCGGCATCGCCTGCTTCGCGGTCGGGACCGGCCAGCCGTGGCCCAACGGAGTCGTCGTGGCGGCGATCTTTTCGGCCATCGTCGCCTTCTCGGCCTACCTCACCACGCCGTATCTGAAGATCGCCGGGCGGATCTACGCCTCGTCACCGGAAAACCGGCAGCCCGACCCCTAAGGACGCCATGCCAAGCAGCGACTTCCAGACCCTGCTCTACCGCACGGCCGGCCCCGTGGCCACCATCACGCTGAACCGGCCCGAACAGCTGAACACGATCGTGCCGCCCATGCCCGACGAGATCGAGGCCGCGGTCGGCCTGGCCGAGCGCGACCCGGCCGTCAAGGTCATCGTGCTGCGCGGGGCGGGCCGGGCGTTCTCCGGCGGCTACGACTTCGGCGGCGGTTTCCAGCACTGGGGCGAGTCCATGATGAGCGACGGGAAGTGGGATCCCGGCAAGGACTTCGCGATGGTCAGCGCCCGCGAGACCGGGCCGACGCAAAAGTTCATGGCCATCTGGCGGGCGTCCAAACCGGTGATCGCCCAGGTGCACGGCTGGTGCGTGGGCGGTGCCAGCGACTACGCGCTGTGCGCCGATCTCGTCATCGCCAGCGAGGACGCCGTGATCGGCACCCCCTACAGCAGGATGTGGGGCGCGTACCTGACCGGGATGTGGCTCTACCGGCTGAGCCTGGCCAAGGTGAAGTGGCACTCGCTGACCGGGCGTCCCCTGACCGGCGTGCAGGCCGCGGAGATCGAGCTGATCAACGAGGCGGTGCCCTTCGAGCGCCTCGAAGCGCGGGTGGCCGAGATCGCGGCCGAACTGGCGCAGATCCCCTTGTCGCAGTTGCAGGCGCAAAAGCTGATCGTCAACCAGGCCTACGAGAACATGGGCCTGGCCTCCACCCAGACGCTGGGCGGCATCCTCGACGGCCTGATGCGCAATACGCCCGACGCCCTGGGCTTCATCAAGATCGCGGAGGACGAGGGCGTGCGCGCCGCCGTCGAGCGTCGCGACGGCCCGTTCGGGGACTACAGCCAGGCCCCGCCGGAGCTGCGGCCGGACCCGTCACACGTCATCGTCCCTGATCGGGACTGATACTGAGACAGGCTAGAGATCCCCTGGCAGTCAGCTGGGAAATATCCGCGTCCGGCCAAAAAGTGCTACCGTAACTGCTATGTCTCGGCTGAGTACCGGCCTGCGTGCAGGCGCTGTGTTCCTTGCTCTGGGTGTTACCGCTGCGATCTTCCCGTCGACCGCGGTAGCCGACTCCACGGAGGACTTCCCGATCCCCCGCCGGATGATCAACACCACATGTGATGCCGAGCAGATCCTGGCGGCAACCCGGGACACCAGCCCGGTGTACTACCAGCGCTACATGATCGACTTCAACAACCACCCCAACGTGAACCAGGCCGCCATCGACAAGGCCCACTGGTTCTATGCGTTGTCGCCGGCCGACCGCCGGAACTACTCCGAGAACTTCTATGCGCCACAGGCCGATCCGCTGTGGTTGGCCTGGCCCAACCACATGAAGATCTTCTGGAACAACAAGGGCGTGGTCGCCAAGGCCACCGACATCTGCAACACCTACCCGCCCGGCGACATGTCGGTGTGGAACTGGTCGTAATCCTCACGGCATAAGCGGTATTCACCCACCCAGCGCCCAGGAATCTCCTCCTGGGCGCTGAGTCTTTTGGTGTGCCCTGCTGCCGTTTTCACCACTGAAAGGTACGGCCCGCACCGGAGAACCGGTGCGGGCCGCGTGGCTGTCGGTACACCCACCGACACGAATTACGGTACCTCGGAACAAATTATTTGGCTACCCGAAATCTCGCGGTATGTTCGGACGACAGCCCACACCGACGAGGGAGAGCCATGCCCCACTACGTCCTGCCCGACCTGACCTATGACTACGGTGCGCTCGAGCCCGCGATCAGCGGCGAGATCATGCAGCTGCACCACGACGCGCATCACGCCGCCTACGTCAAGGGCGCCAACTCGACCGTCGACCAGCTCGCCGAGGCGCGTGCCGAGCGCAACCTCGCCCACTTGCCGGGCCTGGAGCGGACGCTGGCGTTTCACCTCGCCGGCCATGCCTTGCACTCGATCTTTTGGACGAATCTCTCGCCGGAGGCCGCCGAAAGGCCCGAGGGGGAACTGGCCGCCGCCATCGACGAGTTCTTCGGCGGATTCGAGGCGTTCCGCGCCGAGATGACCGGGGCCACCTCCAGCGTGCAGGGCTCGGGGTGGGGCGCGCTGGCGTGGGACCCGATCGGGCGTCGTCTGGTCGTGCACCAGATTCACGATCACCACATCAGCGTGGCGATCACCAGCACTCCGCTGCTGGTGTTCGACGCCTGGGAGCACGCGTTCTACCTGCAGTACCGCAACGTCAAGGCCGACTACGTCGACAGGCTGTGGTCCATCGTGAATTGGGCCGACGTCGCCGTCCGCTTCGAGGCCGCTCGCCGCGGCGACCTGTCCGGGCTACGCAGCAGCGACGAGATCGGCGGCGCGCGATGAGCATCCGATCGGTGGATCGAATGCGGGCGGTCAACTGGAATCGCCTGCCCGACCCCAAGGACGCGCAGGTATGGGATCGGCTGACGGGCAACTTCTGGCTGCCGGAGAAGGTGCCGCTGTCCAACGACTCGGCGTCATGGCAGACGCTGACCGCGCAGGAGCAGCAGACGACCGTGCGAGTGTTCACCGGGCTCACGTTGCTCGATACGACGCAGGCCACCGTCGGCGCGGTGTCGATGATCGCCGATGCGGTCACGCCCCACGAGGAGGCGGTGCTGACCAACATCGCGTTCATGGAATCGGTCCACGCCAAGAGCTACAGTTCGATCTTTTCGACGCTGTGCTCCACCCGCCAGATCGACGACGCCTTCGACTGGTCCGAGCGCAATCCGCACCTGCAGCGCAAGGCACAGATCGTCGTCGACTATTACCGCGGGGACGACGCCCTCAAACGCAAGGCGGCGTCGGTCATGCTGGAATCGTTTCTGTTCTACTCCGGTTTCTACCTGCCGATGTACTGGTCCTCGCGCGGCAAGCTCACCAACACCGCCGACATCATCCGGCTGATCATCCGCGACGAAGCCGTGCACGGCTTCTACATCGGCTACAAGTGTCAGCGCGGACTCGCCGAGCTTTCGGAACCAGAGCGGTCCGGCCACCGCGAGTACACCTACGAGCTGTTGAATGCGTTGTACACCAACGAGATTGATTATGCCCACGATCTGTACGACGGCCTGGGCTGGACCGATGACGTGCTGCCCTACATGCGGTTCAACGCCAACAGGGCCCTGGCCAACCTCGGGTACGAACCGATGTTCGGGCCGTCGGACTGCCGGGTGAATCCGGCGGTGCTCTCGGCGCTCGATCCCGGCGCCGGCGAGAACCATGACTTCTTCTCCGGGTCGGGCAGCTCCTATGTCATCGGCTCCCACCAGGCCACCGAGGACGCGGACTGGGACTTCTGACCACCCGCAGCGGGCTGCTCACGCTTCGTAGGATCAGCGCGGCTGTACCAATCCGCCCGGCGGGTGCTCCTCGACGTCGTTGAGGATCAGCTCGCGCACCGCGGGACGCGGTCCGTACGGTCGCAGCATGGTGCTGGCCGGCCGTGGCCGCACGTGCTGCGGCCACCAGAACCAACGCCCGAGCAAGGTGGCCAGCGACGGTGTCATGAACGACCGCACGATCAAGGTGTCGAACAGCAGACCCAGCGCGATCGTCGTACCCACCTGGGCCATCACCAGCAGCGGGCTGAACATGAACGTGGCCATCGTCGCGGCGAACACCAGACCGGCGGAGGTGACCACCGAGCCCGAACCGGCCATCGCGCGGATCGTCCCGGTCTTGAGCCCGGCGTGGATTTCCTCTTTGAACCGCGATATCAGCAGCAGGTTGTAGTCCGAGCCGACCGCCAGCAGCAGGATGACCGCCATCGCCAGCACCATCCAGTGCAACTTCAAACCCAGGATGTACTGCCATAAGAGCACGGAGAGTCCGAACGAGGCGCCCAGCGACAGCAACACCGTGCCGACGATCACGACGGCCGCCACGACGCTTCGGGTGATCACCAGCATGATGACGAAAATCAAAGTGGCCGCGGCGATTCCGGCGATGATCAGGTCGATGTCGGAGCCGTCGTGCATGTCCTTGTACGTCGCCGCGGTGCCGCCGAGGTAGACCTTGGCGCCCTCCCAGGGGGTGCCCTTGATCGCCTCGTGCACGGCCTGCTTGATCGGCTCGATGTGGTTGATGCCTTCGGGGGTCGCCGGGTCGCCTTCGTGGGAAATGATCAGCCGGACGGCGTGCCCGTTCGGCGATATGAACTGCTTGAGACCCCGCGCGAAATCCGGGCTCTTGAACGCCTCCGGCGGAAGGTAGAACGTGTCGTCGTTCTTCGCCTTGTCGAAGGCATCGCCCTGCGCGGTGGCGTTGTCGGCCTGCGCTTTCGCCTGTTCGTTAAGTCCCTGTGTGATCGCGTAATTCGACATGATGGTGTCGAGGTTGCGCTGCTGGCTCTCGATCTGCGGGGGGATCAGCGCCACCAGCTTGGGCTGGATCCGATCCAGCTTGTCCAGGTTCGCGCTCAGGTTCACGATGTTCTCGGCCACCTGGTCGATGCCGTCGAGCGCGTTGAAGACCGACCGGAGTGCCCAGCAGGCCGGGATGTCGTAGCAGTGCTTCTCCCAGTAGAAGTAGCTGCGGATCGGCCGGAGGAAGTCGTCGAAGTTGGCGATGTCGTCGCGCAACCTCTCGGTGATCTGCACGGTTTCCTTGGTGAGCCTGGTGGTTTCGTGCGTGGTGTTGCTCAGATCCTGGGTCACCTGCATCTGCTCGTGCAGCGTTGCCATCGTCTTGTGCAGCTCGTCGGCCTGCTTGAGCAGATTGTTCGCCTGCTCCTCTTGGTAGTGCTGGGTCTGGATCCGCCCCGCGGCTTGCGCGCCCATCTGAAACCCGAGGGTGCTGTGGTCGAGCGGCGTGCCCAACGGCCGGGTGATGGTCTGCACGCGGCCGATACCCGGGATGTGGAAGACCGCCTTGGCGACCTTGTCCAGGACCAGGAAGTCGGCCGGGTTACGCAGGTCGTGATCGGTCTCGATCATCAACAGCTCGGGATTGAGCCGAGCCTGGTCGAAGTGCCGATCCGCGGCGGCATAACCGACATTGGCCGGGGTGTCCGCCGGCAGGAAGTGGCGGTTGTCGTAGTCCGTCTTGTAACCGGGCAGGGCGAGCAGACCGACCAACGCGACCGCGATGGTCACCGCGAGAACGGGTGCGGGCCAGCGGACCACCGCGGTGCCCATGCGACGCCAGCCCCGGGTCTGCAGCTTGCGCTTCGGGTCCATGAGCTTGAAGAACGACGCCACCGTCAACACCGCCGGGCCCAGCGTCAACGCCGCGAGAACCGCCACCAGCATGCCGACCGCGCACGGCACGCCCAGCGTCTGGAAGTACGGCAGCCGGCAGAAGCTCAGGCAGTACATCGCGCCGGCGATGGTCAATCCCGACCCGAGCACGACATGCGCGGTGCTGTGGAACATGGTGTAGAACGCTTTTTCGCGCGACTCGCCCAGACCACGGGCCTCGTGGTAGCGGCCGACCACGAAGATCGCGTAGTCGGTCCCGGCGGCGATCGCCATCAGCACCAGCATGTTGTTGGCGAAGGTGGAAAGCCCGATGATCCCGTAGTTTCCCAGGACCGCGACGACGCCACGGGCCGCCGCCAGTTCGATGAACACCATGACGAGCATGATCAGCATGGTGATCGCCGACCGATAGACGAATAGCAGCATCAAGATGATCACCAAGAACGTGACGAGCGTGACCTTCGCTACGCCCTTCTCACCCGCGTGGGATTGATCGGCGAACAGCGGACCCGCGCCGGTGACGTATGCCTTGATTCCCGGCGGCGCGGGTACCGAGTCCACGATCTTGCGGACGGCCGCGGCGGACTCGTTCGCCAGGCCGCCGCCCATGTTGCCGGCGAGGTAAACCTGGACGTACGCGGCCTTTTGGTCGTGGCTCTGGGAACCCGCCGCCGTGAGCGGATCGCTCCAGAAATCCTGGACGTGCTGGACGTGTTTCTTGTCTTGCTCGACGCGCCTGACGATCTCGTCGTAGTAGCGGTGCGCTTCGGCCCCGAGTGGCTTGTCGCCCTCCAGCAGGATCATGGCCGAGTTGTCGGAGTTGAACTCTTTGAACGTCGACCCGACCTTCATCATCGACTGGAATGACGCCGCGTCGGTCGGACTCATCGACACCGAGTGGGTTTTGGCGACGACCTCCAGCTGCGGGGCCACGGTGTTGGTGACGAACACGATGCCCAACCACACCAGGACGATCGGCAGGGCCAGCTTGTGGATCATCCGCGGCAGGAACGGCGGGATCAGCGGCTGATCGACGCGCGGCGGAACCTCGCCCGGCTCGCTCATGCGGACTTGTCCAGGCAATAGACGAAGGCGTTCACGGTTTGGTTGGGATCCGAGCGATTCGGCGTCTTGATGACGTCACCGCTTCCGTCGTGCTTGTTCACCACGAACTGGCAGGCGATCCAACTGCCGTCGCCTTGCGCCACCAGGTTTGCCGGGATGCCGGGCTTCGTTGAACTCAATACTTTGCTCCAGGGCAAGGGCACGTTGAGGGCCTGCTGCGGATGGGAGTTTTCGTCGAGGTAGTTGATGGTCGCCGTGCTGCCCGGCGGGCCCCAGACCTGGAGCGTGATCGTCTTGGCGTTGAACTCGTCGAGGACCTCTCCCGAGGTGCCACCACCGAACGAACCGCGGTGAACGCCGAAGACGCCGTGCAACCGGTACACGACGAAACCCGACAGCGCGACGACAGCCGCGATCGTGAGCACCAGCCAGAAACGCCCCAAAACCCCCTTTTTCTTGGCGCGCTGCGGAGCGGCCTTTTCGCCCTCCCCGCCGGCGGAGCCCTGCTGCTGCAGCGGCTCGGTCCTTGGCTCAGTCGTCGTCATGGGCGCTCCAAGTCCCTTCCCGTGTTCACCGGTTGAAGATCGCCAAGCCACAGCGTTACCGGCCTCCCTCCCTGAGTTCATGCGGCTTCCGCGATGAGCCCGATGCACGTGGCAGTCAGCAGGCGCGTCAGCGCGGTCGCGAAGTCCAGATTCCACTCCGGCGGAGCCACTTCCGGCTCCTCGGCGTAGACGTCGGTGAGATCCGCCGGCGGGTTCGCGACCTGCCACAGGGTGGCCGCCAGCGAGTACGCGGCCAGCAGGATGTCGAGCGACCCCGACCGCCCGAGCTCGGGCAGCGCCCTCTCGATGGCATCGGCGAGCGAGCGCGTGGCGGCGGTGCTGATGCGCCTGACCTCGATGACCCGCTCCGCGTCCACCTCGTGCTCCAGGTGCAGGTGCAGGTTGGCCAGCAGGTCGCAGAACAGCGGATCGTCGGCCAGCGCCTCGGCCAGCGTCCCGGCGATGCGCGACGGCGATTTGGCGCCGGGCTCGGCCAGCTTGTCCGACACGGTGTTCGACCACCGCACCCACCCCTCGGCGGACAGGCGCAGCAGCACTTCCTTGTGCGAGGTGAAGTAGCGGCGCACCGCCGAGTAGTGAATTCCGGCGCGGCTCGCCACCGCGGTCAGGGTGACCGACGCGACGCCCGTCTCCATCGCCAGCGAGCGTGCGGCTTCCACGAGGGCCTCCGCACGTTGGCGCTTCTTTTCCTCGGTGCGGGCACGCTGGAATGTCAGTTGCGCCACCGGAAGAGCGTAACGCACGTCGTGTGATTTGTATAACGCACGTTGCGTGATTTGTGCGAGGTCACTCTCGTCGGCGGCGCGAACGGGTAAAGGTGGAACCATGCTCCCGTCGCGTCCTTGGAAATAGCGCGTGCAGACCATCGCCCTGATCGGGTTTCTCGGCGGGCTGATCACCGGCATCTCGCCGTGCATCCTGCCGGTGCTCCCGGTGATCCTGCTGTCCGGTGCGGGCGGTACCCGAGCCGACTCCCGCCGCGTGAGTTCGGTGTCCCGCCCGTATCTGGTGATCGCGGGGCTGGTGTGCAGCTTCAGCCTGGCCACCCTGCTCGGCTCCGCGCTGTTGACGGCGCTGCACCTGCCGCAGGACGCGATCCGGTGGGCCGCCCTGGTGGTGTTGACCCTCATCGGCCTGGGGCTGATCTTCCCGCCGGTGCAGCACCTGATCGAACGGCCGTTCGCCTACCTCCCGCAGCGCCAAATCGGCGCCAACGCAGACGGTTTCGGCCTCGGTCTGACGTTGGGCGCCCTCTACGTGCCGTGCGCCGGTCCGGTGCTCGCGGCGATCGTGGTCGCCGGCGGAACCTCGTCGATCGGTCCGGGCGCGCTGGTGTTGACCGCGACCTTCGCCCTCGGAAATGCCGTGCCGCTGTTGGCCTTCGCGCTGGCCGGGCGGCGCGTCGCCGAGCGCGTCGCCGCGTTCCGCCGACGGCAGCGTGCGATTCAGATCGCCGGCGGGATCGCGATGATCGTGCTGGCCGCGGCGCTGGTGTTCAACCTGCCGGCGATGCTGCAGCGAGCCGTCCCCGACTACACGACGGCGATGCAGAACAAGCTGGGCGCCAACGACATCGGGCACAGCCTGAACCCCACCCCCGCGCAGCAGCCGAACCGCGGCACCGGGCTGGCGCTGAGCCCGCCCAGCGTCACCGTCGAGGGGGCGCTCAGCGACTGCTCCAGCGGTTCGGACGAGCTGCAACAGTGCGGGCCCGCGCCCGCCCTGACCGGCGTCACCGGGTGGCTCAACACCCCGGACGGCAAGCCGCTGGACCCCGCCGAGGTGCGCGGCAAGGTCGTGTTGATCGACTTCTGGGCCTACTCGTGTATCAACTGCCAGCGCGCGATCCCACACGTAATCGATTGGTACAACAGGTATCACGACGCGGGATTCGTCGTCATCGGGGTGCACACGCCGGAGTACGCGTTCGAGCGGGTCCCCGAGAACGTGGCCAGCGGCGCCGCCGACCTGCACATCCCCTACCCCATCGCCCTGGACAACGACTACGCGACGTGGAACAACTTCCACAACGTGTACTGGCCGGCCGAATACCTGATCGACGCGAACGGGCAAGTGCGGCACACGAAGTTCGGGGAGGGCGACTACGACGGCACCGAAAAACTGATCCGCCAACTGCTCGCGGACGCCCACCCCGGCGCGCCGCTGCCCGCGCCGACGAGTTCGGCCGACACCACCCCGCAGACCCGGCTCACGCCCGAAACCTACCTCGGTGTCGAAAGGTCCGGAAACTACGGCGGCACCGGCGATTACACGTCGGGCACCGTCACGCTGAGCTTTCCGCCGACCCTGGCCGACGACACGTTCGCCCTGCGCGGGCGCTGGACCCTGGACGATCAGGGCGCCACCGCCGAGGGCGACGACGCCACCGTCCGGCTGAACTACACCGCGAAGGACGTCTACGCCGTGGTCGGCGGCACCGGCACGCTCACCGTGACCCGGGACGGCACGACCACCACCACACCGATCGGCGGGGCGCCCACGTTGCACCGGATCGTCGCCGACGACTCCGCGCACCGCGACCAGCTGGACATGCGGGTCAGCAAGGGCCTGCAGGTCTTCTCGTTCACGTTCGGGTAGCGGGGCGGCTCACGACTTCTTCCACAGACTGCCGACCATCGCGACGACCACGCCGAGTCCCACCAGGGCGGCGCCGGCCAGCAGCGTGACGTTGAGCCATTGGTGCACACCGGCTTCGGCGTGTCCGACCATCGCCTCGGCGACGCGCCGGATGTCGCCGGTGGTGCGGTTGAGCGCCTTGTCGACGTAGCGGCCGGCGACCTCGAGGCCGGCCCACCCGGCCGCGCCGACGAGCAGGGCGGACACCCCCAGGCTGCTGAGCGCCTTGCCGCGCCGGCGCGCGGCGGCCAGCGTGAGCAGCGCGCAGACCCCGCACAACGCCGCCGCCCCCACGCTTACCCACGGCCCCCAGGTGGACAGCCGGCTCAGCCGCCCCTGACGCATCGCTTGTGGCATCGAAACCGTCAGCGGGACAGCCAGTTTCGCGGGAACGGTCACGTTGTAACGGCTGAGCAGCGGCCGGATCGAGTCGTCGCCCAGCATCGGGGCGACGTCGACCGCCCACTGATCGCCGTTCTCGCCGCCCCCCGGGTCACCGAACAGCCAGCCGTGCGCCGCGCGGTTGGCTTGGGCGAACAGAGGCGGGAAGGCCGGCCCGGCGGTGAAAGCGCTGGCGGCATCGTGCACGTCGGAGCTGTCGACGGGATAACGGCCCCCGCCGTGTTCGGCGATGAGAGCCATTGCCCGCGTGGTCAGTTCGGCCGCCATGGCGGACTGCAGGTCCGGGTCGGCCGCCGCCCCGCGCGCCAGCGCGGCGTAGCCGTCGGCGTCGACGACGTGCAGCTGCGTCCACGCCGCGGGGATGGCCACCGCCAGCGCCAGCGTGGTGATGAGCCACAACAGCACGCTCGCCGCGAATCGCACGCCTGCGAATCTACGCAATCCCCCGCACGTACGCGGCCTGCCCGAGGTGCTGGGCGCAGTCGTCGATGATGCTGACCAACCGGGCGCTGGCCGTCACCGGCGGATCCCAGTTGGTGTCCACGACGCGGGCCAGCTCCTCGGCGGTGATCCCGCCGAGGTATTCGAGGGTGAGCTCGTGCACCGCGTGGTAGTAGCCGGACAGCAGGTCCGCGGGCGCCTTCACCTTGGCGACGTCGTCGGGCGAATGCCCGTAGCCCATGTCGCCCTGTGGCAGGTCCAGTCCGAACCGGTCCACCCACCCGTCGCGCAGCCAGACCTGCTCGACCCCGGCCACGTCGGCCAGCTGGAGGTCCTGCACCCGCGCGCTGTGCCAGAGCAGCCACGCGATGCTGTTGGCGTCCGGGGTCGGCCGATAGGACGACACCTCCTCGGTCAATCCCTCGGTGATCTCGTCGACGTGTTCGATCAACCGGGTGAAGGCGTCGCGCAGGAGGTCTTGGATTACGGCGGCATCGTCGGTGCGGGCCATACTCGCGACACTACGGGAGCGCGCCGTGGAAGACAGCCTCGACGTTGTTGCCGTCGGGGTCGCGCACGAACGCGCCAAAGTAGCCGGGGTGGTATTCCGGCCAGAGCCTCGGCTCGTGCAGCGGTTCGGCGCCCAACTCCACGGCCACCCGGTAGAAGGCGCGCACGGCGTCCTCGTCGGGCGCCTCGAACGCCAGGTGAACCTCGCGATTGGGTCCGGCCAGCGCCCCGGAGATCCAGAAGGTCGGCTTGCCCCCGCGGCCATACCCGATGGCGGGGCCCACATCCAGCTGCCGGGAGAAGCCCAGCGTCTCCAGCACCGCGTCGTAGAACCGCTGGGACTTTGCGTAGTCGGCGCAGTTGATGCCCACGTGGTCGATCACGGAAAAGATCCTGGCACGAGCCGCCGCCACGGTCGTAGATTGTTTGGATGACTTGCGACCTCATCATCCGCAACGGCACCATCGTCGACGGGCTGGGGGGTGAGCCGTACGTCGGTGACGTGGCGGTGACCGACAACG